>NZ_AP025032.1:634166-1268333 GCF_019973775.1 Aureimonas sp. SA4125 | reverse complement strand
TAATGAGCAGACCCTGCGGGCCGCCCGTGACGTTGCGGTCAAAGCATCCATCACCGACTCTCTTACTCAGCTCAATAACCGACGCGGCGCAATCCAACAGGTCGACGCGCTCCTGCTGTCGCAGACTGATTTCTATCTCGCCATGATCGATATCGACGAATTCAAGCGCTTCAATGACGACTTCGGTCACGCCACAGGGGATGCCGTCTTGATTTCTGTTGCACGCGAGCTGCGGCGGATGGAATCCTTGGGCTGCCGCGTTGGCCGGTTGTCCGGAGACGAGTTTTCAATCGTCAGCCCGCCCAGATCGTCGAAGGACGATTTTGCGCAGCTGTTGAAGGACTTCGCGGACGCAGCCGGAAGCTCCCCATATTCCGGCAGCCATGGCTTCGATGTGACATTGAGTGTGGGCGTCTCGCGCTCTTTCGCGGATGGTGCAACTGTTGAGGAGTTGCTCGCATCAGCCGATGCCGCGATGTACGAGGTCAAGCGGAACGGGCGTTCAGCGATACGCTTTTTCGAAAGCTGGATGCGCGTTAGTCCGATACAGGCTGCGTAATCCCGGAACAGCGGGGTTTTCGGTCTTTTGTCGCTCCTTGCGATTCTCTCGTCGGCGTCAAGCCCGGCGAAGAGGCGCTCGATTTCTGCGCTGACGCCAACTCAACGGGCACCCTGTCGGGCGGTGAGCAGCAGATGCGCGCCATGGGCCGCGCTGATGCTGGAGCCTGACGTCATTCTCCCCCGTGAGCCCTCGGGGGGCCTTGCGCCGAAGCCGGTGGAGGAGGTCTTCCGGTGCATCCGCCAGCGTGAGGCGGAGCAGGTGACCATGCTGCTTGTCGTATAGTTGTCGACGGCTGCGCCCGGTGTCGCAGCCTATGTGCTGGAAAACAGTTGCATGCGCGCCGAAGAGCCTGCGGCACAGCTGAAATCCGACCCGCCATCCGGGCCGCCTGTCTCGGCGGCGATCCCTGATCCGCCCGCTCGGCAGATGGCTTGCCGACCACTGCGCCGCGCAGCACGCTGGCCGGTCAGTACTTTCCGCATGTGGATGCGACATTACAGTAGTACTTCTCTTGCAATGCAGTATAATTTCTGCATTGCGGGACAATTATTTTTGTAAATTTTCACCAGGACGATTGATAGCCTGCCCTTTGTGAAGCTATGCTTCGATGACGATCTGTCAACACTTCAAATTGAAGTGAAAGCGGACGCAACGGTCTCTGGAGGTTTCGATGCGCATGAAGGCGATTGTGGCGGTGACCACGGCATTGCTGTCCACCAGCGCTATGGCGCAGGACTCCAATCTGGAGAAGCTCGGCGGCTTCAAGACAACCGGCACCGCCATGATGGAGCCGATTGCCCAGAGCGGAGACAATGTCGAGGCGCTGAAGGCCATCGCCGCGAAGATCAAGGTTCCCGCGGGTTTCAAGGTCAGCCTTTACGCTGCAGTGCCGGATGCCCGCCACATGGCCGTCGGTCCGCAAGGCGTCGTCACCTTCGTCGGAACCCGCAAGGAACACGTCTACTCGGTGACCGACCGCAACAAGGACCGCGTCGCCGACGACGTGAAGGTCTTCGCTCCCTCGGTCAAGATGGCGGTTCCGAACGGCGTCTGCTTCTCGCGCGACGGCGTGCTGTATCTCGCCGAGCAGAACCGGGTCTTGTCCTTCCCCGCGGCGGAATTCTTCTACGAGGGGCCGGACGTTGCCGCCTTCCCGGTCGTGAAGGAGGGCGAACTCGTTCCCGCCGAGGCCGTGAGCTATAATCACACGGCCCGGACCTGCCGCATCGGACCGGACGGACGTCTCTACATCACGCTCGGCCAGCCCTTCAACGTGCCGGCCGCCGATGTCATGCCCGACTTCCAAAAGAAGGGGATCGGCGGCGTCATCTCGATGAAGACCGACGGCACCGACCGGCAGGTCTATGCCCTCGGGATGCGCAATCCGCTCGGCATCGACTTCAACCCCAAGGACAAGACGGCCTGGGTGAACGACAACCAGGTCGACGGCATGGGCGATCTCATCCCGGTGGGCGAGACCAACCACATCACCGCGCCGAACCAGAACTTCGGCTTCCCCTGGTATGGCGGCGGCAAGACCCGGACGGTCGAGTACAAGGACGACACGATCCCGGATGGCGTGGTGTTTCCTGCCGTCGAGCGCGACGCGCATGCCGCCGATCTCGGACTTTCCTTCTACACCGGCAAGCAATTCCCGGCGGCCTACCGCGGCGGGTTCTTCACGACGCAGCACGGCTCCTGGAACCGGATCGAACCGGTCGGCGCGCGCGTTCTGTTCACCTCGCTGAAGGAGGACGGCTCGGTGGCGAAAACCGAGGTCTTCGCCGACGGCTGGCTGACCGGGGACGGCGAGTATCTCGGCCGGCCGGTCGATGTCCAGATGCTGAACGACGGTTCGCTGCTCGTGTCGGACGACCTTGCCGGCGCCGTCTGGCGCATCGCCTACGAAGGCTGAGGCTTTGCGGCGCGGCGCTTCGGCCGCCGTGCCGCACGGCTCGCTTATCGACTCATCCGAAGGGAGCGCACGCTTGCGCAGATTGATCCTGGGCCTCGCGATCCTCCTCGCGAGCCTTCACTCCGTCCCGGCCGCCGATCTCGTGCGCGGCAAGAAGGTCATGGGCATGTGCCAGGTCTGCCACGGCAAGGACGGTGTCGCACCGCTGCTGGAAGCGCCGAACCTTGCCGGCCAGAAGGAGACCTACCTCGTCAAGGCGCTGATGGACTACAAGACCGGCGTGCGTCAGAACGAACAGATGACCGTCGTCGCCTCCGGCCTCGAAGACGCCGACATCGCCAATGTCGCCGCCTACTACGCGTCGATCCCCTTCACGGTCGGCCCGCTGCCATAGCAGTGCGTTGACCGATCCTTGCGCGGACCAAGGGCGTCTCGCCCTTCAGGGGGAAGCGAGCGCAGGGGCAGGCGCGGTGGCAGCGGACCCGTTGGCGCGGCTGTCGGCGGCGTCGATCGTCGGCTGCTGGCGTGATTTCCCGGCCAGGAGAAACAGAGCCGAGAGCATGCGCACCATCGCGTGGCGCCGGCGGCCACCCCTCATCGAAACATGCTCCCAACAGCGCTGAAGCTGCGGGATGTCGACCCGAAATCCCCTTCGAATACGAGCGAGAGCTGCGCGCGCAAGGCGCTCGATCTGAACCGGAATATCTGGCGACTTGCAGATGGACCGGTGCGCCGTCCAAGTCACCCTGCGCACAGTGCTTCAGCGCCGACCGTCTCTCCTGGATCAGACATTTTCGCGTTCTGATTGCCTGCCGGATATCACACCCGCCAGAGCTCGGGAGCCAGGACCGCGACCAAAATCGCCACCAGACCGATCAGGATCAGGATGCCGATCGTCCTCGTCTTCCCCTGACGATCGGCGCTGTAGTCTCTGTTGTCCGGCATTCTGGCTCCCCACACGGCTGAAAACCGACACCCCAATGACAATCGAGCATTTTTAGGGGCAGTCCGTCGCAATCGCGGCGCCTTGCCGCGCCAGCCAGCCGACGGGCGGACGGGCGGACGGACTGCAAGTATCTGTGCCCTGCCTCAACGGTCCGGCCGCCCAGACGGCCTCGGCCCCACGGCGTGCCCATCACGCATCCGCAACCGACGTTTCGGCAGCGTCCCAGTTTCGGCTGGCGCGAGGGCGTAAACCGACAGGGCGCCGGATGAGAGCCGCCCCTGACGCCAGCCCACCAAGAGCGCTGGCTTTTCGTCAACCTTCATGGATGGCCGGTGAGGTGGCTGCCCCACAGAATGGGCGGCCCATCTGGAAGGGTGAGCTGCCTCCGCATCCGCTGGATGCGTGTCCCACGGGGGGGAACCCGGCGCAAACCGGAACGCCGGAGAAGGTCGCCCGAAACTCAGTCCTTGGCGCGCTCAACATAGGAGCCGTCGGCGGTGAGCACGACGATGCGCGTGCCCGCGGCAATGTGAGGGGGCACCTGGGTGCGCAGGCCGTTGGAAAGGACCGCGGGCTTGTAGGAGGCGGAAGCCGTCTGGCCCTTCGTCACCGGCTCGGTCTCCATGACCTCGAAAGTGGCGCGCTGCGGCAGTTCGAGCGAGATCGCGACGCCGTCGTAGATCGACACGGCCACGGTCATGTTCTCGATGAGGTAGGGCGCGGCGTCGCCGACCACGCTCTCCGGCACGAGCACCTGGTCGAAGGTCTCGGGATTCATGAAATGATACCCCTCGCCGTCGGCATAGAGGAAGGTGTGGTCGCTCTCATCGACGAAGGCCCGCTCGACCGTCTCGGTCGTGCGGTAGCGCTCGGACACCTTCACGCCGTCCGAGATCCGGCGCATGTCGAGCTGCGTCACGGAATTGCCCTTGCCAGGATGGATGTTCTCGGCAATGAGAATGACGTAGAGCTTGCCATCCTGATCGACGACATTGCCTTTGCGGAGCGAACTGGCGATCACCTTCAAGGGTGTGTTTCCTCATTTGAGCGGTTGGTTGGGCTGACCCAGGCGGGCCTTGCGCTAGCGCCTAGCGCATCTCGGGCGTATTCGCCAGTCGCCTTTCCCCTTTTCGAGCCGAGCCGCCATGCCTGACGCCTCTCCCTGGTGGACCCCCGACGTCCACGCCGACCGCCGGCCGCGCCTTCTGATGCGCAACGCCATCGCGGCGGCGACGCGCGACTGGTTCGCGCAGCGCGATTTCGTCGAGGTGACCACCGGCGCGCTGCAGGTCTCGCCCGGCAACGAGGCGCATCTGGCGGCCTTTGCCACGACGCTAGTCGGCGAGGACGGCGCGCGCTCAGGACTCTATCTTCACACCTCGCCGGAATTTGCCTGCAAGAAACTGCTCGCCGCTGGCGAAAAACGCCTGTTCAGCCTCGGCCCGGTCTTCCGCAATGGCGAGCGCAGCCGCCTGCACCATCCCGAATTCACCATGCTCGAATGGTACCGCGTCGGCGAGACCTACGAGGCGCTGATGGCGGACGCAGCCAACCTGATCGCTCTCGCCGCCGAACGTGCCGGCACGACACGCTTCCGCTTCCGCGGTCGCGAGGCCGATCCCTTCGCCGAACCCGAGCGCATCTCCGTCGCCGAAGCCTTCCAGCGCCATGCCGGCATCGACCTCCTGGCGACCGTCGAAGCGTCCGGCGCGACCGACAGGGACGGCCTCGCCCGGGCGATGACGGCGGCCGGCATGCGCGTTTCGGCGGGCGACAGCTGGGGCGATCTCGTCAGCCGGGCGCTGGTGGAGAAGGTCGAGCCCATGCTCGGCAACGGTCGCCCGACCATTCTCATGGAATATCCCATCCCCGAGGCGGCCTTGGCCCGCCCGAGCCCGCGGGATCCGAAGGTTGCCGAGCGCTTCGAGATCTACTGCTGCGGCGTGGAACTCGCCAACGCCTTCGGCGAACTCACCGACGCCGCCGTCCAGCGGCGACGCTTCGAGGCGGAGATGGACGAGCGCCAGCGCCTCTATGGCGAGCGCTATCCCCTCGACGAGGATTTTCTGGCCGCCCTCGCCGTCATGCCTGAAGCCAGCGGCATCGCGCTCGGCTTCGACCGGCTGGTGATGCTCGCCGTCGGCGCGGAGAGGATCGACGACGTGATCTGGGCGCCGATGCCAGAGCCAGCGCATTGACCCGCGCCTTGCGCACCCCCTCCGCTCTCGTCGCGTCCGGCCTCGTGCCACCGGAGCGGCTGGCGGCGCTGGAGCGCGTTGCCGAGCGCTATGCGGTCTCGATCACCCCGGACATGGCGGCGCTGATCGAAGCCGAGGACGACGGCATCGGCCGCCAGTTCCTGCCCCGCGAGCAGGAACTCGATGCCACGCCCGGCGACCTTGCCGACCCGATCGGTGACGGCGCGCACGCGCCGGTGGCCGGCATCGTTCACCGCTACCCCGACCGCGTGCTCCTGAAGCCGCTGCATGTCTGCCCGGTCTATTGCCGCTTCTGTTTTCGCCGCGAGGTGGTCGGGCCGGACGGCCAGGGCAGCCTCTCCGACGCGGAGCTCGAACAGGCGCTCGCCTATATCGCCGCGCATGAGGAGATCTGGGAAGTCGTCGTCACCGGCGGCGATCCCTTCATCCTCTCGCCGCGCCGCCTCGCCCATATCGCCGGGGCGCTCGCCGCCATCGCGCATGTGAAGGTGCTGCGCCTCCACACCCGCGTGCCCGTCGTCGAGCCCGCCCGGGTCGACGCCGCGCTGATCGACGCGCTGAAAGCCTTCGGCGGCGCCGTCTTCGTCGCGCTCCACGCCAACCACCCGCGCGAGTTCACCCCGGCCGCCATCGCCGCCATTGCAAGGCTCGTCGACGCCGGCATCCCGCTCGTCAGCCAGACCGTGCTCCTGAAGGGCGTCAACGACGACGCCGAGACGCTTTCCGCCCTGATGCGCGCCTTCGTCGAGAACCGGGTGAAACCCTACTACCTCCATCACGCCGACCTCGCTCCCGGCACCGCGCATTTCCGCACGACGATCGGCGAGGGCCAGGCGCTGATGCGCGAGTTGCGCGGCAACGTCTCCGGGCTGTGCCAGCCGACCTATGTCTTGGATATTCCGGGCGGGCACGGGAAGGTGCCGGTGGGGCCGGGATATCTGGCCGGAGCGGACGAGACGTGGGTGGTGACGGATCCGCAGGGTGTGGGGCATGGCTATCCACCCCTTGCGAGGGGATAGCGGCCGATCATCTGCTCCCAAAGTCAAAGTCAAAGCCAAAGACGCAGAGGTCAATTCAGGCGCAAGAGCGTTCGGCTGCGCGGAAGACGCACCGTCGCCGGAGTACTCCAGCGCCGGCGCCCGAACCCGCCACCGACCGAGAGCGGCAAGGTCACCGCACCGAGTTTACGCAGCCCGCCCGGCCGCCGCCACGACCTCTTCGTTCTCCTTCGTGAACGCCCCGATAACGGGATTGTCGAGGATCTCCAGCACCTTTTCCGACGGACGGCAGAGACGCACGCCCTTGTTGGTGACGACGATCGGTCGGTCGATCAGGATCGGGTGCCGGATCATCTCGTCGAGCAGTTCCTCGTCGTCGATCGCCGGGTCGTCGAGGCCGAGCTCGGCATAGGGCGTGCCCTTCTTGCGCAGGATGTCGCGCGGGGTAAGGCCCATCACGTCGAGGAGTTCGATCAACGTCTCGCGCGAGGGCGGCGTCTTGAGATACTCGATGATCTCCGGCTCCTCGCCGGACTGGCGGATCATCGCCAGCGTGTTGCGGGACGTGCTGCAGCCGGGATTGTGGTAGATCGTGACCGTCATGGATCGCCTTTCACGCGATGTCGGGCTGGGAGGAAGAGGTTCATCAACGCTGGCCTTTCCCGCACCTCGGCGTCGGACGCGGCGCCATGGGGCAGGCATAGCAGGGGCAATTTCGGCGAGAGGCCCCCGCCATATTCCTTGGAATGCTGCACTGCGGTCAAGCCGCGACCGACTGGCGCCTCAGCCTAGCCACGCCGAGGAAGACGAGGAAGCCGGCGGCGCCGATCGCGGCGATGAGGCCGAGGGCGGGCCCGGGGCCGAAGAGCTCGATCAGCGACGACAGGACGACCGGGGCCGCCGCCGAGCTGACAAGTTGCGCCGACGAGATCTTTCCCAGGCGCGCGCCGTAGCCCGATCGCCCGAACAGGGCCAGTGGCAGCGTGCCGCGGACGATGCTCGTCAGCCCCGATCCGAAGCCGAGGAGGATGGCGAAGGCGGCGGCCCCGGCGGTGGCCGGTGCGGTCGCGGCGAGCACGACCGCGGCGACCGGCAGCACGGCGCAGGCCGCCAGCGTCGCCTCGATCGGATGGCGGCCGGCTCCGCCCGCAAGATTGGCGAAGCGCACGAAGACCTGGGCGGGCCCGAACAGCGCGGCGACCATCACGCTCGCCGTGCCGATCCCGAGCGAGGCGAGGAGCGGCACCATCTGCGTCGAGATGGCCGAGAACAGGAAGCCGCTCAGCGCAAAGCCGATGACGACCATCCACAGCGCCTGCCCCTGGACGTGGAGCGGCAGGGCCGTATCGTCCCCGACCGCCGCCGGCGCGATGGTCTGCGCGCCCCTTTCGGCAGACCGGCGCTGAAGCCTGCGCAGGGCGAGGTGGACGGGCATGGCGACGAAGAGGTTGAGGCCGGCATAGAAGACGAGGATCGATCGCCAGTCGAGGACCGTCAGCAGGCTGTCGGTCAGCGGCCAGAACAGGGTCGAGGCAAAGCCGGCGATCAGTGTCAGGTGGACGATCCGGCGCGGCGCCGCCTGCCCCTCGCTTTCCGCCAGATAGGCGAAGGCGGCATTGTATTCGACGAAGGGCGAACAGAGCTGCAGCGCCACGACGCCGGCGACGAGGACGGCGCCCGTCGGCGCCGAGGCGATCAGGAGCAGTGCGCCTGCCGCGGCGACCGATCCGCAGGCCATCACGCGGGCCGAACCGTAGCGATCGAGGCAGCGTCCGGCGAAGGGCGAGACGATGCCGCCGGCCAGCAAAGCAAGGGAGAGCGCGGCGAAGATCCAGGGCAGCGGCCAGTCGAAGGTCCGCGCCATCTCCGGGGCGAGGATCGCATAGGCATAATACAGTGTGCCGTAGCCGATGATCTGGCTGAGCCCGAGCAGCCAGACGGCGACCGTCCCCCGCTGCGGCGCCCGCAGGGGGCCCCTTGATCTCATCCTGTTATATCCATGATTCTGGAAGTAAGGCGTGCGTGTGACAGCGTCGTGACGGTCACCCGGAGGACGGGGATGGCCGGCTGCAGCATTCGTCGACGAGAAATCCCACCAGCTCGTTCATCACCAGAAAGTCCGCCCGGCAGACCAGCGTCGTGCCCTGCCGCTCCTGCGTCACCAATCCCCTGTCAACGAGGCGCCGAAGGTGGTGCGACAGCGTCGACGCGGGAAATCCCAACTCGTCCTGGATCCCGCCGACGGGCATTCCGCCCTCCCCGGCCCTGACCAGCAAGCGGTAGATGCGCAGGCGGCTCGGACTGCCGAGCGCCTCGAGCCGGGGCGCTGCTGTTTCGATCTTCATGGTAATATTCGTAACGCCGGGGTCCGGGCCCGTCAATCGCCGCGCGGCGGATGGCGCGTGCCGGTCGTTCCGGGTGCTTTCGACGCGCATCGATCGCCGGGCGGTGCGGGAGCCGGCGGCTCTGCCTCCCCTGGCGCCGCGCCGGCAAGGCGTGCCCCCAGTCTGCCGCTCGACGCCCGCCCTGTTGATCCGGGCCGGGATTGCCGGCTTCGACGGTCGCGGCGATCGTTCCTTGCGCGCGACCGCGATGAGAGATCAGGACTCTTGTCCCCGCGCGATCCAGTCGATCGCCGCTTCGGTGTCGAGGGTGCGGCAGTAGCCGGCGAAGGCTGCCAGGGCATTGTCATGGCGCGGAGCCGAATGGGTGGCGCAGGCGTCGGACACGCAGACGGGATAGAATCCGCGGTCGGCGGCATCGCGAACGGTATGATCGACGCACTGGTCGGTCAGGAAGCCTGTGATGACGAGCGTGTCGATGCCGATGTTGCGCAGGATGTATTCGATATTGGTGGAGTTGAAGACGCCGGACGACGTCTTCGGCAGGACGATCTCGTCGTCATCAGGCGCAAGGGCGTCGAAGACCCTCGCCTCCCAGGAGCCCCTGGCGATGAAGAAGTTCGACAGCTTGTAGTCGAGGCTGCGGTCGCGGCCGTCCCGCGTCAGGTTCTCCATCACCGTGTACATCACCTCCGCTCCGGCGGCGCGGAAGGACGTCACGAGGCGCTGCAGATTGGGCAGCACCGTCCCGCGCACCGCGGCATCGAAGGCCGGCAGGCGTTCGGCGACGCCGGGGTTCCAGACATAGTTCTGCGTATCAACGAGGAGCAGACAGGTACGCCTGGGGTCGAAGGGCCGCTCGCGCGTCAGGATGGCGTCTTCCGGGCGTTGCATGGGCAATATTCCGCTCGCTGGGGCTGGATGGGACAGGGACAGGCGCGCTTAAACCATGATGTCGCCGCCGTTCGGATGGAACGTCGCGCCGACATAGAAGGCGGCATCCTCGCCGGCGAGGAGAAGTGCCGTCGGCGTGACCTCGGCAATCGTCCCTTCCCGGCCGATGACGAGGTCCGACTGCTTCTTCGCCTTCCATTCCGGCGGCAGCTTCATGTCGGTATCGAGCGGGCCCGGGCAGATCGCGTTGACGGCGATGTTGTCGCCCGTCACCTCGTAGGCGAGCGAGCGGGTGAGGCCGAGGATCCCGGCCTTGGCGGCGGCATAGTGGGCCATGCCCTCACCGCCCTTGTAGGCAAGCTGCGAGGAGATGTTGATGATCCGGCCATAGCGCCGCTGTCGCATCGCCGGCAGCACCGCCCGCGTGCAGTAGAAGACGCTGGTGAGGTTGATTCGCAGCATCTCGCTCCACATCGTCGTCGTCATCGTCTCGACATGCGAGACGGTCGCGACGCCGGCATTGTTGACGAGAATGTCGGGATCGCCGAGGCTTTTGGCGATCTCCGCAAAGGCCCTCAGAACGTCGGCCTCGTCGCCGACGTCCGCGGTCACGGCAAGGCTCTGCCCGCCGGAGGCGACGATGCCGTCGGCGACCCTCCGGGCGCCCTCCGCATTGCAGTCGATCACCGCGACGGCAGCGCCTTCCGCGGCATAGAGCTCGGCGATGCCGCGGCCAAGGCCGGTCGCGGCCCCGGTGACGGCCGCGATCCGTCCGGTCAGTTTTCCCAACTCACGTCCCCCTGTCATTCTCGCGCGGCATTCGCCCGTCGAGCTCGCCGGCGTCAGTACACTTCGGCATAGCGCCGGCAGATTTCCTCGGGCGACCAGTCGCGGCCGAGAGCAAATTCCGCCTGCCGGTTGGCGACGTAGGCCGCCAAAAGGCGCGGAGGAAGAAAACCCTGCACCGCCGCGTCCGCATCGAGCGCGGCATGGGCCGCATCGACCGAGTCCGGCAGCCGGACGATGCCGCGCGCCTGGCGCTCGGCTTCGCCCATCTCCTCGGGATCCTGTCCCTCGGTCGGCGTCGGCATCGGCAGCGCTTGCGCGAGGCCGGCAAGGCCTGCCCGGATGATGAGGGCGAGCTGGAGATAGGGATTGCCGGTGGCGTCGGCGGCGCGAAACTCGAAATTGAACTGCCCGGCGGTCTTCTCCTCGGACTTTCCGAAAACCGGGCAGATGCGGATGCCGGCCTCGCGGTCGCGGTAGCCGATGTTCGACCAGGCGCCTGTCCAGGTATGCGGCTTCAGCCGGAGATAGGAGACGACCGTCGGCGCGGTGAAGGCGCAGAGCGCGGGCATGTGGCGGACGATTCCGGCAAGGAAGCTTCCCGCCTTCTCGCTGACGCCCTGGGACGCGCCGGCATCGTAGCTGACAGGTCTGCCGTCCTTGTCCCAGAGGCTGAAATGGATGTGCACGCCACTGCCGAGCCCTTCCGGCGAGAGTCGCGGGGAGAAGCTCAAGGAGTGTCCGAGGCGCCACGCCGTCGCCCGCGCCATCTCCTTCAGGATCACCGCGCCGTCGCAGGCGGCCATCGGCTCGGACGGCAGCACCGTCACCTCGAACTGGCCGGGTCCGAACTCCGCGAGATAGCTGTCGGTCTCGACCCCGGCGGCGCTGAGGGCGGCAAGGAACGTCTCGCCGAAGGCGCCGTGGCGGCGGACGGCGTCCAGCGCATAATTGTCGGCCGTCCGCGATTGCGCGCCGGAATAGATGAACTCGTGCTCGAAGGCGACGCGAAGGCTGAGGCCGGTCTCCTCAAGGAGCGCGGCGGCGGCCTCGCGCAAGAGCGTGCGCGGACAGCAGTCGAAGCGCGAGCCGTCGGTCTCAGTGAGGTCGCAGAGATAGAAGCGCTCGGCCGGCGTGCCGTCGCCGAAATCGACCTCGACCTTCGTCGCTGCGTCCGGCATCAGCATCAGGTCGCCGTGCGCGCCCCAAGGGGACGGGGCGATCGTGCCGAAGGCCGTGAACATCAGATTGGTCGGCGTCCAGCCGACGCCCGACGTCAGCCGGCGCTCCACCAGCCGCGTCGGAACGCCTTTGCCGCGCACCGCCCCGGTCAGGTCCGCATGGCAGAACATGGTCAGCGGCTCGCGGATCATGACGGCCCCCCCGTGCGATCGGCTGGTCGGCGCGATGGTGTGCTCGGCATGGCTCAGTCCCCGAGATTGAAGGTCTTGCGAAGGGTTTCCAGCCCGCCGATGCGCTCTTTCGCGCTCTCGCCGAGCGCCTCGACGACGCCAGCGACGATCAGCTCGACGACGGCGAGCCCGGCGACGCCGCTGTCGAAGGCGCTCGGTATGGCGACGGGACAGGCGACGACGAAGGTGGAAAAGGCGGCGATGGGCGAATACCAGACGTCGGTGACGAGAAGGATCGTCGCCCCCTGCGCCTTGGCGCCCTTGGCGAATTCCTCGACGTCCTTCTGATAGCGGCGGAAATCGAAGACGACGACGACGTCGCCCTCCCGGACGTCGAGAAGATAGTCGGCCCAGGCGGCGCTGGAGTCGCGGATAATCCGCGCGCCGGGCCTGAGCTCGCGCAGGTAATGGTGAAAATAGGAGGCCAGCATCCAGCTGAAGCGGCCGCCGATGAAGAAGACGTTGCGCCGGGGGTCGCAGAGCTGCGCGACCATCGCGGCCAGTTCCTCGCGGCCAAGACCGCTCGCCGCGCCCTCGATATTGCGTCGAAGCGCGTCGGACACTTCTCCGTAGAGATCAGTCGCGCCGTCCCGCGTGGCGGCGGAGTAGCGCGTCAGCGGGCTCTGCAGGCGGCTCTGGATCTCGTTGCGAAGCGCCTCCTGGAATTCGGCGTAGCCGGCGAAGCCGAGGCGACCGACGAAGCGCAGGATCGTTGGCCCACTGGTTTGCGCACGCTGGGCGAATTTCGCGACGGTCTCGAGGCCCGCCAGCGGATATTCGCCGAGCAGCGCACGCGCGACGCGGCTTTCGGCAGCGCTGAGCTCCGGCAGTTCCTTGCGGACGCGGTCCTGCAGCGAGAGATGGGCCGAGTCAGCGGTCATGCCGGGATCACGCCGGCGCGCTCGACAGCCCGCGGAAAGACCTCGCGCAGGAGTTCCGCCCATTCAAGCTGCCCGGCCTCGGTCCCGATCAGGTCCTGGCGGATCTCGATCTCGACATAGGGCAGGCCGTTCGCCTCCGCATGGAGGGGGACGGTGTAGTCGGTCTCGGAATTGACGCTGTAGGGCTGGTTGCGGCCGATGCAGAATTGCGTCTCGGCGGAGAGAATCTCGATCAGTGGATTGCCGATCCGCCAGTCCTTGTCGGCGAGAACGCCGATGTGCCAGGGCCGCGGGCCGGGCTCGCCGCCGAAGACGGGAGTGCAGCTGTGCATGGCAAAGAGGACGGTCGGGATGCCGCGCGCCTTCCTCGCCTTCAGGACGCGCTCGATCTCGCTCTGGTACGGCATCAGGATTTCCGTCTGCCGGCGCGAGATGTCGGCGTCGGCAAGGCCCGCATTGCCCGGCACCACCGTTCCGTCGCTTTCCGTCATGATCGACTGCGCGACGCCCGGGCGCCGGTTGCAGTCGATCACGAGGCGGGAATAGGGCTGGTAGACATAGGTCGCACCGAGATCCCTGGCGAGGCGCGTCGTCACGCCGTGGATGCCGATGTCGTAGGCGACGTGCCGGTCCATCGCCGCCGCGTCGAGCCCGAGAGACCCGAGAGCCCGCGGGATTTCCCGGCCGGCGTGGTCGGCGACGAAGAGAAGCGGCGAAAGGCTGTCATCATTCTCCGTCCCGAAGGCCGGCGGATCGCCGGCCTGCAGAAGTGTTGCGCTCAAGGTCAAGCTCGGTCTCCTCGATGACGCCGCGGCGCCGCTGGCGGTTCAGCTCTTCGGGGTCACCGTGACCTCGAACTTGACGGTGCCCTTGTCGGTCTTCATGACCGCGACCGGCTTGCTCGGCACACGGGAGCCGGCGGGATAGGCGATCGTGCCGGTCACGGCCTCGTAGCCGCTGGTCGCCGCCAGCGCCTTCGTCACGTCGGCGGGCACGGCCGAGCCGGCGCGGGTGATGGCGTCGGCGACGAGGCCCATCGCGTCGTAGCCGAGCGCGGCGAAGGCGTTCTCGGGCGGCACGCCGTATTCGGCCTGATAGGCCTCGCGGAACGTCTTCGCAGGTCCCGTGTCAATGCCGACATAGGCGTGGGTGGCGAAGTAGACGTTGTCGGAAAGCTCAGGTCCCGGCACGCTCGTGAGGAGTTCGGTGTCGAAACCGTCGCCCGCGAAGATCGGCAGCTTCAGCCCGGCCTCGCGCACCTGCTTGACGATGACGCCGGCGGTATCGGGACCGGACGAGGCGAAGAGACCCTCGACGCCCTCGGTCGACTGCAGCCGCGCGACGAGCGCGGAGAAGTCCTGGTCGGTGGTCATGTAGACGTCTTCGAGCACCACCTTGCCGCCCAGCGCGGTGTAGCGCTCGACGAAGTATTTCGACAGGCCCGTGGTGTAGTCCATGGCGTTGTCCGTCCAGACCGCGACGGTTTTGATGCCGAGGGTCGTATAGGCGTATTCGGCCATGGCATGCGCCTGAACGTCGTCGCCGAAGGGCACCAGGAACATCTGGTCGCCGACCATGGACGGCAGGTCCGGCGAGGTCGCGCCCGACGTGACGAAGGGGATGCCGGCGGACTGGAAGAGCGGTGCCGCCGCCAGCGCGAACGTGCTGTCGCTCTGGCCGATGCCGGCGGCGAGACCCTCGATCGAGACGGCGCGCTTGGCCGATGTCGCGGTGACGCCAGTGTCGTTCTTGGTGTCGATGGTGGTGATGTCGATCTTGCGGCCGCCGAGAAGACCGCCGGCCTCGTTCAGCATCTTCGCCTTCAGCTTGACGCCGTTGAGGGATGGGCCGTCGAGCGAGGCGAGACCGCCCGAGGAGACGTTGTAGAGCGCGGCGATGTTGATCGCCTCCTGCGCGCCCGCAGGCAGCGCGACGGTCGCGGCCAGCGCCGTGACGGCCAAGGCAGACAGTCTCGATATCCAGTTCGTCATGTCGTCTTCTCCTCTGTCGGGGGTCGGTTGCTCGGGGTTGGATCGGATCCGCCGAAACGCCGGATCCAGGCGAAGAAATCGGGTTCGGCCGTGCCGAACATGCCCGTCGGGCGGGTGATGAGCACGACGAGCACGGCGAACGCGACGATGATCTGGCTGAGACCGAAGAGCGCGGCCGCCTCTTCGACCGGGCGGAGCAGTTCGGTCAGCACGGTCAGCAGCGCGGCGACGAGGGCGGCGCCGATGATCGAGCCGGTGCCGCCGAGGACCACCATCACCACCAGATGGAAAGCCAGGAGGAAGGTGAAGGAGTTCGGGCTGATCAGCGTCACGAGGTGAACCCAGAGGCCGCCGGCGATCCCGGCGAAGAAGGCACCGAGGGCGAAGGCGAGGACCCGCGTGCGCGCGACGTTGACGCCGAGGCAGGCGGCGGCGAGTTCGTTCTCGCGGATGGCCAGCATGGTGCGGCCGAGCGAGGAATGCTTCAGCTGCCAGCAGACATAGAAGGTGAGGAGGACGAAGAGGAAGACCCACCAGAGCGTCGTCTCCGCCGGCAGACCGCTCAAGCCGAGCGCCCCGCGCGTCACGCCGCGCAGGTTCACGGCAAAGCTCTGGACGATGAAGATGAGGCCGAGCGTTGCGACCGCCAGATAGTGGCCGCGCAGCCGCAGCACGGGAAAGCCGACGATAACGGCCACGATGGCCGCCCCGAGACCGCCGGCGAGAAGCGCGGGGAGGAAGGACCATTCCTGACTGGCGACCATGAAGGGAAGATCGGGAAGCATCACCGTCTTGCGGGCCGACGGCATGACGAGGAGTGCCGTGACGTAGCCGCCAATGGTCATGAAGGCGGGATGGCCGAGCGAGAACAGGCCGACGAAGCCATTGGTGATGTTGAGGCTGACGGCAAGGATGATGGTGATGCCGGCGAACTGGATGATCGACAGGACATAGGGATCGAAGCTTGCCTCGGCGGTGAAGACGAGCACGGCCCCGACCAGCGCCGCGAGGGCAAAGCGCAGCGGAAAGGTGTCGCCGGTCATGCCCGGTCCTCCGTCGAGCGCCCGAGAAGGCCGTTCGGCATCACCAGGAGGACGACGATAAGGGCGCCGAAGACGAAGGCATTTCGGTAGCCGGAATATTCCGGCGGCAGGAGGCCGACGAAAAGCACCTCGGAAAGGCCAAGGACGTAGCCGCCGAGAACCGCCCCGGTGATCGAGCCGACGCCGCCGATGACCGCCGCGACAAAGGCCTTGAGGCCGGGAAGAAGCCCCATCAGCGGGCTGATCTGGCCGTATTTGCTGGCCCACATCAGGCCGGCCGTCGCCGCGAGCCCGCTGCCGATGGCAAACGCCATGGCGATCATCCGGTCGATGTTGATCCCCATCAGCCGTGCCACGTCGTAGTTCTCGGCGGTCGCCCGCATGGCGGTGCCGACCCGGGTGAAGCGGACGAAGAGGACGAGCGCGACCATCAGGACGATCGCAAGCCCGACGATGACGAGGTCGATGACGCGCAGCGAGACGCCGCCGAGGACGACGAGCTGGCCGAGCGCGGGCGGCACGGTGAAGGTGCGCGGCTGCGCCGAGATGGTGAGGACGGCGAGGTTCTGGAGGATGATCGCGACCGCCAGCGAGGCGATGAAGCCCGTCACTTGCGGCGCGCCGCGCATCGGCCGGAAGGCGGCGCGCTCGATGATGACGCCACTCAAGGCGCCGACCGCGAGGACGATGGCGACGGCGACCGGAAACGGCGCATGGGCGACCGAGATACTCGCCAGCGTCGCGAAGGCGCCGATGCTGAAGATGTCGCCATGGGCGAAGTTGATAAGCCGGACGATGCCGTAGATCATCGAGAAGCCAATGGCGATCAGGGCATACATGCTGCCGAGGATCAGGCCGTTGACGATCTGGGAAACGAGATAGGCCCCGGTCATCAGGCGGCTCCGAGGTAGGCGCGGCGGACATCGGCATTGCCGGCGAGTTCCCGGCCGGTGCCGGAGAGAACGAGGCTCCCCGCTTCAAGCACATAGGCCCGGTCCGCGAGGTCCAGCGCCATCACGGCGTTCTGCTCGACGAGGAGGATGGTGACGCCCTCGTTTCGGATGCGGGCGAGGATGTCGAAGATCTGTTCGACGAGCTGCGGCGCCAGACCGAGCGAGGGCTCGTCGAGAAGGAGGAGCTTTGGCCGGCTCATCAGGGCCCGGCCGATCACCAGCATCATCTGCTCGCCGCCGGACAGGCGGTCGCCGGGGACCTCGGCCCGCCGCTTCAGGATCGGGAACTGCGTCTCGATGTCGGCGATATCGCGATCGATCCCGGCCTTGTCGCGCCGGAGATAGGCGCCGATCCGAAGATTGTCGGCGACCGACAGGCTCGCGAACACCTGCCGCCCCTCCGGACAGTGCGAGATGCCGGCGGCGACGATCGCCTCGGCCTTCATCGCGGCGATGTCGACGGGCGCGGCGCCGGCTTCGGCGGCAAAGCGGATGCGGCCGCTTTCGGGGCGAAGGAGACCCGATATCGTCGACAGCGTCGTCGTCTTGCCGGCACCGTTGGCGCCGATCAGCGCGACGATCTCACCCCGCTCGACCTCGAGGCTCACGCCGCGTAGCGCGTGCGTGCCGCCGCGGCGGACATGGACGTCCTCAAGCCAGAGCATCGGCGGGTCTCCTGCGGCGACCGAGATAGGCCTCGATGACCCGGGGATCAGCCTGCACCGATTGCGGCGTGCCGGCGGAAAGGACCTTGCCCTGGTTGACGACGACGATGCGGTCGCAGAGCCGCATCACCATCTTCATGTCGTGCTCGACGAGGAGCGTCGTGATCCCCAGCGTATCGTGCAGATGGCGGATCGTCGTCCCGAGATCGGCTGTTTCGTGCGGGTTCATTCCGGCCGTCGGCTCGTCGAGGAGGAGGAGCGAGGGTTCGCTCGCCAGCGCACGGGCGAGTTCCACCTTGCGCTGGTCGCCGTAGGGCAGGCTGCCGACGCGCTCCCCTGCCCGCCTGGTCAGGCCGAGCACGTCGAGGACGTCCATCGCCCGCCGCCGGATCGCCCGCTCGGCCCCGCGCGCCGACGGCAGCTGCAGGATGCTGGCGAGAAAGCCCGGCCCGTGACGCATATGGACGCCGACCATGACGTTGTCGATGACCGGCAGGTCGCGGAAAAGCCGGATGTTCTGGAAGGTACGCGCCATGCCGAGAAAGGCGTTCTTCTCCGGCGGATTGCCGCCGACCGGGACACCGCGGAAGCGGATGGCACCCGATGTCGGCTTCAGGACGCCGGTGATGAGGTTGAAGGCCGTCGTCTTGCCGGAGCCGTTCGGGCCGATCAGCCCCATCAGCTCTCCGGCGGCCAGGGAGAAGGAGACGCCGTCGAGCGCGCGCACGCCGCCAAAGCTCTTGCAGAGATCCTCGGTCGCCAGAAGCGGCTCGGCTGCCACTGCCATTCCTGCTCGTTCCCCTTGATCGAAACCGCGCCTTAGTTTCATTTGTTAGATGAGGGTGCACGCGTTTTTCGTTTGTTACAAGAGGCGATCTGCCCTAAAAACGATCCTGCCCAGGATAGAGGCAGGCGAGACGAGGGAGTTCCATGACACAACCCAGCCGAGACGTGCCGGTCGTACCGAGCCAGACGGCGCTTCTCTTCGTCGACGTCCAGAACTTCGCCGCCAAGGCCGAAGGCGGCGAGTTCCGCGGCGACAACGCGCCGCCTGCCGAGGAACGCGACTATTTCCTCGGTCGGCTGGAGACAACCGCCCTGCCAAACATGCGCCGGCTTCAGGAGGCCTGCCGTGCGACGGGGATCGAGGTCATGTACACCGTCATCGAGAACCTCACCGCCGACGGTCGCGACCGAAGCCTCGACTACAAGATCTCCGGCATCGACGTCGCCAAGGGCTCATGGGACGCGAAGGTCTGCGACGAGATCGCCCCCGGCCCGGACGAGATGGTGTTGCCGAAAACCTCGTCGAGCGTCTTCATCTCGACCAATATCGACTATCTCCTGCGCAACCTCGGCGTCCGCCAGTTGATCCTCTGCGGGCTCGTCTCCGACCAGTGCGTGGAATCGGCGGTGCGCGACGCCTGCGATCTCGGCTACCTCGTCACCCTCGTGCCGGATGCCTGCGCGACCTTCACCGAGGAGCGCCAGCAGGCCTCGGTGCGGGCGATCAAGGGCTATTGCCGGCAGCGCTCGACGGCCGAAATGCTTGCCGAACTGGCTTCCTTCCGGTGACGGCCATCGCCCGGCGCGACCTCGGGCGCGTGCTGGTCACCGGCGCCGGCGGCTTTCTGGGCGCGGCCGTGGTCCGCCATCTCAGCGAGGAGGGCGTCACGGTCATCGCCGCGGATGTCGCGGGGTATGCCGGAATGCCGGCGTCGACCGGGTCTGCACCGCTCGAACCTTGCGACGTCACCGACGCGGCAGAGGTCGAACGTCTCGTCGGCCGGAGCAAAATCTCGACTCTCCTCCACTGCGGCGCCGTTTCCGGGCCGATGGTTCTCGCCGACCAGCCGGCCCGGATCGTCGCGATCAACACCATGGGCACGGCCAACGTCCTGGAGGCGGCGCGTCGTGCCGGCGTCGCCCGCGTCGTCCTCTGCTCGACGATCGACGTCTACGGCAGCCGGCAGAGCGGCATGGTCTTGGAAGATGCCCCGCTCGATCCCGACACGGTCTACGGCGCCAGCAAGGCCGCCGCCGAGCAGATCCTCCTCGCCTATCGCCGCGAACACGGCCTGGATGCCATCGCGCTTCGCCTGTCCTGGATCTACGGTCCCGGCCGGGTGACGGCGACGGCGCTGGAACAGCTGTTGCGGGACGGGCTTTCAGGACGCGCCGCGCGCGTCGACGCCCATCCCGCCGAACGGACGCAGTATCTCCACCTCGACGACGCCGTCCGAAGCCTCGTCTGCGCCGCAAGCGTGCTCAAAACCGAGCGGGCGGTCTTCAATGCCACCGCCGGCCCCGGCTCGACCTTCGGCGCCGTCGCTGCAACCGTGCAGGCCGTTCTCCCAGCACTCCGCGTCGATCTCGTCGGATCGCCTCCGACCGGCGCGTCGATCGACGGCTATGACCAGACCGCTGCGGCGAACGACATCGGCTTCGTGCCGAGAATGAGTTTCGAAGCCGGGATCCGCGCCTATGTCGAAGCTCTGCGGACGGCGTCCACCTCGCCCACGCCAACGGCACCCGTCCTTCTGACCTGAGCGATGGTCCCGCGCCACAGAGAACGAGCCCGTCCCGCGGAGTCTCGGATACCGGCGCTATATCTTGGCCGGTCCCTGTAGGCCCGGCGGCGGCGTGGTCTCGTCGGCATCGGGGTCGCGGCCATTGCTTCGGTCGAGTTCGCGCATGACAGGCGTGACGGTCATGCCATGCATGAGGATCGACAACAGGATGACCAGACCGACGAAGGCCCAGAGGCGGTCTCCGCCCTCGACGTTCTCCATGTGGTTGAGGCCGTAGGCGAGATAGTAGACCGAGCCGACGCCCCTGATGCCGAAGAAGGCGAGCAGAAATTTTTCCCGCCAGTGCGCGTGGTGGCCGACGAGGGCGACCATACCGGCAACCGGTCGGACGACGAGGAGGATGACCAGCGCGGCGGCGACGTCGATCCATTCGAGCGGTGCCAGAAGGCCGTTCACGAGCGCGCCGCCAAAGAGGAGCAGCAAAACCATCATCGCGATGCGCTCTATCTGCTCGGTCAGTTCATGCATCTCGAGCTGGAATTCGTGGTCGCGGTGCGCATGGCGAAAGGTCAGCGCCGTGACGAAGACGGCGAGAAAGCCGTAGCAGTGGATAATCTCCGACGCGCCATAGGAGACGAAGGTCGCGGACAGCGCGATGAGCCCGTCGCCGGTCTTCGCCAACTTCATCTTGGCGGGGACATGGAAGGTCAGCCAGCCGAAGAGGCGTCCGATGAGATAGCCGGCGCCAATGCCGACGACGATTTCCCAGAGCACATTGTAGGTAAACCATTCCGCAAACCAGGCTTCCCCGGACGCCGCGGCGGCGGCAAGCGCGATGGCAAGGTGGACGAAGGGAAAGGCGAAGCCGTCGTTCATCCCCGCTTCCGACGTCAGTCCGAACCGCACATCATCCTCTTCGCCGGACTTCGGCGGACCGACCTGCACATCTGCCGCCAGGACCGGGTCGGTCGGCGCGAGTGCTGCGCCGAGAAGCAGGGCGATGCTCCAGGACACCCCGATCCACCAGCCGGCGATCGCCGTGATCGCCAGGATGCTGAGCGGCATGGTGATGGCGATCAGCCGCCAGGTGATCGCCCATCGGGCAAAGCTGAAGATCCGGTCGAGCTTCAGCCCCGCGCCCATCAGGGCGATGATCACGACGAACTCCGACAGGCGCTCGGTGATCTCGGGATAGCTCATCGGCAGCGGCGCGAGCGTCACCTGCGGCAGGGAAAAAACCGCAACGCCGATCGCGATGCAGACGATCGGCAGCGACAGCGGCAACCGGCGCAGCGCCAGAGGCAACCAGGCAACGAGCGCAATCAGCAGGCCGGCGCCTGTCAGAATGAGGATGTAAGGGTCGGGGCTGAGATCGATGGAGAGGTTCATGCTCGGTAACTGCGCGACGTGCGGATTGATCCAAAGGCATCTATCCAATCATGTCCTCACCCCGCGCGTTTGACATCCCTGGGGTCTTCCGCCCGACGAGTCTCTTCGTTATCGCAACAGAACGATCATATCGGGGAATAGGCATGCAAAGCTTTCTGGCCGGGTCGAGCGAGATGGCGGCTCAGATTCGCGAGCGCGACTGGATTGCCAGCCCTCTGGGTGCGGCGAAGTTCTGGCCGCAGTCTTTGAAGACGCTGGTCAGCATCATGCTCGGCGCGAACCAGCCCATGTTCGTCGTCTGGGGGCCACACCAGACGCTCATCTACAACGACGGCTACGCGGAGATCCTCGCCAACAAGCATCCGGCGGCGCTCGGCCAGCCTTTCCTCGACGTCTGGGCAGAGATCGCCGACGATCTCGCTCCCATCGTCCAGTCCGCCTATCACGGAGAGCCCGTCCACATGGACGCGATCCGGCTGATGATGGAGCGGAAGGGATATTTAGAGGAGACGTTCTTCGCGTTTTCCTACACGCCGGTACGGGGTATCGGCGGCGTCATCGAAGGCTTCTTCTGCGCCTGCAACGAAATCACCGGGCAGGTTCATTCCGAACGGCGGCTCCGGAAGAGCGAGGCGGCGCTGCGGGCACGCGAGGCGCAGTTCCGCACGCTGGCACAGGCCGTGCCGAACCACGTGTGGACGGCGACAGCCGACGGACTGCTCGATTGGTTCAACGACAAGGTCTACGCCTATTGCGGACTGACGGAAGCCGACCTCCTCGGATGCGGCTGGACGCAGATCGTCCATGCGGACGACCGGGAGCCGGCAGGCGCGGCGTGGCGCCAGGCCATCGAGCAGTCGGCGCCCTACGAAACCGAATTCAGGATACGTCGTGCCGACGGCACGTTCCGTTGGCACGTCGTCAGGGCCGAGCCGGTCCCCGGTCACGACGGCGGCATGCGCTGGATCGGGACGAACACCGACATCAACGAACAGAGGGTAGCCCTGTCGGAGCTCAGCGCCGCCCGGGAGACGCTGGAGCGTGAAGTCAAGGAGCGGACGCGCGAACGCAACCGGCTCTGGGAAAACTCGCAGGACATCTCGGTCGTCATCGACGTCGAAGGCAACTTCCGGGCTATCAATCCGGCCATGACGCGGATTCTGGGGTGGCAGCCCGAGGACATGATCGGGCGGCTCGTCTTCGACTTCATTGTTCCCGATGACCTCGAAAAGACGGCCGAGGCGTTGGCGATCGCGACCGAAGAATCGCTGGACACGACAATCGTCCGCTATCGTCACAAGGAAGGTGGCGTGCGGTGGATCTCCTGGGTCGCGGCGCCGGAGAATGGGGTGATCTTCGCCACCGGCCGCAACGTGACCGCCGAAATCGAGGCGCAGGCAGAACTGGCGATTGCGCAGGAGGCGCTGCGGCAGTCACAAAAGATGGAGGCCGTGGGTCAGCTCACGGGCGGCATCGCGCACGACTTCAACAACATGCTGGCTGTCGTCATCGGTTCGCTCGACCTCCTGATGCGCCGAACAGATGATTCCGATCCGCGCGCCCGCCGCCACATCGAGAGCGCCATGGAGGGTGCCAAGCGGGCGGCAACGCTGACGCAGAGACTGCTGGCTTTCTCGCGCCAGCAATCCCTGAGCCCCGTCCCCGTCGACGCCAACGGCCTGCTCTCCGGCATGGCGGACCTCCTTCGACATACCCTCACCGGCAAGATACGGCTGGAAACGGTGGTCGGGGGCGGGCTGTGGCGCTGCCTGGTCGATGTGAACCAGCTTGAGAACGCGATGCTCAACCTTGCGGTCAATGCGCGGGACGCGATGCCGGAGGGCGGCAGGCTGACGATCGAGACACAGAACGCCCATCTCGACGATCGTTATGCCGCCGGCAACATCGGCCTGACGCCGGGCCAGTACGTGCTCATCGCCGTGTCAGACAGCGGAACCGGCATGACCGCAGAGGTGATCGAGAAGGCGTTCGATCCCTTCTTCACCACCAAGGAGATCGGCAAGGGAACGGGCCTTGGCCTCAGCCAGGTTTACGGCTTCGTGAAGCAGTCCGGGGGACACATCAAGATCTACTCGGAGCCGGGTCGGGGCACGACCGTCAAGATTTACCTGCCAAGGTATTTTGGTGAGGAGACCGCGGCCGGTTGGAGCGACGAAATCCTGGCGACGCTGGAGGACACGACCCAGATCGTGCTCGTGGTGGAGGACGACGACAACGTCCGGCGGATGACGCTCGACGCCTTTGAAGAGATCGGCTACCGCACGCTGGAAGCCAACGGGGCGGTCGAGGCGCTACGGCTGCTCGATCTGCATCGAAACGTCGACCTCCTCTTCACAGACATCGTCATGCCCGAGGTGGACGGGCGGCAGCTGGCGGACGAAGCCTTGAAGCGGTTTCCCCATCTGAAGGTGGTCTTCACCACGGGCTACACGCGAAACGCCATCGTTCACAACGGCGTGCTCGACGCGGGCGTGGATCTCCTGCCGAAGCCCTTCACACTGGACGAGTTGCTGTCGAAGGTGAGGAGCGTCCTCGAACGACCATAGCGGTCAGGATGTCCTAAAGCGGGACGGCTTTTCGTCGAATCGCCGAGCCGCCTTAGATCCTTGTCCTTGCATGATCCTTTCCGAAAGCCGGAACCCACCTCTCGGGATCATGCTCTCGCGATCCTCTCGATCGTCTCGGTGTCGTACGGCTTGCCGACCAGAGGCCACTCGACCTGATCCAGGTTGACGTATCCCGACACGAGGACAATGCGCAGATCGGGCCATCGCTGCGAGGCGATCTTGGCGAGTTCGGGTCCGCTTATGCCGGGCATGCGGCAGTCGGTGAAGAGCAGGGACACGTCAGGCCGAGCCTCCAGAATGACGAGCGCGGCCGCCCCATCCGCCGCCTCGACGACTTCAAACCCCAGATCCTCGAACATGTCGACAGCGTTCATGCGCACGAGCGGCTCGTCGTCCACGACGAGGACGACCCTTTTCGCACTGCTGTCCATCGTCCTGCTTCCTTCTGACCTGATTCTCTGCCGCTCGACGAGCATGGTTGTCACCCCAGGACAAATGTGGAGCGGGTGCAGACAGTTGCCAGTCCGAGGGCACGAATCCTGATGCGGAGTTCTCCCAGTGTCAGAGGGATTTCGGCACACTTCGGCGTCCGCTCCCGACCGCGGCGTCGCTGCGCTCGAAAGCGGTTGCACCACTTTCACGAGACATTCGGTCCACATCCGTCTGCGGGCGGTCTCGACATCGCGTCACCGCTCGGAGCGCGGCGGCGCATCCGGTCACGCTTTCCTGGCGCCCGGAAGTCCTGGGCGTTCGCCTCCGGACCCTGACCGTTGACGACCGCGAACGGCGTGCAGACGGGAGTCTTCAGTCGGCAAGGGCGAAGAGGCTCTCCATCATCTCATCGGCCGCCCTGAATGCGCTGAGATTCATCTTGTAGGCATGAACGGCCTCGACCAGGCCGACGGTTTCGCGGAGATCGCTGACATTTGGAGCGGCGACCATTCCTTTGGCATTCGCATAGACTGAAGACGGATCGTACTCCTCCAAATAGGAAGGAACCGTGGGTACCGGGATCACGCTTGCGCCCATGCCGGTACCGACACTTCGTTGCACGGCCTCGACAGCCTGATAGACCTGCGGGCGGTCGCCGAACCGAGCCGGCGCAAGCGGTTCCGACGCGGGAGTCTCAGGGACAGGGCCCCGCGTGCGGGCGTTGGCGATGTTGGACGCAGCCACATCGAGCCGTGCGGTACTTGCCAGCATGCCGGAAAGCGAAATCGCCATACTGTTCATTGGTGGATCTCCTGTATTTTGTCACAGGAGAAATATCGACATTACCCGTCGAATTGATGAAGCAAACCGCCGCCTTTTGCATCAAAACCTTGCTTTACGGATGAGATGGACCTTGGGCCGATGACAGACGTCTCGCTCGCCTCCGGGCTGACCATCACCGGGGGACGGCGGCCGTGACGGCGATCCATGACCGCCACGCCTCCCTGCGGGGAGCAGCAGACGGCTCCGGATGCGTGAACGGCCTTGGCTACGGGAGATTGCCGAAGGCCAGACGCGGACGTTCGAACGCGGTGCCGCTCGCCCGATAAGGGGTGAACACCCTGAAGCCTCCCATCGCAGTTCTCGCCCTCCCCGTCGCCGCAGCGCGGGTGACGGCCATCATGGCCTTCGAGAAGGGTGTAAAGCGGCTGTGTTCATCGACCGGGCGGCTGAAATGCCGGAGGCGGGCGCGGGGCTCTGCGAAAAGGATCGGCCCGAGGGCCGGGATGTGCCGGATCCGTGCACCAGCCTGAGCCGTCCGCAGGGTGGGCCGTCGGTGAGGTTTCGGCAGCGTTTGGGAAAGGCTGGGTCGGTGATCGGATGACGATGACCAACGGGACCGCCTGTCCGGAGCTTTGACGGGCAAGTCCCCGACTGAAATCCGGGCGAATGGCAACGTCTACGGAAAAGTGAGCTCAGCTCGCCTTCGCCATCTGCAGCGCATCACGCTCTTGCTCGAGCCTCTTCTCAAACTCCGCCTTCTGATGCTTCCATCCCTCGACCCACTCCTTGAACGGGACGGAACCTGGCGCATGTGGGCAGCGATCCCGCTCGATGCCGCGGTTGAACGCCCGACCACCTTCATTCTTTCGACTGCTGTCCATGATGTGGCCCTTTCCCCGGTTGCACGCTGATGGTGCGCGAGGGAACGTGTGCGAACCTATCCACATGATAAAGAAGGCGAAGTTGGTGGGGTGCCAATCGCGCAGAAGGCCGGCTTCCCCCGAACACACCGGGGATGCCCGGTTCTGCCGAAGGCTCCAACCCTTGCGCGACCGGAGCCATGACGAGCAGGAACGACGAACTGGTTTTCCCCGGAAGCCCGCGAGCGGGCCGTGCGAATGAACCATCAGAGCGAGCGAGGATGTGCGGCGCCCCCGGGAAGCGCCGTTATCTCGGATATCGCGCGTATACCGTCGAATTCCCGTCGCGCCCCACCAGAAGCACCTCGTATGGCTCGTCGCTCTCGCCCATCCCGGGGCTGCCCACCGGCATGTCGGGCACGGCGAGGCCGATCGCGTCCGGCATTTCGGCGAGCAGGCGCTTCACCTCGGCCGCCGGGACGTGGCCCTCGACGACATAGCCGCCGACGAATGCCGTGTGGCAGGAGGTCTGGCCCGGCTTCAGTCCGGCGCCCGTCTTCTTGGCGTGAAGATCGGCCATGGCGAGGTTATCGTTCGAGACCTCGAACCCGGCTTCCTCGAGGTGCTTCATCCATCCGATGCAGCAGCCGCATCCAGACGTCGAAAACACCTCGACGGTCTCGGCCGCCAGCGCGGCCGTGGAGAGGAGCGCGAGTGCCCCGGCAAGGAACGTCGTTCGCTTGGACATCATGCTGTGTCTTCCTTCATCGTCATGCGGGCCCGGCCCAAGCCGTCCACGGTTATGGCATTCGGGGGGCGGCAAACCCGCCGCCCCCCTTCCCGTCCGGCGGTGCCTACTTCGCGAGCGCCTCGACGCGCGCGGTCATCTCCTCGATCTCCTTCTTCTGGGCGTCGATGATCATCTGCGCCATCTTCTTGGACTCCTCGTCCTTGCCCATCTTCAGCTCGATCTCGCTCATGGTGATGGCGCCCTGGTGATGGGCGATCATCCCGCAGTTGAAGGCCAGATCCGGGTCCTTGATCATGGACGCCTTCATCATCGGTCCGTGCATCGCCATCATGGCATCGTGGTTGGCCTTCTGGACGTCGTCCATGCCGGACATCATCCCCTGCATGCCCGCCATCATCTGCGACATGTCCATGTCACCGGCGGCCGCATTGCAGGCGGCCGGAAGCTCGGCCTGGCCGTGCGACATGCCCGCTCCCGACATGGAATGCCCGGCGTGCCCGTCCTGGGCCTGCGCGGCCAGGGGGAGCGTGGCGAGCATGGCCGCGATGATGAGTGTCTTGTTCATGGTGGTTCTCCTTGGATGGCCCTCGGGCCGGTTGGTCTCGAAAACCCGGGACGACAGCACGCCGTCCCGGGCGATCAGTTGAACTTGGCCTGCGAGGTCTTGCCGTCGGGCCCGGTGAGTTGGACGGCTCCCTTCACGGGGCCCTCCGACGGCGTCGCCAGCGGTCCGGACAGGAACGCGCCGGTCGAGGCGAGCGGCACGCGGGTCGGCTTGCCGTCGATGAGAAGGATGGCCATGCCCGTGAAGCCGTCGCTGGGCAGCGGCGCGTCGGCGACGTCGCTGACATAGACCTTCACCTCGCTTCCCGCGGCGACGAGCTCGACATGGTGGACCCCGGCATCCACGAGCGTCCCGCCGTTCGGGCCCTTGCGGGGTTCGTGGGCATGCGCGGTCGCCGAGACGACGAGGGCAGCGGCGATGATGAGACTGCGAAACTGCTTCATGGGATCGAACTCCGGTGGGTTGTCAGAACGAATGAGTCTCGATCGCGCCTGCGGGCGAGGTGTCGACCGAGGTGGACCTTGCCGCACGGGCGGCGTCCACCAGGCGCTTCAGCGGCTTCTCGCCGTAGCGCAGGAAGAGGACGGGGGTCAGGAAGGTGTCGAGCAGCGTCGAGGACACGAGCCCGCCGAAGATCGTGACCGCGACGGGATGCAGGATCTCCTTGCCCGGCGCCGAGGCGTCGATCATCAGCGGCACCAGCGCCACGCCCGCCGACAACGCGGTCATCAGCACCGGCGTCAGCCGCTCCAGACTGCCGCGCATCACGAGGTCGCGCCCGAAGGGCATCCCCTCGTGGATCGACAGGTTGATGATGTGGCTGATCTTCAGGATGCCGTTGCGGGCCGCGATGCCGGTGAGGGTAATGAAGCCGATCATCGAGGCGACCGACAGCGGCTGTCCCGAGATCCACAGCGCTTCGACGGAGCCGATCAGGGCGAGCGGGATGCTGCCGAGGATGATCAGCGTGAACACCGCCGAGCGGTAGCGGCTGTAGAGGATCGCGAAGATCATCGCGAGAGACACCAGCGAGAGCAGCCCGATGGTGCGGCTCGCTTCTTCCTGTGCCTGGAAGGTGCCCTCGAGGCTGGTGGAGAAGCCGGGCGGAAGTTGCGCTGCCGCGATCTCCGCACGGATCTGCTCGATCACCTCGGTCATGTCCGCATCGCCCGAGGCGTTGGCGAGCACGACGACACGCCGCTGGCCGTTCTCCCGAAGGATCTGGTTCGGACCGTCGGTCTCGCGGACATCGGCGAGCTGGCGCACGGGCACCCAGCCCGCCGGCGTCTCGATCAGGAGATCCCCGAGCGCCTGCGTCGTCCGCTCGGCATCACCGAGGCGCAGCACGACGTCATAGGTGCGGTTGCCGTCGACGAGGCGGGAGACGACCCGCCCGTTCGAAAGCTGCTCCAGCTCCTCGGTGATCTTCGCCGGCTGGATGCCGAACAGCGCGGCGCGGGCATAGTCGATGCTGATCTCGAGCTGGGGAATGCGGACCTGCTTCTCGACCTGGAGATCGACCACGCCGGGGACCGTGGCGAGCCGGGCCCGCAGGCTCTCGGCGACCGAACGCAAGGTGTCGAGATCCTCGCCAAAAACCTTCAGCGCGATCTGGGCGCGCACGCCCGATAGCATGTGGTCGAGGCGGTGCGAGATCGGCTGGCCGATGTTGATCGAGACCGGAAGAACGGAGAGGCGCGAGCGGATGTCCGCCTCGATTGCCGTCTTCGGCCTGCCCGCATCGAGATCGACCTCGATCTCGGAGGAGTGGACCCCTTCCGCATGCTCGTCGAGCTCGGCCCGGCCCGTCCGGCGCCCGACGACGCTGACCTCGGGCACCTCCATGATGAGGGTTTCCGCGATCAGGCCGACCCGATGGGATTCGGCCAGCGAAATGCCGGGGTTGAAGGCCATGCTGATCGTCAGCGTGCCCTCGTTGAAGGGCGGCAGGAAGGCGCGCGGCAGGGCGGTGGCCGCGACTGCCGAGACGACGACGCCGATGGCGGCGAGCCCCATCAGCATCTTCGGCCAGCGGAAGGCCTGGTCGAGGAAAACACGGTTGCCGCGCTTCAGCCAGCGCACGATGAAGCTCTCGTGCTCGTCGAGGCGTTTCAGGCTGGGCAGGAGGTAGTAGGCCATCACGGGCGTCAGCGTGATCGAGACGACGAGGCTGGCGAGGATCGAGACGATGTAGGCTTGTCCCAGCGGCGCGAAAAGGCGGCCCTCGATGCCCGTCAGAGCAAAGAGCGGCACGAAGACCAGGACGATGATGATGGTGGCGTAGACGATGCCCGAGCGGACCTCCTGCGAAGCGCCGACGACGACGTCGAAGACCGAGCGCGGATTGCCGAGCTCCCGGTTCTCGCGCAGCCGCCGGAAGATGTTCTCGACGTCCACCACCGCGTCGTCGACGAGTTCGCCGATGGCGATGGCGAGGCCCCCGAGCGTCATCGTGTTGATGGACAGGCCCATCAGGTGGAAGACGATGCCGGTGGCGAGGATCGAGACCGGGATTGCCGTCAGCGAGATGACGGTGGTGCGCACGTTGAGGAGAAAGGCGAAGAGGACGATCGCCACCACGACGATGGCTTCCAGCAATACCGTCTCGACGTTCCGGATCGAGGTCTCGATGAAGTCCGCCTGCCGGAAGAGAACCTGATCGGCGCGAATGCCGTCCGGAAGCGAGGCGCTGACCTCGCCAAGCGCTGCCTCGAGCTGGCGGGTGAGGACGACGGTGTCGACGTCGGGCTGCTTCTCGATCGAGACGATGACCGCGGAGCGGCCCATGAAGCCCGCCTCGCCGCGCTTCTGCCGGGCGCCGAAGGACACTTCCGCGACCTGGTCGAGGAGGATGGGCCGCGTGCCGACCGTCGCGACGACGAGGCTGCGCAGGTCGTCGAGGCTGAGGCTGCGGCCGATGTTGCGGATCAGGAACTCGCGGGAATACTGGTCGGTGAACCCGCCACCGGTATTGGCGCCGAACGAGGCGAGCGCGCCCTCGACCTGTTCCATCGTGACGCCGAGCGCCCGCAGTGAGGCCGGGTTCGGCGCGATCCGGTACTGGCGCACCTCGCCGCCGATCGGGATGACCTGGGCGACGCCGGGAACGGCGAGGAGCCGCGGCCTGACCAGCGCGTCCGCCGCCTCGCGCAGCGCCATCGGCGAGACTTCGTCAGGCGCCGTCATTGCGACGAGCATGACCTGCCCCATGATCGAGGAGATCGGGCCCATCTGCGGCGAGACCCCGGGGGGAAGCTGGCTGCGAACGAGCGCCAGCTTCTCGGCGATCTGCTGGCGGTTGAGGTAGATGTCGGTGTCCCAGTCGAACTCGACATAGACGATGGAGAGGCCGACGCCGGAGACGGAGCGCACCCGGGAAACGCCGGGCAGACCGTTCATCTGCGTCTCGAGCGGATAGGTGACGAGCTGCTCGACCTCGGGCGGGGCGAGCCCCTCCGCCTCTGTCATGATCGTGACGGTCGGTCTGTTGAGGTCGGGGAAGACGTCGACGGGCAGGCCCATCGAGACGAAGGCGCCATAGACGACGAGCACCGCCGCGATGGCGAGGACCAGCATGCGGTTGCGCAGGGATTGCGTGACGAGGAAGGTGAACATCGCAGCGCCTCAACGGATCTGGTTGAGGAGCTCGGCGCCCGCGGTGACGACCCGGTTGCCCGCCTCGATTCCGGCGGCGACGAGAACCTGCTCCCCGTCGAGCGGCAGCACGCGCACTTCCTTCGGCTCGAAGCGTTCGGCACCGGAATGGATGTAGACGATGTCCTGGCCGTTCGACCCGCGCAGGACGCTTGTCCGCGGCAAGGCAATGCCCGTCTCGGCCGCTTCCGTCTCACCCAGCACCGTCAGCATCTGGCCGGGCCGCAACCCCCTCGTCTCTCCCTCGACACTGAAGTGGACGGGAAGCGCCTGCGACGTGTCGGCAAAGCCGGAGCCTTCGAACTTCAGGGACAGCGACCTGCCGTCCTCGCCCTCGGCCGAGGCCGCACGGAAGGATCCCGAGCTGCCATAGGCCAGCGCCTCGACCCAGAGCCTCGCCGGATCGACGATGTGGAAGACGACGGCATTGCTCTCGGCCATCTGGCCGACGATCGCGCTGGAGGCCGCCACCACCCCGGAGACGGGGGCGACGAGCGGTTCCGGCTTCACCTGCACCTGCTCGATCGCCAGCCGGCGGTCGCGAAGACCCTCCAGCTCGATGCGTGTCTCGTCGAGCGTCGTCTGGGCCACCGTCCCGCTCTTCACCAGCGTCTCCGATCGGCGCACCCGCTGCTCGGCGATCGAGATCGCCTGATCGAGTTCGCTGAGACGCTGGCGAAGGTCGGACTGGTCGATCGTCTGGATCGGCGAGGTGACGAAGGCGAGGACGTCCCCGGCCTCGACCCTGGCGCCGAGCCGGGGGAAGCCACCCGGCGGCGGCGAGAGCCGGCCGGCGATCGAGGCCTGGACGTAGCCGCTGGCATTGGGATCGGGGATCACCCGCCCCGGCATCTCGACGCTGCGGCGATGCTCGGAGGCGACTGTCATCAGCGTTCGGATCGCAAGAATTCGCTGCGACGGCTTGGGCACGAAGACGGATCCATCGGGAAGCCGCTGCGCGACGTCGCGGACGGCGACCCCGGAGGCTCCGCTCAGCTCCTGCGCGACCGCGATCGAGCCGCCGAAGAGGAGCACAAGCCCCGCCGCTGCGCCGACGGCGACGATGGCCTTGCGCCGGAACATCGCCATGGCGAGAAGGCCGAGCGCGAAGCCGATGGCGCCGACCGCCAGGAGAGCGGGATCGTTGCGCGACAGCCTGTCCCTGAGGTCGACGGAGAGGGCTTCTTGCATTTCGGTCGCGAGCGCGGACCCGACCAGCCAGCCGGAGCTCGCGGCCACGATCGGCGCGGCAGGCTCGGGGATGGTCAGGGTCGCCGTCAGGAAGTCGATATCCGTCCCGCTGGTGACGGTCGCGATGAGGTCGTAGGACCCCGGCTCTTGTGCCCACGCTGCGTCGAGGCGGTAGACGTCGCCGTCGACGACCGCGGTCGCGGGACCGGCAGGGGTCTCGACCTCGATCGTCGCGCCGACAACGGGTTCGTTGGTGTCGAAGCGGTCGAGGTGCATCTCCAGCGAAGCCCCCCGCGCGACCGCCACCAGTTCGAAGAGCGTGCTCTGTGCTTCGGCGCGGGGAGCGGTCTGCGCGGAGACGGCCGGCGGAGGCGCCCCGTGGTCGTGCCCCTCGTGGGCGCGGACGGGCGACGCCAGCGACAGGACGGCAAACGCGGCCGCGGTCAGGATAGGAAGGATCATCAGGATAGCCCAAGGTCTGGAACATCGCCCGGGACGCGCGAACGCGTCCGACAAGGTGTCAGACGAGGGCTTTGGGAGGCCTGATCATGCCGTCGAGGACCACGCCGTCCAGCGCGCCGGGCTCGGGCACTCGGTCATGCGTTGCCGAGGGAGGTGCCGGAAGCGATCCGGCCAAGGCCCCCACGGTCGCCGCCATGCAGTTCGACACGCCCGTGCCGCAGCACGAGGAGCCGACAACGCGATGGTCACCGACGGTGCCGTCCTCGACGGGGACAAAAGCCAACGCTTCGGTGGCATCGCCGCCGGACGCGTTCTCGGGGCGGTCGACGGAAGCGGCAACCTGGCGGGCGGGCGCTTCGGCCGTTTCGACACCGTGGTTGGTATGCGCCTGGGCCGCCGATGAACAAAACAGCGCGATGCCGACGACCACGAGGGTCGCGAGCAGCGAAGCGATCTTGTTCAGGACGAACGACATGCGGATACGCATACCTCTTGTGTCGGTATCAGGTAACGACGCCCCGAAACTACGGCTGAAATGCGATCAAAGTCCTAATCATCGCCACGGACGCGGCAAAAGCAACGGCCCAACCGACACGATTGGTCGTGCGACACGATTGGTCGTGCAGTCCAAGTCCCACCCTCAGGGCGAAGACGCCCTGACCAATATTCCCCGCGGCACCTTGGCTGTCGGGCCTCGTGGAAGCCGCCTCCCCACCCTTCACGTGTCGCTTCCCCGTCAAGCGAGCAATCGACCGTGGCGGATCACCCCGGCCGGCGGCGACACCACATCGTCCTTCTTTCCGGACAGGACGCGGCCCATGGCGCTCGCAACATTGGCGATCGGTAACGACCCGGACATGAGCCGGAGGGGGCGCGCAGGTATCAGGATCGGACCGTCATCGTCCGAAAGCCTGCCATGTCTCCCCTTCTCTCCCGCCTGCGGATGACCCTGCTTGCCGCCTTGGTGATCCTCTCGCCACCGATCGGCTATGCGGGCCTCCTGTATGCCAATGGCAATGTCCACGAGGTGCAGACGGGCTCGTTCTTCCGGTCGGGGCAGCTGGACGGCGAGACGCTCCAGGCATTGATCGATCGAAGGGGCATTCGCACGATCCTTAATCTTCGAGGCGCACATCCCGGCAAGCGGTGGTACGCCGAGGAGACATCGATCGCAGAGGGCAACGGCATTCAGTACAGGGCGATCGCCATTTCCGCCCGCTCGGTTCCGGAAATGACGACCATGGTCGAGATCGCCCAGGTTCTTCGGGAGCAACCCGGACCCGTCCTGGTCCATTGTCTCGGGGGATCGGATCGCTCGGGACTGGCTTCCGCCATCTACGAACTCGTCGTGCGGGGGAAGAGCGAGGAGGAGGCGGCCGAGCAGCTTTCCATTGTCTACGGGTGTTGATTTCCACCCGGAACTGACCCGGGTTTTCCATCGAGAATTGACCCGGCTCTGAGTTATGCTGAGTGGGTCATGTGTGGGTCAAGGCATGTGCGCTTTCCTTCCTCTTGCGGGTGGCGGCGTCGGTGCTGGCTCTGAAGCGGAAGCTGTCATTTCCAGTCTCCAGGATGTGGCAACGATGTGTGAGGCGATCGAGCAGCGCGGTGGTCATCTTGGCATCGCCGAAGACGGTGGCCCATTCGCTGAAGCTCAGATTGGTCGTGATGACGACGCTGGTGCGCTCGTAGAGCTTGCTCAGCAGGTGGAAGAGCAGCGCACCGCCTGAGGCACTGAATGGCAGGTATCCAAGCTCGTCCAGGATCACGAGATCGAGACGGACGAGGGTCTCGGCCAGTTGGCCGGCTTTGCCCTTGGCTTTCTCCTGTTCGAGCATGTTGACGAGTTCGATGGTCGAGAAGAACCGAACTTTCCGGCGATAATGCTCGACGGCCTGAACGCCAAGGGCGGTCGCGACATGGGTTTTGCCCGTGCCCGGCCCGCCGATCAGCACGACATTCTCCATTCCTTCGATGAACTCGCAGCGATGGAGCTGGCGCACCGTGGCCTCGTTGATCTCGCTGGCTGAGAAGTCGAAGCCCGCCAGATCCTTGTAGGCCGGGAAGCGTGCTGCCTTCATGTGATAGGCGATCGAGCGCACCTCGCGTTCCGCCATCTCGGCCTTGAGGAGCTGCGTCAGGATCGGCACGGCGGCTTCGAAGGCAGGCGCGCCTTGCTCAATCAGGTCGGTGACGGCCTGGGCCATGCCATACATCTTGAGGCTGCGCAGCATGATGACGACGGCGCCGCTGGCGGGATCATGACGCATGGCGGCCTCCACTCCTGCGGGCGCGCAAATCGTCGTAGCGCTCGACATTGGCCTTGGGCTCTCGGCGCAGCAGCAGCGTTTGCGGCGTGTCGATGGCCGGGCCGTCGATCGTCTTTCCGTCGATCAGACGGTGCAGGATGTTGAGCACGTGGGTCTTGGTGGCGACCCCCTCTGACAGTGCCAGCTCCACTGCGGCCAGCACCGCCTGCTCATCATGGTGCAGGACCAGGGCAAGGATATCGACCATCTCGCGATCGCCACCGGGCCGTCGCAACATCTGATCCTGCAATCGCCGGAAGCCTGACGGCAGTTCAGCGAAAGGAGCACCGTTGCGCAGCGCGCCGGGCTTGCGCTGGATCACCGCCAGATAATGATGCCAGTCGTAGATCGTTCGCGGCGGCAGATGATGCGATCGCTCGATCCGCCGTTCATGCTCGCACAAGATTTGCCCCTCGGCCGCAATGACCAGACGATCCGGGTAGACACGGAGGCTGACGGGCCTGTTCGCAAAAGAAGCCGGCACGCTGTAGCGGTTGCGTTCGAAGCTGATCAGGCAAGTAGGCGAGACGCGCTTGCTCTGCTCGACGAACCCGTCGAAGGCAGGCGGTAGCGACATCAAGGTGGGCTGCTCTTCGGCCCAGACATCGGCGACGGTCCCGGCAAGACGGCCATGTGGGATCTCCCGCCAGAGCTCCAGACAACGCTGCTCGAGCCAGGCATTCAGCGTGGCGAGATCGGGAAAGTTCGGCATCGGCTGCCACAGACGCGGCCGCGCATCCTGCACGTTCTTCTCGACTTGCCCTTTCTCCCAACCAGAGGCCGGATTGCAGAACTCCGGCTTGAAGACATAGTGGTTTGTCATGGCGAGGAAACGCAGGTTGATCTGGCGTTCCTTGCCGCGTCCGACGCGGTCTACCGCCGTTCTCATGTTGTCGTAGATGCCGCGCTCAGGCACGCCGCCGAAGACGCGGAAGGCGTGCCAATGAGCGTCAAACAGCATCTCGTGGGTCTGGAGCAGATAGGCACGGACGAGGAACACTCGGCTGTGCGCCAGCTTGATATGCGCGACCTGAAGCCTGGTGCGGTCGCCGCCGATCACCGCATGGTCCTCGCTCCAGTCGAACTGGAAGGCTTCGCCGGGGCGGAAAGACAGGGGAACGAAGATGCCGCGCCCTGTCGTTTGCTGCTCGCGCTGCCGCTCCGCAAGCCATTCGCGGGCGAACGCGGCCACACGGTTGTAGGAACCGGTGAACCCGAGAGCGACGAGATCTGCATGCAAGTGCGTCAAAGGCCGGCGCTGCTTACGTGACTTTGATGCTTCGGCCTTCAGCCAGGCTGCAAGCTTGTCGGAGAACGGGTCGAGCTTGCTCGGCCGCTCCGGCACCGAGAACTTCGGCTCGATCGTGCCGGCCTTCAGATACTTCTTGATGGTGTTCCGCGAGAGCCCGGTCCGCCTGGCTATCTCTCGGATCGGTAGCTTCTCTCGCAAAGCCAAGCGGCGGATGACGTTCAAAAGTCCCATGTAGATCACTCCATTGTCCCCTCGCTCGCCGCGCTCGGGGAAAGGTCACATGGGTCAAATCTCAGTGGAAATCAGGCGCTGTCCCGGGTCAGTTCCGGGTGGAAATCAACAGCGGAGGACCGGATGGACGCGGGCGGCGTCCGGAAGTTTGTTCGGTCCATGGGTCTCGAGCCTCGCAGCCGCCTCGGCTGCCGTCAGCCCTGCGAGACGGCTTCCGACCGCTTGAAGGACCTCGTCAGATCCTCGAGCATGGAAGCGCGGGTCCCGAAATACCGGAGACGCTTCGCTAAGGTCGGCCTCGATGAGGTTGTGCATTCGGTGTCGCGGTCCTGATGTTACATGGGCCCGATCGCGTGGGGGATCGGCTGGCGCCAACTCGGTCCCGTCGCTCAGTGGCTCAGGAACAGGGGCACCGGGCTCGCGCCGAGGAGCGAGCGGGTGACCCCGCCGAGGATGGCCTCCCGAATGCGCGAATGGGCGTACGCGCCCATCACCAGCATGTCCGAGCCGCTGGCCGCGACGTGCTCGCGGAGTGTGTCGGCGACACTCCCGCTCCGCGTGGTCAGGGCATTCTCACGCACCCGCACGCCATGGCGGTCGAGGTAGATCGCCAGCCGGTCGCTCGGCGTCTCGTTGCCGAGATCCTTCTCGCCCGTCACCGTGACCACATGGACTTCGTCGGCGCCCTGTAGGATCGGCAGCGCCTCGGCGACGGCATGCGTCGCCTGAAGGCTCCCGTCCCACGCGATCGAGACGGTCCGGGGAACGCCGCGGGTCCAGCCTTCAGGCACGAGGACGACTGGCCGTCCGCTTCGGAACAGCATGCCCTCGACGATCTCCGGATACTCGCGCAGGACGGCGCTTCTCGCGTCCATCACGAGGACGTCCTGCAACTGGGCCAGTCGCGGCGCCCGCCCCATCAAGGCAAGGAAGTCGAGGGAGAGGAATTCCGTGCTCGACTGAATGTCGGCAGCGTCGGCAGCCGTCACGGCGGCGGCCAGGCACGTCTCCGCCAAGGTGTCGAGCCGCTTGCGTTCGGTCGCGATCATGTCGGCCGGGGCATCGGAGAAGAGGCTGAGGGGGACCCAAGCCGGCTGGGGGGACATGAAGCTGACCGTAACGAAGGCGTTCGCCTCCCGGGCCAAGGCCAGTCCCATCTTCAGCGCCGGGGTCGGGCACTCAACCGTCTCTTCCTGGGGCGCCAGGACGACAAGGACGTTCTTGAATTCACGTGACATCGGTCGATGCTCCATAGGCTCAGTGGCCCTTCTGGAAGGAACGGGTCGCAGGCCCGCGGGCCTCTGGTGAGATGAAGGGATGGGATGATCCTTGGGGCCGCCGCAAAGCGGTCATGCCACGCGGCGTAATGTGGCTACCTGCGTCGAACGGAGTTGCCGCCCGAGAGAATGGCGTTGATCAAGGCAGCGACGGCACGGTGGTGATCGGCCAAGCCGTCGGTGCCCGGGTCATCGGCATGTGCCGTAGCGGCGTCCTTTAGGATCCCGACGATCTCGCGCTCGGGCAGGATGTTCCGGTCGTTCAGGGACAGCAGCAGAGACTCGCAGATCGCGAGTGCCGCCGATCCGTTCACATCGGGGACGTGGATCATGGAGGCAGCCTTCGTTCGACATCTCTAAGAAGGCGGGCGCCTTCTCCCTCGGATGAGGCCCCTATATCTCACGCTCACGGCAGGACTTGCTGACGCAGATCAGCGTCAACCACATCTGCGGGGATATTTTTTCGGAACGAACATCGTCTGCTCCTTTTTCCCTTGGACGAATCTCAAGGAAGCTGACCGATGGACTTTCATCACAGCCCTCTTGCACGCAAACTCCAAGCATTCGTCGCCCTGTCGCAGGAAGAGCTGGGAGTGCTCGCCGGACTTCATACCCGTCGCCGCTCTTTCCCGGCCGGACGGGACATCGCGTTCGAGGGGCAGACGAACCAGTCCGCGTTTATCTTGGCATCAGGTTGGGTATGCTCCTACAAGCTCATGTCGGGCGGCGCGCGCCAGATCGTCGATTTCCAACTCCCCGGCGACTTCCTTGGCCTGCGATCGGTGCTGTTCCGGACCGCCGACCACAACATCGAGCCCGTCACCAAGGTCGAGGCGTCGGAGGTTCTGGCCAGCGATCTCATGAACACATTCAGCCAGACCCCGCGCCTCGCGACCGCCGTTCTCTGGGCGGCATCGCGGGACGAAGCGATGGTGGTCGAGCATCTCGTCGGGATCGGACGGCGCGACGCCCGCGAGCGGGTTGCGCACTTCCTGCTGGAACTGGGCGCCCGTCTGAAGCTCGTGGGCCTGGGGACGACAGACGGATATGCCTGTCCGCTCTCACAGTACATGCTGGCAGACGCTTTGGGCCTCAGCGCGATCCACGTGAACCGGGTGCTGCGCCAACTGAGGGAAGCCGACTTGGTCACCTTCAAGCAGGGGCAGGTCACATTTCACGATTTCGATCGCCTCGTGGTGATCGCCGACTTCGACAGGGCGTATCTGGATCACGACGGTCCGCTGTTGAGCTAAGCGGCGGGAAATTCCCCGGCTGTTGCGGCGGGCTTTCCCCTAACTGTCAAACGGGTCTGTCCGCATCGAAGGCAGACGGTCCCGCGCTCTGCTGGCCCCAGTGTCGAGACCAAATGCATGCAGCCCGCGCTGCTCTACCGGCTTGGTGGACAGCTCGACGACCCGGTCGCTCATCTCATCGGCCCGGTTGCCGAAAATGCGGAGCGTCTCGGCAACAAACCCGGGATAGGCACCAGAGAACTTCGGCCAGAGAGCGTTGGGCCACGACAGGACGACGGAATCGTCTGCCGTGATCGCAGTGACCTGATGGGTAATCTGCCCGAGGGCCGTCCCGATACCGAACATCTCTCCCGGTGGAATGTGCAGGACGATGATCTGGCTGCCATCGGCCGTCAGCCGGACAAAGCGAATGCTGCCGGACAGGAGGAGATGGAATTGCCGAACCGGCTGTCCTTCGTCGAAGACGATAGCGCCGCCGCGCAAGCGTCTCACCTCGGACAAGTTCAGAGCGGCTCCGGTCGTGTCCGTCAACGTGGTGGAAATTGAGTGTAGCTGAAGCGGCTCCGTTTCAGGCGACTTCGGTGGAAATCTGTTCGGGTTTTGCAGTGTTGCCCATGGCCATGAGGTCGGCCATGGGTTCGGTCTGCATGTAGCGGTTCTGGATCTGCCATTCGTCGTTGGCCTCGAGAAGGACGGCGCCGATGAGCCGGATGATGGATCCCTCGTTCGGGAAGATTCCGACGACGTCGGCACGCCGCTTCACCTCCTTGTTCAGGCGCTCCAGGGAATTCGTCGAATGGATCCGGGTCCGGTGCTGACTGGGAAAATCCATGTGCGCCAGCACGTCGGTCTCGCTGTTGTCGATGAAGGCCCCGAGCTTTGGACACTTTCCCCGAAGCTGGTCGGCGACGTGGCGCAGCGCCTGGCTGGCGCTAGCACGATCGGGCTGGGCGAAGGCTTGGCGCAGCGCGGCCGCCGCCATGCTCTGCTGCGCCTTCGGGACATACGACAGGGCGTTGCGCATCCAATGCACCCGGCAGCGCTGCCAGGAGGCGCTGAACACCCGGCGAATGGCGGCTTTCAGCCCTTCGTGAGCATCCGAGATCACGAGCTTCACGCCGGACAGGCCGCGGCGCACGAGGCTCTTGAGGAAGCTCGACCAAAACGTCTCCGCTTCCGAGGGGCCGATGTGAAGGCCGACGATCTCGCGCTTGCCGTCCGTGTTCACGGCCACGGCGATTATGGCGGCGACCGAAACGATGCGTCCACCCTCGCGCTGCTTCAGGTAGGTCGCATCCAGCCAGAGGTAGGGCCAGTCGCCAGTGAGAGGACGGTCGAGGAAGCCGCCGACGCGTTCGTCGATGTCTTTGCACAGCTTCGATACGGTGCTCTTGCCGATCCCCGACAGCCCCATGGCCTGTACCAGATCGTCGACCCGCCGGGTGGAAACGCCGCTGATCCAAGCTTCCTGAATGACGGCAACCAAGGCCTTCTCCGAGAGCTTTCTCGGCTCCAGGAACGGCGGGAAGTAGCTGCCCTGCCGAAGCTTGGGTATCCGAAGCTGCAACGAGCCGAGCCGCGTGTCGAGCGAGCGGTCGCGGTAGCCATTGCGATAAGTCGCCCGTTCCTGCGTCCGTTCGTGGCGCCCGGCGCCGATCATGCCTTCAACGTCGACCTCCATAAGGAGCTGCATCACGCTCTCGGCTATCGTTCTCAGGAAATCGCCGTCCCCGGCTTTCGCAAAAAGCTCGGCAAGCGGTAGTCTGTCCTCGGTCATCGGGTTCTCCGGTCAGGTTGAAGTCTCGCAACTCCACCTTAGCCGCCCTATCCGGTGACCGCCTCAGCCACACCTTTCAATGTCGGAATTTCCACCACGAGCGCGGACACTACCGCGGCTCCGCCTGCCCCTGTCGCAGTACCTGCCGATGGTGGCGCGCATGGCGCGAGGGTCTCGAGCGCGAGTTGCAACAGAAGGAGATCGTGGTCCGGGGCCAGGGAATCCAGCGCCTATGATCGCATTCTCCGTGACGATCTGGATCGCGCGTGAATGCTAAAGCGTTCGCTCCCGCGCGGAAGTCGCAGTGGACCGCTCACCTGAAGCCGAAACAGGCTCGCTTTAGTGTCTATGGGAACCAAGCACTGATCCGGTGACTTTCGCTACAATACCGTAATGACGGGGTGCCTGCCGGTCGCGAACAGGCGATTGTACTTACTCGTGAGCTTCGCAGACACCGATCCAACCACGATTTTTAGAGCCCGATCCGAAAGTTGTTGAGCAATACCAGTATGTTGTGATTCAGGCCGTCTTTGCGAGGAGATGGAGTGAACGATGGCATGGTCTGGTATTGCCCGGCGCGAGCATAGCCGGGAGGGGTTGCGGTATCCAAGCGATATGACGGATCGGGAGTGGATGGTGACGGCTCCGTTTATCCCAGCCGCGAAACGCGGAGGGCGGCGCCGCTCGGCGGACATGCGCGAAGTTGTGAACGCCTTGCTCTACATCGCATCGAGCGGATGTGCATGGCGGCTGTTGCCCAAATGCTTTCCGCCGGTTTCGACGGTGCGGCGCTATTTTTACGCGTGGCGCGATGCCGGTCTGTTCGATGCGATCAACATGGCGCTGGTCATGAGCCTGCGCGAAATCGAAGGACGCGAAGCCTCGCCCAGTGCCGGTGTCATCGATAGCCAGTCGGTCAAAACCACGGAAAGCGGCGGGATTTGCGGCTATGACGCCGGCAAGAAGATCAAGGGCCGCAAGCGCCATATCCTCACCGACACCTGCGGCTTCCTGGTCATGATTCTCGTGCATGCCGCCGATATTCAAGACCGGGACGGCGCCGTCGATGTGCTCAAGGCGATACGCCGGCGTTTCCCGTGGCTGCGCCATGTCTTCGCCGATGGCGGTTACGCCGGGCAGAAACTGCGCGACGCGATCGCCCGCCATGGCGACTGGACCATCGAGATCATCAAGCGATCAGATGTCGCCAAAGGCTTCGAGATCCTGCCTCGACGGTGGGTCGTCGAGCGCACTTTCGCGTGGCTCGGACGATGCCGCCGCCTCGCAAAAGACTGGGAAACTTCCGTCTCCTCTTCAACCGCATGGGCGCTGATCGCCTCCATCCGCATGCTTACCCGGCGAACCGCAAGATATTGCTACGCTTGAGAAACTTCTGAATCGGGCTCTTAGGCACCTAGGAGAAAATCCATGAGACGCCATCTGTTCGGGTTTTTGGCTAGCGGTGTTTCGTTGACCCTGCTCTCCGCGGTGGCCCTGCCGAATCTCATGCCAGCAGCCTTCGCACAGTCCGCGGCAACCGATGCGGTCGCAACGTCTGCTCCCGCGATGTCCCCGGAAGAGATCGAGCAGCTCCGCGCAGCCGCCGACGAGATCTTCGATGCCATTCCCTCTACCGTTCCCAAGGTGAAGGACAATGCCGTCACGCGGGAGAAGACGGAACTGGGCCAGATGCTGTGGTTCGACACCCGCCTGTCGGCAAGCGGCATCCTGAACTGCAACTCCTGCCACAACCTCGCGGGCGGCGGCACGGATAACCTGGAGACCTCGATCGGTCACGGATGGCAGAAGGGACCACGCAATTCCCCCACCGTGTTCAATTCGATCTTCAACGTCGCCCAGTTCTGGGACGGCCGGGCCGACGATCTCCGCTCGCAGGCCAAAGGCCCGATTCAGGCGGCCGTCGAAATGGCGGCGACGCCGGAGCACGTTGTCGATGTCTTGACCAGCATCCCGACCTACCAAGAGCACTTCCGGACCGCCTTCCCCGGCGAGGCCGACGCCGTGACGTTCGACAATGTCGCGAAGGCCATCGAGGCGTTCGAGGCCACCCTCATCACGCCCGGCGCCCGGTTCGACCAGTTCCTCGAGGGCAATCTTGCGGTGCTCGATGACAAGGAGAAGCAGGGCCTGAAACTCTTCATGGACACCGGGTGCTCGGCTTGCCACAGCGGCGTCAACTTCGGTGGCCAGGAATACTACCCGTTCGGGGTCGTCGAGCGCCCTGGCAGCGACATCCTTCCGCTTGAGGACAAGGGCCGCTTTGCAGTCACGAAGACCGCTACCGACGAGTACGTGTTCCGGGCAGTCCCGCTGCGAAACGTCGCGCTGACGGCTCCTTACTTCCACAGCGGCAAGGTGTGGAGCCTCGAACAGGCCGTGGCCGTCATGGGCGTCGCCCAGCTCGGCCAAGAACTGACGCCCCACGAGACCAGCGCGATCGCAGCGTTCCTCGGCACCCTGACGGGCGAGCCTCCCCGCGTCGAACTGCCGATCCTACCGCCGAGCACCGCAACCACCCCGCGTCCGGAGCCGCTGGTGAAAAACTCGTTAATCAAGAGCGACGCCGTTGAGACACAGAACGGGGTCCGCTGAAAGCGGTATGGCAGACACCCGATCGTCCTTACACCCCACAATCGGATTCCTTACGCGAGCAGCGTGCATCATCTAGGCCTTGAACCGCTTGCAGACGGTAGCCGCTCCACCGAGACGTTCACCTCGGTGCTCCTACCCGGGTTTGCCCTCGAACGCCCCCTGGATGGCGAATGCTTGTCCGTTCGGTCATGCCGGACGCGATCTCGGCGGATTGCCCACGTCTCGCACGAGATAACTGGCTGGCAGCCTCCCTCACGACCCTTGCGGACGTGTTCACGCTGATCGATGCAGAGGCTCGTCTCTCGCGCCAGACCTATAGGCAGCGGGATTTTCGCGCGCTGCCCAATCCATCAGTCCATCACCTGTTCGACTTGACCCGACCGCCCCGATGAGGGAGCTCTCGGGCGGCATCCCCATGTCAGCGAATCGACGTAAAACGGCGCCTTGACGGCCCGTTTTCGGGCGAGTCTCAAACGGCTGTCGTTAAAGCCGAATTTGTCTCAAATCGGCGACGCCTGCTCTCAAACCTGTTGTCGGCGAGTGGGGAAAAGCGCAGTCTTTTCAAGACCCACCTATCTCAGAGGGTCTGTCGATCCGCAACGATGGAGCGGGCGATGGGGATCGAACCCACGACATCCAGCTTGGGAAGCTGGCGTTCTACCGCTGAACTACGCCCGCGCTCCAGTCGGAATTACTAGCAAGGGGGGCAGTTGGGCGCAAGCGCGCTGCGAACAGGGGTGGGGCGACAGGGACCGTCGGCAGGCTTGAGCGTGTCCGCTCCAATGACGACGCGGCTCGGGAAATGGCGTGCCTGCGGCCGCCGTGGATCGGCGGGAAAATATCTGGTGGCAGAATCGGCTCGAAGAGAACGCCGGCGGTCTCAAGATCAGGCGGACGGCTGCGGCCGGAGCAAGGACCCCGCTTCCGGCGCGCCGAGAACACGACCAGCAGGGGATCGCGACCCTTTTCGGCCAGACGGTGAGAGCCGATCCCGGTTTCTCATCTCCGGCGCGGTTCATGACTTTCCAGCTCAGAGCCCTTGCCTGGCGTCGCCTGGCGCAACCCATCATGCCGGGTGACGGCATCGAGCCTTTGATGTATCGAGTGGTGAGACGAGTGTGCGCAGTTCGAGCTACTGGTCAGCATGTTTCTCGGCGTCGCTTGGAGCCACTGAGCTGACATATTCGTGAGTTGCCGCAAATGCTGCCGCGCCGTAGGTAGTATCATTGTTTCTCTCTACGAAATATTCGATGTGACTGACAAAATATTTGATGTGACTGACAGAAGAATCCGCCGTGACAGTTTCTCCTCAGCAGAAACCGTGTCCGAACCTGAACGCGATAATGTTGCGTCAGGCGCTTTGCTGAACGCATCCCTGAATTTTGTTTTTGCAGATATTTCTCGACTATTTAGGCAGAAAATCGAGCGGCTGATCGGCGATAAGAATCTGCAGCTGTCGCAGGGGGAAATCAGGACGCTGGCGGCGATCACCGCCACCGGGCCGCAGCGTCAGTGCGATCTTGCAGCGACTCTTGGTGTCGAGCCGATGACGATTTCCGCCGCGCTCGACCGGCTCGAGCGCCGAGGCCTCATCGCCCGACGTCCTCATCCCGTCGATCGACGCGTCAAGGTCATCGCCGAGACGGATGCCGCCCGCGATCTCTTGAAGGAAGTGGCCCCCCTCACCCAGATGGTCATCGATCAAGCGACGCGCGACCTCTGCGAATGCGAGCTGCAGCGTACGGAAGTCATTCTGAAGAAGATCCGCGCCAATCTCGAGTCCACTGACCTGTCCGGTCGTGAAGCGCCGATCCTCTAGCGTTGCCGCGTCGGATAGTGCGAAAAACGGAATTTGCCTTTTCGCCCGACCCTCTAGACGATCAGGCCCATCTTCATCGCTGCCGCGACCGATTGCTCGAGATTGGCGGCGCCGAGGCGCCGTCGCGCCAGCTCCAGGACGTCCCAGACAAGCTCGATGTCGCAGCCGATATAGCGAGCGGTATCCTCCAGCGTGTAGCCGTCCGCCACCATCTGGAGGCACGCAGCGGAATAGCGCGGAAGGATGTCGACGGGTCTTGCAAATTGATTTGTCAAATGACCGGCCCCGCGCGCGCACCAACGGCACCGCCTCATAGTGGAGCAATCACGCAGACAGTCAACTGTTGTTCGTATTCAAGACGAACAAAGCGGGCGAATCGCCGAGCCTCCGGCATGTGTTTATCAAACAAAATGCTTCGACAGTTTCAAGCCCTGCGCCTGGTAATTCGAAGAGAGGTCAAGGCCGTAGAGACGATCGGGCAGGCCCGCCATGTGCTCGTAGACGAGGCGACCGACGATCTGGCCGTGTTCGAGGATGAAGGGCACCTCATGGCTGCGCACTTCCAGCACCGCCCGGCTGCCGGTGCCGCCGGCGCTCGAATGGCCGAAGCCCGGATCGAAGAAGCCGGCATAGTGCACCCGGAACTCGCCGACCAGGGGATCGAACGGCGTCATCTCGGCGGCGTAGGCCGGCGGCACGTGGACGGCCTCGCCGGAGACGAGGATATAGAATTCGTCCGGGTCGAGCACGAGTTCGCCGGTGCCGGTCCGGTGGATCGGCTCCCAGAAGGCGGCGACGTCGTAGGCGCCGCGCCGGTCGACGTCGACGACGCCGGTATGGCGCTTGCCGCGATAGCCGACGAGGCCGTCGTCATTGCCGAGGAGATCGATCGACAGGGCGATGCCGCCATGGGCGATGTTGGGCATGGCCGCGGCGACGAGGCATTCGCGCGCGTGCAGGTCGGCCAGTTCCGCCTCGCCCAGGAGAGCGCCGCCGGAGCGGAAGCGGATCTGGCTGAGGCGCGAGCCAGGCCGGACGACGATCGGGAAGGTGCGCGGCGAGATCTCGATGTAGAGCGGGCCGGAATAGCCCTCGAAGATCTTGTCGAACTCCTGCCCGCCATCGACGATCACACGGGTGAAGATGTCGAGCCGGCCGGTCGAGGATTTCGGATTGGCGGCCGCCGTCATGCCGGCGGGCAGGTCGAGGCGCTCCATCAGCGGCACGAGATAGACGCAGCCGGTCTCGAGCACGGTGCCGGGCGTCAGGTCGATCGCGTGCAGCGAGAAGCGCTCCAGCTTTTCCGTCACGGTCCGACCCCGGCCCGGCAGGAAGCTGGCGCGCACGCGGTAGGCGGTGGAGCCCAGCCGCAGGTCGAGGCTCGCCGGCTGGATCTGGTCGGCGTCGCGCGGCCGGTCGGCGGCGATCGCGCCCATATCGAACAGCGCCGCGATGTCGCGGTCGGGCAGGATTCCGCCTGGCATTCGGCTCACTTGGCCCGTCCTTCTCTCGTACTTGCGCGGCTCGCGCGCGAAAGGCTTTAGCAGAGAGAATTGACCTCTGGCCACCGGCGGATTATCGTCGGGTCGGAATTCGTGGTGATTTGGCCGGCCGGCTTGCAGCCACGTTAAACAACTCGCTAAAGGGCCGACCCAGGACGCCATTGCTCCAGGACCGGCTGTGCGGCGACGCTCATGCCGGTCTTTTTTATGGCCGATCCCGCCAGCCGGGACGGCGGAAAGCGGGATGCCATGTTGAAGAAGAACGAACGGACGCTGCGACCGGCGACGGCCATGGTCCATGGCGGCACGGTCCGCTCCGGTTTCGGCGAGACCTCCGAGGCGCTGTTCCTGACGCAAGGGTTCGTCTATGCGAGCGCCGAGGCTGCCGAGGCGCGCTTCAAGGGCGAGGAGCCCGGCTTCATCTATTCGCGCTACGGCAATCCGACGACGCGCATGTTCGAGGAGCGGATGATGGCGCTGGAAGGCGCCGAGGACGCCCGCGCCACCGCCTCCGGCATGGCGGCGGTCGCCGCCGCGCTGCAGTGCCAGGTGAAGGCCGGCGACCATATCGTCTCCTCGCGCGCGCTGTTCGGCTCCTGCCGCTACGTCGTCGAGACCATGCTCGGGCGCGCCGGCGTCACGTCGACCTTCGTCGATGGCCGCGACCTCGCCGCCTGGCGCGCCGCGGTCCGCCCGGAGACGAAGGTTTTCTTCATGGAGACGCCGACCAACCCGACGCTCGAGATCGTCGACATCGCGGCCGTCGCCAAGATCGCGCATGAGGTCGGCGCGGTGGTCGTTGTCGACAACGTGTTCGCCACGCCGATGCAGCAGAAGCCGCTGGAACTTGGCGCCGACGTCGTCGTCTATTCCGCGACCAAGCATATCGACGGCCAGGGTCGGTGCCTCGGCGGTGTCATCCTGTCCAGCAAGGAGTGGATCGACAAGAACCTGCACGAGTACTTTCGGCACACCGGCCCGTCGCTCTCCCCCTTCAACGCCTGGACGCTGCTGAAAGGCCTGGAGACGCTGCCGCTGCGCGTCGCCTGCCAGACCAGGAACGCCGGCACCGTCGCCGACCACCTCGCCTCTTCGCCGCTCGTGGCAAAAGTGCTCTATCCCGGCCGCGCCGACCATCCGGACGCCGCGATCATCGCCAAGCAGATGACCGGCGGCTCGACCCTCGTCGCCTTCGAACTCGCCGGCGGCAAGGAAGCCGCGTTCCGCTTCTCCAACGCCCTCGAAATCGTCAAGATCTCCAACAATCTCGGCGATGCGAAAAGCCTCGTCACCCATCCCGCGACGACGACGCACAAGAACCTCGCGCCGGAAGTCCGGGCCGAGCTCGGCATTTCCGACGGCCTCCTGCGCCTGTCGCTCGGTCTCGAGGACATCGACGACCTCCTCGAGGACATCGACGGCGCCCTCGCCGCTATCTGAAGACGCGGGTGGCCAGTGCGATGCGGCTGAAGCAGGTGACGAAGCAGAGCGCGGCGAAGACATAGGCGAGGATGCCGAACCATGCGGGAAAGAGGCAGGCGAGAACGAAGACGAGAAGCGTCTCGCCCGCCTCGGCGAGGCCCGTGGTGAAGTACAGCGATTTCGGTCCGCGCGCCGCCGCGACGAGCTTGCGCTTCTCGGCCATCAGGGCGAAGGCGAGGAAGCTCGCGCCGTTGGCGTAGAAGCTCATCAGAAGAACGGTCGCCGGCAGCGCGTTCGCTGCGGGGTCGGCGACAGCGAAGCCGAGCGGGATCGCGCCGTAGAAGATGAAGTCGAGGACGATGTCGAGATAGCCGCCGAGATCGGTCGGCCGCGTCTGGCGTGCCAGGGCACCGTCGAGGCCGTCGGCAAGCCGCGAGGCGAGGATCAGGCCGAGCCCGAGACCGAAGGCGTTGAGGCCGATCGCCAGCGCCGCGCCGAGCCCGAGCACGAAGCCCGCCACCGTCACCGCGTCGGCACTGAAGCCGGCCCGGTGCAGTTGCCGCGCCAGTGCGTCGAGCGCCGGATCGAGGCGTGCCTTCACGCTTCCGTCGAGCATCCTCTTCTCCCTGCCTGCCCCAACGCGCACCGGCCGATGCTTCGCATTGACCCGAGCCCGCCCGTTGGCGATAACGGCGCATGAAAACCGATCCCCACCAGCCTCAGCCCGAAGGCGACTATACGGCGACGACGCGCCATATCACCGTTTCGGTGACGCCGGTCTATCTCGAGCATCAATCGATGCCGGAAGCCGGGCGCTGGGTCTTCGCCTACAAGGTGGCGATCGAAAACGGCAGCCGCGATACCGTCCAGTTGAGGTCGCGCTACTGGCACATCACCGACGGCAACGGCCATGTCGAGGAAGTCCGCGGCCCGGGCGTCGTCGGCGAGGAGCCGGTGCTCTCGCCCGGCGACAGCTTCAGCTACACCTCCGGCTGCCCCCTGCCGACGCCATCGGGCATCATGCGCGGGCACTATGTCATGGAGACCGCCGGCGGCCGCATCTTCGAGGTCGAGATCCCGGCATTTTCGCTCGACGCACCGGAGAAACGGCTGCTGAACTGAGCGTAAATGTCAGCCCTTGGCGAATTCGTCCGGCGAGAACACGTAGCTCTCGCTGCAGAATTCGCAGGTGACCTCGATCTTGCCGTCCTCGACGCTTTCCGCGATCTCGGTGGCGGAGAAGTTCGAGAGGACCGCCTTGATCCTCTCGCGCGAGCAGCTGCAGTCGTCCTCGACGGGCGTCGGGGGAAAGACGCGCACGCCGCGCTCGTGGAAAAGGCGGAAGAGCAGCCGTTCGACGCCGACTTCGGGATCGGCGAGTTCCGACGCGTGGACGGTCTCGACCAGTGCCTTGACCTCGGTCCAGGCGTCGTCCGGCTCGAAACCCAAGCCATCCTCGGCGCCCTCCGGGGCGTCGCCGCCGGGAAGGTCGGGCAGGCGCATGCGCTCGGACGCCTCGGGCAGGAACTGCGCGATCAGGCCGCCGGCGCGCCAGGATTCGCGAAATCCTCCGTCGCCGCGCCGGGCGATGCGGGCGACGGCCAGCCGGACAGTCGTCGGGATCTGTTCGGACTGGCGGAAATAGCCCTCCGCGACCTTTTCGAGCGACGCGCCTTCGAGCGCGACGATGCCCTGGTAGCGCTGGCTGTGGCCGCCCTGGTCGACGGTGAGCGCCATGGTGCCGTTGCCCAGCATGGTCTCGGGATCGGTCTGGCCGGCGGCCTCGGCCTCAGCGACGCGTTCGGCATCGAAGCGGGCATAGGCGCGCACGCTGGAGGGCGTGGTGAAGTCGACGACGAGGAGATCGACGGGGCCGTCTGTCTGCGTCTGCGCGATGAACTTGCCGTCGAACTTCAGCGACGTCCCGAGGAGGACGGTGAGGACGATCATCTCGGCGAGGAGGCGCGCGACCGGTTCGGGATAATCGTGCCGGCCGAGAATGGCGTCGAGCATGGCGCCGAGCTGCACCGCACGGCCGCGCGCATCGAGATTCTCGACGGCGAAGGGCACGACCGCATCATCGCCGGCAAAGCCGAACTCGCCGAGATGGCGCCCGAGTCCGGCACTGCCGGTCTCGGCGCCGAGACCGCTGTCCGGATCAGCCATGCTGACCGGCCTCGCCAAAGCACCAGGCCAGGATCGACTTCTGCGCGTGCAGCCGGTTCTCGGCCTCGTCGAAGACGACCGACTGCGGACCGTCGATGACGCCGTCGGTGACTTCCTCGCCGCGATGCGCCGGCAGGCAGTGCATGAAGAGCGCGTCGGGGGCGGCATGCGCCATCAGCCGCTCGTTCACCTGGAACGGCGCAAAGACGTTGTGGCCGCGGGCGAAATCCTCGCGGCCCATCGACACCCAGGTATCGGTGACGACGCAGTCGGCGCCGGTGACGGCCTCGACGGGGTCGAAGGTCGTCAGGATCTGGCCGCCCTCGCTGCGGGCCCGCGCGATACGCCCGGCGTCGGGCTCGGAGCCCTCGGGCGTCGCGATGCGCAAGGCGAAGCCGAAGCGGCTCGACGCCTCGATCAGCGAGTTCAGGACGTTGTTGCCGTCGCCGCTCCAGGCGAAGGTCTTGCCGGCGACGGGTCCACACTTCTCCTCGAAGGTCATGACATCGGCCATGATCTGGCAGGGATGTGTGTCGTCGGTGAGGCCGTTGATCACGGGGACGGTCGCATTCTCCGCCATTTCCAGGAGCCGGTCGTGCGAGGTCGTGCGGATCATGATGGCGTCGACATAGCGCGACAGGACGCGCGCCGTGTCGGCGATCGTCTCGGAGCGGCCGAGCTGCATCTCCGTACCGGAAAGGAACAGCGTCTCGCCGCCAAGCTGGCGCATCGCCACGTCGAAGGAGACGCGCGTGCGGGTGGAGGGCTTGTCGAAGATCATCGCCAGCACCCGGCCCTGCAGCGGCCGCGGCCCGTCGCGGCCGAGGCCCTTGCGGGCGACGGCATCGTCGAGAATGCTGCGCAGCGAAGCCGCCGGCATGTCCGCGATGTCGATGAAATGCTTCGGGGCTTGCGTCGCCCCGCTCATGCCGACTTCCTCGCGGCGCCCAGCGACAATGACGACACCGCCTGCTCGATCCGATCGATCGCCTCGCGCACCTCGTCGGCCGATATGATCAGCGGCGGCAGGATGCGGAGTACGTTGTCGCCAGCCGGCACGGTGAGGACGCCGTGATTGCGCAGCTCAGTCAGGAGCACGGTGTTCGGGACCTTCGCCTTCATGCCGAGCAGCAGGCCCTCGCCGCGAATATCCTCGATGACGTCGGGGTAGCGGTCGGCGAGCGAGGCCAGCGACTGCTTGAAGCGCAGCGACATGTCACGGACATGCTCCAGGAAACCCTCCGCCAGAACGACGTCGAGCACGGCGTTGCCGACGGCCATGGCCAGCGGATTGCCGCCGTAGGTGGTGCCGTGCGTTCCCGCCGTCATGCCGCGCGCCGCCTCTTCCGTCGCCAGGCAGACGCCGAGCGGGAAACCGCCGCCGATGCCCTTGGCGACGGCCATGATGTCGGGTGCAGCGCCGGAATGCTCATAGGCGAAGAGCTTGCCGGTGCGGCCGACTCCCGTCTGTACCTCGTCGTAGATCAGAAGGATGCCCTCGGCATCGCAGAGCTCGCGCAGGCCGCGCAGGCACTGCGGCGGCACCGAGCGGATGCCGCCCTCGCCCTGGATCGGCTCGATCACGATCGCCGCCGTCTCCGGCCCGATCGCGGCCTTCAAGGCAGCGTGGTCGCCGAACGTCACCTGGTCGAAGCCGTCGACCTTCGGGCCGAAACCTTCGAGATATTTCGCCTGGCCGCCGGCGGCGATGGTCGCCAGCGTCCGGCCGTGGAAGGCGCCGGTGAAGCTGAGGATGCGGAAGCGCTCGGGATTGCCGTTGACGAAATGGTAGCGCCGCGCGGTCTTGAAGGCGCATTCGAGCGCCTCCGCACCGGAATTGGTGAAGAAGGCCTTGTCGGCGAAGGTCGCCGCCGTTAGCCGCGCGCCGAGGCGCTCCTGCCCCGGAATCTCGTAGAGATTGGAGGTGTGCCAGAGCTTTTCGGCCTGATGCTTCAGTGTCGCCACGAGATGGGGATGGGCATGGCCGAGCGCGTTGACGGCAATGCCCGCTCCGAGATCCAGAAAGCGCTGCCCCTCCTCCGTCACCAGCCAGACGCCCTCGCCTCGCTCGAAGCGCAGGGGCGCGCGGGCGTAGGTCGAGAACAGGGGTGAAACGGGAGCGGAATCGTTCGGCATGACAGGAACTCGCTGTGTGCCCGGCGGGCGGTATCCGAAGGCTCGAGGTGATTTCCGGGGCCCCGGAAATGCTGAAAGCCTGCCGCAGGGGCAGGCTTCGATCGGCGGCCGATGATGCATTGCGTGGCCTTGAGCTATACCACGCGCCCCGGCGAGCTTGTCAATCGATACGGGTGGCAGGCTTTTCCAGAGAGCGCGCTATGCTCATGACGGCCCCACTGACAAGCGTTTTTCGCGATCGAACCCTGACAAACTTCCGCGGTATCTGGGGAAAAGCGACATTTCGATTCCACACGCTCCCCGCGACTCTTGTCACCGAGTCACGCGATAGGGTAAATTTCCTTCAGATACTAGATTTCGTGCGGCAGGCCCTAATCTACCAATATATGTTGTACCCCTTTCCAACCATGGTTGGAAGCCGGGGAGGGATTCTGCCGTAGCACAGAATAGGAGCTCGTGATGGGCTGGACGGAAGAAAGAGTGGATCTCTTGATCAAACTCTGGACCGAGGGGCTGAGCGCGAGCCAGATCGCCGGACAACTCGGCGGCGTCACCCGCAACGCGGTCATCGGCAAGGTTCACCGCCTGAAGCTCGAGGGACGGGCGAAAGCGCATGTATCCGCGCAGGAGCAGGCGCAGCCGAAGGTCGCGGCCGCCGCGGTGGTGGAATCGGTCGTCGAAATGGAGATGCCGGCTCGCCTCGTCTCGATGCAGTCCGCTCCCCGCATCATGCGCTCGAGCGGCGGCGGGTCGCACGGCGCCACGGCCCTGAAGATGGAAGAAGAGATCGACGCCGTGGCCGAGCAGCCCCGGCCGCTCGTCTCGGCCGAGGTCGTGCCGATCTCGCGCAACCTGACCCTCGTCCAGTTGAACGAGCGGACCTGCAAGTGGCCGCTGGGCGATCCGCTGTCGCCGGAGTTCCGCTTCTGCGGCAACCACTCCAACGACGCCTCGCCCTACTGCCTCTACCACGCCAAGATCGCGTTTCAGCCGGTCTCCGAGCGTCGACGCGTTCGCTAAGCGACAAGCGCTGCCGGATGAGGCGGCGCATTGCCGGACCAAGCGGCGCTCCAGCGTTCGGATGCGGCCCAGAGGTCACTGCGGCAGAGGCGATGGGTCCGGTTGAACCTATGGGCGCCAGGGACTCGGCGTTCCGTCGACGTTCATGCCGTCGAGCACCTGCTTCACGATGCTGGCGGCGCGCTGGTCGAGAACATAGCCGGCTATCGTCGGATCCACCTGCAGCGGCAGGTATTTCTTGTCTTTCAGGATCTGCTCGGCTTCCGGAGAGCGCGGGAACGCGACAATCTCGTCTCCGAGCCAGACAAGCTGCACGTCCGACGTCACCGGAAAACCCGCCTTCGCCATCATGACGCTCGGACTGAGCTGGGAGATCTCGATCTTCCGCTCGATCTGCGCGGCACGATCGACGACGGTGTCGACCTTCCGGTTGAGCGATGCCGTCTCCGCGATCAGGGTGCCGAGCTGATCGCTCTGCTTGCCCTGCTCGGTGAACAGCTCGTTCTGACCTGTGAACGCAAAAATGGTGAATGTCGCGATGAGCGCGGATGCCGCCAGATTGACGGATCCAAGACCAATCTCCCATTTGCTCTCTGCCATGGGAGTCTCCGGGGCCAGCCCGCAGTATGCGCCGTTTCCAGGCAATTGCGAGGGCGTCCGGACGGCCGCCTTGCAGGCGAGAGCGCTACTCCGCCGCGCTGTCGCGCGCCCCTGCCACCGCTGGCATGCCCGGCCGTACCGCCTTCGCGCTGGCGGAAAAGTTCTCGTCGAGGGCGTAGCCGGCGCCACGGACGGTGCGGATCGGGTCGCGCTGGCGGCCGCGGTTGATCGCCTTGCGCAGGCGCCCGACATGGACGTCGACGGTGCGCTCGTCGACATAGATGTCGCGGCCCCAGACGCCGTCGAGCAATTGCTCGCGCGAGAAGACGCGCCCGGGCGACTGCATGAAGAATTCCAGCAGCTTGAATTCCGTCGGTCCGAGCTTCACCTCGCGACCGAGACGGCGGACGCGGTGGGTTTCGCGGTCGAGATCGATGTCGCCGGCATTCAGGAGGGTCGAGATCTTCTCCGGCCGCACGCGCCGCAGCATGGCGCGCACCCGTGCCATCAGTTCCGGTGTCGAGAAGGGCTTCACGACATAGTCGTCAGCACCGACCGACAGGCCCCTCACCCGCTCGGATTCCTCGCCGCGCGCGGTCAGCATGATGATCGGCAGGCGCTCGGTCTCCGGCCGCGTGCGCAGCCGCCGGCAGAGCTCGACGCCGGAAAGGCCCGGCAGCATCCAGTCGAGGATCAGGAGGTCGGGGACGATCTCCTTCAGGCGGATGTCGGCCTCGTCGCCGCGCGCGATGGTGTCGACGATGTAGCCTTCCGCCTCGAGATTGTAGCGCAGGAGGACGGAGAGCGCCTCCTCGTCCTCGACAACGGCGATCCGCGCATTCATGCCATTATTCCCCTGCGCCGCCCGGCGCCGGCGCGCTGCCGGGCAGTTCGATGGTCATCGACGCCGTCGTGTCGTTCTTCGGGCGGTCGGCTTCCATCTGCTGGCCGGTCTTGATGTAGAAGATCGTCTCGGCAATGTTGGTGGCGTGATCGCCGATCCGCTCGATGTTCTTGGCGCTGAACAGGAGATGCGTGCAGGCGGTGATGTTGCGCGGATCCTCCATCATATAGGTCAGGAGTTCGCGGAAGATCGAGGTGTACATCGCGTCGATGTCCTCGTCGGCATCGCGGATCGTCTGGGCGCGCAGGTGATCGCGCGACGCGTAGGCGTCGAGCACTTCCTTCAGCTGTTCGATCGCCAGTTCCGACAGATGCTCGATGCCGCGCACCAGCTTGATCGGCTGCTGGTGCTCGTGCACGGCGATGACTCGCTTGGCGATGTTCTTGCCGAGATCGCCGATGCGCTCGAGATCGCTGGAGATGCGGATGGCCCCGACGATCTCGCGCAGGTCCTGCGCCATCGGCTGGCGCTTGGCGATGGTCATGATGGCGCGCTCGTCGAGTTCGCGCTGGGCAGCGTCGAGGAGCATGTCATCGGCCACGACCGACTGCGCCAGGCCCCAGTCGCTGTTGATCAGCGCCGCAACGGAACGCTCGACCATGCGCTCGGCCTGGCCTCCCATTTCGGAGATCCGGCGCACGATGAACTTCAGTTCGTCGTCGTAGGATGAGACGATATGTTCGTCCATGTGTGGTCTCCCGGTTCTCTCGGTCAAAGCCGCGGCCTCGCGACCGCCCGCCCGTCCCGTCTGTTGTTCGTGGGTGCGCTGGTGCCTGGCCGGCTCAGCCGAAGCGGCCGGTGATGTAGTCCTGGGTGCGCTTGTCGTCGGGGTTCTGGAACATCTTCTCGGTCGGCCCGACCTCGGCGATGTTGCCCAGATGGAACATCGCCGTCACCTGGCTGACGCGCGCCGCCTGCTGCATCGAGTGGGTGACGATGACGATGGTGTAGTTCTGCTTCAACTCGTCGATCAGTTCCTCGACCTTGGCGGTGGCGATCGGGTCGAGCGCCGAGCAGGGCTCGTCCATCAGGATCACCTCGGGCGAGACGGCGATTGCGCGGGCGATGCAGAGACGCTGCTGCTGGCCGCCGGAAAGGCCGGTGCCCGCCTCGTCGAGCCGATCCTTGACCTCCTCATAGAGGCCGGCGCGGCGCAGGCTGGTGATGACGATCTCCTCGAGGTCCGCCTTGGACTTCGCCAGGCCGTGGATGCGCGGGCCGTAGGAGACGTTCTCGAAGATCGACTTCGGGAAGGGATTGGGTTTCTGGAACACCATGCCGACGCGGGCCCGCAGTTCGACCACGTCGATCGAGGGATCGTAGATGTCGTCGCCGTCGAGGGTGATGTTGCCGGTCACTTTGGCCGACGACACCGTATCGTTCATGCGGTTGAGGCAGCGCAGGAAGGTCGACTTGCCGCAACCGGACGGACCGATCAGGGCCGTGACCTGGTTTTCCAAGACGTCGAGGCTGACACCGAACAGCGCTTGCTTGGCGCCGTAATGGACGGAGACGTTCTCGCCCTTCATCTTCACGGGACGGTTCGTATTCACGGCAGGACCCTTATTGAGCGTCGCTTGAAAGTTTTCCATCATACTGGATCCGCCCGTTTACCAGCGCCGCTCGAAGCGGCGGCGAAGAATGATTGCGATGATGTTCATGAAGGAGAGAACGACGAGAAGGACGCAGATCGCAGCGCTCGTCCGGGCGACGAAACCACGTTCCGGGCTGTCGAACCAGATGAAGATCTGGGTCGGCAGGGTGGTCGAGGCCTCCAGCATCGAGTCCGGCGCAGAAGTGATGAAGGCGTTCATGCCGATGAGCAGCAGCGGCGCGGTTTCACCGAGGGCCTGAGCCAGGCCGATGATGACGCCGGTCATGATGCCCGGCAGCGCGAGCGGCAGGACGTGATGGCCGATCACCTGCATCTCCGAGGCGCCGATGCCGCGAGCCGCCTCGCGGATCGACGGGGGAACCGCCTTCAGCGCGTTGCGGGTGGTGATGATGATGGTCGGCAGCGTCATGATCGCCAGAACCAGACCGCCGACGAGCGGGGCCGATCGCGGCATGCCGAAGAAGCCGAGGAACAAAGCAAGGCCGAGCAGACCGAACACGATCGAGGGCACGGCCGCCAGATTGTTCACGTTGATCTCGATGAAATCGGTGAACTTGTTCTTCGGGGCGTATTCCTCGAGGTAGACGGCGGCTCCGACGCCGATGGGAACGCTGACGCAGAGACAGACGATGAGGAGGTAGAAGGTGCCGACGAGGCCGCCCCGCAGACCGGCGAGTTCCGGAAAGCGGCTGTCGGCGTTGTTGATGAGGCCCCAGTCGAGCACCGAGCGCACCCGGTCCTGCTGCTGCAGTTCCTCGAACCGATCGATCTGACCGTCGTTGAGCGGCCGGCGATTTTCCGGCGTCGAGGCGAGGATGATGCCCTCGTACAACTGCTCATAGGCGTCGGACACAGGGACCCAGATCGGCACCACGGTTCCCGGTGCCGCACTGGTCGCCGCCATGGCGTCGCGGATCCAGTACTGGGCGCCGTTGCTCAGCATCGACGTCAGTCGCCGAAGCTCGGCCCGGTCGCGTTCTGCGGCAGGAAACAGGGCGGCAACGGCATTGTCGACCACGGTTCCGTAGTTGGCGGTCGGCGCGCCGGGTCCGCCCTCGGGAACCGTGATGTCGAGGAGGATCTGCGTCTGCGTCCAGGCCGGGAGCGACGTGGAGATGACGGAGGAGACCAGCACGCCGAGCATGGTCAGGGCGAAGACGATCGCGGCGATCCCGTAGATCTTCAGGCGCCGCTGCGCGCTCTTGCGTCCGGCGAGACCCGCCCTGATGCGGGACCGGGTCGTCTCCCTCGCGGTCGGGGTGGCGAGTCGGTCGGTCAAAGGAATGTCAGTCATACTGTTCCCGATACTTCTTGACGATCTGGATAGCCACGAGGTTGAGGAGGAGCGTCGCGAGGAACAGCGTCAGGCCGAGACCGAAAGCGGCGAGCGTCTTCGGATTGTCGAACTCGGTGTCGCCGGTCAGGAGCGCCACGATCTGCACGGTCACCGTCGTGACGCCGTCGAGCGGGTTGGCGGTGAGGTTTGCGGTCAGGCCGGCGGCCATGACGACGATCATCGTCTCGCCGATGGCGCGCGTCGTGGCGAGGATGACGCCGCCGACGATGCCGGGAAGCGCGGCCGGCAGGAGAACGCGGGTGATCGTCTCGGCCTTGTTCGCGCCCAGACCCAGGGAACCGTCGCGCAGGGCCTGCGGCACGGCCGTGATGGCGTCGTCGGAGAGCGAGGAGATGAAGGGGATCAGCATCACTCCCATCACCAGACCCGGCACGATCGCCGCCGTCGGCGACATCTGGATGCCGGCGGACCCGGCCCAATCGCGTAGCAGGGGCGAGACGACCAGCACCGCGAAGAAGCCGTAGACGATGGTCGGAATGCCGGCGAGCAGCTCGATCAGCGGCTTGACGACGTTGCGCACCCGCGGCGAAGCGAATTCGGCCATGTAGATCGCCGCGAAAAGACCGACGGGCAGCGCGACGAACATCGCCGTCAGCGCGATGGTCAGGGTTCCCATGAACACCGGAATGGCACCGAAAGCCCCGGTGGAGCCCACCTGATCGGCACGGATCGCGATCTGCGGGTCCCACTTCGTCCCGAAGAAGAATTCCAGCGGCGAGACGCGCGAGAAGAATTGGATGCCCTCGAACAGGAGGGACATGAGAATGCCCAGCGTGGCGAAGATCGACAGCGACGCGCAGAAGAGCAGGAGACCACGCATGATCATCTCGGAGAGATTGCGCGCCCGGAAGCGAACGGCGATCCGCGAGATCAGAAAGGCGACGACGGCCACGGCGACCACGATGATGACCGCCGGAAGGGCCCAGCGCGAAAACGCCGCGGCCTCGTTCAGGCGCTCGGCCGCCACGAGGATGGCGGGATCGGGCGTCCCGAAAGTGGCGCCGGAGGCGGCCTGCTGAACCTGGCTGACCAGAAGGCTGACCTGGGCCGGAAGCGCTCCGTCCAGCATGGTCGAAGGCAGCGCGGCGACGATGATGGCCTTGAGGACCGACTGCTCCAGGAAGAGCCACAGAAAGATGATGACATAGCTCGGCACCAGGATCGCGAGCGCGACGAGATAGCCGTGATAGCTGGGGAGGGAGTGCAGTTTCGTGCCGAGAACCGGGGCGAGCGCCTTGGCCTTCGACTTGGCGACGAGGTAGCCCACGACCGCAAGGATCAGGGGGATCAGAAGGGTCAGCGACAGGCTCACATGCGGTCTCCCACGAAATCCCGCCAGCCGCGAAGCGACTGACGGGACGTTGAACGACGAAGAGGCTTCGGCTTAGGAAGCCGGAGACGTCATCGCGGTCGAGTTGGTGACGGCGTCGCGAACCTTGGCGGCTTCCTCGGCGCTGAGCGGGACGAGACCGCGCTCCTCGAGATAGCCACCCGTGCCGATCGCGCCTTCGCTGACATATTCGGTCAGGAACTCGTTGAGGCCCGGGATCGCCGTGCGGTGGTCGTTCTTGACGTAGATGAAGAGCGGACGCGACACGGCGTATTCGCCTGACTTCACGGTCTCTTCGCTCGGCTTGACGCCGGCGATCGAGGCACCCTTCAGCTTGTCCTGGTTCTCATAGAGGAAGGAGTAGCCGAAGATGCCGAAGGCCTTGGCATCGGCAGCCAGACGCTGAACGATCAGGTTGTCGTTCTCGCCGGCTTCGACGAACTTGCCGTCGGTGCGCATGCGCTCGCAGACTTCCGCCTTCTTCTCTTTCTCGAGCGCCTCGATCGCGGCGAATTCACCACAACCTTCGACCATCACGAGCTCGACCCAGGCGTCGCGGGTGCCGGAGGTCGGCGGCGGGCCGTAGACGAGGATCGGCTCGGCGGGCAGCGAGGCGTCGATCTCGTTCCAGGCGTTGTAGGGGTTGGCGACGATCTTGCCGTCGACTTCGACTTCGGCGGCGAGCGCCTGGAAGAGCTGGGCCTTGGTGATGTCCATGTCCGGCCCGCCCTGGGCGCTCGACAGCGACAGCGCGTCGTAGCCGAGGAGGATCTCGGTGACGTTGGTCACGCCGTTCTTGGCGCAGAGATCGAATTCGGACTTCTTCATAGCGCGCGAGGCGCCGGTCAAGTCCGGGGTCTGGGCGCCGATGCCGCCGCAGAAGATCTGCATGCCGCCGCCGGTACCGGTCGACTCGACGACCGGGGACTTGAAAGAGGCGGTGTTGGCGAAGCGCTCGGCAACCGCCTGGCTGTACGGGAAGACCGTCGACGAGCCGACGACCTGGATGTTGTCGCGGCTCTGCGCATGGGCCTGGCCCACGAGCGCAAGGGCGGTGCCGAGCGCGAGGCCAGCGATGGTGCGAATGGTCACGGGGATTTCTCCTTGAGGAGTTTCGTGGATCGAACCGGAAAGGCGCGCCGTCTCTCGAAGTCGGCTGCGGTTCACGGGTTGGTGTAGACCCGTTGCACGAAGTCTCTATGACAGTCTGATTGCAGTTTTATGACAGTCTAACCCACTGATTTTTTTCAAATCGAGAATCGCGGCGTCAGTGGATGTCCTTGACCGGGAAGCGTGCGGTGAAGGTCGATCCCTGCCCCACCACGGAGTGGACGAGAAGCCGCGCGCGGTGGCGCACGAGGATGTTGCGCACGATCGAAAGCCCGAGGCCGGTCCCCTTTCGCGCGCGTGAGCCGGCGGTTTCGACACGGTAGAATCGCTCCGTCAGGCGCGGCACGTGCTCGGCCGCGATGCCCGCCCCGAAATCAGAGACGGAAGCTTCCACGAAGGCGCCATCGCGTCCGCGGGTTCGTTTCAGCGTCATCACCACGCGCTTGCCGCCCTCGCCATACTTGCAGGCGTTCTCGACGAGATTGGAGAAGACCTGCAGCAGCTCGTCGCGATCGCCGGCAACGATGTGGGCGCCGGGCTCGGCCTCGATTTCGATCGACAGGGCGCTTTCGCCTGCCAACGGCTCCAGCGCCTCGCGCACTTCCCGAAGGATTTCGGCGAGGTCGACCCTCCCCTCCACCGCCACATGCCGCTTCATCTCGATGCGCGACAGCGACAGGAGGTCGTCGATCAGCCGCGACATGCGCGCGGCCTGGTCGCGCATGATGTCGAGAAAGCGCGCCCTGGCGACGGCGTCGTCCCGGGCCGCGCCCTGCAGCGTCTCGATGAAGCCGATCAGCGAGGCGAGCGGCGTGCGCAGCTCGTGGCTGGCATTGGCGACGAAGTCGGTGCGCATGCGCTCGATCCGGCGCTCGGCCGTGCGGTCGCGGAAGAGCAGCAGGAAGAAGGAGGGGCGCTCGCCCTGTGAGGCGGGAATGGGAAGAATGTCGACGGACCAGAACCGGTCGGAGGACCGGCCCTCGACGAAGTCGGCGCTGCCGGTCTTCCTGTCGGCGACGGAGGCCTCGATCGCCGCCAGAAGCTCGGGAGAGCGGAAACGCAGGGATATCGCGTCACCGAGCGTCATGTTGCCGAAGGCGCGTTCCGAGACGCCGTTGCGAAAGCGCAAGAGGAGGTTGCGGTCGATGACGAAGGCCGGCTCGAGCATGGCCTCGACCACCGCCTTGGTGCCGGCATCCGGCCACAGGGGAGACTGGCGGCGGCGGATTTCGTCGCTGGCGCGCATCCGTCGGACACTCCGACGCGGCACGAAGCAGATCGCCATCATCAGGAAGAAGCCCGCGAGCACCGGCTGCCAGGACGGCAGATCGACGGCCATCGCGAAGCCGAAACCGAGGATGCCGGCAAGGGCGACCCTTCGGAGCGAGACCGTGCGGCGCGGCCCGTCCGTCTCTTCGCTGGAATGGGCGCCGCCCGGACCGGAGGGGGCCGGGCTGGAGGGCGCCGGGCTGGAAGGGATCGTCGTCAAGAATACTCCGGCTTGGCAGGCCCGGCTTCCGTCCGCTCCTCGGGGCGCGACGAGGGCGCTGGGCGGGGCAAGGGTGGCGATGGGAATCGAGCATCTGCCAGCATGACAGGCGAATGCTGCGTTCGCATGTCAGTTGCGGGCACCGCTTTGCAGGCGCACCGAATAGAGGTCGAGATTGCCGGTCTCGGCGCCGAGCTGCGGATCGATGGCCAGCACCCCTGCGGCCGAGGCAGCGGCCGGCACGGCCATGTCGAAGACGAAGGTCTCGCTTGCCTGCTCCGTCCGGAAACGCTGGCGCCCGCAGGCGGTCTCTTCGCCGAAGAGGCAGCGGATGCCGAATTCGCGGGCGTTGCCGTCGGACGAGCCGGCGACGACCTCGACCCTCACGCTGCGACCCTTGATCGTGCTGACGACGCCCGGACCAATGGCGACGTTGATCTCGCCCCCCTTTGCCGCGGGCGCAAGACGCACGGCCGGCAGGTCTTTGACGGTGACGCCGTCGACCGTGCCGCCGGACGGCGTCGATATGACGTCGAGCTGCCGGCCGTCGAAGATGTTGATCCACTCGGCGGCCGGGGTGCCGGCCGCATCCGTGGCTGCCGCACTCCCAGCGGCGGCACGCTGTTCGAACGGGGCGAAAATCGCGCCGTAAAGGACATAGATCACCGCGAGGAGGGCGAGGAGAGCGGCCAGCGCCAGCACACCCGGCAGCCCCAGACGCCCTTTGCTTTTCGGGAGGGCCCGCCAGGAGCCTCCGGCCTTGGGCGACCAGGCGATGCCGGAGCCCGCCTCGCTGGCATCGGGGGACGGGCGCGCCGCCGCTGGCCGGCCGTCGTCATCGGGGACTTCCGCAGCGAGCACGTCGCCCTGCTGCCCGTTCGCCCAGAACAGCGGGACGCCGTCGCCGGCCTGCGCTGCGTCCTCGCTTTCGGCGATGAAGCGTTCTTCCTCCTGCCGGTGGATCGGCTCATGTTGCAACGCGGCAGCATCGCCCGGCTCCTCGAATGCTTCGCCGACATGCTCGGGCTCGCCGACGGGCTCGAAATAGTCGGCCTCGATCCTGTTGATCGTCTCGGCAAGGAGCACCCGGCGGGCATAGGCCGTCTCTTCGTCGGCCGGCGTATCCCGCAGCAGCCGCTCGAGCGCGCGTTCGGATGCCGAGTAGATCGAATCGCGAAACTGCGGGTCCCGCGCGTCGCCCGCCTCGAGCGCGCGCCGAAGGCTCTTTTCCATCGCGCTCATCGTATTCTCCAAATGCAACCAATTCGAAAGTTACCGTATATGCACCATCAGCGTAAGTGATCGATGCAATGAGCCACAATCCTTCCACATCTGCGATCCGCATCTTTCCGCAGCCCTTTCATTATCAGGTGTGCGGATCAAAAAACCTGTGGTTCGGTGCATGGCGGCGGGCGGACAGGCGGCCGCCTGCACTTGGCGAGCCGGCCGAGCCGAACCGGCTCTCCCTCCCTCTATTCCAGAGACCTGACGGCGGACGGCAATCCCTTCTTGAGCGTCTCCGCGGGAGCCACCCATTTGTCGGACAGCCGACCGTCGTCGACGGCGCATGAGCGCCGTAGGCTGCCGTCACGGGTCATGGCTGATTTTCCCGGCATGCTCTGATACTGCCTGCCGCATCCAGCAGAGTGATGAAGGGAATTCCAGATGAGACTGAGCGGCAAGATTGCGATCGTCACGGGTGGCGCCAAGGGTATCGGGCGGGCGATCGCCGAGCGCTATCTGGCCGAGGGCGCCAGCGTGATGATCGCCGACGTCGACGCGGCGGCTGGAGAGAAGACCGTCGACGATCTCGGCGACAAGGGCACGATCGCCTTCACGGCGACCGACGTCTCCGACGCGACGGCCGTCGCGCGGCTTGTCGCTTCCTGCCAGGCGCGGTTTTCGGCGATCGACATCCTCGTCAACAATGCCGGCATCGTCCACAAGGCGGATTTTCTCGACCTCGAGGAAGCCGACTTCGACCGCGTTCTCCGCGTCAACCTGAAAGGCGCCTTCCTCTGCGGCCAGGCGGTCGCCCGCCACATGGTGCAGTCGGTGAAGCGCGGCGGGCCGGCCGGCACCATCGTCAACATGTCCTCGGTGAACGCGGTCTTCGCCCTGCCCGACCAGGTCGGCTATTCCGTTTCCAAGGGCGGCCTCAATCAGTTGACCAAGACCATGGCCCTGTCGCTCGCCCCCTATGGCATCCGCGTCAACGCGATCGGCCCCGGCTCGATCATGACCGATCTCCTGGCGGCCGTCGCCAGCGACAAGGGCGCCGAGGCCCGCATCCTGTCGCGCACCCCGCTCGGGCGCATCGGCGATCCCGCGGAGATCGCCGCGGTCGCGACCTTCCTTGCCTCGGACGATGCGAGCTATGTCACCGGCCAGACGATCTATGCCGACGGCGGCCGGCTCGGCCTGAACTACACCGTGCCCGTCAAGCCGTAGGTTCTCGGGCGCACCTCTCGCCCGGCGCGACAAACGAAAAGGCCGACCGCTATGGCGGCCGGCCTTTTCGATGTGCAGGCGGATTCAGGCGCCGATGTCGATCAGCGCTGTTCGTCCTCGTCGGCATCGACGTCGGCCTGGGTGCGCTTCATCGCTGTCAGCTTGGCGAAGACGGCGGCGGCATCGAGCTCGCCGTCCTCGGACTCGGTCCGGCCGCGGTAGTTCTGGGTCTGCGCCGCCGAGAGCAGGCGCTCTTCCTCCGCGACCTCCTCCAGGCGCGGCATGCCGCGCGACGCCTTCTCGATCTCCATGTCGAGGTCGATCTGCGAGCAGAGGCCGAGCGTCACCGGATCCATCGGCTGGAGATTGGCCGAGTTCCAGTGCGAGCGTTCGCGGATCTGCTGGATGGTGTTCTTGGTCGTGCCCACCAGCCGCGAGATCTGCGGATCCTTCAGTTCCGGATGGTTGCGCACCAGCCAGAGGATGGCGTTCGGGCGATCGTGGCGCTTCGACACGGGCGTGTAGCGCGGTCCCTTGCGCTTGGCCTCGGGCACGCGGACCTTGGGAAGCGACAGCTTCAGACGGTACTTCTCGTCCCCCTCGCCGCGGGAAATCTCCTCGCGCGTCAGCTGGCCGGTCATGATCGGGTCCATGCCCTTGATCCCCTGTGCCGATTCGCCGTCGGCGATGGCCTTGATCTCGAGCGGATGCAGCGTGCAGAAATCCGCGACCTGTTCGAACGACAGGGACGTGTTGTCGACCAGCCAGACGGCGGTCGCCTTGGGCATCAAAAGTTGCTGGGCCATGAAGACAGTCCTCCGGGTCGCCTCCCCGGCTCGCGCCGGAAACAGGCTGTGGATCGCACCACAAATTCTGGAAATCGACCTCTTTATAAGGGTTGCGCGTTTAGACCGCAAGGAAATCGCGGCATTCGCCTGAGTTTACCGCCGCTCTTCACACATAATGCGAGAAATTCCCGCCGGTTGCCGGCCGTGCGATTCGCACCTCGGCGCTTTCGATGGCATGACATTTTCCGTTAGCCGGCGAAGTAGCGCGTCGTCAGGATGATCTTGCCGATATGGTCGTCATCCATGTGCCGATGCGCTTCGGCCGCGTTCTCCAGAGGATAGATCGTGTCGATCAGCGGACGGATGCTGCCGTCGGCGAGAAGCGGCCAGACCTTTTCCTCCAGCGCGCGCGCGATGGAGGCCTTGAACGCCACCGAGCGCGCCCGCAGCGTCGATCCGGTGAGGGTCAGGCGCTTCATCATGATCGGCTGCAGATCGATCTCGACCGCCTGGCCCCTGAGGAAGGCGATCTGGACGATCCGGCCATCCTCGGCCGCGACGGCCAGATTGCGGGCTGTGTAGTCGCCGCCGACCATGTCGAGCGTGACGTCGATGCCTTGGCCCCCGGTGGCCGCCTTGATCGCCTCGACAAAATCCTCGTCGCGGTAGTTGATCGCATGGTGCGCGCCGAGCTTCAGCGATGCTGCGCATTTCTCGGGGCTGCCGACGGTGACGTAGACCTCGGCGCCGAAACTCCTGGCAAGCTGGATCGCCGTCGTCCCGATGCCGGACGTGCCGCCGTGGACGAGAAAGCGCTCGCCGGCGACTAGACCACCGCGCTGGAAGACATTGTGCCAGACGGTGAAGAAAGTCTCCGGAACGCCTGCCGCCTCGACGAGGCTGAGGCCCTCGGGCACGGGCAGGGCATTTTCCTCGGCGACCGCGGCATAGTCCGCATAGCCGCCACCCGGGAGAAGGGCCATCACCCTGTCCCCCAGCGCAAAGCGGCTGCCCCCCTCACCCAGCGCCGCGACCCGGCCGGCGACCTCCAGGCCCGGCCAGTCCGGCGCGCCCTTTGGCGCGGGATAGGCACCCATTCGCTGCAGGACGTCGGGCCGGTTGACGCCGGCAGCATGCACCTCGATCAGGATCTGGCCCGGCGCCGGTCGCGGCCGCGGCCGCGCTTCGGGTACCAGGACCTCCGGTCCGCCGGCGCCCCGGAGCACCACGGCTGTCATCGTGTCAGGGAGCTGCATCGTTCATCCTTTTTCGGTACGGACGGGCTGAGATAGGGCACGACATCCGCAGCGACATCCTTCGTCGGCACCGGTCGCTGTGCAGGATCTGGTGGCGGCCTGTCGGCAAGCATCGTTAACGCGGGATTAAGGATGTTGGCGTTTACTGGGGATATCCAGTTTTCTGGTTAGACACGGATGGCTCTCCATCCTGTCGGACACCTCCCTGTTTAACTTCAGAGCCGCCTTTTCGCGGCTCTTTTTTTGCCCGAAGCATGGATTGCGAGCGAACCGAAAATGCTTAACCTGCGTTAACCAAGCTCGCGAAGGTGGCTTGCCATTCAGCGGCGTGACGAGCAGTTTCCACTGACGGTCGTCTACGGCATTGCCGATTCCGGTCCGTTTCTCGAATCCAGTCTGGTGAGCCGTCCATGACCACGAACAGTTTCGACCATGTCGACGATCAACGGACCATTCGGCTGGCGGAACACATGGCCTTCTCGCGGTCGTTCCAGCCGCTTTTCAACGAAGGCATGACGCTCGTCGACGAGACGGCCGTTTATCTCGACGGTGACGGTCGGAGCGACTGCAAGGCGCTGTCGCGTGCCGCCGCGACGCTCTACGCCGCCGAATCGATGAGGCTGACGACCCGGCTGATGCAGGTCGCCTCCTGGCTTCTCCTGCAGCGCGCCGCCAATCAGGGTGACATGACGCGGGCGCAGGTCGAGATCGAAAAGGTGAAGGTTCGGCTCGAAGGCGTCGGCTCGGGCCGCGACACGCCCCTCTTCCACGAACTGCCTGAAATCTTCCGTTCGCTTGTCGAGCGTGCCCTGAAGCTCGAGCGGCGCATCGCGATGCTCGACCGCGAGATCTACGGCGCCTACCCGGCCTCTGACGAGACCGTCAATCCGGTCGGCGAGCAGCTCAACCTCCTGCGCACCGCCTTCCAGGCCTGACACCGCCGCGGACGGGCGCGGTCCCAAGCCGACGGCCGAGATCCGCGCCGCGATGGTCCTGCGTCGTGACAACCAGGCAGGGCAGCCCGTCAACTTCGAGCGTATCAACGTCGATCGTGTCAGGCGCGCAATTCCGGGCGATCGGCAAACAGGTCGAGCGCCTCCGGATTGGCAAGCGCTTCCTTGTTCTTTACCGGCCGGCCGTGCACCACCTCGCGCACGGCGAGCTCGACGATCTTGCCCGACTTGGTGCGCGGGATGTCGGCGACCGCAAGGATGTGCGCCGGTACATGGCGCGGCGAGGCGCCCTGGCGGACCGCCGTCTTGATCGTCTTCGCCAGTGGCTCGTCGAGTTGGAAGCCCGGCTTGAGCCGGACGAACAGCACCACGCGGACATCGCCGTCCCACTCCTGCCCGATGCAGATCGCCTCCATCACCGCATCGATCTGCTCGACGATGTTGTAGATTTCTGCCGTTCCGATCCTGACCCCTTGCGGGTTCAGCGTCGCATCGGAACGGCCGTGGATGACGATGCCCCGGTGCTCCGTCCACTCGGCGAAATCGCCATGGCACCAGACGCCGGGGAAGCGCTCGAAATAGGCGGCCCGATAGCGCTCCGCTGCCGGATCGTTCCAGAAGCCGACGGGCATGGCCGGAAACGGCCTGGTGCAGACGAGGTCGCCCTTCTCGCCCACAACCGGCTTTCCCTCATCGTTCCAGACATCGACGGCCATGCCGAGACCGGCGCCCTGGATCTCTCCCTCGTAGACCGGCAGCCAGGGCACGCCGAGCACGAAGCAGGAGACGATGTCCGTGCCCCCCGAAATCGAGGCAAGATGCACGTCCGCCTTGATGCCTTCGTAGACGAAGTCGAAGCTTTCCGGCGAGAGCGGCGAGCCCGTGGAGGCGATCATCCGGACGCTCGACAGGTCGTGCGTGGAGATCGGAGTCAGCCCCTCCTTGCGCACCGCGTCGATGAACTTTGCCGAGGTGCCGAGGAACGTCGCCTTTTCCGCCTGAACGTAGTCGAAGATCACGTTGCCATCGGGGTGAAACGGCGAGCCATCGTAGAGGATCAGCGTCGCGCCGGTCGCGAGCGCAGAGACCAGCCAGTTCCACATCATCCAGCCGCAGGTCGTGAAGTAGAAGGCGCGGCTGCCCGGGCCGTTGCCGCAATGCAGCCGGTGTTCCTTCAGGTGCTGGATCAGCGTGCCGCCGGCGGAGTGGACGATGCATTTCGGCACGCCCGTCGTGCCGGAGGAGAAGACGATATAGAGCGGATGCGCGAAGGGCAGCCGCTCGAAGACGATGTCGGCGGGCGCAAACGGCGCAATGAAGTCCGCGAGGGTGACGGCGCCCGGCAACCCCGCCGCGACGTTGCCGGCTTCGCCGGTATAGGCGACGACGATCGTCTTCAGCGGCCTGAGCGCCTCGACGATCGGCTGAAGCTTTGCGGCGACCGCGATTGTCTTGCCGGCATAATAGTAGCCGTCGCAGACGACGAGCAGTTTCGGCTCGATCTGACCGAAGCGATCGAGAACGCCGCGCTCGCCGAAATCGGGCGAGCAGGACGACCAGACGGCGCCGATCGACGTCGCCGCCAGCATCAGTGCGACGGCTTCGGGCAGGTTGGGCAGCATCGCCGCGACCCGGTCGCCGGCGACGACGCCTTCCGCCCGCATCGCCTGCGCCAGGCGCGAGACGAGCGCGCGCAGGGCCTCGTGCGACAGCCGCGCCTCGGCCTTGTCCTCGCCGCGAAAGACGATCGCGTCTCCCGTGGCGCCGGGCCGCAGCAGGTTCTCGGCGAAGTTCAGCGAGGCGTCTGGAAAGAAGCGCGCGGACAGCATGTCGTTTCCGGGCGACAAGACCGTCTCGCCCTTCGTGCCGATGATGGCGCAAAAATCCCAGACGGCCGACCAGAACGCCCCCGGACAATCCACCGACCAGGCGTGCAGCGAGGGATATCCGGCCGCGCTTCCGCCGATCCCCGAGGCCGCATGATCGGCGAAAGCCGTCAGCGGGTGCTCGGCGATCCGCGCCTCGTCCGGCGTCCACAGCAGTCTGGCAGTCATGGCAAGGTCTCCTGCAGCCGTCGCTTCTGCTCGTGACACGAGAGCAGCGATGTCCGCAACCGGGGAAGGCCAGGCCCCGCATCCAATCGCACGGCCGGTGCTTTGCACCCTTGCAGAAGTCACGCTAGAAACAAGCGCGACGTCGCAGCGGGCAATGGCAGCATGCCCTGACCCGAACCATGCCGCCGGCCTTCAGCGCCGGCACCTGCCAGGCGAGCCCTCATGGGCCACGCCCGTCGATGTCGGGACTGCGTGAGGGGAAACGGAGTGACGCGCATCGAGAAGAGGTCGGCACGCTCGCCGCGCCAGTCGGGACTGCGGCATTGGGGACTGCGACAATGGTCGGGCGTCTCGGCGATCGTTGTCGCCCTCGTCGCGGCGACGCTGGCGACCTTTGCCATCCTCTCCGGGCTTTCCCTCCAGGCGGGCGCCGCGCGGGCCGATATCGAACGCCAGCTTTCGGATCTGGCGGGACTGCCCGTCAGCGTGGAAGGATCGTCCTCGCTCAGCCTCCTGCCGAAGACGCAGATCCGGCTGTCGCGCGTGCGCGTCGGAGAGGAAATGGCCGGCGCCCGTCCCATGGCGACGGTCGACGCCATCATCGCGGACCTCGGTCTCTGGGACGCGCTTTTCGGTCGGGCGGAGATCGAGAGGCTGACGGTGATTCGGCCTCGGCTCCTCGCCGGCGCCCTGACCGATCCCGCGCAAGCGGCCATCGCGCCTGCCGCCCCTGCCAAGACCGGGCGCAGTGGCGCGCCTGAAATGCCGGCGCAGGAGGCGCCCTCGGGGCTGGGATCGTCGAGAGACAGCCGCGATTTCCGCCAGATATCGCACTATCTCGCGGCGTTCCTGACGCGGCTCGGCGATCTGACGCGGGTCGATATCAGCAACGGCGCCGTGCGCGCGGCACCCGGTGACAATGCGCGCGGCATCACCGACGCCAACATCACGGTCAGCTGGCCCTCGCCGGGTGCCGCCGCCGTCCTCACTGGCTCCTACGTCTGGAACGGCGAGCCGGCCGACATCAATCTCAAACTGTCGTCGCCGCTCGAGTTTCTGGAAGGCGGCCCCAGCGCCATCGACCTGACGCTGACCTCGCCGCCGCTCGACATCCGGTTTTCGGGCACGGGCTCGACCCGGGGCAACAGCGACTTCGCCGGCGCGGTGAAAATTTCGACGCCTTCGCTGGCCCGTTCGGTTCGCTGGCTCGGTGACCCGAACGCGACCATGCCCGATCTCGGCACCATGGCGATCGAGGCCGCGCTCGAGAGCACCGGGATGAAACTGAACCTTCGCGACGCCACCGTCAGCATCGTCGGCTATTCCGGCACGGGCGCGATGGAAATGGCGATGGGAGCGGACTCCGTTCCCGCGGTCAGCGGCACCCTCGCCTTCGACCAGCTCGATCTCACCGCCTTTGCGCAGGCACTCGCCCCCCTGCCGCGCAATCCACTGGAATTCGAGCGGCGCATCGCGACGGGTTTCATCCACAGGCTCGATCTCGACCTCAGAATTTCGGCGGCGGAAGGCGCGATCGCCACCGTACCGATCACCGATCTTGCCGCGACGGTGAAGTTCAAGGACGGCGTGGCGATGTTCGACGTCGGTGATGCCAGCATGCTCGGCGGCCAGGGCCAGGGCCGATTCGCCGTCGATAGCCGCGCCCGCATCCCCCTGGCCAAGGGATCGGCCAGCGTTTCCGGCATCGATACGGCGCAGCTGCTAGCGGCGATCGGCGTCTCCGCCGTCGGCGTTTCCGGCCTGTCGGATCTGCACGCCGAAGTCGGCATGCCGGTGACCAGCTGGGCCGATATCGCCCGTCGGCTGCAGCTGACGCTCGCCGTAACGGCGCGGGACGGATCGCTCAGCGGTTTTGATCCGGCGGTGTTCCTCGGCGCCGGGACGAAGCCTTTCGCGCTCGCGACGGGCGCTTCGGCGATCCCGTTCAAGAAACTCCAGGCCAAGCTTTCCAGCACCGGGCCGAGCGTTGCGATCCAGAAACTGAGTCTCGACGGCGCGGCTGGAACTTTCGAGGCGGCAGGCGCCCTGTCCACCGCCACGAACGGAATCGATGTTTTTGGCTCGTTCACGCCGCTTTCCACCGCGACCGCCACGCCCCTAGCAAATTCTCAACCCGTCAGCTTCAGAATGTCGGGCGAATGGCCGCGGCCGACGGTGACGACGGGTCCGCCGGTCGCGCCGATGTGACCGCCCGAGCGATCGGGGCGGTCGGCCGGTACGACCCGCCGGCGGCAGCGTCGACGTCCAACCCTGATGCACCGAGTTGTCGCCATGGCCAAATTCGCTTTCTCCCCCGCACGACTGGCCTTCGCCACGTTCTTGACCGGCATGGTCGCGCTGCCGCTCGCGCCCGCCATGGCTGCGTCCAGCGGTTCGATCGCCGAGATGGGCAAGGTCTCCCCTGCCGGTCCGGGGCGCGATCCCGCCGGTCGCCGGAAGCCGGGCGACGACAGGGCGGGCACCGGCGAAGACTGCGTCGGCCGCTACCAGGCGGCGTTGCGGAGGATCAAGGAGACCGAGTTCGCGGCCCTTGCCGGATCGAAGAGACCATCCTCTTCCGCGCGGGCGGAAACGGGGCCGGCCGGCGACCTGTCGCTTCCCGGCATGACGATCTTCACGCCGAAGCCGGCTTCCCGCAGCCGGGCGGAAATGGCGGCGCTGGCCGCGGCGTCGTCGCTCGCCAAGAGCCGCGGGCGGCCGATACCGAGTGCCGACGCGCGCTGGGTGGCCGAGCGCCTGCGGACGGACCTCTCCGACTATCTCTCGCAAAAGCCGACGCCCTATCTCTGCAATGGCGTGCCGCAATACGTCATGACGCTGCGAAAATTTGCCACGCGCGCAGGCAACGACCCGGCGCGGCTGCAATCGCTGCTGGCGACCCAATCGAATGCTGCGTTGAACTCCATCGATGCCGCCTTTGCCGCGATGAAGCCTGTCGCGGCGCCCCGTTTTGCACCGGTCGATCGACCCTCCGCGCTGCTCGACCAGGCGCCGACCGGCGCCATACCGGGCCTGCGCCCCTCGGCCGGTCTGTCGCGCGCCGACACGACCCCGAACCCCGGCGCCGGGACGGGCGCCAGCGATCCCGACTTGCCGCCGCTGAAGGCGTCCATCCCGCGCGTTCTTGCCGAGTCCGACGATCGTGCCGCGGCGGTGGACGATCTTTTGAGCGCAGCACGGTCCGCCGGTTTCCTTGCGCCGGTCGCCGACGAGAGCCTTCCGGCGGTGACCGAACCGGCCCCCACCGAGCCCGTTCTCTCGCGCCTCTTTGCTGCCCGCGCCGCGCTTCGCGCCCCATCGCCGACGCCGGGCGGCGACGGCATACGGCTGGCGCTGGCCTCCGCCTTCGCCGATATCGAGGCGCTCGACTATCTCCAGCGTGCCGCCGGCGAGAAGGGCGATCCGCAGAGCCGCGCCGCCGACGCCGTGTTCGACGCGATCCTCGCTGCCCAGCAGAAGGAATGCACCTGCGGGGGATGAACGGCCGGGAGCCACCGTGGGGATGCAGCTGAACGCCGGCCGTCAGCCGCCGGCGGCGAGCCGTTCGTCGCGCGCGCGCCGGACGACGTCGCGCTTGGTGAGGATCCCCGAGATGATCACGCCGACGGAGACGACGGCGATGAGGATGGTGCAGATGGCGTTGATCTCCGGCGTCACGCCGAGGCGCACCTGGCTGTAGATCCGCATCGGCAGCGTCGTCGCGCCGGGGCCGGTGGCAAAGCTCGAAATGACGAGGTCGTCGAGCGACAGCGTGAAGGCAAGCATCCAGCCGGCGGCCACCGCCGTCCAGATCACCGGCAGGGTGATGAGAAAGAAGGTCTTGCCCGGCGGACAGCCGAGATCCTGCGCCGCCTCCTCCAGCGACCGGTCGACGGCGACAAGGCGCGACTGCACCACGACCGCGACGAAGCAGGTGGTGAAGGTGATGTGGGCGATGGTCAGCGTCCAGAATCCGCGGTTGAAATCGACGGCGACGAAGAGCAGCAGCAGCGACAGGCCGGTGATCACCTCGGGCATCACCAGCGGCGCGTAGATCAGGCCCGAAAACAGCAGCCGCCCGCGGAAGCGGGTGAAGCGCACCAGCGCCATGGCGGCCAGCGTCCCGAGGATCGTGGCGCATGTCGCAGACAAGAGCGCGACGCGGATCGTCACCCAGGCCGCGTCCAGCATCTGGCTGTTGCGCAGGAGCTCGCCATACCATTTCGTCGAGAAGCCGCCCCAGACCGTGACGAGCTGCGAGGCGTTGAAGGAATAGAGGACGAGCAGGCCGATCGGCACGTAGAGGAAGGCGAAGCCGAGGATCAGGCAGAGGATGTTGAAGGAGGTCCAGCGCTGTCTCATGCCGGTGCCTTCGCCTGCAGGCGCTGGAACGCCATGATCGGGACGACGAGCACCAGGAGAAGCACCACCGCGACGGCCGAGGCGACCGGCCAGTCACGGTTGGAGAAGAACTCGTCCCACAGCGTCTTGCCGATCATCAGCGTGTTGGAGCTGCCGAGCAGATCGGGAATGACGAACTCGCCGACCGCCGGAATGAAGACGAGGAAGACGCCGGCGAGGACGCCCGGCAGCGACAGCGGCACGGTGATCGCCCAGAATGCTCTGATCGGCGGACAGCCGAGATCGTTCGCCGCCTCGATCAGCCTGATGTCCATGCGCTCGAGGCTGGCATAGATCGGCAGCACCATGAAGGGCAGGTAGGAATAGACGATGCCGATATGGATCGCCATTTCGGTATTGAGGATCGACAGCGGCGTCGAGATCACCCCCGTCCAGAGCAGAAACTGGTTCAGCAGGCCCTCGTTCTTCAGGATGCCGATCCAAGCATAGACGCGGATGAGGAAGCTCGTCCAGAACGGCAGGATGGTCAGCATCAGCAGGATCGGCCGGATCGCGTCCGGCGCCCTGGCCATGCCGTAGGCGAAGGGATAGGCGACGAGGAGCGTCGCCGCCGTCGAGATCGCCGCGATGCGCAGGCTGGACAGGTAGGAGTTGAGATAGAGCGGATCGTCGAAGATCCAGACATAGTTGGCGAAGTCGAGCTTCTGCAGATTGGCCATGAAGCCGGAGACCGAATCCAGCGCGAAGGCCGGGAGATAGGGCGGCATCGCGATCGCCGTCTCCGACAGCGAGATCTTCAGGACGATCAGGAACGGTGCCAGGAAGAACAGGACGAGCCAGAGATAGGGCAGTCCGATGACGATCGTCTGGTAGAGGCGGGAGACCGGCCGGACGGACGGGTTGGCGGACGGGTTGGCGGCCATGGTGCCCTCAGTGCGTCAGGACGATGCCGGCATCCGGCGCGAAGGTCAGCCAGACGTCGTCGTCCCAGGTCAGCGGCTCGGCGGCGCTTCGCATGGCGTTGATGGTCGTCGCCCGGACGATGTCGCCGGAAGCGAGCTTGACGTTGAACTGCGTCACATCGCCGAAATAGGCGATGTCCCAGATCTGCCCGTGCAGCGCGTTGACGGCAGGATCGGCCGGCGGCTGACGGGTGATCTTCACCTTTTCCGGGCGAATGGCGAAGGCGGCCGGCGTCCCGGGCGCGAAGTCCGCGGGGGCCTCCGCCTCGACCATCGTGCCGGCGGCGGCGAGCCGCAGGAGCCCGTTGCGCCGCCCCTCGACGATGCCGTCGAGCAGGCTGACATGGCCGATGAAATCGGCGACGTAGCGGTTGGACGGCGCCTCGTAGATCACCGCGGGCGGCGCCACCTGCGCGATTTTCCCCTCGCGCATCAGGGCGATGCGGTCGGCCATGACCATGGCCTCCTCCTGGTCGTGGGTGACGACGATGAAGGTGAGGCCCAGATCCTGCTGCAGGTCCATCAGTTCGAACTGCGTCTCCTCGCGCAGCTTCTTGTCGAGCGCGCCGAGCGGCTCGTCGAGGAGCAGGACCTTCGGGCGCTTGGCCAACGAGCGGGCGAGCGCCACGCGCTGCTGCTGCCCGCCGGACAGCTGTTGCGGCTTGCGCTTGGCGAAGGGCGCCAGTTTCACGAGCTTCAGCATCTCGCCGACGCGGTCGGAGATCTCCGACTTCGCCATCCCGTCCTGCTTCAGGCCGAAGGCGATGTTCTTCTCCACCGTCATGTGCGGGAAGAGGGCGTAGGACTGGAACATCATGTTCAGCGGCCGCTTGTGCGGCGGCATGCCGATGAGGCTCTTGCCGTCGAGCCGGATGTCGCCCGATGTCGGCGTCTCGAAGCCGGCCAGCATGCGCAACAATGTCGACTTGCCGCAGCCGGAAGGGCCGAGCAGCGCGAAGAATTCGCGGGTGTAGATGTGGAGCGTCAGGTCGTCGACGGCGGTGAAATTGCCGAACCTCTTCGTGACCTTGTCGACCTCGATCAGCGGCTTCTGCGCCGGATCGCTCCACGGTTCGAAACTTCGGCGGATATTGCCGAGAGACTTTGTCGTCACTGCCATGGCGCGCGCCCATCCTGCCGGGAGCATCGAGAGCCCGGCCGCGCGGAGGCGGCCGGGGGAGGATCAGGACGCGGCGATCACTGGCCGGTCTTGACGGTGGTGAAGGCCCGGGTCACCAAACGCTGCGTCTTCGCGTCGTAGGGCTGCTTGGTATAGAGCTTGGCGAGCGTCGCCTCGTCCGGATAGATCGCCTTGTCGTCGAGGATCTCCTTGGAGATCAGCGCCTGCGACGCCTTGTTGCCGTTGGCGTAGCTGACATAGTCGGTCGCCTTGGCGATGACTTCCGGGCGCATCATGTAGTTGATGAAGGTCAGCGCGTTGTCGACATGCGGGGCGTCGGCGGGGATGGCCATCTGGTCGAACCACATCAGCGCTCCCTCCTTGGGGATGCGGTAGCTGATCTCGACGCCCTGGCCCGCCTCGGCGGCCCGCGCCTTGGCCTGGAAGATGTCGCCGGAATAGCAGACCGCGACGCAGATATCGCCATTGGCCAGGCCGTTGATGTATTCCGACGAGTGGAATTTCCGGACGAAGGGACGCACCGCGACGAGCAGGTCGCGCGCCTTGTCGATGTCCTCGGCACTCGTCGAGTTCGGGTCGAGCCCGAGATAGTTGAGCGCTGCCGGGATGAGCTCGTTGCCGGTATCCAGCATGTCGATGCCGCAGGATGCGAGCTTCTCGGCATTCTTCGGGTCGAAGACCAGAGCCCATGAATCGGTCGGCGCGTCCGGCAGGGCTTCCGCGACCTTCTTGTCGTTGATGCCGACGCCGGTGGTGCCCCACATGTAGTTGACCGAGTAGGCATTCTCAGGATCGTAGACGGCGACGCGCGTCTGCACGACGTCCCACATCTCGCCCATATTGGTCAGCTTTGCCGGGTCGAGCTTCTGGAACACGCCGGCCGAGATCTGGCGCGACAGAAACTCGGCCGAGGGCACGACGACATCATAGCCCGTGCCGCCGGCCAGCAGCTTGGTCTCCAGAATTTCATTGGAGTCATAGGTATCGTAGACGACTTCGATACCGGTCTCGGCGGTGAAATCCTTCAGGATCGAATCGTCGATATAGTCTGACCAATTGTAGATCCGCACGACCTTTTCCTGCGCCGAGGCAGAGTATGTGGCTGCGATGATCACGGCGGCGGCGGTGGCCGCGGCAAGACGGGACTTCATCAAGGGTCGACCTCGTTCTGAACGTTGGAAGGCGCGCTCGGCGTGTCCGGGCCGCAGGGCACGGACGCTGAAGAGCCTTACTATTCAGCATCTGCCAGCGCCTGCCTAGTCCCTTCGCAGTGCGAAGTCGCGCGATCGACCGGCAAAATCGGAATTCTTCCGGATCATGTAGCGGGCGTCGTCGCCATAGGGCGCGAGGCGGCCGGGCGGCATCGTCGCGGTTGTGTCGTCAAAGCCGAACCGGGCCCAGAAGGGCGCGGTACCGTAGACGGAGACGAGCGCCGCGGCGGGATAGGCCGCCGCGACGGCCAGCAGCCTCGCTACTCCCTCGACCGCCCGACCCGTCCCGCGCTGCTCGGGCGCCAGGGCGACGTCGTGGATGTAATAGCTGTCGGCGTCCGGCCGCAGCCTGCCCAGCAGCCGGTCGAGATGCGGCGGCTCACGCAGTTTCGCCGGATGCGAAATGCCGTAGCCGGCGATCTCCCCAGCCGCGACGAGGACGAGGCAACCGGCCGGAAAGACCGCGAGCCGATCTTCAAAGACCTCCCGCCGCTCCACGAGACCGGGATGGATGCGGTCGGACAGCGCCTTCACGCCGTCGAGATCGGCCGCCGTCATCGAACGCCAACCGTCAGGAGAGACCGCAGGTAAGTCCGCCATCCCGCAGCCTAGCGGTGCTTCTGGCCGGCGCCGTAGAAGATCTTCTCCCAGGCCTTGTGCGCCTTGTAGCCCTCGCGGATGAAGGGCGTGAACATGGCGAGATTCAGGACCGCCTTGTTCGTGAGGTTGGCCGGAAAGTTCAGCGGCTTCTCGAAGTCGACGAACAGCACCACGCGCACGCTGTCGGAGTGGTTCCAGGCCTCGTGCTCGTAGGCGTCGTCGAAGATCAGCGCCTCGCCTTCCTTCCAGTGGCAGACTTCCTTGTCGACGCGGATGCCGATCTTGTCGGGCTGGTCCGGCACGACGAGGCCGAGATGGAAGCGCAGGACGCCGTTGTAGGGGCCGCGGTGCGGCGGCAGGTGCTTGCCGGGCTCGAAGATGGAGAACATCGCCGACTTCATGCCGGGAATCTTCTGCAGGATGCGCCAGGTCTCCGGACACTGCGCGATCGCCGTTTCCGAGGTGATGCCGTAGCCGCAGAGGAAGAAGGTTTTCCAGTTCTGGTCGGACGAGATCGAGCGAACCTCGGAAGAGATCTCGTGGAAGGCCGGGAGCTCACCCTTGCGCACCAGGATCTTGTCCAGCTCGGCGCGGATCAGGCGCCATTCGGCCTCGACCTCGCGCGCCCAGGGAAAATCGTCGGTCGGGTAGACCGCCGGATTGCCGACCGCCGAGTGCTTCAGGTTCAACTTCTCGGCGCCGTCGACCATCTTCTGCACGGCCTTGGCGACGAAGCCCTCGCGCGTCATCGTATCTTCGAGGCCCTGTGTCTTGGCCTTCTGCTCCACGCGCTGGTCCATGTCCGCCGTACCCTTTGCCTGACCCCGAAAGCCGCAAGGCCCCCGGAGCCTGTCGCATCATCCAATGACGCCCAAATAGCGGCGCGGCGCGAAACTGGCAAACGGCGCTACTGGAAATCGAAGGCGCCGAGACCGGTGACCATCTCGTCGAGACCGAGCGGGCGGGTCAGCGGCGGCTCGGCCCGGGCAAGGCACGCCTGGCGCTCGCACAGACGACAGGCCGGACCGATGCCGAGCGTAGCCGGACGTTCGCCAAGCGTGCGGCCGTAGACAGTCTCGCCGGCGAAGGCGATGTCGCAGCCGAGCATCAGCGCGGTGCGGCGCGGCCGCTCGGCATAACCCGCGTTCAGTCCCTCCAGCGTCCGCGACACGGTGAGGTACTGATCGCCGCCGGGCATCTCGACGACATCGACGAGAACGCGGCCGGGCTGCGAGAAGGCGTCGTGCAGCGACAGCTTCGGACAGGCGCCGCCGAAACGCTTCTGGGGAAAGCCGCGCGCGCCGGCGCGGCGGAAGCGGTTGCCGGCATGGTCCACCTCCAGCATGAAGAAGGGGACGCCCGGCGCGCTTTGCCGCTGCAGAGTGGTGAGGCGGTTGGCGGCCTGCTCGAACGACACCTGGAAGCGCCCGGAAAGCACGTCGATATCGTAGGCGGCACGAAGAGCGGCGGCCTGGAAGGGCGCGTAGGGCATCATCAGAGCGAGGGCCGCATAGCGCACGAGTTCGTAGCGCGCGAGCCGCACGGCTTCGGCGCTGGCGAAGGTGAAGGTCGCATTCTCCGCCTCGATCACCGGACCGAAGGCAAGAAGCGCCGCCTCCATCGCCACTTCGCGCAACCGGTCGGCGGCACCGAGGCGCTCGGACAGGAAGAGGCGCCGGGAATGACGGTCGAAGCGTCGGCGCCAGTTCGGCATGGTATCGACCGGAAGGACGCGCACCGAGACCTCGTGCTCGCGGCGCAGCCAGCCCTTCAGCGCGCCCATCAGGTCGTCGCCGGGTGCGAGCAACTGGTGAAAGGTCTCCGCGGCCGATTCGATCGCGGAGAAATGGTTCGGCCGGTTCTCGAAGACGTCGCGCACCTCGTCGATCGGCATGCGGGCGCCGGCCAGACTGATACCGCGGCCCTCGCCGGCGAGCAGGTCCGCGAGGTCGCTGAGGCGGCCGTGCTGCTCGCGATAGGCGCGGTAGAGCTTTGCGATCCCTGCGGCGACGTTCGGCGCCGTGCCTGAAATCTCGACGAGTTCCTGCTCGCCCGGCAGTTCCCCCGCCAAGAGCGGATCGGCGAAAACGGCGCGAAGGTCGGCGACCTGCCCGTCCTTGTCGCCACCCCGCAGGCCCGACAGATCGGCGTCGTAGGTCTGCGACAGTTTCAGGATCAGCTGGACCGTCAGCGGCCGCTGGTTGCGCTCGACGAGGTTCAGATAGGACGGCGAAATGCCGAGCGCCTCTGCCATCGCCGTCTGCGTCAGGCCGAGGCCGGTGCGGATGCGGCGGATCTGCGGGCCGGCGAAGATCTTGTTCTCGGCCATCAGCGTGGCGGCCGCTTCTGGGCGCCGGCTGAACTCAGCTGCGGGTGTCGGTGCCGAAGCGCTTGCGGAAGGCGGGACCGGGTCCGCGCATGTAATGCTCTTCCGGCCGGTAGCCCGAACCAAACGCCGAAGTGACGGCCTTCACGGCCTTGACGATACGAAGCACTGCGACGGCCATGGCCATTCACTCCACGCGACATCCGGCCATCTGCCGGGGTGAAGCGCAAGCATCGCCGAAATGTGTTTAAATTCATGAAGCGGTTCCGCGATTATGCTGCAAAACTATCAACTTGCGCCGAAATCGCGGCGTTGTGGTCGCCCCGCCACACCGCATGCCCCGCGGCATTGTCGCTGCAGAAGTCTGACAGGCTTTTACAAAATGACAATCGCGGCTGTCACAAACGCCGACAAGCCGACCCGAAAGCACGCGAGATCAAGCAGTATCTTCTGTCTGCGGCGCCGGCACCAGCCTATCCAGTGATGGAACGCGATACAGACCGCCGTGTCACATTGCGTAACGGACCGATGGAGAAGAGCCGCGATGACCGATTTTTACAACCTTGTTCCGACAGCGCCTGCCGGCCGCTTCGATCACGTGACCCGCGCCTATTCGGCGGCGGACGTGGAGCGCCTGCGCGGTTCGGTCCAGATCCAGCATACGCTGGCGGAAAACGGCGCCAACCGGCTGTGGCAGCTCCTGCACGAGGAGGATTTCGTCAATTCGCTGGGCGCCATGACCGGCAACCAGGCGATGCAGCAGGTTCGCGCGGGACTGAAGGCGATCTACCTCTCGGGCTGGCAGGTCGCCGCCGATTCCAACACCGCCGGCGCGATGTATCCGGACCAGTCGCTCTATCCGGCCAATGCCGCGCCGGAGCTTTGCCGGCGGATCAACCGGACCCTGCAGCGCGCCGACCAGATCGAGCAGGCGGAAGGCAAGCACTCGGTCGACACCTGGTTCGCGCCGATCGTCGCCGATGCCGAGGCCGGTTTCGGCGGTCCGCTGAACGCCTTCGAGATCATGAAGGCCTTCATCGAGGCGGGCGCGGCAGGCGTCCACTACGAGGATCAGCTGGCGTCGGAAAAGAAATGCGGCCATCTCGGCGGCAAGGTTCTGATCCCGACGCAGGCGCACATCCGCAACCTCACCGCCGCGCGCCTCGCCGCCGACGTCATGGGCGTGCCCTCGCTGGTCATCGCCCGCACCGACGCCGAGGCGGCAAAGCTCCTGACCTCGGACATCGACGAGCGCGATCGGCCCTTTGTCGACTATGACGGCGATCGCACGGCGGAGGGGTTCTACCGCATCCGCAACGGCCTCGAGCCCTGCATCGCCCGCGCCATCGCCTATGCGCCCTATGCCGACCTCATCTGGTGCGAGACGTCCAAGCCCGACCTCGACCAGGCCAGGCGTTTCGCCGAGGCGGTGAAACGCGAGCATCCGCATCAGATGCTGGCCTACAACTGCTCGCCATCCTTCAACTGGAAGAAGCATCTCGACGACGCGACGATCGCCAAGTTCCAGCGGGAGCTCGGCGCCATGGGCTACAAGTTCCAGTTCATCACGCTGGCCGGATTCCACCAGCTGAACTTCGGCATGTTCGAGCTCGCCCGCGGCTACAAGGACCGGCAGATGGCGGCCTATTCCGAGCTGCAGCAAGCCGAATTCGACGCGGAAGCCGTCGGCTATACCGCGACGAAGCATCAGCGCGAGGTCGGCACCGGCTATTTCGACGCCGTGTCGATGGCGATCTCCGGTGGCACCTCGTCGACCACGGCGATGGGCGAATCGACCGAGAGCGCGCAGTTCCGCTCGCCGCCCTCGCTGCAGGCCGCGGAATAGGCGCCCGGCCCGCTCCCACGCATCAACAGACAATCGAGGAGAGAAACGATGAGCGCGATTTCGCTGGAAACGAACCGCCCCCGCACCCGCGTCAAGGAACGCGCCGAGGAGCAGTCCTCGGCCATGGACGAGGCGCAGCAGACGGCGATCCGGATGCTCGCCAACGACCTGCACCGGCTGAACCAGTCGGTGATGAAGGCGGTCGAGGCCGGCGTCTCGGTCGAACTGGTGCGCTCGGCGCGGCATCATTCGGGCAACGGCAACTGGGGGGATCTGCTGATCCCGGTGATCGTCAAGACGAACGGCTGACCGTTTTCGTTCCGGCCCCGCCTCTGGGCGAAGGCTGAAAGGGCCAAAATCCGGAGGGGCGCGCGTCGCTTCGATCGCGCGCCCCTCCGGCCGCGCCTGTCTGGCCTCCGGCCGCGCCTGTCTGGCCTCCGGCCGCGCTTACCTGGCCTCCGGCCGCGCTTACCTGGTGGCCTCCGGCTGTGCCTATTTGGCGGCGATCACCTGTCGCAGAGCGTCGTCGATCCGGGTCTGCCAGCCGGGCCCGCCGGCCTTGAAGTGGTCGATCACCTCCGGGCTCAGCCGCAGCGTGACCTGCCGCTTCGGCGCATCGAGCGGCGGGCGGCCGCGCCGGACCAGAACCTCGCCGTGGTAGAGATCCGCCCGGTCAAAATACGCGTCCGTCAATTCCGGAGCGTCGTCGGGATCAATCCAATCGCTTTCGCCAGCGCTTTTCTTCCTTGGCATGACAATACCTCATCGAAATGATGTGCCGGGTTTCTCCCCGTGGCGTCCACACGACCACGACCATGCGACCGTCGAGAAATCCTGCAGAAATGATGCGGGTCTCACCATAGTCGAAGCGATCGTCCGGGGCAGACGTGAACGCACCATCGAAGACTTCCGACGCGCGGTGAAAATCCAGCCCGCGCTCGCGCAGAGCCTTTTCACGCTTCGCCGGATCGAAGGTGATCTTCATTATTTAATGTAGCTACGTTTAATCCGGGACGTCAATCGGCCCGTGGGCCGGGAAGCGCACTTTGTCGGGGCGTCTTTCCCGCCTCACGCCAAGCGTCTATGCTGGCCGGCAATCGAGTAGCCCGAAAGATTGCATGGCAGACCGCCCCAGAAACGTGAGACCGCCCTTGAGTGCGCGGCCGAAGATCAAACGCGAAAAGCCCAAGCGCGGGTCGAGTGACGGCAGCGCGTCGTCCCTCCAGATGCAGGGACCCTCGAAGCGGGACATGACCCGTTTCCGCCTGAACGAGGAACCACGCCCGACCTTCCTCGACTCCACGCGCGGCGTGCAGTCGATGGCCGAGGCTGCGCAGTGGCTTGCGGTCCGCGGCATCGACGACCTCGAATGCATCACGCCCGACCTTGCCGGCGTTGCCCGCGGCAAGATGATGCCGGCGAAGAAGTTTACCGGCAACACCTCGCTGGCTTTGCCCTCGGCGCTGTTCATGCACACGATTTCCGGCGAGTACCCGGAAGAGACCGGCGAGTTCCGCTATTCGCCGAACGACGGCGACCTGAAGCTGGTGCCTGACCTGTCGACCTTGTCGCTTGTGCCCTGGGAGAGCGATCCGACGGCGCAGATCATCTGCGACCTCGTCGACACGACGGGCGCCGCCGTCGGCTACACTCCCCGCAACGTCTTGAAACGCGTGATGGCGCTCTACGAGAACCGGGGTTGGCAGCCGATCGTGGCGCCCGAGATCGAGTTCTATCTCGTCTCCAAGAACGTCGATCCGGACTATCCGCTGACCCCGCCGACCGGGCGTTCCGGGCGGCAGATTCAGAGCGGCCAGGCCTATTCGATCGGCGGGGTCAACGAATTCGACGAGCTGATCGACGACATCTACCATTTCTCGGAGGCGCAGGGGCTCGAGATCGACACGCTGATCCACGAGGACGGCGCCGCCCAGCTCGAGATCAACCTGCGCCACGGCAATCCGATCGAGCTTGCCGACCAGGTCTTCATGTTCAAGCGGACCATCCGCGAGGCGGCGCTGAAGCACGGGATCTACGCGACCTTCATGGCCAAGCCCATCCAGGGCCAGCCGGGCTCGGCGATGCACATCCACCAGTCGGTGATCGACCAGCGCAGCGGCCAGAACATCTTTTCCGAAGTCGACGGCACGCCCTCGAAGCTGTTCTACAACTTCATCGGCGGGATGCAGCGCTACGTGCCCGCGGCGCTGATCATGATGGCGCCCTATGTGAACTCCTACCGGCGGCTGACCTATGGCATGTCGGCACCGACCAACAACGCCTGGGGCTACGACAACCGGACCACGGCGTTTCGCGTGCCGACCTCGGACGCTTCCGGGCGGCGGGTCGAGAACCGCCTGCCCTCCTCCGACGCCAATCCCTATCTTGCGCTCGCCGCATCGCTCGCCTGCGGCTATCTCGGCATGGCCGAAGGCCTGGAGCCGGATCAGCCGACCGACAAGACGGTGAACGAGGACGGCGTGATCTCGCTGCCGCGCGGCCTCCTCGAAGCGGTCGCGGCGTTCGAGGCCGAGCCGGCCTTCCATGACGTCTTCTCGCGCGATTTCGTCGGCACCTATGCCGGCATCAAGCGGGGCGAGTTCGAGACCTTCATGCAGGTGATCAGCCCCTGGGAACGCGAATTCCTGCTGTTGAGCGTCTGATGGCGGACTACCAGTCGCCGATCTCGCCGGGCCGCTCCTGGTACGAGGATTCCGTCGAGAGGCCGCGTTATCCTCGGCTCGACGGCGACCTCAAGGTCGACGTCCTCGTCGTCGGCGGCGGCTATACCGGCCTTTCCGCGGCGGCCCAGCTTGCCGCACGCGGCGTCAGCGTCGCGGTGCTCGAAGGGCATCGCTTCGGCGACGGGGCGTCCGGGCGCAATGGCGGCCAGCTCAACACCGGGCATCGGCTGTGGACGGGGGATCTCGAACCGACCTACGGATTCGAGCGGACGAAGGCGCTGTTCGATCTCGCCGAAGAGGCGAAAGCCCATCTCCTCGAATTCTCCAGCGTCCACGCCATCGACATCGACTATGCCGAGGGGCAGCTCTCCGTCGCGCACCGGCAGAGGCTGGTGAAGGACTATGCCGAAAACGCCGAGGAACTCGCCACCCGCTACGGCTACCCCCACATCACGCTAATGGACCGGGCCGAGACGCAAGAGCGGCTTGGATCGTCGGCCTATTTCGGCGGCACGCGCGACACCGGCACGGGGCACATCCATCCCCTGAAGCTTCTCGTCGGCACCGCCCGCGTCGCCGCCGAGGCCGGCGCGCAACTCTTCGAGGAGACGCCGGTCGTCTCGCTCACGGGCGTTGGCGGCGTCATCGCCACGACGGCGCGCGGCACCATCCGCGCCGACCGGGCGCTGATCGCCACCAATGCCCATGGCGGCGATCTCAACCGCGAGGCGGCGCGCCATATCATGCCGATCCGCTCCTTCATCGGCGCCACCGCGCCGCTCGAGGAGCCGGATCGCGTGCTGCCGGGCGGTGAGTCCGTCGACGATTCGCGCTTCGTCGTGCGCTATTTCCGCAAGTCTCGCGATGGGCGTCTCCTGTTCGGGGGCCGCGAGGCCTACACGACGGCCGCCGGCGACATGTCACACCACATCCGCCGCCAGATCGCCGAGATCTACCCGCATCTGAGGGACGTGCCGATCACCCATGCCTGGGGCGGATCGGTCGGCATCACCATGGTGCGCATGCCCTATGTCAGGGTCGTCGAGCCCGGCATCACCGCCATCGGCGGCTTTTCCGGGCATGGGGTGATGCTGGCGAACTTTACCGGCCGGCTCTATGCCGACCGGATCACCGGCAACCGCGACCGGCTCGCCGACTTCGAAGCGCTGAAGATCCCGGCTTTTCCGGGCGGCAGGTCTTTGCGCCACCCGCTCCTGTTCCTCGCCATGACCTGGTATTCCCTGCGGGATCGGCTGTGACGGCGTCAGGAGAGCTTGGCGCGAGGCTTGCCATGCATAAGAGATACGCTCCGGAAGGTTCGATCCACTGGAGTTTTTCAATCGATTAGACTAATCGGTTTCGATTAGCATATCGCAGCGCGAAAGCCGCTGGGAAAGGCCTTGATGTCCAGCCAGATCATTCCGGTCGAGATTTTCGACTACATCGTCTTCGGTGGAAACGGCGACCTCGCCGAGCGCAAGCTCCTGCCGGCGCTCTATCACCGTGACCATGACGGGCAGATCCCGGCGGAGTCGCGGATCATCGGCGCCTCCCGAACCTACATCTCCGACGAGGACTATCGCGCCTTCGCCCGGAACGCGATCGAGGCCTATGTGAAGCCGGAGGATCGCGACTCCGAATCAGTCGACCGCTTTCTCTCGCGTCTGCATTATCGCGAGGTCGATGCCCGTTCCGACACCGGCTGGGATGCTCTCAAGGGCCTGCTCGACGAGGTCGGCACCAACCGCATCCGCGCGTTCTATCTCGCCGTCGGCCCGTCATTGTTTGCCGACCTCGCCAGCAAGATCGCGGAAAAGGGTCTGGCCAACGAGAAGACCCGCCTCGTCGTCGAAAAGCCGGTCGGGCGCGATCTGGAATCGGCGCGGGCGCTGAACGACACGATCGGCCGGCATTTCCGCGAGGAGCAGGTCTTCCGCATCGACCACTATCTCGGCAAGGAGACCGTGCAGAACCTGATGGCGCTGCGCTTTGCCAACATGCTGTACGAGCCGGTGTGGAAGTCGGGATATATCGACCACGTTCAGATCACGGTGGCCGAGGAGGTCGGACTGGAGGGACGGACCAGCTACTACGACAAGGCCGGCGCGCTGCGCGACATGGTGCAGAACCATATGCTGCAGCTGCTTTGCCTCGTCGCGCTGGAGCCGCCCTCGGCGATGAATGCCGACGCCTTGCGGGACGAGAAGCTGAAGGTTCTGCGCGCGCTTCGCCCGATCGGCACCGGCAACGTCGAGCAGCGGACGGTACGCGGCCAGTACAAGGCCGGTGCCTCCAAAGGCGCGGCGGTGAAGGGCTATATCGACGACCTGAACGACGGCGACAGCGATACCGAGACCTTCGTCGCGCTGAAGGTCGAGATCGAGAACTGGCGCTGGGCCGGCGTGCCCTTCTACCTCAGGACCGGCAAGCGCCTGTCGCAGCGCATGTCGGAGATCATCGTCACCTTCCGGCCGATCCCCCACTCGATCTTCGACGCCAGTGCCGGCAATGTGCAGCAGAACCAGCTGGTGATGCGGCTGCAGCCGGACGAGGGTGTCAAGCAGTGGCTGATGATCAAGGATCCGGGCCCCGGCGGCATGCGTCTCCGGCACGTGCCTCTCGACATGAGCTTCGCCGCGTCCTTCCAGACCCGCAATCCCGACGCCTACGAGCGCCTCCTGATGGACGTGATCCGCGGCAACCAGACGCTGTTCATGCGCCGCGACGAGGTCGAGGCGGCGTGGGAATGGGTCGACCCCATCCTCAACGCCTGGGCCGACAAGGGATTGAAGCCGCAGGGCTACACCGCCGGCACCTGGGGCCCCTCCTCGTCGATCGCCCTCATCGAGCGCGACGGGCGGACCTGGCACGAGCCGGAATAGCGACCGCGCGGGTCCCTCCCGCGGGAGGTGCTTGGCAGAGAGATTCCCGGCACCATGCCGGGCCCGACACTGGAAGGAGAGCGCCGTGCTGCATCGCTACGGGTCGAGGGAGGCGCTGGCGGAAGCCCTGGCGACCGGCGTCGCTGCGGTGCTGGCCGGAGGAATCGCCATCAACGGCTCGGCAAGCCTTGCCGTTTCGGGTGGATCGACGCCTGAGCTTTTTCTCCAGAAGCTCTCGGCGATCGATCTGGACTGGTCCGCCGTCACGGTCACGCTCGTCGACGAGCGGTGGGTCGGCGAAGACCACGCGCGCTCCAATGCCGGGTTTCTGCGCCGGCATTTCCTGAAGGGTCCGGCCGCCGCCGCGCATTTCGAACCGCTCTACGAAGCCGCGGAAGCCCCGGAGGATGTCGAGGAGACCCTCTGCGCGCGGCTGGGCGGGCTGGGACGGCCCTTCGACGTCGTCGTCCTCGGCATGGGGACCGATGGGCATACCGCCTCCTTCTTTCCCGGGGGCGATACGCTCGCCACCGCCATCGATCCGACCAATCCGAAGTCTATCGCCATCATGCGCGCGCCCGGCGCCGGCGAGCCGCGGGTGACGCTGACCCTGTCGCGCCTCATCGATGCCCGCCTGCTGGTGCTTCATGTCGAGGGAGCGGAAAAACTCGGCGTGCTCGAGGCGGCGCAAAGTCCGGGATCGGAACTCGACCTGCCGATTCGCGCCGTGTTGCGCGCGCCCCGCGAACGGCCGCTGGAGATTTTCTGGGCCCCGCTCGCGACCGATGCGGCCCCTGTCGCGACCGACTGAGCCTTCGAACGACGAGACGGTCCTCTCCCGACAGGACCGCCTCTCACCCGACAAAGGATGACCCAATGACCGTAGACCGTCGCATCGACGAGATCACCGACCGGATTCGCGAGCGCTCGCGCCCGACCCGTGACCTCTATCTCAGCCGCATCCGCGCCAAGGGCGCGGCCGGGCCGAAGCGCTCGACGCTGTCCTGCGGCAATCTCGCGCATGGATTTGCCGCCTGCGGACCGACCGACAAGGAGCGCCTGTCCGGCACCCAGACGCCCAATCTCGGCATCATCACCGCCTACAACGACATGCTCTCGGCCCATCAGCCCTTCGAGCGCTATCCCGAACTCATCCGCGCGGCAGCGCGCGAGGTCGGCGGCACGGCGCAGGTCGCCGGCGGCGTTCCGGCGATGTGCGACGGCGTCACGCAGGGACAGGCCGGCATGGAGCTCAGCCTGTTTTCGCGCGACGTCATCGCCATGTCGGCGGCCGTCGGCCTCAGCCACGACATGTTCGATTCCGTCGTATATCTCGGCGTCTGCGACAAGATCGTGCCCGGTCTCGTCATCGCCGCCCTCACCTTCGGCCACCTGCCGGCGATCTTCGTGCCGGCGGGACCGATGACCACGGGCCTGCCGAACGACGAGAAGGCGCGGATCCGCCAGCTCTATGCAGAGGGGAAGGTCGGCCGTCCGGAGCTCCTGGAATCGGAATCCAAATCCTATCATGGGCCGGGCACCTGTACGTTCTACGGCACCGCCAATTCCAACCAGATGCTGATGGAGATCATGGGCCTGCACACGCCGGGCTCCTCCTTCATCAACCCGAACACGCCGCTGCGCGACGCCCTGACCAAGGAAGCGACGAAGCGCGCGCTGGCGATCACGGCCCTCGGCAACGAGTACACGCCGGCCGGCCTCGTCGTCGACGAGCGCGCCGTGGTGAACGGCGTCGTCGGCCTGCACGCCACCGGCGGCTCGACCAACCATACGCTGCATCTCCTCGCGATGGCGGCGGCGGCCGGCATCCAGCTGACCTGGCAGGACATTTCCGACCTCTCGGACGCGACGCCGCTGCTCGCCCGCGTCTATCCCAACGGGCTGTCGGACGTGAACCATTTCAACGCTGCCGGCGGCATGGGTTTCCTCATCCGCGAACTGCTCGACCGCGGCCTCCTCCACGACGACGTCCGCACGGCCTGGGGCGCGGGCCTCAGGCCCTATGCGATCGAGGCGAAGCTCGCCGCGGACGGCCAATCCGTCATTCGCCAGCCGGCACCGCCGGAGAGCGGCGATCCCATGGTCCTGACGACCGGCGACAAGCCCTTCTCAGCCAATGGCGGCCTGCGCATGCTCCAGGGCAATATCGGCCACGCCGTGATCAAGGTTTCCGCCGTCAAGCCGGAGCGTCGCCTCGTCGAGGCGCCGGCAAAAATCTTCCACACCCAGGGCGAGCTCTCGGCGGCCTTTCAGGCCGGCACGCTGACCGGAGACTTCATCGCCGTGGTGCGCTTCCAGGGCCCGCAGTCGAACGGCATGCCCGAACTGCACAACCTGACGCCCTTCCTCGGCATTCTCCTTGACCGCGGCCAGAAGGTGGCCCTCGTCACCGACGGGCGCATGTCGGGTGCCTCCGGCAAGGTCCCGGCGGCCATTCACGTGACGCCGGAGGCCAAGGCCGGCGGGATGATCGGCAAGATCCGCGAGGGCGACATGATCCGCCTCGATGGCGATGCCGGCACGCTGGAGCTCCTCGTCGACCCAGCCGAGCTCGCCATGCGCCAGACCGCCGAAGTCGACCTCAGCGGCAACGAGTTCGGCATCGGCCGCGAGCTGTTCGCGCCGTTCCGTCTCGCCGTGGGTGCTGCCAATTCCGGAGCGAGCGTGTTTGGCTAGGACACCAGGCAAGGCAACCCGGCCGAGCAAAGTCGGCAACCCGCCCGCATCTTACGTCTAAAGGCTGATGGTGATATGAATTCATGCTCACGGCCCCGTGGGGCAAGCCCGATTCTGACGTAAGGGTAGCCGATGCTGGTTCAAATGCTGCGGCTTCTTTCGCGTGTGCCAAGGACCTCGCTGCGGTCCCTGGGTGTCGTTCACGACGTCGTCGCCGTTGCCCTCTCCTTCACGCTTGCTCTGGGCCTGGCCTGGGGCATCGAGCCGTTGCTGACGATGTGGCAGCTCTGGGCGATGACGGCTGCCTTCACCTGCCTCAGCGCCGCGCTGTTCCCCCTGTTCTCCCTCAACCGCGGCGCCTGGCGCTACGCATCGCTGCTGGACGTGCTGTCGATCGTCAAGGCTGTCACGGTCGTCTGCGTGATCTTCCTGCTCGGGAATTTCCTGCTGTTCCGGGGTGCGTATCTGCCGCGGTCGACCATGGTGATTGCATGGTTCGTGATGATCGTCGCTCTCGGCGGACCGCGCCTTGCCTATCGGCTCTACAAGGAAAAAGGCACCTTCCGCATCGACGACCGAGAGGAATCGGCCGGCGGCCACTATGACAACGTGCTCCTGTTTGGCTTCAACGACCAGGCTGACCTCTTCATCCGCAACCAGCGTCGCGGCCACCTGCGCAACCGCATCATCGGAATCATCGACGAGCGGCCGAAGAACCGTCGGCGGCAGTTGCACGGGACGAGCGTCCTCGGCGCGCTGCGGGACCTCGGTACGATCGTCGACCGGGCGGTACTGGCGGCGACGCCGATCACGCAGATCATCGTGACGGCGTCCGATGTGTCTGCGGCGGATCTGGCGATGGTTGTCGAGCGCGCCGCCCCCTTGCGCATCTCGGTCAAGCGCCTGCCCAACATCGCGCAGACCGGTGCCGTCGACGTCGGGGCTCCCATCGAGCCGCTGCCGCTGTCGCTTGCCGACCTTCTGGGACGAAAAGAGATCAATCTCGACATCCGCGATGTGGCCAAGCTCATCAACGACAGATGCGTTCTCGTCACCGGCGCCGGCGGCTCGATCGGCAGCGAGCTCGTCCGCCAGATCGCCCAGTTCGCGCCGAGAACGCTGGTCCTCATCGACAACAGCGAGTTCAACCTCTACTCGATCACGCGCCAGATCGCCGAATGCGCCCCGTCCATCACCACGGTCTCGCGAATCGTCGACGTTCGGCAGAACGATCGCTTGCGCCGGGTCTTCGAACGCTACCAGCCCGACGTGATCTTCCACGCAGCGGCGCTGAAGCACGTCCCGATCGTCGAGGAAAACCCGCTCGAGGGCATCGAGACCAACCTCATCGGCACGCGCAACGTCGCCGACGCGGCCCTTCACGTCGGGGCCGTCGCCATGGTCATGGTGTCGACGGACAAGGCCGTCAGTCCGACGAACATCATGGGCGCGACGAAGCGCGCCGCGGAGGCCTACTGCCAGTCGCTCGATCTGTCGCGTTCCGGCACGCGGTTCCTCACCGTGCGGTTTGGCAATGTGCTGGGATCGACGGGGTCCGTCGTGCCCCTGTTCCAGGCACAGATCGCGCGTGGCGGCCCGCTGACGGTCACCCATCCCAATATCACCCGCTATTTCATGACCATCCCCGAAGCCTCCCGCCTCATTCTGCACGCGGCGGGTCATGGCGTCTCGGATCGTTCCGCCGAGGGGCAGATCTTCGTTCTCGACATGGGCGAGCCTATCCGCATCACCGAACTTGCCGAACGACTGATCCAGTTGGCCGGGCTGCAGCCCCATGTCGACATCAAGATCGAGTATGTCGGCCTGCGCAAGGGCGAGAAGCTCTACGAGGAACTCTTCAGTTCGGGCGAGGCCGTCGAAGATACCGGCAAGGCCGGACTGCTGGTGGCCCGGACCCGTGTCAGCGATCCAGCACTCCTGCGGCGCAATCTCGATGCGATCGCGGTGGCCACGGCGAACGGCGACGCGGAGCGAGCGGTGGAATTGTTGCGCCACATCGTCCCGGAATACAGCCGGCCCTTGCGCGACACGCTGCCAATCTCGCCGTTGCAGATCTCGGCGCCGGAGATGGGCGACCGCTGACCCCACTTTCGATCCAAAGATCGATCGGATAGCGCCCGGCCCCGTGTCGGGCGTGCCGGCGGCATGACGAACTGCAGGACCGCCCATCGCTATCGCGCCAACGCCGCACGGGACTCGCGACCGTCGAGCGCACCGCATTCAAGGGGCGAGGGGCGTCGTTTCTACCCGCATGCAGCAGACATGAAAAAGCCCGACGAGACGCCGGGCTTCTTCATGTCGAAAAGGACGCTGGCAATCAGATGCCGAGGCCTTCGTACCGCTTCTTGAAGCGCGAGACACGGCCGCCACGGTCCATCAGCTGCTGGTTGCCGCCGGTCCAGGCAGGGTGGCTGGTCGGGTCGATGTCGAGGTTCATCCGGTCGCCTTCCTTGCCCCAGGTCGAGCGGGTCATGTACTCGGTGCCGTTCGTCATCACGACCGTGATCGCGTGGTATTCGGGATGAATCTTCTCTCTCATCGGTCTTCCGTCCTGTTGCCCATGCGCCTTCGGCGCTTCGGTGCGTCCCGGCGATCGTCGCGCCCAGTGTGACAAAAGCGGCCAGAAACCGCGGGATCGCTTTCAAATTCGATGGTGGGCCTATACATCAGGCCCCAGCACGGCACAAGGGCCGCCGGTTTTTACCCCTCGTGGGATGCCGGCCCTCCGCTTCGGTGAGATCGTCCGACGGACGTTCGCCACCGCGCCCGCCAGACTGCAGGAGTTGCATGTGACGACTGAACCATCACGCCCGTCGAGCGACGCACGACGGCGCGGCAATCTCCAGCCGCTGGTGCAGCTCCTGCCCTATCTCACACGTCAGAAGCGGCTGATCGCCTGCGCCCTGTCGTTCCTGGTGCTCGCCGCCGCCACGACCCTGTCCTTGCCGGTCGCCGTGCGCCGCGTCATCGACAAGGGGTTCACGGCTGCCGACAGCGGCTTCATCGATACGTATTTCGGCATGCTCATGATCCTGGCGGTCGTTCTCGCGCTCGCCAGTGCCGGCCGCTACTACTTCGTCATCACCCTCGGCGAGCGCGTCGTGGCTGATCTGCGCAAGGACGTCTTCCGTCATGTCGTGCGCCTTTCGCCCGGATTCTACGATCGCAACCAGTCGGGCGAGATCGTCTCGCGGCTGACGGCCGACACGACGCAGATCAAGTCGACCGTCGGCGCCACCGCCTCGGTCGCGCTGCGCAACCTCATTCTCTTCGTCGGCGCCGTGGCGATGATGGCGGTGACGAGTCCCAGCCTGTCGACGATCGTGATCGGCGCCATTCCCCTGATCGTCATCCCGCTCGTGGCCTTCGGGCGGTCCGTGCGGCGGCGGTCGCGCCTCGCGCAGGATATGCTGGCGGCCGCGAGCGCCTATGCCGGCGAGGCGATCAGCGCGGTACGCACCGTCCAGGCCTTCACCAGCGAGGACACGGCCACGCGCCGCTTCGGTACGGCGGTCGACAGCGCCTTCAACGCGGCACGCTCCTCGGTGGTGGCGCGGTCCTTTCTGACGGCCCTTGCCATCTTCCTGATCACCGCTTCCATCGTCGCCGTGCTCTGGGTCGGCGCCCAGCGCGTCATCGACGGGACGATGACCGGCGGCACGCTCGGCCAGTTTCTCCTGTATGCGGTGTTCGCCGCCGGATCCCTCGGCTCGCTGTCCGAGGTCTGGGGCGAGCTGTCGCAGGCTGCAGGCGCGGCCGAGCGTCTCGGCGAGCTCCTGGCGGAACAGTCGGCGGTCGCTTCCCCCGTCACGCCGCTCCTGCTGCCGCGCCCGGCGCAAGGCGCCGTCCGCTTCGAGAAGGTGACCTTTGCCTATCCGACACAGAGCGAGCGCTCGACGGTGCACGATCTGTCCTTCGACATCCGGCCGGGCGAGACGGTCGCGATCGTCGGGCCGTCCGGTGCCGGCAAGTCGACCATCTTCGGGCTGATCGAGCGATTCTACGATCCGACCGAGGGCCGCATCCTCGTCGACGGCGTCGACATCGCCAAGGTGGATCTCGAGGCCCTGCGCTCGCGCATCGCCCTCGTGCCGCAGGATGTCACCGTCTTCGCCGCCTCCGTCGCCGAAAACATCTCCTTCGGCGAGGCTTCGGCCGATATCGAGGCGATCCGGCTGGCGGCCCGGGACGCTCTCGCCGAGGACTTCATCGGCCAGATGTCCGATGGCTTCGACAGCCAGATCGGCGAGCGCGGGGTCACCCTGTCGGGCGGCCAGCGCCAGCGCATCGCCATTGCCCGGGCGATCCTGCGCGACGCGCCGATTCTTCTGCTCGACGAGGCGACCTCGGCGCTCGATGCGGAAAGCGAGGGGCTGGTGCAGAAGGCGCTGGACCGGCTGATGGTCGGGCGCACGACACTCGTCATCGCCCATCGCCTCGCGACCGTCCTCAAGGCCGACAGAATCCTCGTGATCGATGGCGGACGGATCGTCGAGGAGGGAACGCACCGGTCACTGATCGCCGCGGGTGGCCTCTACGCCCGGCTGGCCCGCCTGCAATTCGAGACAAGCGACTTGATGCGCGCGGCGGAATAGGCCGCCCAGCTTCTTCGCGCCCGCTCGCGGCCCGCGCGCGGCACCCCTTGTGTCGCCGGCGGCGACAGCAAAGCGGCAGCCGATCAGCGCTCGGTCAGCTTCAGCTCGATGCGGCGGTTCCGGTCCCGCGCTTGCTGCGTGTTCTCCGCGTCGATCGGCTGGAATTCGCCGAACCCGGCGGCCGCCATGCGGTTGGCGGGGGCGCCCTGGCTGACCAGATACTTCACGACCGAGGCGGCGCGACTTGTCGAGAGCTGCCAGTTGTCGGCAAACCGGCCCGTGCCACTGAGCGGGATGTTGTCGGTATGGCCGTCGACGCGAATGATCCAGTTGATGTCCGAGGGAATTTCGCGCGCGAGCTCGATGATGGCCTCGGCAAGCTTTTTCATCTCGGTCTCGCCCGCAGCCTGCAGCACGTCCGATCCGGACGGAAAGAGGACCTCGGACTGGAAGACGAATCGGTCGCCGACGATGCGGATGTTCTCACGGTCGGACAGGATCTCCCGCAGACGTCCAAAGAAGTCCGAGCGATAGCGCGACAGTTCCTGGACGCGCTGGGCGAGCGCCACGTTGAGGCGGCTGCCGAGATCGGCGATGCGGGTCTGACTCTCCCTGTCGCGATTCTCCGACGCGTCGAGCGCGGTCTCGAGCGCCGCGATCTGCTGGCGCAGGGCCGTCAGCTGCTGGTTCAGGAGTTCGACCTGCGCCACCGCGCGCTGCGAGATCTGTCGCTGGTCGGACAGCGCCGTCTCGAGGCCGCCGGCCCGCGCATTGGCCTCGGCCGCAGCGCCCCCGCCCTCGGCCAGCGTCTGCTGCAAGCGCGACCGCTCGGTCTCGGAAGATTGCAGCGAAGCCTGCAGGGACGCGATCTGGTCCTGGAAATCCTGGCCCGTGGTGCGCTCCAGCGAGAGGAGCTGCGTCAGCTCGTTGATCTGCGAGTTCAGCCGGTCGAGAACGGTGTCGCGCCCGGAGATCTCGCGGCTGAGAAGGAACTGCGCCAGGACGAAGACCGACAGCAGGAACATGATGGCCAGAAGCAGCGTCGACAGCGCGTCGACGAAGCCCGGCCAGTAATCGACCGTGCGCTGCGTCCGGCGGCCCCGCGACAGTGCCATGGCTACTTCCCGTCCCGTCCGGTTCCGATCGCCTTCGACAGCCGGTCGAGCACGTTGCGCAGTTCGCGCTGCTCACCGGCCTGAGTCTCGACGAAGTCGCGCAGCATCTGCTGCTCGGAGCGCATGTGCTGGACGAGGCCCTGGATGCTTTCCGCAAGGCTTGCCATCGCCGCGGTGGTGCGCGGGCTCGCCGTCTGGTCCTGCACCAGCTTGTTGAGCTTGTCCGAAAGAAGCCGGATCTCTTCGCCGCCGGTGCCGATCAGCGTCGAGCCCGTGGACGGCGGCAGCAGCATGTCGGCGCCGACATCTGTCACCGACGACAGCCAGTTCTCGAACTCGGTGTAGAAACGGTTCTGTGCCCGGCCGACCTGCAGATCGAGGAAACCGAGGACCAGCGAGCCGGACAGGCCGAAGAGCGAGGACGAGAAGGCGGTGCCCATGCCCTGGAGAGGGGCGGCAAGGCCCGCTTTCAGCGAATCGAGGACGCTCGCCGCGTCGCCGCCGCCCGGGTCCAGCGTCTGGATGGTGTTGCCGATCGAGCCGATGGTCCCGAGGAGGCCCCAGAAGGTGCCGAGGAGGCCGAGGAAGACGAGGAGGCCGATGAGGTAGCGGGCGATGTCCCGCGTCTCGTCGAGACGCGTGGCGACCGAATCCAGCACCGCCGTCATCGACTGGGTGGTGAGGGCAAGCTGGCGGCGGCGGCCGATCATCGCCCGCATCGGCGCGAGGAGCACCGGCGAGGGCATCGTCTCGAACTCGCTCGAGCCGTCGCGATAGGCGTTCACCCAGCGAACTTCACGCGCCAGCCGGATCACCTGCATCAGCGAGAGCAGGATGCCGATGGCGAGAACGCCGAGAATCAGCCCGTTCAGTCCGGGATTGGTGACGAAGGCCGCCTGGACCTGGCGCGACAGGATCGCCGCGACGAAGCCGACCAGCGCCAGGAAGACCAGCATCGACCACAGGAAGACCATGGGACTGGCGAGGTTCTCCGAACCGATCCCTTCTGTCTGCGGCGTGGTGTCCTTGGGAGAACTGAAGACCTGCATTCCGCTTCCGACTATCCTGAGAGGGCTCTGGCGCCTGGGCCGCAGCCTAGCGGACATTGCCGCAATGGGAAACGTCGCATGTTCAGCTTAGCGTCGGCCCGACTGCGTCGAACCAGCAGCGGACCGAATGTCTCAGTCTTGCGCAGGTTATGTCAGGTGCGCGTGCCGCGATAGGCGGTGTCGGCGATCTTCAGCTGCGCCACCAAGGCTTTGTGCATGTATTCGTTGCCGCAGGCGACCTCGCCCGAGACATGGTCGAACTTCGCGCCGTCGATGCCGGTGACGAAGCCGCCGGCCTCGCGGATGAGGATCGCGCCGGCCGCGACGTCCCAGGGCGACAGGCCGCGCTCCCAGAATCCGTCGAAGCGCCCCGCGGCGACATAGGCGAGGTCGAGCGAGGCCGCGCCCATGCGGCGGATGCCGGCGGTCTCGGCCATCATGTGGCGCATCTCGTACAGGAAGCGGGCGTGGTCGCCCTTGCCGAGGAAGGGCGCGCCGGCGCCGATCAGCGCCTCGGGCAGCTTCTGGCGGGCCGCGACGCGGATGCGGCGATCGTTGAGGAAGGCGCCGCCGCCCTTCTCGGCCGAATAGAGCTCGTCGCTCGCGGGATTGAAGACGACGCCGGCGACGATCTCGCCGTCGCGCTCGAGCGCGATCGAGACGGCGAACATCGGGACGCCGTGCAGGAAGTTGGTGGTGCCGTCGAGCGGATCGACGATCCAGCGGTGCTGGCTGTCCTTGCCCTCGATGGCGCCGCGCTCCTCCATCAGGAAGCCCCAGTCGGGCCGGACGCGCGACAGTTCCTGGAAGACGATCTCCTCGGCATTGCGGTCGGCGTTGGAGACGAAGTCGGCCGGGCCCTTCATCGAGACCTGAAGGTTCTGCACCTCGCCGAAATCGCGCGTCAGCGAGCGGCCCGCCTTCATCGCGGTCTGCGTCATCACGTTGAGAAGCGGCGAACGGGCCATGGTCGTACCTTCAAATCTTCAAGGGCGGCACCGCGTCACGCGGACCGCCCAGACAAATCCCGAAAGGCGGCACCGCAGCGAGCGGGCCACCTCGAAGCGTCACCTGTCAGGGCCTGGCAACCGCAGACCCGCGGTGCCCCGGCGCCTCAGTCGGCGCGCCGGACGTAGGTGATCTCGTTGGTGTCGACGACGATCCGCTCGCCGGCATCGATGAAGGGCGGGACCATCACGCGGATGCCGTTCTCCATCACAGCCGGCTTGTAGGAAGAACTCGCCGACTGACCCTTGACCACCGGATCGGCCTCGGTGATCAGCAGCGTCACCTGGTCGGGCAGCGCGATGCCGATCGCGCGCTCCTCGTGCATCTTCACCGTGACCTTCATGCCGTCCTGCAGGAAGGCGGCACGGTCGCCGACGAAATCCTTCTGCAGCTCGAGCTGCTCGTAGCTCTCGATGTCCATGAAGACGAGGGACTCGCCCTCGGCATAGAGAAAGGTGAAGTCCTTCATCTCCAGGCGAATGCGCTCGACCGTCTCGGCGGCCCGAAAGCGCTCGTTGAGCTTCGTGCCGTCGATGAGGTTCTTCAGCTCGACCTGGTTGAAGGCGCCGCCCTTGCCCGGCTTCACATGCGCGGTCCGGACGGCCGCCCAGAGGCCGCCGGCATGCTCGACCACGTCGCCGGGACGGATTTCGTTGCCGTTGATCTTCATCTTTGCACTCGAATGATGGCGGCCTGCCGGGCCTTCGCGGCTGAAGACCATAAAAATCCGGGTCGTTCAAGTCCGCGCCCGGCCGTCGGGCCGCTCAACTCGCCCGGAACCGGTTGGCGGCATCGAGCGCGCCGCGCTGCATCGCCTCGTCGAGATTGCGGAAAAACGTGTCGAGCGCGGCGTCGGTGTTGTTGGCGCGCTTGGCGAGAACAGACCATTTCGCCGCCTCCGCCTTGTCGGCCGCCACGCCGATCCCGTCCTTGTAGAGATGGGCGAGACGGTTCATGGCGATCGGATTGCCGTGGGCGGCCGCGCGGCGCAGCCAGCCGGCGCCCTCGGCGGGGTTGGCCGGTCCGCCCTTGCCGTTGATCAGCCAGATGCCGAGCTCGATCTGGGCGGTGTCCTGGCCGTTGATCGCGGCCGCCAGCAGCCACGACCGGGCGGTATCGAGGTCCGGCGCCGCCATGCCCCGGCCATAGATGTGGATCTGCGCCATGGCGTACTGCGCGTCGGCAATGCCGGCCTTGGCCGACTTCTCGAAATAGGGCCGCGCGGCGGCGAAGCCGGATGTCGGCGAGGCCTGGATCAGCATCTGGCCGTAATTGTACTGCGCGAGCGGAATGCCGGCATCGGCGGCGGCCTTCATCAGGTCCTGGGCCTTGGCGAGGTCCTGCGGCACGCTCTTGCCGTCGAGAAGCAGCAGCGCAAAGCGGAATTGCCCTTCGGCACTGCCCGAATGGGCCGCCGCCTCGTACCAGCGCGCTGCCGCCTTCTCGTCCCGCGGCACGCCGAGGCCGCGCGAATAGATCTCGCCCAGAAGCGTCTGCGCGGCGGGATCGCCGAGATTGGCAAGCGGTTCGGCAAGCCGCCGCGACGTCAGGTAAAGCCCGCGCTGATAGGCACCGTAGGCCAGATTGGTCCCGGCCGGGGTAGGCGCCGCCGTGTCAGGCGTTGCAGCGGGAGCGGCGGCGGCCGACGGGTTCGCCGTGGGAACCGGCGCCTCCGACGTCTGGGCCGACGCGGGGCTGGCCGCGAGGAAGGCCCAGCCGGTGACGGCAAGGGCAATGCCAAAGCGCGCCCTGGTCATGCCGCGACGCTTTCTGCGACGGCGTCGATGATGGCGTTGGCGCGCACGACCATCGCCGCAGCGGTTCCCGGATCCTGCAGCACGGCGGCCGACAGCGCGACGAATTCGGCGCCGGTTTCGGCGGCCTGCCGCGTCGATTCGATGTCGCGCCCCCCCATGACGATACAGGGGATCTCGACGATCTCGGCCCACCATTCGGCCATTTCGAGCGCGTCGGCGTCCGCCAGATCCACGTCGTCGCCGCCGAGGCGCCCGAAGAAGAGATAGTCCGGCATGCGCTCGCCGGCCTCCAGCGCCTCGTGGCGCAGCGTGAAGCCGGAGGCGCCGACGATGAGCTTGGGCGAAAAGCGCGCCATGGTCTCCGTCAACGTCTCGACGTCGCCGCCCGAGACATGCAGCCCATCGGCCCTGACACGGCCGGCGCAGCGCGTATCGTCGGCGATGATGGCGGCGGCGCCATAGTCCTGGATCATCGGCACCAGCGGCTCGGCGAAATCCTGGAAGGCATCGGCGCCACGCCCCGCCGCCGCGAGGATGACGGAGGCGACGTCGCCGGCGCCCAGCGCCGCGCGCAGGGCCTCGACGCCGGCCTCCCCGTCGGGAAGCGGCGTGGTCACGAGGACGAGACGGGGACGAATGAAATCTGCGCGCATGGACATGACCGGTCGATGATGGGGTGGGAGGCGACGGCGGCCAGTTTCCCGGCCGCGGCACCGCGCCCCATCATAGGCCGGAAGCAGGCACGGGTGCAAAGCATCACGTCTCCCGATCGGGACACGGCCGGTTTCAGGGTTTCTGCCCTTCCGGATCTGCCCCGCACGGGCTCCCGGTGCTTGCTGCCGATGGCGCCAAGGGCTATCGCGAAATCCAGAACGCGGCATCCCCTGCCGCCCTCCCCGATTGCGCATCACATGATTTCCGATCCCGTCTTCTATCTCCTGGCCGTGCCGGCCGTCATTCTGGTCGGGCTCTCCAAGGGCGGTTTCGGCGGCTCGATCTCGTTGCTCGGCGTACCGATGATGGCGCTGGCGATCTCGCCGGTCACGGCGGCCGGGATCATGCTGCCAATCCTCATCGTCATGGATGTCGTCGGGCTCATGGCCTGGCGGGGCAGCTTCGACAGGAGGGTGCTCTGGCTGATCCTGCCGGCCTCGGTCGTCGGCGTCGGTCTCGGCTTCTTTACGGCAACGATGGTCTCCGCCGACGGCACCCGTCTTCTCATCGGGATCTTGTGCCTCGCCTTCGGCCTGAACTGGTTCGTCTTTGCCCGCCACCTTACGCAGGCGCGCAAGCCCGGCCGGCTGAGCGGCATCTTCTGGGGCGTCGTCTCGGGCTTCACCAGTTTCGCCACCCATGCCGGCGGACCACCGTTCCAGGTCTACGTCATGCCGCTCCGGCTCGTCCCGGCGGTGTATGCCGGCACGACCGTGATCTTCTTTGCCGTGACGAACGCCGTGAAGCTCGTTCCCTACTTCCTGCTCGGCCAGTTCTCCGCCGCCAACCTGACGACCTCGGCGATCCTTCTGCCCCTGGCGCCCCTGGCCACGCTCGCAGGCGTCTGGCTCGTCCGCCGCACGAAGCCCGAGCGCTTTTATCTCATCAGCTACGCGCTGCTCATTCCGGTCGGCCTGAAGCTCGTCTACGACGCCGTCATCTCTCTGGCCGCGCCGTAGATCCGTCCGGCGACACGGCGAAATGTCCGGCAGGCATCGACGATAGCCAGCTTTCCTTATCGCGCGATTGTGCGGCCAGCGTGATGAAAATTATTGCCGAATCGCGATGAAGGTCGGGGCCATCACGCAAAAATCGAGCGACCCCGTCGGCATGCAGGGTGGCAGCCATCGCCCGGTCGCGGATGGATCAAAGGCGGGCGATGTCTTGGGATTGCGTGGCGTGACGGCGGCGGCCAGGTTCGCGTCAAGCGCGGCGGCGGCGGCCCTATCGATCCCGGGCGCGGCAGGAGCCGCGTCCGGGCTGCAAAGCAGCGGTCAGCTGTTTCGCAGGCGCTCCAACTCGTCTTTCAGCTGCAGTTTACGTCGCTTGAGTTCGCGAATCTGTGCGTCATCCATCGCAGGCTTGGTCTTCGCCGCGGCGATTTCGCTTTCGAGGGCAGAATGTCGGTTTTCCAACGTCGCAATATGCACGTGCAATGACATAGTCGCTCCTTTCGATTCGCTTCCGTCTCGGCCCGTTTCCCTCGCGGGATCGCGTCCCGAAGCGGCGATTCTGTCATAAAACATTCGCAGTGTCGAACCAGCGCAAGCTTCCTGTTTCGCAAAAGCGTGAGGGCTGTTAATCGAACGTCGACGAGACAGCGTGGAATGTCGGGGCGCCAGCGCGGAACCGACAGAGGCACCGAAGGGACCTTCGATGGGGGATCAGGAACAGGCGGCATTGCGGCTGCAGGCATCGCGCCTGCGACAGGAGCACGCCGACTTCGACGCGGCCATCAATGCCATGGAAATTCTCGGCTGCGACCGCCTGCAGATCCAGCGGATGAAGAAGAAGAAGCTCGCCGTGAAGGATCGCCTGCAGGACGTCGAAGACCAGATCATTCCGGACATCAGCGCGTGACGGCGGCCCTCGCCGACGTCGCCGTGATCATGGGCAGCCAGTCGGACTGGCCGACGATGAAGCATGCGGCCGACACGCTGGAAGCGCTCGGCATTTCTTTTTCCACCCGCATCGTCTCGGCCCACCGCACGCCGGAACGGCTTTTCGAGTTCGCCAGGACGGCGCGCGACAACGGCTTCAAGATCATCATCGCCGGTGCCGGCGGAGCGGCGCATCTGCCGGGCATGACGGCCGCGCTGACGCCGCTGCCCGTCTTCGGCGTGCCGATCGAATCCAAGGCGCTGTCCGGCCAGGACAGCCTCCTGTCGATCGTCCAGATGCCCGCCGGCATTCCGGTCGGCACGCTTGCCATCGGCCGTTCTGGCGCGATCAACGCGGCGCTGCTGGCGGCCAGCGTCCTGGCACTCGGCGATCGGGCGCTTGCCGGACGGCTCGACGCATGGCGGGCGGCCCAGACGGCCGCCGTCGCCGACGAACCGGCGGAGATCGGCTGATGCGGGAGGAACTCGGCGCCACCATCGGCATCATCGGCGGCGGCCAGCTCGGCCGCATGCTGGCCCTTGCGGCGGCGCGGCTCGGCTTTCGCACCGTGGTTCTCGACCCGGATCCCGCCTGCTGCGCCGCGCAAGCCGCCAGCGAGGTCATCGCCGCGGCCTATGACGATGTGAGCGCTCTCAAGCGCCTCGCCGAGCGCTGCAGCGTTGCCACCTACGAGTTCGAAAACGTCCCGGTGGCGCCGATCCGGGCGCTCTCAGGCGTCGTGCCGGTCTTCCCCCCGATCGACGCACTCGAGGTCGCGCAGGACAGGGTCGTCGAAAAGGCCTTTCTCAACGGCATTGGGGTTTCGACGGCCGAATGGCGGGCGATCGACGATGCTCAGGAGCTCGACCACGCGCTCATCGAGTTCGACGGCGACTGCATCCTGAAAACCCGGCGCCTCGGCTACGACGGCAAGGGACAGGCGACGGTCCGAAGGAAGAGCCCGCATGGCGACCTCTTCGCCAGTCTCGGCGGCGTGCCGGCGATTCTCGAGCGCAAGGTGGCGTTCGACTTCGAGCTCTCGGTCATCGCGGCGCGCGGCCAGGACGGCACCGTGACCGCCTACGACCCGGCCGAGAACGTCCATTCGCTCGGCATTCTCAAACGCTCCACCGTGCCCGGCCGCATCGCGCCGGAGACCGCGCGCGCCGCTCAGGCGATCGCCGCCACCATCCTCGAACGGCTCGGCTATGTCGGCGTCATCGGCGTCGAGTTCTTCGTCAGCGGCGGGGATCTCGTCGTCAACGAGATCGCGCCGCGCGTCCACAATTCGGGGCACTGGACGGAGGCGGCCTGCCTGATCTCGCAGTTCGAGCAGCACATCCGCGCCGTCGCCGGACTGCCGCTCGGGGCGACCGCCCGCCACTTCGACGCGGTGATGGACAATCTCGTCGGCAGCGAGATCGCCGACGCGCTCGCGCTCGCCGCCGAGCCGAACCTGCTCCTGCACGTCTACGGCAAGGGCGAGGCACGGCAGGGGCGCAAGATGGGGCACCTGACCCGCGTCCATCCGCTCGGCAGCCTCAATCACCGGAATTAGGCGCCCTCAGACGCCGTGGGGACCAGTCCTTCGTTGACAATCCGGTGACACGCGGCTACTCCCCAAACCAACCACGGCGCGCTGGCAACAGCGCGCTTTTCATTGAGCGCCCGCCAGGGGAAACCCGGTCGCTCCCCGCACACCGACCGACGGTAAGACGATGAAGATCAAGAACTCGCTGAAGTCCCTGAAGGGTCGCCACCGCGCCAACCGCCTGGTTCGTCGCAAGGGTCGCGTCTACATCATCAACAAGGTCGCGCCGCGCTTCAAGGCCCGTCAGGGCTGAGGCTCGTCGCCGGGTCGCCAGGGGCGACGCGGCGATCACGGGCGATTGCAGAAATTTTGCATTGACGGCGCGCTGCGCGAGGATATGTTCTTCCGCATGCGCCCTTTCTATTGTCTGACCTTCATCTGTCTGTCCTTTGCCGCTGCCGCGCAGGGCGTCGATCCGGCGATCACGGAGAGGCCACCTTCGGCAGCACAACTGCCGGGCGTCGACGCGCCGCCAGGCCCCGCGCCACGGCCGACACCGCCTGCAGCCAGGCCCTCCCCCGCCCCCTCGGCCGAATCGTCCAGCCCGTTGCCCGACAAGGATCCGGCAAGCCGGGTCGAGCGACTGGACGCGTTGTTTGCCGATCTGAAGCGAGCGTCGACCAGCGCCACCGCGGACAGAACGGTCGACAAGATCCAGGCGGAATGGGCCGCCAGCGGCAGCGCGACCGCCGACCTGATGCTGATCTGGGCCGGCGAAGCGGTGACGGACAAGCGCAATGGCGCCGCCTTCGACTTCCTCGATCAGGCCATCTTGATGAAGCCGGATTTTGCCGAGGCGTGGAACCGGCGTGCCACCCTCAACTACATCGCCAGCGATTACGGCAAGTCGCTGGCCGACATCGAGCGGACGCTGCAGCTCGAACCCCGTCATTTCGGCGCGCTGATGGGGCTTGGCGCCATTCTCGAGGCGACCGACCGCAAGGCTCAGGCTCTGGAGGCCTATGTCAGGGTGCTCGAGATCTATCCGACGCTGAAAGGCGCCCAGGATGCCGTCGGCCGGCTCTCGGAGGAACTCGCTGGGCAGCGCATCTGAGCCCACCGCTCCTTGCAAGCGAAAGCCAGGCAGCCGGCTGAAGCGGGCCGCAGCCCAGGCAGTAGGAGCCGGCACCGTGCCATGAAGCGTGCCGTCTCCCTCTCGATCCGCGTCGATCAGACCGCCGAAAGGCCGTCCGACCCGATATGCGCGATGCGCAGCATGTTGGTGGAGCCCGGAATGCGCAGCGGCACGCCGGCGGTGATGATCACCCGCTCGCCGGCACGGGCATAGCCTTCCTCGACGGCGATACGGCAGGCCGTGTCGATCATCGCGTCCAGTTCGTAGGCGTCCTCGGTGACGACGCAGTGCAGGCCCCAGCAGAGCGACAGGCGGCGGGCGGTGGAGAGCACCGGCGAGAGCGCGAGGATGGGCGTCATCGGCCGCTCGCGGGCGGTGCGCAGTCCCGTCGTGCCCGTCGCGGTATAGGTGACGATGACCGCGACGTGCAGCGTCTCGGCCATCTGCCGCGCCGCCAGCGACACGGCATCGGCACCGGTTGCTTCCGGCTCGGAGCGCTGAGCCAGGATGATGCCGGAATAGAGCGGATCCTGCTCGATCTGCTCGGCGATCCGGTTCATCGTCGCCACCGCCTCGACCGGATAGTTGCCCGCCGCCGATTCGGCCGAGAGCATGATGGCGTCGGCGCCTTCGTAGACGGCGACCGAGACGTCCGACACTTCGGCGCGGGTCGGCACCGGCGCGGTGATCATTGATTCCAGCATCTGCGTGGCAACGACCACCGGCTTGCCTGCCTTGCGGGCGGCGCGGGTGATGCGCTTCTGGATCGACGGCACCATTTCCAGCGGCAGCTCGACGCCGAGATCGCCGCGCGCCACCATGATGGCGTCCGAGAGTTCGATGATCTCGTCGAGCCGTTCGACGGCTTGCGGCTTCTCGATCTTCGACATGAGCGCGACGCGGCCCCGCGAGATCTTGCGGGCCTCGGCGAGATCCTCGGGACGCTGGATGAAGGAGAGCGCGACCCAGTCGACGTCACCGACGGCGAGAACCGCGTCGAGATCCTTGCGATCCTTTTCCGTCAGCGCGCCGCTCGACAGGAGGGTGTCGGGAAGGCTGACGCCCTTGCGGTTGGAAATCTTGTCGCCGGCGACGACCTTGCAACGGATGTGCTTGTTGTCGGTCTCCAGCACCAGAAGCTGCAACCGGCCATCGTCGATCAAGAGACGGTGACCGACCTGCACGGCCTCCAGGATTTCCGGATGGGGCAGGAAGACGCGCGTCTCGTCGCCTTCCTCGGGATTGTCGTCGAGGGTGAAATGCTGGCCGAGCGCCAGCGTCACGGTCCCGCCCTTGAATTTGCCGACGCGCAGTTTCGGCCCCTGCAGATCGGCGAGAATGCCGATCGGACGGCCGACAGCAAGTTCGACCGAGCGGATACGGCGGACCAGCTCGCGCATGGTGTCGTGGTCGGTATGGCTCATATTGATGCGGAAGACGTCGGCGCCCGCCTCGTGAAGCTTGCGGATCATCGCCTCCTCGGAGGAGGCCGGCCCGAGGGTCGCAAGGATCTTAACTCGGCGATTGCGTCTCATGGCGTTGCTGTTCCCCCGCGTGGCGTTTCGGTCAGTTGAACCATCCAGCTCCCCTGTTCGCCCGTGTCATACTCTCGGAAGCCCATCTTTTGATAGCCGCGCGCGAAACAATCCTTCACGTCGGTGATCTTGAACTCGTTTTCGGCGATGCAGAGATTGACCGACCCGGCCCAGCGTCCCTTGCCCTCGGCATCCTCGGCGTAGAGGTAGTAGTAGCGCGACGACAAGGTGCCCTCGATGATCACCTTGCAGGACGTGGCCGGGATGCGCCACCAGCCCTCGGTCGTCCAGCCGGCCTCGGCGCGATAGCCGATGGCAACGCCGACGAGTTCCTGCGTGCCGTTGCAGACGCGGAAATCGGCCTTCGCCTCCGTCGCCGCCAGCGGCGACAAGAGGGCAAGAAAAGCGACCGCCGGCGCGGCGGTTCCCATCATCGGGCGCCAGATTTTCAAAACTTGGCGAAACATGAACGATCCTTGCATGACGAGCGGCTGGAAGGGCGAAGGGATCTCATCGCGCGAGTCTCAGCCTAGCATCCGACCCTGTCAACGACGTGACCGCCGGAAGTCTTACTGGTGCCACGGCTCCGACCGGCTCACCCGACCCAGCCGAGAAGTTCCCGCCGGACCATCGACTCGATCACGTCCATGCCTTCCTCGCTGTCGTTGAGACAGGGGATGTGGCTGAATTTCTCGCCGCCATTGTGGAGAAAGATCTCGCCCGCTTCCACCGCGATCTCTTCCAGCGTCTCCAGGCAGTCGGAAACGAAACCGGGATTGAGGATGGCGATGCTCTTGATGCCTTCCTTGGCCAGCGCCTCGACCGTCTTGTCGGTGTAGGGCTGCAGCCATTCCTCAGGTCCGAACCGCGACTGGAAGGTCGTCATCAGCCGGCCCTTCGGCCAGCCGAGGCGCTGCTCCAGCAGGCGCGAGGTCTTCTGGCAGTGGCAGTGGTACGGATCCCCCTTGCGGAAATAGCTCTGCGGGATGCCGTGATAGGTGGTGATCACGCGTTCGGGCTCGAAGTCGAGCGTCGCCAGGTGCTTCTCGATCGAGCGGGCGAGCGCGTCGATATAGACCGGATCGTCGTGATAGGCCGGAACCGTGCGCACCGCCGGCATCCAGCGCTTGGTCATCATGTGCTCGAAGAACTTGTCGTTGACGGTCGCCGTGGTCGAGGCGGAGTACTGGGGGTAGAGCGGATAGACGAGAATGCGCTCGCAGCCCTCGGCCATCAACGCATCGGTACGCTCGGCGATCGAGGGCTGGCCGTAGCGCATGGCCCAGTCGACGACGACGGTCGTGCTGCCGGCCATGCGGATGGCGAGCTTCTCGCCCTGGGCCCGCGTGAAGGTGCGCAGCGGCGACTCGTTCAGCTCCTCGTTCCAGATCGAGGCATAGGCCTTGCCCGATTTCGTCGGCCTTGTGTTGAGGACGATACCGTAAAGGATCGGATACCAGAGCAGGCGCGGCCATTCGATGACACGCTTGTCGGACAGGAACTCCTTGAGGTAGCGCCGCATCGGCCGATAGGTCGTGCCATCCGGCGTGCCGAGATTGACGAGGAGCACCCCGACCTTCTTCGGCATGACGGGAGGATGGCCGACCGGCAGCGGACCGATGGAGCGTCCAGTATCAAGCGTGTGAGCATTCATTCGTGCGATTTCCCGATCATGCAGTGCGTCGCGCCCCAGAGGCCGACCGACTTCGGCGCGACCCTAGCGGCGCCTTCGATGAAACGGTACGCGACCGATCTTCGCACGCAGCCGGCGCCTGGAGCCCTGCCCCGCTGCGCCGGCCTGTCTTGCCGTCAACCGCGGCGGGTAAACTCGAACCGGCTGCCGTTCGAGGACGCGCAGGCCAGCCGATCGACGTCGACCTGGTTGCAGTTCGCCGCGACCCGCGTGCCCCGCAGCTTCGACGTGTAATCGATGGTCACCTGGCCGGGGCCGATCGACCGGTAGCTTCCCGAGGCCAGCAAGGCACCCGTGCCGGCCTCGGCCGAGGTGAAATTGCCGCCGGAAAAATTGGCGTTGTAGGCGACCGGGCCGCCGACCGACGCCCAACTGCCCTCGATCCCCTGCGGCCGGACCGGCGCGGGGGCAAGACTGGCATTTCGCACGCCCTGCGACTGGCAGGCGCCCAGCATCACGAGGGCGGACATGACGGCGATCAACGGGGCGCGGCGCATGGTGGAACTCCGGAGGACGATGGAATGAGGTTTACAAGACATTGGACGGGCTGTCATCGCCAGCGGGTCTGGCAGGCGGACGGGCGGATCGCGTCAGACAGCCGGCTCGGGATTGAACGCGGGAATGACGGAGTGAATCGAACCGATCGTCTCGATCGAGCGGATCTGCAGGCTGCTGTTGAAGACGAACCAGTACATGGTCGTGCCGGTGACGAGCGAGCCGTTGCGTTCGTCGCGGCGCGTCCAGTCGCAGAGGCAGGCGGCCTGGTCGTCCTCGACGATGATGCCGCGCTCCTCGTAGGAGATATAGCTGGCGCGCCGGAGCATCTCGCCGAGAAAGGCCTTCGCCTCCTCCTCGCCCGTCAGCCGGAACTCACCCTCCATGCGGCCGAACCATGGCGCATCGATGATCCCCGCATTGCTGCGGCTGGAAAAGACGGCACTCGGCGCGAGATGGCGCGCGATGCTGGCGACCTTGCCGGACATCACGGCATCCATGACGTCCTTGACAATTTCGCGTCTCACATCCGCATCGTCATGGATGTCGGTCATCCATGCCCCCCCAACCACAACGTTCGCCAAGAATCATCCTACAGCGGGCGGCCGAAATGACCAGATGTCCCAACTGATAGAAACCATTTGTTTTTCGTGCCTTACCCTGAAGTCAGCGAACCAGAATATTCTTGAACTGCCAGGGATCGCTCTCGTCCAGATGTTCGGGGAAGAGCCCGGGGCGATCGGTCAGCGGCGTCCAGTCGGTATAGTAGCCGCGCACGGGTCCGAGATAGGGTCGCTGGACTTCGAGGCACCGCTTGTAGTCCATCTCGTCGGCCTCGACGATGCCGGCCTGCGGATTCTCCAGCGCCCACACCATGCCGGCGAGAACCGCCGACGTGACCTGCATCCCGGTCGCGTTCTGATAGGGCGCGAGCTTGCGCGCCTCGGCCAGCGAGAGCTGCGAGCCGTACCAGTAGGCGTTCTTGGCGTGGCCGAAGAGAAGCACGCCGAGTTCGTCGATGCCGTCGACGAGTTCGTCCTCGGTGAGGATGTGCTGCGCCGGCTGGATCCGGCCCGCCGCGCCGAAGAGCTCGTGCAGCGACAGCACCGCGTCGTTGCAGGGGTGGTAGGCATAATGGCACGTCGGTCGGTAGGTGACCTCGTCATGCTTGTCGCGGACGGTGAAATAGTCCGATATCGAGATCGCCTCGTTGTGGGTGACGAGGAAGCCATACTGCGGCCCTGGGGTTGGGCACCAGCTGCGAACCCGGGTGTTGCCGCCAGGCTGCTCCAGGAAGATTCCGGCGCCATGGCCCTTCTTGTGCGTCTTGGCGTTCTTCGGCATCCACTTTTCGTGCGTGCCCCAGCCGAGCTCCGCCGGCTGCATGCCTTCCGAGATCAGTCCCTCGACAGACCAGGTGTTCCAGAACATGTTGATCGGCTTTGGCCGTTTGGCACGCTGGGTGTCGCGCTCGGCGATATGGATCCCCTTCACGCCGACCTTCTTCATGAGCTTCGCCCAGCCCTCGCGGTCGTTGTAGGCTGGCTCCTCGATGTCGCTGCCGATCTCGGCGGCGACATCGAGGAGCGCCTGCTTGACGAACCAGGAGACCATGCCCGGATTGGCGCCGCAGCAGGAGACGGCCGTGGTGCCGCCAGGGCTCTTGCGCTGTTCCTTCTTCAAGGTCTCGCGCAGCGCATAATTGGTGCGTTCGGCATTGGAGATCGTGTCGTCGAAGTAGAAGCCAAGCCACGGCTCGATGACGGTGTCGATATAGAGCACGCCGAGTTCGCGGCAGAGCCTCATGATGTCGAGCGAGCCGGTGTCGATCGAAAGGTTGACGCAGAAACCCTGCCCCTCGCCCTTGGTAAGCAGCGGCGTCAGGATCTCCTCGTAATTCTTGCGCGTCAGCTTCCGGTGGACGAAAGCGATGCCGCGGTCGTCGAGCAGCTTGCGATCGTCGTCGCGGGGGTCGATGACGGTGAAGCGCGACGTGTCGTGGTGAAAATGGCGCTCGATCAGCGGCAGCGTTCCGCGACCGATCGACCCGAAGCCGATCATGACGATCGGCCCGGTGATGCTGCCGTGGATCGGATGCTTATCATTCGCCATGGCGGCTAATCCTTTCGAAGAGCGGTGCGGCCCTCAAGGTCGCACCGTGTCTGCTCGCCTGCGGCTAGAGCATATCGGAGCCAAAGGAAAGACGCGCGGCGGTGCCTCAGCATTTAATGCAGGGCGTGGCCTTTCCTATCGGCGTGTTTCCTTTGACATGTTTTTTCGGCCGCACGCAACGAGAGCGCGGTGACCCGGTTGAGCTTATCGCGGCCGACGTTTGTGGCAACGATGCTCGGTGCGCCGTCAGAAAGACCGCAGGGATCGGGCCCTTCAGCCGCCGAGCGTCTCCAACTCGTCGATGAATCCGGAGATGACGGCGAGTCCGCGCGACCAGAAGGACGGGTCGGAGGCGTCGAGGCCGAAGGGTGCGAGAAGCTCGGAATGATGCCTCGTTCCACCGGCTTTCAGCATGGCGAAGTATTTCTCCTGAAAGCCGTCCTCGGAGTTCTGGTAGACCGCGTAGAGCGAGTTCACGAGACAGTCGCCGAAGGCATAGGCGTAGACGTAGAACGGCGAATGGATGAAGTGCGGGACATAGGTCCAGAAGGTCTCGTAGCCGGCATCCAGATGGATCGACGGCCCGAGGCTCTCCTTCTGCACCGCCACCCAGATCTCGCCGATCCGGTCCGAGGTCAGCTCGCCTTTGCGCCGCTCCTGATGCAATTCGCGCTCGAAGCGATAGAAGGCGATCTGGCGCACAACGGTGTTGATCATGTCCTCGACCTTGGAGGCGAGCAGTGTCTTTCGCTCCAGTGGCGTCTTCGCTCCGTCGAGGAGGGAGCGGAAGGTCAGCATCTCGCCGAAGACGGAGGCGGTTTCGGCCAGCGTCAGCGGCGTCGGCGCCATCAGGGCTCCCTGGGGGCCGGCCAGCACCTGATGGACGCCGTGACCCAGCTCGTGCGCCAGGGTCATCACGTCGCGCGGCTTGCCGAGGTAATTCAGCAGGACATAGGGGTGGACCGAGGGGACCGTCGGATGGGCGAAGGCGCCCGGTGACTTGCCGGGCCGGGTCGCCGCATCGATCCAGTGCCGATCGAAGAATTTTCCGGCGATGGCGGCCATGTCGGGCGAGAAGCCGGAATAGGCGGCGAGCACCGTCTCGCGAGCCTCGTCCCAGGAAATGTTGCGGCGTGCGCCGTCCGGAAGCGGCGCGTTGCGGTCCCAGTATTCCAGCTGCGGGAGGCCGAGCCACTTCGCCTTCAGGGCGTAGTAGCGATGCGAGATGGCGGGATAGCTGGCGACGACGGCACTCTCCAGTGCATCGACGACCGCCGGCTCGACCCGGTTGGCCAGATGCCGGCTCTCGGCGACATCCTTGAAGCCGCGCCAGCGATCGGAGATCTCCTTGTCCTTGGCGAGCGTGTTGGTGATGAGGGTGAAAATCCTGAGATTCTCGCCGAACACCTTGGCCAGTGCCAGGGCCGCTGCCTTGCGGCGGTCGCGGCTCTCGTCCTGCAGGAGGTTCAGCGTCTCCTCCAGCGCCAGGTCCTCGCCGTCGACGTCGAATCGCAGCGCCGTCATCGTCTCGTCGAACAGGCGGTTCCAGGCCCCGTGGCCGGTCACCGACTTGTCGTGGAAAAGTTCCTCGACCCTGTCTTCGAGCTGGAAGGGCTTGTCCTTGCGCAGGTCGACGATCCACGGGCGGTAGTGCGCCAGCGCCGGATTGGCGGCCATCGCCGCGTCGAGCGCGTCGTCCGGCAGGCGGTTCATCTCCAGCGGAAAGAACAGGAGTTTCGACGAGATGTCGGTGATCTCCGACTGGATGTCGCCGTAGAACTTGGCGCGCGCGGGATCGGAGGTATCGCCGGAATAGATCAGCCCGGCGTAGGAGACCAGCCGGCCGAGAATCTCTTCCAGCGCCTCCAGCGCCTTCAGGGCATCGGCGATCCCCCCGCCGCCGGGCTGGTTCGCCTCCTCGGCAAGGATCCCGCGCCAGCGCGCCTGAAACGCAGTTGCCATGGCGGCCCCCTTGAGGAGATCGGCTTCGATCTCCGGCGCATCCATGCCTTTGTAGAGATCGTCGAGATCCCACTCGGGCAGGCTGTCGCTGCCGGATGCAGCCGAAGCGATGGCGGAGCGCGGGAGATTGGCGAAGATATCGGTCATCCATATTCCTGGTCGTACGGGCCAAATTCCTGGTTGAACGGGAAAAGGCCATGGCGAATGGCGGCGTCGGTTCACGTGCATGTATGTGTCGGACATGCACGTGTCGACCAAATCGACCGATAAGCATGGCAGTTTCCGCAATCATGCCGACACGGCGTCCGTGGTCTTGCTCGATGCGCTGCGGCGGGCGCCTCTTTCGGCAGCGCGAGAATGTGGCGACAGCGCGTCATGCCGGCCCTGCAAGGTTCGGCAACGCCCGAACCTTGCGCCAGGCAGTCGATACTTTGCCCGGCGATACATTCCGTTAACCCTTTTCTTTTGAAATTGGAGTCAAATGCGATATGCGTCATCTTCACGCCGCAGTCTCGGCTGAAGAGACGATTGCTGATTATCCTGCGCGATCAGGCACCGGGTCTGAGGGATCGCAGGCGATGTCGACTTTTGAGGGGACGGGTTTCATATGTGGGGAATGACCGACGTTGTCGGCCGCGCGGCAGTTCGCGTAGCCTCGACCGCCGCCCTTTGCGCGCTCATGCTCGCTGCCGGCTCGGTGTCGACACGGGCTGAAACCCGGACGTTGAAGTTCTATAATCTCCACACCAAGGAAAAGGCGTCGATCCCCTACAAGGTCAACGGGCGCTACAGCGCCGAGGGACTGAAGAAGATCAACTGGTTCCTGCGCGACTGGCGCAAGGCCAAGCCAACCAATATGGACACGCGGCTTCTCGACCTGATCTGGGAGGCCTATCGCCAGTCCGGCTCGCGCGACTACATCAATGTCATCTGTGGCTATCGCTCGCCAGCGACGAACAGCATGCTGCGCTCGCGTTCCTCGGGCGTCGCCAAGGAAAGCCAGCACACCGCCGGCCGCGCCCTCGATTTCTTCATCCCCGACGTGCCGCTGAAGAAGATGCGCGAGATCGGCCTGAAGATGCAGGTCGGCGGCGTCGGCTATTATCCGCGCTCCGGTTCGCCCTTTGTGCATTTCGACGTCGGCAATGCCCGCCACTGGCCGCGCATGAGCCGCCGGGAACTCGCCGCCGTCTTCCCGAATGGCAACACCGTGCACGTGCCGACCGACGGCAAGCCGCTTCCAGGCTACGCGGCCGCCCTCGCCTCCTACAAGGCCCGCAAGGGTTCCAGCGCGATCCAGGTCGCCAATGCCAGCGCATCCACGCAGAACAGCGGCGGAGGCAAGACCCTTTTCGCCGCTCTCTTCGGCGGCGGGGCTGACGAGGAAGACGATATCGCCGACGCCGAGGTCGCGCAGAACACGCCGGCGACCCGCAAGGTCGAGCGTCCGGCCGCGCAGCCCGCCCGTGCGGTCGCGCCGCCGGCCCGGCCGACGCCAGCTGCCGAAATCGCGGTCGCCGCGATGGTCCCAAGCAGCCGTCCGAATCTTCTCGCCGCCGGCGTTCCTCTGCCGATGCGCGATACCTTCGACACCAATGCCCCGACGCCGCCGGCGGAAGTCGGCAAGGCGCCCGTTCCCGCCACAGAGGCGCCGGCGACCGAGGTCGCAGCGCTCGACATGTCCCGCATCCCGCTGCCGCATTCGGCGCCGGGCCGCGAGCGGCCGACCTCGCTTGTGGCTGCCGCCCCTGCCGAAGCCTCTGCTGCCGATGAGATCTCGACGCTTGTCGCCGAGTTGGAAGACACGCCGGTTACCCCAGGGGTCGTGGCCGGCGCGCCGTCGCAGCTCGCCTATGCGGTCCCGACACCCCGCGAGAGGCCCCGCTTCGACAGCATCCTGAAGGGGGCGACCCCCGCTCCCTTGTCGGTTGCATCGTCCAAGCCCGCTGCCGAGGCCGCCGCGGAGCCCGTCAAGGTCGCCAGCCTCGATGCCGTCAAGCGCATCGTCGAATCGTCCACCGCCATGCGTGCGGCGATGGCGCAGAAGCCGAAGCCGGTGGCCAAGACCGATGCCGCCGATGACAAGGCGATCTCGCCCCTGCTTCTGGCGGCCTTCGAGACCCCCAGGCCTTCGCCGGCAGCCGCGGCCATCGCCCGGCTGGAAGTGCCGGCCGGAAAGACCGGTCGCTTCTCCCGCCTCGCCCGGGCCGCAAGTCAGCCTGAGGCAGCCGCCCGGCCGAAGCTCGCCGCCGTCAGCATCCAGTCCCGCATCGAGGTGGCGTCCATCGTCGCCGACCCGGCGACGCGGGCGGCGGTTGCCGTGACGCGCAAGCCCAATGCCGACGTTCTCGTGCGCGACGTCCCGACGTCGGTCTTCACCGCCGGCTTCACATCCAAGCCGCTGGCAAAGGACGACAAACAGTTCGTCGGCTCGGCCGTGAACTTCCTGCCGGTGGCGAAGTTTCGCTGATCCCTGACAATGCAGCTGCCGCCCGGTTCCGGGCGGGGCGGGATCAGCCGTAGGGCTGGTCCTCTCGGCGGAATGCCGGAGTGGCGAACATCGATACAAAGTGGGTTGTGCCGTCGGCCGTATGGCGATGAGGCCAGGCACGGAACGGCCCCCGCCTTTCCTGAGTGTCGCCCGCTTCCCCGCCGACCCCGCCCGGCTCCATCGCTCACGCCGCTGATTGCGAATCGTCCACGCCCCGGCCATCCGCCAGCGCAAGGTCGGCAGTCCGGATGGCCGGGCGATTGGCATTGGTGCCGCTTCTCCCTGTGCGTGATCTGGTCGAATAATCCCCTCAAGCGTCGCTCGTTTCACACGCTCAGGCGCCGACTCGACCACCGGCTACGCCGCATGGCGGTCGAGTACGCAATTCTTGCTGGCCCGAATCACCGATGCGCCGCCGAAAGGTGAGTCCAGTGTCGGCCATCAGGCGACGCGCCTGGCGCGTAAAGTTCATTTGCTGAACAAAGTTTAATCCTAAATTTCGTCAGCAAATCATGTCGAATCACTGCGCACTTTGCCGGAAACCCCTTTGATGCAGTCGCTCCGCCGAATTCTTGCAGTTTGTATCGAAGGAAGTCGTCTGTTCACAGCTTGCCGATGCATAATTGTGCCTTGACATTAAGTAACACAATATCAATACAAGACTAACAACGGCATGTCGGTGTCAGACGGTTGCGACGGACTACAGAGTTTTTCGCCATAGCCGTCCGGCCGGCAAGCATAGGGGGACATCACCCCATGGACAAATCGACCACACGATTGGGTGAGGCTATGGACGAATTCGAGACGATGGACAGCAATGAAATGCTGATGGAGATGACGGCTGAGGTCGTCGCCGCCTATGTCAGCAACAACTCTCTCCCCGTAGGCGACTTGCCTGCCCTGATCGCGGACGTGTACGGCGCATTGGGCAATACCAAGACCAAGTTGGCGGAGCCCGAGGCCGAAAAGCCGAAACCGGCCGTTCCGATCAAGAAATCTGTGACGGACGACTACATCATCTGCCTGGAGGACGGCAAGAAGTTCAAGTCGCTGAAGCGCCACCTGATGACCCACTACTCCCTCTCGCCCGAAGAGTATCGGGAGAAATGGGACCTGGCGGGCGACTATCCGATGGTCGCGCCGAACTACGCCGCCGCCCGGTCGCGTCTGGCCAAACAGATGGGTCTCGGTCACAAGCGTCGCCGCACGGCCGGTCGCGCCGCCGCCTGACGTCTGAATGGCACGCCGCTGCCGGCTTGCCATCCGGCCACTCGCCATGCGGCGGGCGGCCCGTGACAGCGCAGGCATCGAGACGTCGCGCGCCGTGACGGGAACTTTGCGGCCGGGCCAGGCCGCAAATGGCTGCCTCACTACCCTGAGGTCGGCCGAAGATCTGCCGGCAAGGGCGACAGGCGTTTCGCGGGGGTCGCATTGCTCAGCGGGCCCGTGGCCTCGATCAACTGCCTGCCAACGTCAACCCTCGGGCCTCGGCGCGACTTCTCCAGCATGCGCCTGTCGATCAGGCCGACCGGCAGACTGACGATGTCGAAAGTTCGTGTCCGAACCTTCGCTCCAAGACCGGCATTCCCGGCTCAGGCCATGCCGAGCGCCTGCATGTACAGTTCGAGGATCGCGTCCTGCTCCTGCCGCTCGTTCTGATCCTGCTTGCGGATCGACACGATCTTGCGCAGGACCTTGGTGTCGTAGCCGCGCGATTTGGCCTCGCCGTACACGTCCTTCACATCGTCGCTGATCGTCTTCTTTTCCTCTTCGAGCCGCTCGATCCTCTCGATGAAGGCACGCAGTTCATCGGCGGCGACATTCGTGTCGGCAGCGGGTTGGGCTTCGCTCATCGCGCATTCCTCTAAAGCTTTGTCGCGGGCAGGAACGTTTCCGCGACCGCTTCGACTGCTGGATATCGTTCGGCAGCCATGGCCACCCCGTCGATGCGCGCATCCGGATCCGGTGAACAGGCGAGTCGACGTCTCGAACGCGCCACCTAGCAGAAAGACGCCGCGGTTTGAATGCGTCGCAGCGCAACATCCACCGCGATGTTTGCTGTGGGACGCTATTCCGCCTGGGTGCGGGCGGCAAAGGAGGCGGCGGCCTCCGGCGAGGCATCGCGCTGGTGGCGCGCGCGCCACGCGTCGTAGGGCATGCCGTAGACGATCTCTCGTGCCGCTTCCTTGCCGATCGGAGCACCGGCTGCCGCGGCAGCCTCCGCATACCAGTTCGACAGGCAATTGCGGCAGAAGCCTGCCAGATTCATCAGGTCGATGTTCTGCACGTCGCTGCGCTCGCGCAGGTGATCGCGCAACCGGCGAAAGGCCGCCGCCTCGAACTCGATCTGCGCCTGTTCGTTGTCGGCCATGGCATGCGTCTCCTCAAGCGTCGTTCCCGGTCTCATATCATGTGAAGCGTCCGCCGGTTCAAGCAAAGTCCGTGCTCTCCGGCCGGATGCGTGCCGTCGCAGGCCGGGCGGGTTGACTTCGGCAGACAGTCGCCGCCTATCCGGGCCCGTGCCACATGCCGCCCCGAATATGACGAGCCTGCCATGACCGTCCGCTCCCCTGCCCCGCCTGCCGCGGCCGTCGGCCTGTCCGTCGCCGCGGCGCTGGCTCTCCTCGTTCTCGGCGCGATGGCGATGGGGATTTCGCCGGTCTTCGTGCGGAACTCCGAGGTCAGCTCGTTCGCCAGTGCCTTCTGGCGCGTCGCGCTGGCCCTGCCGCTGCTCCTCGTCTGGGCGCGGGCGGGACGCAAGACCGCCGTCGAGCCGCTGTGGGCGGGCCTGCGCCGTCCGCCGATCCTTCTTTCCGGCCTGTTCTTTTCCGGCGACCTCATCTTCTGGCATCTCGCCATCGCGCACACGACGATCGCCAATGCCACCTTTCTGGCCTGCCTCGCGCCGCTCTGGGTCGCACTCCTGTCGCGTCTCACCATCGGCGAGGCGGTATCGCGGCACACGGTAATCGGGCTGTGCATCTGCGTTCCCGGCGCCGCGCTCCTGATTCTGCATTCGGCCGGCTCGGGCCAATGGCTCGGCGACCTCTATGGCGTCCTCACCTCCTTCTTCTTTGGGATTTATTTCCTGACCATACGCACGGCCCGCAAGGATCTCGGCGCGGGGCCGACGACTTTTCTGTCGACCCTCGTCACGGCGATCATTCTCCTGGCGGCAGCGATGATCGCCGGCGGCGGGTTCGCGCCCGACAGCGCCAGCGGGGCCACGAACCTGCTCGCGCTCGGCGTCATCAGCCATGCCGGCGGACAGGGCCTTTTGACCATCGCGCTCGGCGTATTGTCGGCCTCCTTCTCCTCGCTCGTCATCTTCGTCGAGGCCGTCGCCGCGGCCCTGTTCGGCTGGCTCTTCGCAGGCGAGGCACTCGTGCCCCTGCAGGTGATCGGCGGCTTGCTCATCCTCTTCGGCGTCTGGATCGCCCGGCCCCGGCCCGTGCCCGAAGAGTGACGCGCACCGGATCGACGCCGCCGGGTGATCGGTTCCTCGGCATCTTGCGTCGCGACGGGGCTGGTGCGCCTAATGGACAAATGGCGCGACAAAGGGAGAGACGCATGATCATTTCGCGATTGGGACCGGTGCGATGACCGGCTTCGGCATTCTCGTCATCGCCCTCCTCGTCTTCGGCCTCATCGTTCTCCTCGCGATGGTGAAGACCGTGCCGCAGGGTTACGCCTGGACGGTGGAGAGTTTTGGCCGCTACACCCGCACGCTGACGCCCGGCCTCAACATCCTCATCCCCTTCGTCGAGCGCATCGGTCGCAAGCTGAACATGATGGAGCAGGTGCTCGACATTCCGACGCAGGAAGTCATCACCCGCGACAATGCGTCGGTCGCCGCCGACGGCGTCGCCTTCTACCAGGTGCTGGACGCCGCCGCCGCCGCTTACGAGGTCAGCGGGCTCGAAAACGCCATCCTGAACCTCGTGATGACCAATCTGCGCTCCGTCATGGGTTCAATGGATCTCGACGATCTGCTGTCGAACCGCGACGCGATCTCGGAGAAGATCCTGCGCGTCGCCGACCAGGCAGCCAATTCCTGGGGCATCAAGATTACCCGGATCGAGATCAAGGACATCAACCCGCCGCGCGATCTGGTCGACTCCATGGCCCGGCAGATGAAGGCCGAGCGCGAGAAGCGGGCCGAGGTACTGGAGGCAGAGGGCCAGCGAAACGCCAAGATCCTGCGCGCCGAGGGCGACAAGCAGGCGCAGATCCTCCAGGCCGAGGGCCTGCGTGAAGCCGCGTTCCGCGAGGCCGAGGCCCGCGAGCGCCTCGCCGAGGCGGAGGCAACGGCAACGCGGGTCGTCTCCGAGGCGATCGCTGCCGGAAGCGTCCAGGCGCTGAACTACTTCGTGGCGCAGAAATACACCGAGGCGCTCGGCAAGCTCGCCTCGGCCAACAATCAGCGCGTGATCCTGATGCCGCTCGAGGCGGCCTCGCTGATCGGCTCGATCGGCGGGATCGCGGAACTCGCCCGCGCCTCCTTCCCGGACGCGACCGGTGCGGGGTCTGCAGCATCGGCGGCTTCCCGGACGCGTGTTCCGAACACACAAGGCGCCGCCGGCGGCGGAACGGGCTTCATGGCGCCGTCGCGGGGTGTGCCACCCCGCGAGAATTCCGGCGAATGAGCGCGGTGCTCGCGGACGTCGGCGCCTATGGCTGGTGGATTGCCGGAATGGCGCTTCTCGTCCTCGAAATCGTCGTTCCCGGAGTCTATCTCCTGTTTCCCGGCCTCGCGGCTCTCGTCGTCGGCACGAATGCGCTGCTCCTCGGCGACAGTTTCGGCTGGCAGCAGCAGGTCATCGCCTTCGTCGTCGTGTCGCTGGCGGCTGTCCTCGTCGGCCGGCGGTGGTACGGCGCCAAGACGGTCCGGGCAGAGCCGCTCGGCCAGAGCAACCGGGCCGACAGGTTGGTCGGCACGACCGCGACCCTGTCGGAAGCGATCGTCGGCCATCGCGGCAAGGTCGCCATCGAGGACGGCTGGTGGATCGTCGAAGGGCCAGACCTTCCCCAGAACGCCCGAGTCAGAATCACCGGAGCACGCGGCGCGGTGCTCATGGTCGAGCCGCTGGACCCGCCGGGAGCATAGAGCGCCCATCGACGGACGCCCGTCCGTCGCCCGGCCAGCGAAGGGCGGTTAAGGTTCGGTTAACCATTCGCGTTTACCAATCGGCAATAAGTCTGCAATTTGCGAACGGCCGGTGGGGCAGTGATCGACGAGCACAGCAAGGCGTGGCGGCTGGTAGGCCGGCTTGGAATGGTCGCGCTTCTGACCGGCTGCTCGGTCCTGCGCGCTGAGTCCGCCATGGCGCAGGCCACCGACGCGCGGCCGACACTGCGTGGACCAGACCTCAGGCCGAGCGGTGGCGACGACGCTCCAAGCGACCTGCGTCTGAGGCAAGTACCGACCGAGGCACCGCTCGCCGACGGCGGCGGCGATCAGCAGTACGAGCCCTTCAGCCGTGGATCGGAGGACAGGGCCGACCGACCCGACGATGACGAGACACTTCCCGGCGACGAGGACCCGGCGACGACAGCACCGCGGAGGCCGCGATTCAATCTGTTCGATCCGGCCGAGCAGGCCAGCGGCCCGCTGAACCGTGCTGCCGCGCCAGCTGCGGCCAATGCGGCCGACAACACCCGTGCCGGATCGACGACGGCTGGCCGCACCGACCGGACAGCGCCCCTGCGGGACGCCGATGGGCGTCCCCTCGACCCCCTGCTGGCAGCGCGTGCCGGCGGGCTTCCCGCCGCCGACCTCGCCCAGGCGGCCACGGCCGTGCGGTCGTCGCGCGGCGATACGATTCTCGGCCGGCAGAACCTCGCCATCACTCCGCTGCGCGGCACCATCCCGATTGCGGAAGACGACCCGTTTGCGCCCGTCGGCATCCGCGCGGGCACCTTCGTTCTGTACTCCACGCTGGATCAGGGCATCGGTGCCTCCACCAATCTGTCGCTTAGCCCGGGCGGCGAGAGCGGCGTGTTCAGCGAGACGACCGCCTCGGCGCGGCTCCTGTCGGACTGGTCCGAGAACGAGGCCGAGCTGAATGCCCTCGCCTCCTATCGCCGCAACTTCGCCGGCGAACTCGAATCCGAGCCGCGTCTGTCGCTTGACGGGCGTTACCGCCTGGACATCGACAAACTGACGACGGCGACTCTGCGCGGTGCCATCGAGTATCGCCAGGAAGACCCGATCGACCTCGATGCCGGTGATTCGATCAGCGAGCGGCCGGACATCCTCACCTATTCGGCCGGCGCCGACCTCGAGCGCCAGTTCGGCCGGATCACGGCCGGCATCGACACGTCGGTCATCCGGCAGACCAAGACGCAGGCAGAGGGCATCACCGCACCCGACGAGAGCTATACGACGGTGACGGCGGCGCTGCGCACGGGCTACGAGATTTCCCCGGCGCTGAAGCCCTTCGTCGAGAGCGGGCTCGGCTATCGCATCTTCGACGAGGATCGCACCGCCGACGGCCGCGAGCGCAATTCCGCCATCCCTTCGCTCCGGGCCGGCCTCGCCTTCGATCTGGGAGAAAAGTTCCTGGGCGAAGTCGCGACCGGCTATGCTTGGAACGTCCCCGACGACGAGGCCGTGCCGACCGACGGATCGCCGACTTTCGACGCCAGGCTCGCCTGGTCGCCGCAGCGCGGAACGGACGTCGTCCTCACCGCGGCGACCAGCTTCGATCCGGATACGGACAGCACCGGTAATTCGACGCTCTACGAAAGTTCGCTGGCGCTGCGCCACCGTCTGACGCACCGCGCCGACCTGACGTCGACGCTCTCGGCCGCCTACCGCGACAGCGAGATCGACAGCGAAGTCGAGACGAGCTACGCGGCCGAGGCCGGGTTCACCTATTGGATGAACCGGACGCTCGCCTTCACCGGCCTCGTCCGCCACGAAGAATTGGACAGTCGCCAGCCAGGCGGCGACTACACGGCCCAGTCCGTCCGGATCGGCCTGCGCCTGCAGCGCTGACCGATCCGGACGACAGGACAGCTATTCCGCGGCCCTATGCCGTCCTGCCGGCTCGACGGTGTCGAGGAGTTCCTGCAGATTGCCCATGACCTTGTCGCGGATATCGGACCGCCACAGGGCGAAGGCGACGTTGGCTTCGATGAAGCCCTCCTTCGAGCCGCAGTCGAAGGTCCGCCCCGTGAAGTGATAGCCGAAGAAGTCCTGCATCTGCGCCAGCTTCAGCATGCCGTCGGTGAGCTGGATCTCGTTGCCGGCGCCCTTCTCCTGTGTGGCCAGGATGTCGAAGATCTCCGGCTGCAGGATGTAGCGGCCCGAGATGTAGAAGTTCGACGGCGCGTCGGCCGGGGCCGGCTTCTCGACCATGCCCTCGACCCGAAAGCCGGTGCCGACGTCCGGGCCACGGCCGACGATGCCATACTTGTTGGTCTCGGACGGCTGGCACTCTTCGACCGAGATGACGTTGCCGCCGGTCTCCTCGTAGAGCTCGACCATCCGTGCGAGGCAGCCGCGCTCGGCCTGCATGATCATATCCGGAAGAAGCAGCGCGAAAGGCTCGGATCCGACCAGTTCGCGGGCGCACCAGACGGCATGGCCAAGGCCGAGCGGCGCCTGCTGGCGGGTGAAGCTCGAAGCGCCCGGGCGCGGCTGCAGCGACTCCAGCAGATCCAGTTCGGCCTGCTTGCCGCGCTCGGTCAGCGTGCCGACGAGCTCGACCTGGATGTCGAAATAGTCCTCGATGACGCCCTTGTTGCGGCCGGTGACGAAGATCAGGTGCTCGATGCCGGCCTGCCGCGCCTCGTCGACGACATACTGGATCACCGGCCGGTCGACGACCGTCAGCATCTCCTTGGGGATCGACTTCGTGGCCGGCAGAAAACGGGTGCCGAGACCCGCCACCGGAAAAACTGCCTTGCGGATTTTGCGCATTGAAGAACTCCTACGCCTGTCGGCGTTGATGACGTCTTTTGACCGCAGGAAATCCGTGCGGCAGCGGCCAACCTTGCCGCGCAAGCACGGGGTATGCCGTGCTTTTGCCGTGAAATAGCGGCAGAGAGGTAAACGACAAACCCAAACTCCCCGGGGCGCGTATTTTTCGTGGTAAAGCATCCCTTAACGACCTGCTTCTATGATGGCCGAGGCACGGGGCTCGAGGTGGTAGCCGAAGGCGCCCGCGCCGGATCGCCGGTGAGCGCGAAGGCGCCGACCGACCAGACACGCCCGATCACGGAGTTTATCATGACCGCAGCGACCAAGCCCCCCTTCGCCCGTCTCGCCGGCCTCGCTTTGGCCGCCGTGCTTGGCCTCGGCTCGATCCCCTCGGCCGCTGCCGATGCGGGCTTTCGCCGCTGGATCGAGGAGTTCGAGGCGACGGCCGTCAAGAGCGGCGTCAGCCGGCAGGTCTACCGTGCCGCCTTCGCCGGCGTCGACGAACCCGACCCGGTGGTGATCGACAAGGCGCGCTTCCAGCCGGAATTCCGCGACACGGTCTGGGACTATCTCGACAACCGCGTCAACGAGGAGAGCGTCGCCGAGGGCCAGGCGCAGCGGGTGCAGCTGAAGCCGTGGCTTGACCGGATCGAAAAGCGCTTCGGCGTCGACCGCGACATCCTTCTCGCCATCTGGTCCATGGAGACGAACTACGGCAGGATCCTTTCCCGCGAGGACGTCGTGAAGCCGCTGCCGCGGTCGTTGGCAACGCTTGCCTATCTCGACAAGAAACGCGCGAAGTTCGCCCGGTCCCAGCTGATCGCCGCGCTGAAGATCGTCCAGAAGGGTGACGTTTCCATCAAGGGGCTGACCGGCTCCTGGGCCGGCGCCATGGGCCACACCCAGTTCATCCCGACGAGCTACCTCGCCTATGCCGCCGACATGGACGGCAACGGCCATGCCGACATCTGGACAGCGGTTCCGGACGCCCTGGCCACGGCCGCCAACCTCTTGCGCAAGAATGGCTGGCAGACCGGCAAGACCTGGGGTTACGAGGTCGCCGCGCCCGCCAAGCTCGCCAGCCTGAAGGGTTCGAAGACCATAGCGGAGTGGGCCAAGCTCGGCGTGCGCCGCGCCAATGGCAGGGATTTCCCGTCCGGTTCGGAACGCGCCAATCTGATGATGCCGGCAGGGCCCAATGGTCCCGCCTTCCTGATGACCAAGAACTTCTTCGTCCTCAAGGCCTACAACAACGCCGACAAGTACGCGCTCGCCGTCGGCCATCTCGGCGACCAGATCGGCGGCACCGGTCCGCTGGTACAGGACTGGCCGCGCGGCTATGTCCCGCTCTCGATGGTGGAGCGTGCCGAGCTCCAGGAGCATCTGACGCGGCATGGCCTCTATGACGGCAAGATCGACGGCAAGATCGGCTCCGGGTCGAAGGGCGCGATCATGTCGTATCAGCGCAGCGTCGGGGTCGATGCCGACGGCAATGCCTCGAAGGCGCTGCTCGATATCATGCGCAGGAAATAGACGGGATGACGCCACGCCACGAAGAGACGATCTGGCTGCGCGCTTTGGCGCGGTCGGTCACGATCGTGCTTCTGGCCGTGGCGGTCATCGTCACCGGCCTGCCCGGCGTCGGCGAAGTTCGTGCGCAGGAGCGGCCGCGCAGCATTCTCGACATGCTGTTCGGCGGTCCGGCGGTCCGGCAACCCCAGCGTGCGGAACCGCCGCCCCGCCGCATCCGCCGCGAGCCCGCACCACGGCGGCAGAAGTCCACCAGCACACGCAAGTCCGGCAAGACTAAAGCGCGGACCACCGCTTCCGCTCCGGCCGCCGCGCCCGCGGTCGTCGCGAAAAGCGAGACGGCGCGCTCCGTCCTCGTCGTCGGTGACTTCCTGGCGGGAACGCTGGCCGCCGGCCTCGAAAAGGCCCTGGCGAAAAGGCCGGATCTCAAGGTCATCGACGCCAGCAAGGGCTCCTCCGGGCTCGTGCGCGCCGATCACTACGACTGGCCGGGAAGCCTGCCCTCGCTGATCGACAAGGAAAAGCCGGCCATGGTCGTGGTCATGCTGGGATCCAACGATCGCCAGCCGATCGAGAGCGGCAGCATGACACTGGCCGTGCGGTCGCCGGAATGGGCAGCGAGCTACGAACAGCGCGCCCTGGCGCTCGCGTCGGCAGTCGGTTCGAAGGAGGTCCCGCTGCTCTGGGTCGGCATGCCGGCTTTCCGGTTGAACAACATGACGGCGGACATGGCTTTTCTGAACGAGGTCTATCGCAAGGCGGCGACGTCCGTCAGTGGCGAGTTCGTCGACATCTGGGACGGTTTCGTCGATGCCGATGGCGCGTTCAGCTATTCCGGTCCCGACATTGCCGGGCAGCAAGCGCGCCTGCGCAACGAGGACGGGATCACCATGACCGATGCCGGCCGCGACAAACTCGCCTTCTTCGCCGAGAATCCGGTCCAGCGCATTCTCGGAACCGATGGTTCGGCCCCGGCCGTGTCCGAGGCACCGTCACGCCCCGTCGCGGTCGCCAATCCGGCGACCGCGACGTCCGCGCCCCTCCTCGCCCTGACGGATCCCTCGCTCGACGGTGGGGACGTGCTCCTCGGTGGCGTTCCCACGGCGGACCGTGCCACCGTCGCCTCGCCGCGTGACCGGCTTGTGACCGCGGGGCTGCCCGGCGCCAAGACACCCGGACGAGCCGACGATTTCGCCTGGAATCCGAAAAGTCCGGCCGTGGCACCCATCAAGACAGCCGATCCCGTGCTCTTTCGCGGCTCGGTCGACCTCGGTTCGGTGATGGGGCCGAAGCCCCTCGTGCCGCTATCGCCCATGCCGACTCTCGCCGATGCGATCATCGAGGATTGGGCCAAGGGCAAGGACAGCGCGCCCTCGGCGCAGCCCGATGCCGTGCCGGAGGCTGGCCCCAGGGAACCCACCGTCGCCGGCGCGGCGAGCGCGGTCGCGCCGGCAATCACCCAGCCGACTGCGCCGGCGGCGCCGGCCGGCGGACCGGCACGGTAGCGCCGTCAGCTCGGCAGGGTCGTTGCGCCCATCAGGTCGAGATCGATCGCCCGCGCCGCCTGCCGACCCTCGCGGATCGCCCAGACCACCAGCGACTGGCCGCGGCGCACGTCGCCTGCGGCATAGAGCTTGTCCACCGAGGTGCGGTAGGACGTCTCGTCTGCCGTGACGGCGACATTGCCGCGACGGTCCTTCGTGGTCGCAAGGCTTGTCCCGAGTTCCGCCATCAGACCCCGCTCCATCGGCCCGGCAAAACCGATGGCGATGAAGGCGAGATCGGCCTTGATCACGAACTCGCTGCCCGCAATGGGCTTGCGGGCGGCATCGACCTCGGCGCATTTCACGCCGATCAGATGCCCGTCCTCGCCGGTGAATTCGAGCGTCGCCACCTGGAACTCGCGGATCGCGCCTTCGGCCTGGCTGGAGGAGGTGCGCATCTTCGTCGCCCAATAGGGCCAGACCTCGAGCTTGTTCTCGGTCTTCGGCGGCTGCGGCCGGATGTCGAGCTGCGTGACCTTCACGGCTCCCTGGCGGAAAGCGGTGCCGACGCAATCGGACGCCGTATCGCCGCCGCCGACGACCACGACATGCTTGCCGCCGGCCCAGATCTCCTGCGAGCTCCAGCCGACGCTGTCGATCGCCTCGCCGCCGACGCGGCGGTTCTGCTGCACGAGATAGGGCATGGCATCGTAGACGCCGGAGAGGCCGCCGTGCGGAATGCCGGCATCGCGCGGCCGTTCGGCACCGCCGCAGTAGAGCACGGCGTCGTGTGACGCCAGTAGCTCGGACAGCGGCATGCCGGCGCCGACGTCGACGCCGCAATGGAAGGTGACGCCCTCCCCCTTCATCTGCTCGATGCGCTTGTCGATCCAGTGCTTCTCCATCTTGAAGTCGGGAATGCCATAGCGCAGCAGGCCGCCCGGGCGCGATTCGCGCTCGAAGACATGCACGTCGTGACCGGCGCGGCCGAGTTGCTGCGCCGCCGCCATGCCGGCGGGGCCCGAGCCGATGATCGCGACCGTCTTGCCGGACTTCGCGCTCGCCGGCTGCGGGCGGACGAGGCCGAGCTTGTAGGCCTTGTCGGCGATCGCCTGCTCGATCGTCTTGATCGTGACCGGGGCGTCCTCAAGGTTCAGCGTGCAGGCTTCCTCGCAGGGCGCGGGGCAGATGCGCCCGGTGAACTCGGGAAAATTGTTCGTCGAGTGGAGGTTGCGGATCGCTCCTTCCCAGTCGCCGGAATAGACGAGGTCATTCCAGTCCGGGATCTGGTTGTGCACCGGACAGCCGGTCGGGCCGTGGCAATAGGGGATGCCGCAGTCCATGCAGCGCGCCGCCTGCTTGCCGACCTCCTCCTCGGACATCGGCAGCGTGAACTCGCGGAAATGCCGGATGCGGTCGGAGGCCGGCTGGTATTTCTGCGTCTGCCGGTCGATCTCGAGAAAACCCGTCACCTTGCCCATGTTCATCCCACTCTGTGTTCGTCGACCCGCGGGAACTCCCCGGCAGGCGCGCATGTCTTTTTCGTATCCGCCCTGCCGCGTTGCAGCACAGACTACGGCTTTTTGCGTTTGTTAGAAGTGCTCTAGTGCCGCAACCAGTTCTCGACGATGAGATCCGGCACGCGCGTGAATTCACGAACTTTGGCGGTGACCGGGTCGCCCTCGGCGCCAGAGCATGGGCTGCGATGAACAGGTCGTTCGGCCCGATCAATTGGACCTCGGACTTCAGTGTCGACCGCAGTTTCCCATAGAAGCCATTCCAGCAGATCGAGCGGCGCCGTCGGCTCGATAATGATGGCACCGTCCGTGTCCTGTCTGATCATCGCCTCATCGCCTTCCAGCACGACGTCGGCCGGAATGCGGATGGAGCGACCGGCGTCATCCGTGCGAACCTTTGCCGTTCTTTCCTTGGCTTGCACCGAACCCTCCCCGGCTTCTGCCGCAGCATAGTCCCGGGAGTCCGAGGGCGACAAGCAGCCGCCCCCACCCTGAGAAACTACTCCGCCGCGATGCCCATGCGCATGCGCTCCATGTCCTGCAGCGCACGCCGATACTCGACCGGCATCACTTTCACGAACTTCGGCCGGAAAGTCTCCCACTCGTCGAGCATGCGCTTCGCCCGTCCCGAACCGGTGTAGTGATGGTGGTTCAGGATCAGCTGGTAGAGCCGCTCGTCGTCGTGCCCGGTCATGTCGGAGGAGACGTTGACGCGGCCCATGTGCTGCAGGTCGCCGCCGTGATGGTGCAGCTTTTCCAGGAGATCGTCCTCCTCCGGCACCGGCTCGAGCTCGACCATGGCCATGTTGCAGCGCTCGGCGAAATTGCCGTCCTCGTCGAAGACATAGGCGATGCCGCCGGACATGCCGGCCGCGAAGTTCCGCCCGGTATGGCCGAGAATGACGACGACGCCGCCGGTCATGTATTCGCAGCCGTGATCGCCGACGCCCTCGACCACCGCGATCGCGCCGGAGTTGCGTACGGCGAAGCGTTCGCCAGCGACGCCGCGGAAATAGCACTCGCCGGAGATGGCGCCGTAGAGCACGGTGTTGCCGATGATGATCGACTCCTCCGGCACGATGCGCGTGTTCTCACGCGGCCGCACGACGATACGCCCGCCCGACAGGCCCTTGCCGACATAGTCGTTGCCGTCGCCGACGAGATCGAAGGAGATGCCGCGGGCCAGGAAGGCGCCAAAGCTCTGGCCGGCGGTGCCGGTGAGCTTCACGCTGATCGTGTCGTCCGGCAGGCCTTTCAGCCCGAAACGCTTGGCGACCTCGCCCGACAGCATGGCGCCGGCGGAACGATCGACATTCGTGATGCCGGTCTCGATGACGACCTTCTGGCGCGACTCCAGCGCCGGCATCGCCTCAGCGATGAGCTTGCGGTCGAGCACGTCGTCGATTGGGTGCTTCTGGCGCTCGGTCCAGCGCAGCTCTTCCTCCGCACCTTCCGGCTTGTGGAAGATGTTGGAGAAGTCGAGACCCTTCGCCTTCCAGTGGTCGATGAGGCCGCGCTTGTCCAGGCGGTCGGACTGACCGATCAACTCCGACAGGTGCCTGACGCCCATGGCCGCCATCAGCACGCGCACCTCTTCCGCGACGTAGAAGAAGAAGTTGATGACGTGCTCGGGCTGGCCCTTGAAGCGCTTGCGCAGGACCGGGTCCTGCGTCGCGACGCCGACCGGGCAGGTGTTGAGGTGGCACTTGCGCATCATGATGCAGCCGGCCGCGATGAGCGGCGCCGTCGAGAAGCCGAACTCGTCGGCGCCGAGCAGTGCGCCGATGATGACGTCGCGGCCGGTCTTCAGGCCGCCGTCGACCTGCAGGCAGACTCTGGAGCGCAAGCCGTTCATCACCAGCGTCTGCTGCGTCTCGGCCAGACCCATCTCCCAGGGGGAGCCGGCATGCTTGATCGAGGTGAGCGGCGAGGCGCCGGTGCCGCCGTCATAGCCGGCGACGATGATGTGGTCGGCCCGCGCCTTCGCGACGCCCGCCGCGACCGTGCCGACGCCGACCTCCGACACCAGCTTGACCGAGATGTCGGCTTCCGGGTTGACGTTCTTCAGATCGTAGATGAGCTGCGCCAGATCCTCGATCGAATAGATGTCGTGATGCGGCGGCGGCGAGATCAGGCCGACGCCGGGCGTCGAGAAGCGGGTCTTGGCGATGGTCGCGTCGACCTTGTGGCCGGGCAACTGCCCGCCCTCGCCGGGCTTGGCGCCCTGCGAAACCTTGATCTGCAGCATGTCGGCATTGACGAGATATTCCGTCGTCACACCGAAGCGACCGGAGGCGACCTGCTTGATCGCCGAGCGTTCCGGGTTGGCCGAGCCGTCCGGCAGCTTCTGGAAGCGGTCGGGCTCCTCGCCGCCCTCGCCGGTGTTCGACTTGCCGCCGATCTGGTTCATGGCGATGGCGAGAGTGGTATGCGCCTCGCGCGAGATCGAACCAAAGCTCATCGCGCCCGTGCAGAAGCGCTTGACGATGTCGGCTGCCGGCTCGACCTCGTCGAGCGGCACCGGCGCAAGACCGACGTCCTCGGCCATGCTGATGGTGAAGAGACCGCGGATCGCCGAGGCATCCACGGCGCTTTCGTCGACGAGCTTGGAATATTCCTGGAACTTCTCCCAGGAGTTGCCGCGAACGGCGTGCTGCAGCGTCGCCACGGCATCGGGCGACCACATGTGCGCCTCGCCGCGCATGCGGTAGACATATTCGCCGCCGACGGCGAGCGAGCGGGCGAGCACCGGATCGTCGGAGAAGGCCAGCAAATGGCGCTCATAGGTCTCGCGCGCGATCTCTTCCAGGCCGACACCCTCGATGGTCGTCGCCGTGCCGGTGAAGTAGCGCGCGACAAAATCCGACTTCAGGCCGACGGCGTCGAAGATCTGCGCGCCGCAATAGGACTGGTAGGTCGAAATGCCCATCTTCGACATGACCTTCAACAGGCCCTTGCCGACCGACTTGATGTAGCGCGAGACGAGTTCGTCTTCCTCCACCTCCGGCGGAAATTCCTTGCGGCGGTGCATGTCGAGCAGCGTGTCGAAGGCGAGATAGGGGTTGATCGCCTCGGCGCCGTAGCCGGCCAGACAGGCGAAGTGATGCACTTCGCGCGGCTCGCCCGACTCGATGACGAGTCCGGACGCGGTCCGCAGGCCCTTGCGGATCAGGTGATGGTGCACGGCGGCGCAGGCGAGCAGCGCCGGGATGGGGATGCGGTCGGGCCCGACCTGGCGATCCGACAGGACGATGATGTTGTAGCCGCCGACGACGGCGGCCTCGGCCCGTTCGCACAGGCGATCGACGGCGCCGAGCATGCCCGCAGCCCCCTGTTCGGCCGGATAGGTCGTGTCGATCGTCTTGGTGTCGAAACGATCCTCGGTATGGCCGATGGTGCGGATCTTTTCCAGATCGCCATTGGTCAGGATCGGCTGGCGCACCTCCAGCCGCTTGCGGCGCGAGGAGCCTTCCAGATCGAAGATGTTGGGCCGCGGACCGATGAAGGAGACGAGGCTCATCACCAGCTCCTCGCGGATCGGGTCGATCGCCGGGTTCGTCACCTGCGCGAAGTTCTGCTTGAAGTAGGTGTAGAGCATCTTCGAGCGCGACGACATCGCCGAGATCGGCGTGTCCGTGCCCATCGAGCCGATCGCCTCCTGGCCGGTGGTCGCCATCGGCGCCATCAGCGTTCGCGTGTCCTCGATCGAGTAGCCGAAGGTCTGCTGGCGGTCGAGCAGCGACACGTCGGCGCGCGAGGCGCGCGGCGCCACGGGCTTCAGGTCTTCGAGGATCAGCTGGGTATGGCGCAGCCACTCCTTGTAGGGATGGCCGGTCGCGACTTCGCGCTTGATCTCGTCGTCGGAGACGATGCGGCCCTTTTCGAGATCGATCAAAAGCATGCGGCCCGGCTGCAGCCGCCACTTCTTGACGATCCGCTCCTCGGGGATTTCCAGCGTGCCGGCTTCCGAGGCCATGATGATCAGGTCGTCGTCGGTGACGACGTAGCGCGCCGGGCGCAGGCCGTTGCGGTCGAGCGTGGCGCCGATCTGGCGACCGTCCGTGAAGGCGACGGCTGCCGGCCCGTCCCAGGGCTCCATCAGCGCCGCATGATACTCGTAGAACGCCTTCTGCGCCGACGGCATCTGCTTGTTGCCGGACCAGGCCTCGGGGATCAGCATCATCATGGCGTGGGCGAGCGGATAGCCGCCCTCGGTCAGGAACTCGAGCGCGTTGTCGAAGCAGGCGGTGTCCGACTGGCCCTCGTAGGAGATCGGCCAGAGCTTGGAAATGTCGTTGCCGAAGAGTTCGGAATCGACCGAGGCCTGGCGCGCCGCCATCCAGTTGACGTTGCCGCGCAGGGTGTTGATCTCGCCGTTGTGGGCGACCATGCGGTAGGGGTGGGCGAGCCGCCAGGACGGGAAGGTGTTCGTCGAAAAGCGCTGGTGGACGAGCGCGAGCGCGCTCTCGAACCGCGGGTCCGTGAGGTCCTTGTAGTAGGCGCCAAGCTGGTAGGCGAGGAACATGCCCTTGTAGACGACGGTGCGCGCCGACAGCGAGACGACGTAGAAGCCGACATCCTTGCCATGGCCTTCCGCATAGGCGCGATTCGAGACGACCTTGCGAATGATGTAGAGCTTGCGCTCGAACTCGTCGTCGCTGGCGAGAGCGGCGGCCCTGCCGATGAAGATCTGTCGGTGCACCGGCTCGGTCGCGGCGATCTCCGGCGCCTTCGACAGCGACGCGTTGTCGACCGGGACGTCGCGCCAGCCGAGGACGGTCTGCCCCTCCTCGACGACGATCGCCTCGAACATGGCTTCCAGATGCGCCCGCAGCTCGGCGTCGCGCGGCATGAAGACGTGCCCGACGCCGTAATGGCCGCCCTCCGGCAGCGTGACGCCCGCGGTGGCAAGCTCGGCGGCAAAGAAGACGTGCGGAATCTGCACCAGCATGCCGGCGCCGTCGCCCATCAGCGGATCGGCGCCGACGGCGCCGCGATGGGTGAGGTTGGCCAGGATCTGCAGGCCCTTCTCGACGATCGAGTGGGACTTGTGGTTTTTCATGTGCGCGATGAAGCCGACGCCGCAGGCATCGTGCTCGTTCCGGGGATCGTAGAGACCGATCTTTTCCGGCAGGGTACGCGGCTTGACGGCAGGGGTGACCGCGGAAAGCTCTTTGATCCGCTGGCCGACGGCCGTGATCCCGGTTTCTGTCGTCATCGCGTCTTCTCCCTTCAGGACCCTCGTTTCACCGCCCTTGGCAGTGGCCGGGGTCGCTTCGCTCATGCTCCGGGATGCGGGGAGTCTCCCGCAGCCGAACGGCATCCTGCGTCTTTAGACCGTGTCGCCCGCGTTTCTGGCATGGCGAGACTCGGAGCGATAGGTCCGCTCCCCCTTGGGGGTCCGGCACACACTTCCGGCTACCGCTCCATCTCCTCGGAGATAGATATGGCAGCAATACTGTCCTATCCGACCGAACATGCCAGAAGACGCCCGCCGCTGCAAGATGGGGGCCGAGATCATTTTGCCGTGCCGCCCGACGTCGCGGCAGGGGTTGAAGGCGGCGAAAAGCGCCACCGCGCTCTTGGCGTCGCCGCCGGCCTGTGTTTGGGATAACCGCAACGCGCCGCAGTCCGGCGCGAAACGGATTTGTGAGCCGAGGCCGGGCATGGCGCCAGCCTCTGCGACACCCAACCAAACCAGGGCCTATCATGATCTTCGCTTCCGACAACTGGTCCGGGGCCCATCCGGCCATCAACGCATCGATCGCCGAACATGGCACCGGAATGGCCGCCGCCTATGGTTCGAGCCCGCTCGACAAGGCGGTGGAACAGCGCTTCAACGAGATCTTCGAGCGCGACGTCGCCGTCTTCTTCGTCGGCACCGGCACTGCGGCAAATTCGCTCGCCTTTGCTGCCGTCAACCGGCCGGGCGGCGTCGTCATGTGCCACCGCGAAGCGCATGTCGTCGAGGACGAGTGCGGCGCGCCGGAATTCTTCACCCATGGCGCGCGCATGGCGCCGATCGACGGGGCGGACGGCCTGATCGACCCGGTGAACCTCAAGCGCGAGCTGATGCGGTTCAACCCCGACTTCGTCCATGCGGGACAGCCGATGGCCGTCACCGTCAGCCAGCCCGGCGAGGCCGGCACGATCTATCCGACCGAGACCCTCGACCGGATCGCGGCCATCGCGCACGAGCACAATCTGTCGCTGCACATGGACGGCGCGCGCTTTGCCAATGCGCTGGTCGCGACGGGCCTGTCTCCTGCCGAGATGACCTGGAAGCGCGGCGTCGACATCCTGTCCTTCGGGGCGACGAAGAACGGCTGCTGGTGCGCCGAGGCCGTGGTCTTCTTCGATCCGGAGAAGGCCAGGCAGTTCCCTTACATCCGCAAGCGCGGCGCGCAGCTCTTTTCCAAGACGCGCTTCGTCGCGGCGCAGTTCATGGCCTATTTCGAGGACGAGCTGTGGCTGAAGAATGCCGCCCAGGCCAATGTCATGGCCGACGGCCTGCGCGCGGCGCTGGAAGCGAGCCCGCACGCCCACCAGGCCTGGCCGACGCACAGCAACGAGGTCTTCGCCATCTTCGAAAAGGCCACGGCGGCAGCGCTGCGCGACAAGGGAGCGGTGTTCTACGACTGGAACCCGCCGCACTCCTCGCACGACCTCGTCGGCGAGGGCGAGATGCTGGCGCGCCTTGTCACCAGCTGGTCGACGACGGATGCCGACGTCGCCGAGTTCGCCGCCCTCATCGCCTGAGGCCGCCCGTCGCCATGCACGGTGGATGCTGAGCCGGCAGCGCGAAGGCGCCGCCGTTTCACGCCGGTACGGCGGCGGAGCGGTCGCGGTAGCTGCTCCAGAGGTACCATCCGACGGCCCCAAGGATCATCGCCCCGCCGACGAGCGTCGCCAGGCCGGGATCCTCGCCAAAGGCAAGCCAGACCCAGAGCGGGCCGAGCACCACGTCGAGAAGTGCAATCAGCCCCGCCTCGCCCGAGGGGATGTAGCGGCCGCCGACGAGGAAGAGGAGGTAGCCGATCGCCGTGCTGGTGATGCCGAAGCCGGCGAGAACGCAGAGCTCGTAGGCGCTCGGAATGACGGGCGACATCAGCGGCCAGCAGACGATGACGCAGGCGAGCGAGGCATAGGCGCTGATCTCCGCCATGCCCATGCCGGGATGGCGGCGCGACATCACGACCAGCGCGGCAAAACAGACCGTCATCACGAAGGCCAGCGCATTGCCGGCCATGTCTTCGGGCGTCAGGGGCAAAGCCCGCGACGATCAAGACGCCGACGAAGGCCGCGGTGCTTGCCGTCAGCACGCGCGGGCCGACCCGCTCGCCGAGCCAGAGCAGAGCAATGCCGGCTGCCAGGAAGGGCACGGTGGCGTAGATCGCCAGAACATTGGCGACCGTCGTCAGTTTCAGCGCCGCGATGTAGCTCAGCATCGACAGGGCCGAGAGGAAGACTGCAGCCAGCCACAGCCCACCGAAGCGCCTCGGCGTGCCCGGCGCCGGCGAAAGGCGCCGCGCCGAGACCCGCGCCATGGCGATGAGCGCGAGGGCCGCACCGCCGAAGATCGAGCGCCAGCCGAGGATTGTCCAGACATCCAGATCGAGCAGCCGGACAAACAGGCCGGCGGTGCTCCAGAGCACGGCGGCAAACGTGACGAGGACGATGCCGTAGGCGCGGTCACTCAGCTCGATCACGGGATGCCGCCCTCCGTTCCCAATGGCGGCAAAACTATCTCAGGATTTCGGACAAAACAAGAACATTTTAGTGGCGGTTCGGCGAAAAGCAGGGCATCCTGCCGTCAGCGATGACAGGAGATTGTCGATGTCGTTGATCCTCTTTTCTCATCCCTTCTCGTCCTATTGCCAGAAGGTGCTGGTCGCCTTGTGGGAGAATCATATCCCCTTCGACTATCGGCATCTGGAGGCGGCGGGCGCGGCCGACGACCTGGCGGCGCTGTGGCCGCTCGGGCGTTTCCCGGCGCTGGTCGATGCCGGCCGGACCGTGGTGGAATCCAGCGTCATCATCGAGCATCTGGGACTGCATCACCCCGGGCCCGTCCGCCTGATACCGGACGACCCCCGAGCGGCGCTGGAGGTCCGCTTCATGGACCGGTTCTTCGACCAGTACGTCATGACGCCGATGCAGAGGCCGGTGGCCGAAGCCCTGCGCTCCCATGCCGATCGCCTGGACGAAGCGAGGGCGGAAGCGGCCAGGGCGCTGGACACGGCCTATGCCTGGCTGGAGGAACGGCTGTCCGGCCGCGAGTTTGCCGCAGGCGACGGATTCAGCCTGGCCGACTGCGCGGCGGCGCCGTCGCTGTTCTATGCCGACTGGGTGCATGCGATCGCGCCCCGCTTTCCCCGCCTGCGTGCCTATCGCTCGCGCCTGCTGGAAAGGCCTTCCTTCGCGCGGGCCGTCGAGGAGGGCCGCCCCTATCGCGCCTACTTTCCGCTAGGCGCGCCGGACCGCGACTGACCGGCGGCGGACAGAGCCAGGAAAGCCTTCCAGCGGCAGGGCTTTTTCCGGCCGCCCTGCCCGCACTTCGTTTCCGCCCGCGGTCATTGGAAAGCATAGCCCCGCCTCTGGCCATCATGCCCCCAAACGAAAGCAGCGCCCCGAAGGGCGCTGCCAGGCCGTTGTGCTAGAGCATGATCCCGAAAGGTGGCTTCCGGCTTTCGGAAGGAGATCATGCGAAAGCAAAGAGCCAGAGCGGGACGGCGATTCGAAGAAGAGCCATCCCGCTTTATTGTGCCGTGCCGCGATCAGGCCGCGTTGGCCTCGATCTGCTTGTTTTCGTTGCCGACCACCGCGATGTCGATCTTGCGGGGCTTCAGGGCCTCGGGGATGACGCGGACGAGGTCGACATGGAGGAGACCGTTCTTCAGGCTCGCGCCCTGCACCTCGACATGGTCGGCGAGCTGGAAGCGGCGCTCGAAGGAGCGTCCGGCAATGCCGCGATAAAGCACTTCGCTGCTTCCGGCATCCCGGTCCTCGGCCTTTTCGCCCGTCACCGTCAGCACGCCCTCGCGCAGCTCGATCTGGAGATCGCGATCGCCGAAGCCGGCGACGGCAAGCGTCACGCGATAGGCGTTCTCGCCGGTGCGCTCGATGTTGTAGGGAGGATAGGTCTCGGCGCTCCCCGGCTGTGCCAGCGTGTCGAGCTTGGCGAACAGGCGATCAAAGCCGACGGTGGAGCGGTAGAGGGGAGCAAAGTCGATGGTACGCATGGTGAGTTCTCCATAGGAAGCAACTGGTTTGCGATCTGGTCCGGAGCTCCGGTCCCCTTGCGGCGAACCTTCCGGCCAGTGGCCCCTTGCGGCGGCCACGGATTGGAGATGGGGCGAGGATTTTTGCCGTTCAAGCCGCCCCTGCAAGATTTTTTGCCGGCCTTTCCGCCCGGCTTTCCTTCCATCAACCGCCGGCACAACATCATCTCCGACAGGGCCGCGCGAATGAACAGGTGATGAACATCTTCTTCCGTATGCGTTCAGGCGACGGGTGCGATACCTTTCCCCACGGTTCGCAACACGGGCCAAGCGGAGACGAAGATGAAGACCACCATTGCAGCCCTTGCCGCGCTTCTCATCCTCGGTGCCACGGCTGCAGAAGCCGGGCAGCGCTGGTATCCCGAGGACGGCTTCGTCGAGGTTCAGGGCCGCGACCATGGGCGTGAATACCGGCGCGACGAGCGCCGCGGCGGCTACGACGATGTCATCCCGGAGCGGCGGATCATCCGCATGCTGTCGCGGCAGGGCTTCGTGTCGGTCGACGACATCCGGTTGCGCCGGGGCCGCTACATCGTCGAGGCGGTTCGTCCGAACGGCGCCCTCGTCCGTCTCTCGGTCGATGCCTATGACGGCGACATCCTGTCACGCGAGCGGATCGGCTGGTCGCGCGACGGCGGACCGCGCCACCCCGGCCGCGATCGCGATCGCATCGAGTTCGACCTCGGCGGTCCCTCGCTCGGAATCTACCGGCGCTGACCTCGTTCCGGGGCCGCGCCCCGGGAGTGCAGTAGTCCCCGACAGCATTTGCCGGGCGCGCAAGCGCCCGAGCCTTGAACCTCGAGCTTCCGGTTCGCCGGACAGAGAAGCGGCTGCAACGTTCCGTCCCTTCCGTTGTGGTCGTGCGGGACCGGGGGGCCTCCGAAAGGAGGCTCTCCGGCCCCTTTTTGCGTCTTTGCCTGAACGCGCCACGTGCGCGATTGACTTCACCGCCCTGCCCCGTGCTTTAGATGCCGCAGCGCCCCTTCACGCGCGAAACGGAAGCCCCATGCAGGACGTCTCAACGCCCGCCAGTCTTGTCGAGACCCCCGGCAACCCGCTGCCGCCCGGGATCGCCTGCGGGACCTTGTCGACACCCGACAGGGTGCGCCTGCGCTTTGCCGTCGCGCCCAGCGCCACCGGCAAGACCCGCGGCACGATCCTCCTCCTGCAGGGGCGCAACGAGACGATCGAAAAATATTTCGAGACGATCGGCGACTTCACCCGTCTCGGCTACATGGTCGCGACCTTCGACTGGCGCGGCCAGGGCGCCTCGCAGCGCCAGCGCGGCAGCGCCCGGACCGGACATGTCTCCGGCTTCCAGGCCTATTCGATCGACCTCGAAACCATTTTTCGGGAAGTGGTGCTGCCGGACTGTCATGGCCCCTACGCCGTCCTTGCCCATTCCATGGGCGGCGCCATCGCGATCGCCTCGGCGCCGCGGCTGGTCAACCGGGTCGAGCGGATCGTCGCCAGCACGCCGATGATCGCCCTGCCCGGCGGGCAGGGCAGCAGCCTGCACTGGTCGATGACGGCGATGCGGATGATCGGGCTCGGGCGCCTGCCGATGCGCAGCGCCGAGCACATTCGAAAATGGACGGCGGAGCGCAATCCGCTGACGAGCGACCCGGCCCGCTTCCAGCGCAACCGTGAACTGCGCGAGGCGGCGCCGCAGCTCTTCGTCGGCGGACCCACGGCCTCCTGGGTGGCGGCCGCCTCGACGGCGATGCGCCAGCTCGACGATTCCGACGTCATCGCCAAGCTGCACGTGCCGACGCTGATCGTGACGGCCGGCGCCGACCAGGTCGTCTCGAGCGCGGCCGCCGAGCGCCTCGCCTGGCGCATGCGCTCGGGCCATGCCATCTCGATTCCCGGCGCCCGGCACGAGCTGCTGCAGGAGGCCGACCGCTACCGCGCGCCGTTCATCGCCGCCGCCGACAGTTTTATCGGCGGCGCCCTGCCGCTGTAGGGAGCCAGGCCTCAGTTCCGGTTCAGGATTTCCAGCGCTGCCGCATGCAGTTCGGGCGTTGCCGCCGCGACGACGTCACCGCCGTTCTCGGCCCGACCGCCCTCATAGGTGGTGATCACACCCCCGGCCTGCTCGATGATCGGGATCAGCGCGACGATGTCGTAGGGCTTCAGCCCTGCCTCGACCACGAGGTCGGCATGGCCGGCGGCCAGCATGGCGAAGGCATAGCAGTCCGTTCCGAACCGCGTGAGCCGGGCCGCAGCTTCCAGAGCTTCGAATCCCGTCGCCTTGCCGCCGGTGAAAAGCCGCGGCGAGGTGGTGAAGAGGGTCGCCGCCGCGATGTCGCGCGTCGCGCGGACGGCCAGCCGGCGCGGCCCACCAGGGCCGTCGTAGAAGGCGGCCTCGCCGTCGGCCCAGAACCGCTCGGTCGTGAAGGGCTGGTGCATGATGCCGACGCGGGCGACGCCGTCGACGCAAAGGCCGATCAGCGTGCCCCAGACCGGCACGCCCGAGATGAAGGCGCGCGTGCCGTCGATCGGATCGATGACCCAGAGATGGCGTCCGCTGCCGCTCGTGCCGTATTCCTCGCCGAGCACGGCATGGTCCGGATAGGTCGCCTCGATCAACGCGCGGATCGCCCGCTCGGCGGCACGATCGGCTTCCGTCACGGGGTCGAAGGCGTCGACCAGCTTGTTGTCGATGGCCCCCTCCCGGCGGAACCGCGGCAGGCTTTCGCGGGCGGCGGCGTCGGCCAGGGCAAACAGGAAGTCGCGGCTGGGAAGCTCGGTCATCGGTCATCCGTGATCAGAGGAGGAGGGGCGGACGGCGGATGCCGTAATGGATGCTGGCGCAGACGGGCACGTGGTCGTTGGTCCACACACAAGTTTTGGTCAATAATATTGACTTATCTGGAACGGATTTCTACCTTCCACCTGCAGCCTTCGGGCTGCGGCTCAGAAATGGGCGTTTCCTCCCTAGACTTGGCCGCGCTGCTTTCGGGCAGTGCGGTTTTTTTTGATCCGTCCCTGCCGGCGCCATCGTTATTCCGCGGCGGCGGACTGTGTGCTGCCGAGGTCGATCTCGGCGGCCAGTTCGGTGACGAACGTGATGAGATCGGCCCGCATGCGGGCGAAATTCGCGTTCGGCACGAAGCGTCGCTCGTCGGCATAGAGCCCGCGGTTGATCTCGATCTGCAGGGCATGGATGCCCGTTCCCGGCCGGCCGTAGCGCTCGGTGATGAAGCCGCCCGCATAGGGCTTGTTGCGCATGACGTCGTAACCGAGTGCCGACAGGCCGTTCGACACCAGAGCGACGATGCGGTGCGAGGCGCTGGTGCCGAATCGATCGCCGACGACGATGTCCGGCTGGCGGCCGCCGGGCATGGTGCGGACCGTCGACGGCATGGAGTGGCAATCGATCAGGATGGCGCTGCCGAACCGGTCGCGGGTTTCCTGGAGAACGCCGGCGAGACTGGCGTGGAAAGGGCGGTAGATCGTCTCGATACGGTCGAGCCCTTCGGCCAGCGACACCTTGTCGCGGTAGATCTCCTCGCGCTCGGCGACGATCCGCGGAATCGTGCCGAGGCCGCCGGCGACCCGGATCGACGCGGCATTGGCAAAGCTCGGCAGCGCCGCATCGAACATCTGCGGGTCGAGCTCGTAGGGCTCGCGGTTGACGTCGAGAAAGGCGCGCGGAAAGCGGGCGAGGAGCAGCGGTGCGCCGATCGAGGGCACGAAATCAAAGAGCTGGTCGACGAAAAGGTCCTCGGAACGCCGGATCGCCTCGCTCGACAGCCTTGATGCCTCGATGAAGGCGGAGGGGTAGACCCGGCCGCTGTGCGGGGAGCAGAACACCAGCGGCGTCTGCTGCATCGGCGGGCTCAGAAGTTCGAAGGCCGGGCACGGCCCCGCGGCTGTCTGAAGGGTCGGGGGCTGCTGGTCTGACACTGCGATCGGTTCCGGTTAATCCTTGACCCAGAAATATGGCTCCGGCGCGAGATTGCCATCCATTCGACTTGGGCATTCTTTCGGCAATCTGTTAAAAGACGGATGAAGACAAAAACGAGGCAGTGCGGCGCGATGCTCCGCCGCGGATATGGACGAGATGAATGGTCAAGATCCTTCTTGCCGAAGATGACAACGACATGCGCCGTTTCCTGGCCAAGGCCCTGGAAAAGGCCGGGTACGAGGTCACGGCCTACGACAACGGCAGCAGCGCCTACGAGCGGCTGCGCGAGGAGCCGTTCTCGCTGCTTCTGACCGACATCGTGATGCCCGAGATGGACGGCATCGAACTCGCCCGTCGCGCCACCGAGCTCGATCCGGACCTCAAGGTGATGTTCATCACCGGTTTTGCCGCCGTCGCGCTCAATCCCGATTCGAAGGCGCCGAAGAACGCGAAGATCCTGTCCAAGCCCTTCCACCTGCGCGAACTCGTCGACGAAGTCGGCAAGATGCTCGAGGATGCGGCCTGACACACGGGCCATCCGGGGGCGGGTGCGGAAAGTCGTGGGAGGCAAAAACACTCCCTTGACGCCCCCGCGGCTCCTGTGATCTATGCCCCCTTGTCGGATGGGCGTGTAGCTCAGTGGGAGAGCACTTCGTTGACATCGAAGGGGTCACAGGTTCAATCCCTGTCACGCCCACCATCCAGTTCAAAGGGCTCGGCGAGCGATCGCCGGGCCCTTTTTCGTGACTCCAGAGCGGCACCGTCTCGGTGGCTGCCGTCGCCGCTTCCCGCCGTGATGCGCCGGCCGGTCCTCCGGTGACACTTTTCTCACCGCCGAGGAGAGTCTCGGCCCGGCCATCGGCTCTGGCGCCTGGCGGCAAAGGTCCATAAAGGCCAATCTCGCGCTTGCCGGGAAACTCAGCCTTGCCGAAGACCCTCGTCTCCTATCCCATGTATTGCGCAGCGCCCGGCGCGATCGACGGCTTCTGGCGGGGTCTGCGACGGCACCTGGCCGCGGCGGGGCTGACGGACGTCGATGCGGATCTGACCCTGCCGGAGGATCTGCCGTCGCACTGGACGGCGCCGAACCTTCTGCTCAGCCAGACCTGCGGCTATCCCCTCACCCATGGGCTCGAAGGCCGCGTGCAGATCGTCGGGACACCCTGTTACGACGCTCCCGGCTGCGAGGGACCGCTTTATTCCAGCGCCTTCGTCGTGCGCGAGGGCGATCCGGCCGAAACGCTGGCCGACTGCCGCGGCCGGCGCGTGGCGTTCAACAGCCGCGATTCGCAGTCGGGCTACAACAGCCTGCGGCGCGCCGTCGCGCCGCTGGCGGAAGGAACGCCGTTCTTCGCCGCAGCGATCGAGAGCGGCGCTCACCGGCGTTCGATGGACCTCGTCCGGGACGACGTCGCCGATCTCGCCGCGATCGACTGCGTCAGCTTTGCCCTGGCGAGCGATGCCGGCTCGACCGCCGGCCTGCGCATCCTCGGCGTCTCGTCGTCGGCACCGGGCCTGCCGCTGATCACGGCCGCCGACGCCCCGCCGCAGACGGTGGCGCGATTGCGGCGGGCCTTCTCGGCTGCCTGCGCCGACCCCGCGCTGTCAGCCCATCGCGCGGGCATGCGGCTTTCCGGCTTCGAGGTTCTGCCCCTTGCGGCCTATCGGACAATTCTCGATATGGAGAACGACGCCATCTATGCCGGCTATCCCGACCTCGCCTGAGCGCCGATCGCCAGTGACCGTGCCGGCTTGTTGCCGGTCTCCGGCTTTCCGGTCTCCGGCGGCCGCTCCGGTGACGGGACAGTGCGGCGGCGGAACTTCGGCGGCAGCACGGCGCTAGCGGTGCCGCCAGTCCGGCCGGTGCCGGCATACTGACAGGGAGAGGGTGCCCGTGAGCCTTGCGGACAATCTGACGCGGTTGCGGATCACCGATGGCCAGACCATCGAGCAGGTCGCGACCGCGACGCGCCTGCCGCCGACGGTGATCGCCGGCCTCGAAAGCGGCCGGATCGTCTCCGCGCACCGGGCCGTGCGCGCCCTCGCCCGGCATTTCGGCGTCAGTGTCGACACCCTGGAAGCCTGATGCCCGCCACAGGCGCGGTACGACGTCGGCAAGCAAAGCCCTAGCCTGTCCGAAGCGGGGACACTGCCGACATGCCTCTCTTGATGGCATGTCCGGATTTCGTGTTTCTTCCGAGGAATTTTTTTTGACAAGCGTTTGGTGCCAGTCCATGATCGCGGGCAACAAGCACTGCCGGGTCAATTTGTGTCGTTCTCGCCCCCATTCTTACCGGAATACTGACCCACGACAGAATTGACCAGAACAGTCGCCGCGCACCGGTGGATACGGGCCTCGCATAATGGCGAGCATCAAGCAGTTGTCCGTCCGATCTCATCTGCGAACGGATGCGGGTGCATGACACGTCGGCGGCGCTCGACGGTACGGCAAAGGCGACGACAGCAAGGTCGGTGGTGGCAGGAATAGGCTGGTAGGGACATCATGCTTCTTTCCGAGATCAAGAGCCGGCCGACCTACGGAAGCCTTTCCCCCTCGCCGCTCGCCACCCGCCATATCGTCGCCATCGAGGGTGCAGGCATCAAGGCGTTCGAAGCGGCCTTCGCCGGAAAAGCAGCTCTGTTGGGCCGGACGACGGTCGTCTTCACCCCCTCGCCCGACATGCCGCCCGATACGCTCGGCCGTCTCGAGGCGCTCGGCGTCGATGCGCTTCACGTCTCCCCCTCCGTCGAAACGCTCCTGGTCCGCCTGGCGGGACTCCTTGCGACGGCGACCATGGGAACGGAGCTTTCGGTGACCGGCAGCGAGAATTTCATCGGCCAGGCCGTCGCCGTCGGCATGGCGCACGGCATCGGTCACCGGTCCATCGCGACCGAGCACAGCGGCTCGCTGGCGCGCCGGGTGCAGTGCGTGCACTGCAAGGGGTTTACCGGCGGCGTCACCGAAAGTCCCGTCGCCTGCGGCCATTGCGGCCTGATGCTCCTCGTGCGGGACCATTATTCCCGCCGTCTCGGCGCCTTCATGGGCGTGTGCATCGATGCCGAAGCGCCCGGCGACATTCCGGCGCCCGAGGCGTTTCATGCGTGACAGCGCTTTGGCGGCCATGAGGAGAAGCTTTTCCCAAATGATGAGAGCATAGGCATGAGCGGCGGCGAGGATTTTCGCGTCCGAGTGGTGGAAGCCGAAAATGTCACGCCGACCATCAGGCGGCTGCGCATGCTCCGCTGCGATGGCGGCGCGCTGCCACCCTATGCTGCCGGCGCCCATACCGTGCTGACGCTGGAGACCGGCGGGCCGAAACTGCGCAACGCCTATTCGCTCCTGGGGTCGACGCTCTCCGGCGGCGCCTACGAGATCGCGGTGCTGCGGACCGAAGCATCGCGCGGCGGCTCGGCCTTCATCCACGCCGCCGTCGGCGTCGGCACGGAGCTGACGCTGTCGACGCCGGTGAATCTCTTTCCCGTGCATCACCTGGCGCGCCGCCACGTTCTCGTTGCCGGCGGCATCGGCATCACTCCGATCGCCGCGATGGCCGCCGAACTCTCCGCCATGAACGCGCCATTCGAACTGCACTATGCCGTCCGGGACGAGGCGCTCGGCGCCTTTGCCGGCGATCTCGCGCTGCGCCACGGCGCAAAGCTCAGGCTCTATGTCAGCCGGCGGCAGGAGCGCCTTGCCGTGCGCGAGATCCTGCAGCACCAGCCGCTCGGCACGCATCTCTATGTCTGCGGCCCCGAGCGGATGATCGAGGCCGTGCTCGGCGATGCCCGCGCCGCGGGCTGGCCCGAGGACAGTCTCCACGCCGAGCGTTTTCTGGCGCCGGCCGGGGGCGAGCCTTTCGCCGTCAGGCTGGCGCGCTCGGGGCTCATGGCAACCGTCGGCGAGCATCAGAGCCTTCTGGAGGCGATCGAGGCGGCCGGCGTCGATGCGCCCTATCTCTGCCGAGGCGGCGCCTGCGGACAGTGCGAGACCACCGTGGTGGCAGCCGACGGTTCCCTCCGGCATCACGATCATTTCCTCTCCGACGCCGAAAAGGCCGCGGGCGACAAGATCATGATCTGCGTGTCGCGGCTCGAGGGCCGCGAACTCGTCCTCGACCTCTGAACCGAAGGAGAGCGCGATGACCATCCCGTTCAGGACCGAGACCTTTCGCGGCGATTTCACCTTTTCCAACAGCCCGGCGGCGATCCGGCGGTTTCCGTTCCCGTTCGACCGCGACGCCTACATGTATTCGGTCAACATCGAGCAGCACGTGCCCGGCCGGGTGCAGACGACGACGGAGTTTCCGATCGACATCGACGAGCACTATGTCGCGGAAATGGAAGACCGGGCGCTGGTGCTGAAGGCCGACCCGCTGCGCTGCCAGTCCCTGCCGCACATGATCACGGCTGAATGGGACCTCCTCGAGCTCTTGATGACGTCGATGGCGCGGCATTATCCAGACCACTTCACCCTGACGTGCGACGGCGACCGCTGGCATTGGGTGAACCGGCCGCTCGGGATCGACCAGGAATTCACCTTTGGGGAAGCGGCGACCCTGCCGCTGCCGCCGATGGAATACGTCACGCGCCAGTGCCAGGGCGATTTCTGCCTGCTCGACCAGCGCGACGACAATCTCTGGATGGATGCCGGCATCGTCACCACCCAGGCCGACTGGTCGCTCGACTTCGACCTCGGCATGAACTTCATCGAATGGCACGGGCCGGTGCCGCTGGCACACGACCTCGGCGTCTTCGACCGGGCGCTGAAATTCCTCATGAACCTGCAGCAGGGCCGTCCCGTCCGTCGCCTCAACTGGACGATGACGATCAATCCGCGGCTCGACACGAGCCCCGAGAACTATCACCTCTGGGGCGTCGACAAGGCCAGTGTCACGCCCGAAAACGTCGGCGACAAGGTGCATCTGCGCGTCGAGCTGCAGGCACTCTGGCGTCTGCCGCGCTCCAACGCCATCGTCTTTTCGATCCGATGCTATCTCATCAAGATGGACGAGCTGGTCACCCAGAAGAAATGGGCCCGGCGCTTCCACCGGGTGCTGCGCGACCTTCCGCCGGAGATCGCGGGCTACAAGGGCCTTTCCCGTTTTCGGGAGACGACGATCGACTGGCTGGCCCGGCACGACGATGGCGCGGAGACCTCACCGGGATTCGGGCCGGACTGAGGGAGGACGGCGCTGCCGGCGCTATCGGGGTTCCTGCGACACCGCCGCGCCCGCACCCAATCCGTCGAGATTGGCGATCACGCGCTTCAGCATGGCGATGAAATGCTCGGCTTCCTCATCCGAGAATCCTTTCAGGGCCTCGCGGTTGCCCTGAAAGAGCGCGTCGCAGGCATCGGGCAGTCGAGCGAGCGCCGTCTGCGTCAGCGCGATGCGGCTGCTGCGGCCGTCTGCGGGATCGGGGTCGCGTCGGATCAGCCCGTCCCTTTCCATTCGCACCATCATCTGCGCCATCGACGGCTGCTCGATCCGGACGACGCGGGCAAGGTCCCGCTGCGACGTTGCCAAGCCGTCCCTCAGCGCCATCAGCGCCGGCAGGTAGCCGACGCCGAAGCCGAGCGGCTTCAGCCTCATCTCGCTCAGCCGCGCGAAACTGCGGGAGGCCAGACTGATCAAATGACCCGGCGTCGACAGCACGTCATGTTCCATCTTGCATCCTTGCATAGGGACCTATATTTATACATAGGTGACGATATATTGGATGGCTGGCAGCGGCAACGCCATTGCTCCAATCCAGACAACGTGCGGAAGGACGACGAAAAATGGAGGGCGACATCGCGCTCGTGAGCCACATCTACGAGCGATTCAACGCGCGAGACATCGACGGCGTTCTCGCCGCGCTTTGCGACGACGTCGCCTGGTCCAACGGCATGGACGGCGGACACGTCCACGGCCACGCGGCGCTGAGGGAATATTGGACGCGGCAGTGGGCGTTGGTCAGCCCGCATGTCGAGCCGAAGGAGATCGCCAGGGGGACCGACGGCTCGATCGTCGTCGATGTCCTTCAGTCCATCCGCGACCTCGACGGCAATCCGCTCGAAGGCCAGACGCACGGCTTGAAGGACAGAATGGTCGCTCACGTCTTCCATTTCCAGAAGGGCAAGGTCGCGCGCTTCGATATCGGCGACGGAAGGTGATCGGCCTGCCCGGCATGGCTGCACATGGAGGGACCGAACTGGATGCGGGTGCCCCCGTTGGCGGCGTCGGGCACCGGCTCCATCAGGGCCAAGGGTGAACATGGCGTATGAACCCACGCAACCTTGTAGAGGGAGTCACGAGGTCGACGGAGACAAGGGTCTTCAGCGAGGCTGAACGGCGCGTTCCCGTGCCTTGCGACGATGCCAGCTGGTCCAGCCGGTGTCCTAGCCCGAGCGGTTTGCCCCGCCCCGCGGATCGTCCGCCACGACGGATGCAGCATCGAATGCGGGAGCCACACCCGCCGGTGCGACGCCGCCGCCGGCCTGCACCGCCGCCTCCGTCCGAACCCGCGTCTTGTCCGGATCGTAGTGCGGGAACCGCACCACGGTGGCGGCGATGCGCTTTTGCTGGCCGTCGAGCTTGCCGATCTCCACCCGCGTGCCGACCGCCGCGGCAGAGACGTCGAGGCGGGCCAGCGCGATGGTCTTGCCGAGGATCGGCGATTTCGTCGCCGAGGTGACGACGCCCACCTGCGCCCGCCCGACATGGACGCCGTCGCCGTGGCCGATCGGCTCGTTGCCGGCGATGTCGAGGCCGACAAGCTGGCGGTGCGGATTGGCGCGTCGCCGGGCGATCGCGGCATCGCCGACATAGGGGTCGGGCTTTTCCTTCGGCACGGTGAAGCCGATGCCGGCTTCGAAAGGATCGGTGTCGTCGGAAAAGTCGTAGCCGGCAAAGACCAGGCCGGCCTCGATCCGGACCATGTCGAGCGCGAGAAGCCCCATCGGGATCAGGCCGTGCGGTTCGCCGGCCGCCATGATCGCGTCCCAGACGCCGGGCGCATCGTTCGGATGACACCAGACCTCGTAGCCGAGTTCGCCGGTATAGCCGGTGCGCGAGACCACAACGGGCAGGCCGGCGATGCGACCGATGGTGAAGCGAAACCATTTCAGCTCGGCAAGCGTCGACAGGACCGGCGGCGTCACGACGATGCCGGCGAGGATCTCGCGCGAGCGCGGGCCCTGGACGGCGAGATTGTGCAGCTGGTCGCTGGAATTCCTCACCCAGGCCTTCAGCCCGTGCGTCGCGGCAAGCTCGCGCAGCCAGACGCCGGTATAGTCGTCGCCGCAGACGACCCGGAAGTTGTGCGGCGCGATCCGGAAGATCGTGCCGTCGTCGATCATGCCGCCATGCTCGTAGCAGAAGGGGGTGTAGACGACCTGCCCTTCCGCAAGCTTCCGGATGTTGCGCGGGACGGCGCGCTGCAGGAGGTCCTCGGCATCGGGGCCGGTGACCTCGAACTTGCGCAAGGCGGAGAGGTCGACGACCACCGCACGTTCGCGGCAGGCCCAGTATTCCTCGATCGGCCCGGCATTGGCGTAGCAATCGGCCAGCCAGAAGCCGCGATAGTCGGTGAACTTGCGGGTGAGCGCGGCGGTGCGCGGGTGAAAGCCGCTCTCGCGGCTGAGGCGCGGTTCGGCATCCCAGGTCATGCGGTGGGCGCTTCCTTTCGGGAACTGGCAAAGCGCGCCGTCATAGACGCGGACATGGATGTCGGTCGGCACCCAGGCATTGGCCGGATCGATGTCGTCGGCGCAGGAGGACGAGGCGCAGACGAGGTCGGTCAGCGCCCGGAGCAGCACGTAGTCGCCGGGACGCGACCAGGGCTCGTCCATCGAGATACGGTCATCGGCGCCGACGATGGTGTTGTAGAAGAAGTTGATCGCCGGCCAGCCCTTGCGCTCGGCGACGCCGTGCTTTGCCAGCACCCTGTTGAAATTCTCGGTGCAGTTAGAATGGCCGGGATAGCCCATGTCCTCGTAGTATTTCGCAGTGCAGGCGAGGAGAAAGGTATCATGCCGGCCGACCGTGTCCTGGATCACCTCGACCAAAGGCTGCATGCGCGAGTCGAAGTATTTGGAGTGGAGACCCGGACCGGAAAAACTCGATCCCATCAGCGTGCGGGTCGTCGTCGGATCGAGGTCGTACTCCTCGCCCCGTGCCAGCGCGTTCGCGTCGAAGGCGAGAAAATCCGAGCACTGGCGGCCGTCGACGTCGATGATCTGGATGTAGTCGCCGGCCTTGACCGTATAGGCGGAAGCCGTCGCGGCCGTGATGCGGTGGTCGAGGAGCATGGCATCGGCAAGCGGCGGCGGCACGTCGCCGGCGCGCGGCTCGGCCGGGACGACGCAGACGCGAAGGTCGGTCGGCGTGTCCTGCGCTTCGGGGGACATGGCCCTGCCCGGTGCGACCAGCAGGCAGAGAACGGGCGCCAGCGCCTCGAGGGTCAGCGTGGCGCCGGCTGGGGCGTTGGACGGGAAGAGCGAGACGCCGGGCGCTGAGAGGTCACTGGGCACCACGGCGCCGCGGAGGGCTTTGGCGTTTGCGCAGACGAGGAGCGCCTGGGCAAGCGCGGGGGCCTGCCTATCCGGAAGCCCGCGCAGCGCGTTTTGCCCTTCACCGAGGACGTAGAGCAACGCCGGCTGAAGCCCCTCGGCGTCGAGCACCGTCATCCGGTCGCCGGCCGCAAGCTGCAGCAACCGCCCCTCGCCGCCGCGAACCACCGAAGACGTCGCCCGCGACACGGAGACGGGCACGCCAGCGATGCTGCCCTTCCCCACCCAGACGTTCATCATTGGCGTGGCTCCTTTGTCGTCGCACCCACTGCGGCGTTGCCGTTCACTCGCGGCACCCACGCGTCAGTTTCGTCATCCCGGCCCTGAGCCGGGATCCATGCCAAGTCGTCGAACAAGGCCGATAACAGTGGACCGCGGGCGCCGTCCTGGAACGAGCTGGCAGCGTCCTGCGTCTCGGCATGGATCCCGGATCAGGTCCGGGATGACGAAGCTTTGGCGTGAGTGCCCTTCCCTCAGATCGGCAATTTGGGCTCCCGACCCTCCTTGCCAGGTCGCTCGCCTTGAGAGCCAATCCTACTCCGCCGCCTCCTTCACCGCCAGGAACGTCGCCAGCGAATCGTCCAGGGCCTCGATCCACGGCGTGTGGTGGACGGGCGCGAGGGTGCCGGTGAGGGTCGAGGGGTAGGAGCGGTCGCGGTAGGTGAGGATGCCCGCCTCCTTGTGGTGCTCCCATTCCTTGAACAGCGCGGCGACGCGGTCGACGTCGAGGAAGGGATAGTCGGTCGCCGACAGGAGGTCGCGGACATAGTCGGTCTGGAAGTCGATGGCCTCGAAGGGATTCGTCAGCTCCTCCTCGCGGGCCCGCCATTGCCTGATGTCGGCGTCCTGTTCCCCGGCCGGGGGCAGCGCGATCCGGCCGAGGATGACGTCGCGCACGAACCAGGCCTGCGCGTCGAACATGTTGAAGGTATAGTACTGATCCTGCATGCCGATATACATCAGCTGCGGGTTGTCCTGCCAGACGACGCCCTTGTAGAGGCCGAGCGGATAGAGCCGGTTGTTGGTCTTGAGCCGGAGATCATCGGGCAGGAAGGGAAAGCAGTGCTGGTAGCCGGTGCACAGAACGATGGCGTCGATTTCCTTCGACGTTCCGTCCTTGAAATGCGCCACCTTGCCGACGAGTTTCTGCAAAAGCGGCCGCTCCTCGAAGCCTTCGGGCCAGGCAAAGCCCATGGGCTTCGTGCGGTAGCTGTAGGTGATCGATTTCGCGCCGTATTTGAAGCACTGGATGCCGATGTCCTCGGCCGAGTAGCTGGCGCCGACGAGGAGCACGTCCTTGCCGGCGAACTCGTCGGCGGCGCGGAAGTCATGGGCATGCATCACGCGGCCGGGAAAGCTGTCGATGCCCTGGAAATGCGGCACGTTCGGCACGGAGAAGTGGCCGTTGGCGACGATGACGTGGTCGAACTGCGATGTCTCGTGCGTGTCGGATGAAAGATCCTTCACGGTGACGGAGAACTTCCTCGTCGCCTCATCGAAAGACACCCAGCGGACCGGCGTGCAGAAGCGGATATAGGGACGCACGCCGCTCTTCTCGACGCGGCCGGCGATGTAGTCGTGCAGCACGGCCCGCGGCGGGTAGGACGGGATCGGCCGGCCGAAATGCTCCTCGAAGGAGTAGTCGGCGAATTCCAGGCACTCCTTCGGCCCGTTCGACCAGAGATAGCGGTACATGGAGCCATGAACCGGCTCGCCGAACTCGTCGAGCCCCGTGCGCCAGGTGTAATTCCACAGACCGCCCCAGTTCGACTGCTTCTCGAAGCAGACGACTTCCGGCACATCGGCGCCGGCGCGCTTGGCGGTTTCGAAGGCGCGCAAGGCGGCAAGACCGCTCGGGCCGGCTCCGATGACGGCGACACGTTTGGTCATACGCAAGCCTCCCGACTGGAATGAACACGCTGGCCAGCAAGCCGCCAGAGGCCCGGAAAGCGCCGATGGCGCCTTCCCTACCGACGCAGGGGAAACCAGACCAGACGGCGCATTGCTTGTCAATTTTCTTTCCTGCGGCGAAAGCCCGGTAGTCTCGACGTCAGGCCGGGGAAGAGTTTGCCGCTCAACGCCAGCCGGGAGGCCGCAATCTGGCGGCCAGGCGTTGACCGTTTCGCGTCCGGCGCATATTCCTATCGATTACGAAGTTCTCTTCTCAGGAAAGTTTTTTATCGTCGTTATGCTCGAAGCTGGCCACCCGACGCGTTCCTCAGGGGTCGCTGGGAGGGACGGCCGGTTATCGGCGAGCGGCATCGCCTCTCTCGCATCCCCTCGCCCCTCGACGGAGACCGAAACGATGACCGCATCCTGGAGATTTTCCGCGCTTGCCGATCGGCACCGCGCGCTCGGCTCGAAGCTCGAGGACTGGAGCGGGATGGGCACCGCCTGGAGCTATGACGGGGACGCCGATGCGGAATATGTGGCGATCCGGACCAAGGCCGGGCTGATGGACGTATCGGGCCTGAAGAAGGTGCATGTCACCGGCCCGCATGCCTCCCACCTCATCGACCTCGCCACGACCCGGGACGTCGACAAGATCTATCCCGGCAAGTCGGCCTATGCCTGCATGCTGAACGAGGCGGGCAAGTTCACCGACGACTGCCTCCTCTACCGCACCGGTCCGAACGCCTGGATGGTGGTGCACGGCTCGGGCACCGGACACGAGGAACTGACGAAGGCGGCGATGGGCCGCGACGTCTCGATCCGCTTCGACGACGACCTGCACGACCTCTCCTTGCAGGGGCCGCTTGCCGTCGACTACCTCGCCGACCACGTTCCCGGCATCCGCGACCTCCCCTACTTCCACCACATGCAGACGCGGCTGTTCGGTCTGCCGGTGATGATCTCGCGCACCGGCTATACCGGCGAGCGCGGCTACGAGATCTTCTGCCGCGGCCAGGATGCCCCGGCGATCTGGGATCGTATCCTGGAGGAAGGTGCCGGGCTCGGCATCATCCCCTGCCGCTTCACCACGCTCGACATGCTCCGGGTCGAGAGCTACCTCCTCTTCTACCCCTACGACAATTCGCAGAAATATCCCTTCGCCGAGGAAGGGCCGGGCGACACGCTGTGGGAACTCGGTCTCGACTTCACCGTCAGCCCCGGGAAAACCGGATTTCGCGGCGCCGAGGAGCACTACCGGCTGAAGGGCCGGGAGCGCTTCAAGATCTTCGGCGTGCTTCTGGAGGGCGAGGCGCCGTCCGACGAGGGCGCGCCGATCTTCAGGGACGGCAGGCAGGTCGGCATCGCCACCTGCGGCATGTATTCCGTGCTCGCCCGGCGTTCGATGGCGATCGCCCGGCTCGACGTCGACTGCGCGGTCCCCGGCACGCCGCTGGAAGTGCGCAATGCGACCGGCCCGATCAGGGCCACGGCACACAGCCTGCCGTTCGACGATCCGAAGAAGCTGAAGCGCACCGCCAAGGGCTGAGGCGCGGCATGGTCCTGCCGGTGGCGGTGGCCGGATGAAGTGTCCTGCGCCTGCCGGTACGGGGAACCGTCGCAGGGGCTTGCAGCTTTCTCTCCGGTCCCACCCGGAGGAATTCGTGATGTCCGACACACCAGACCATGCCGACACATCGCCCGCGCGGCTGCATGATGGCGACGACGCCGAGGTGACGGCGACGATCCCCGAAGAGGCCGAGAATATCGAGGCCGAAGAGCAGCGCGATGTCGAGCGCCTCGAGCAAGAGGCGCTGCAGCGCCCCGATCCCGCGGCGGACGACCTGCCGGACCGCGCGTTCGACCGGATCACGCCAGGCGTCTGAGACCCCTGCAGCAGCAGCGCCGCCGCGTCACGCGCGGCGGCGGTCCGCGATGTCGACCCAGACGCCATTGGCATGCGAGCGAGCCATGGCGGCGACGCAGGTCTCGATGTCCAGGCCGGCCTCGAAATCGATGAGTCTCGCCGGCTTGCCTGCGACCGCATTGAGGACCTCGCGGGCTTCGATCACCTTCAGGTCGTTGAACCCCAGGCTATGGCCCGGCGCGGGAACGAAGTTCGCGAAAGGCGGATGCGCCGGACCGGCGAGAAGGGTGCGAAAGCCCTGCCGGTCGGCGGGATCGCGGGAATCGAAGTACTGAACCTCATTGAGCCGCTCCTGATCGTAGGTGACGGAGCCCGCATTGCCAAAAATCTGCAGGGCGATCCGCCCCTTACGGCCCCAGGCCGCGCGGTTGAGCGCCAGCTGGCCTGTCGCCCCCCCGGCAAAGCGCAGGAGCACCGTGGCGCTGTCATGCGTCTCGACCGCGCGCATCCCGTCGTCGCCCTCGCGCTGCGGAATCGGCCGGCTCATGTCACAGACCACCCGTTCGACGGGGGGCGCCAGCACCGACAGGAGCGAGAGGGCGTGCACGCCGAAATCGTCGAGCGCGCCGATCCCGGACAGGCTCTGGTCGCGAAAGCCGAAGGGTGTTGCCGGATCGGCCATGAAATCCTCGTCCATCTCGACGCGCAGATGCTGCAGCCGGCCGAGGCGTCCCTCGGCGATCAGCTTCCCGATCAGCCGGATGGCCGGATTCTGGATGTAGTTGTAGCCGAGCACGGCGACCCTGCCGCTCGCTCGCGCCGCATCCCGCATCGCCTCGGCGTCCGCCAGCGACGTCGCCATCGGCTTCTCGCACCAGACATGCTTGCCTGCCTCGAGGGCGGTGACCGCCATGTCGCGGTGGAAGGGATTGGGCGCGGCGATCGACACGATGTCCACCTCCGGATCGGCGACCAGTCGCCGCCAGTCGTCGGTCCCGCGGTCGAAGCCAAGGATGGCGGCGCGTGCCGTGGCCAAGGCCTGGCTGGTCTCGGCAAGCATCACCAGGCGCGGGCGGGCGACATCGCCGAATGTGGCGGCGACGGCATTCCACGCCAGCGCGTGGCACTTGCCCATATAGCCGGTTCCGATCAGTCCGACGCCGATGCCGCGCATTGCCTTCCTCCCGCCAGTACCACCGGGCATCCGCCGACGGTTGATCCGTCGTTACGAAATGAAGCATCCGGGGCTGGACAGAAGTAAAACATCTGTTCCATCACTTGACGAGATGTCTTGCGCAGGAAAGCCCTGGAAATGACCGCGCCTCTGCCACCCGCCTTGCCGGAGGACTATGACGAGTTGCGCGCCTTGATCCTGTCGCGGCACGAAACCCTGCCCAAGCGCCTGGCGCAGGTCGCACGCTTCGCGGTGGAAAATCCCGACGAGATCGCCTTCGGCACAGCCGCCAGCATTGCCGCCGCCGCCGAGGTGCAGCCCTCGACCCTCGTCCGCCTCGCCCAGAGTCTGGGATACCAGGGATTTTCCGAGCTGCAGGCGATCTTCCGGCATCGGCTGCGCGCCAAAACCACCAGCTATGACGAGAGGCTGTCGCAAGCGCGCGCCGATGGGCCGGGCACCGCGCCGATCGCGCGGGGGATGCTGCGGTCGGCGGCGCAATCGGTCGAGCGGGCCGAGCGCGACCTCGACGCCGCGCGCGTCGGCCTGGCGGCGTCGCTGATCGCCGCGGGAGAGACGATCTATGTTCTCGGCCAGCGCCGATCGGCAGCGCCCGCCACCTATCTCGGCTATCTCTTCGGCCGGCTGAAGATGCGGTCGGTCGTCGTCGGCGGCAGTTTTGGCACCGAGGACGACATCCTGGCGCTGGCGGGGCCGGGAGACGTCGCCGTGTCGATCTCGTTCACGCCCTATGCCGCAAACACCATCGCCTGGACCCGCACGCTTGCGGCGAACGGCGTGCCCATCGTCGGCATCAGCGACAGCCTGTTCTCCCCCGTCGCCAGCCTGTCCTCGGCCTGGCTGGAAGTCGTCGAGGCCGACTTCGAGGGTTTCCGCTCGCTGTCGGCGACCATGGCGCTGGCGGCTTCGCTGGCGGTTGCCAGCGCCGCGGAACGATTTGGCCGCGGCGACATGCCCCCCGGCTGAGATTCGCGGGTCCTGCGCGAGCGAAAACCATCGCCGCAGCCGAAGGCGCCGACGTTCGAGAGCGGCGCTGTGGCCGGCGATTGACAGCACCGGAACCGTCGCCAATTCTGGCCGGCGTCGCGGCCGCGCCTCGGCCGCTTGCAGGCGCAGGGCCCGGCGGCGGCGCCATGGGAGATGTGCATGACGACGACTTCGGAACGACGCGCGGCCTTTCGCGATCTCCATCGCGCCGGCTGTTTCGCCCTTCCCAATCCCTGGGACGGTGGCAGCGCCGTGCGCTTTGCCAAGGCCGGGTTCAAGGCGCTGGCGTCGACGAGCGCGGGTGCCGCCTGGGCGATCGGCAAGGAAGACGGCGAGTTGACGCTGGAGGAAGTGCTGGACCACCTCCGCTTCCTGTGTGCCGTCACCGAACTTCCGGTGAATGCCGACTTCGAGGCGGGCTTTGCCGACTCGGCCGACGGCGTCGCGGACAATGTCGCGCGCTGCATCGACACGGGGGTCGCCGGCCTCTCCATCGAGGACGCCCACCGCGGCGTGCTCTACCCGGTCGCGGTCGCCGCCGAGCGCGTTAAGGCGGCGCGCGCGGCGATCGACCGCTCCGGCGCGGACGTGGTCCTCGTCGGTCGCTGCGAAGCCTATTTCATGGATCCGATCGATCTCGGCGAGGTCGTCTCGCGGCTTCAAACCTACAGCGCAGCAGGCGCCGATTGCCTGTACGCGCCGGGCCTGAAGGACCTCGGCGCCATCGCCGAGATCGTCCGCTCCGTGGACAGGCCGGTGAACGCCAATCTGACGGGCACGGGACTGTCGGTCGCCGACATGGCCGGGATCGGCGTGCGCCGGGTCAGCGTCGGCGGGGCGCTGGCCAAAGCGAGCTATGCCCATGTCGATGGATTGGTGGAACGCCTGTGGACCGAGGGGCGGCTGCCCTGAGCGGCCGACCGTCCGGATCAAGGCGGCCCCCCCGCGAAGACTGCCGCTTGCCCGTCTTTCTCACCCCTCAACGGCCGGAGTGGGTGAGAATCCGGCGCCGACCTATCCCAGTTCGCTCATCATCACCATGCGGCCCTCGCGGTGGCTGAGCGTCGCGGCATCCGCGAGCAGTCCCGCCTTCAGTCCATCCTGGCCCGATGGCGCGGGTGCGATGCCGCGTTCGATGCAGTCGATGAAGTAAGCGAGCTCGTGCTCGTAGGCGCGGGCATAGCGCTCGAGGAAGAAGTTCTGCACGGGGTCGGCGAGGACGCCGTCGCCCGTGGCCAGAACGACTGTCGTCGTCGGCACGTTCTCGGCGCGGATGAGGCCCTTGGCGCCGTGCACCTCGATGCGCTGGTCGTAGCCATAGGTGGCGCGGCGCGAATTGGAGATCTGGCAGATCTTGCCGGTCGCCGTCTTCAGCTGCACCGCGGCGGTGTCGACATCGCCTGCCTCGCCGATGCCGGGATCGACGAGGCAGGAGCCGAAGGCGTGCACTTGCGTGATCTCTTCGCCGAGGAGGAAACGGGCCATGTCGAAATCATGGATCATCATGTCGCGAAAGAGGCCGCCCGACGTCGCGATGTAGGACACCGGCGGCGGCCCCGGATCGCGCGACAGGATCGTCACCAGCTCGACATCGCCGATCACGCCTTCGCTGACGCGGTGGCGGAGACTGGCGAAATTGGGATCGAATCGGCGGTTGAAACCGATCATCAGCGGCACGTCGCCGATTTTTCCGAGCGTCGCGCGGATGCGGTCGGAGTTCAGATCCACCGGCTTTTCGCAGAAGATCGCCTTGCCCGCCGCTGCCGCCTTTTCGATGAACTCGGCATGCGTCGTCGTCGGCGTGCAGATCACCACGGCGTCGATCGAGGGATCGGCGAGGAGCGCCTCGGCCGAGACGAAGGCGGCGCCCGTCACCTCGGCCAGCACCGCGGCCGCCTGCGGAAAGGCATCGGCGACGGCGACGAGTTCGGCATGGCTGTTGGCGGCGATGTTGCGGCCGTGGATCTGTCCGATCCGCCCGGCGCCGAGCAGTCCAAAACGCATCATGGCTTCCTCCCGAATGACGGGCTCAGGGCTAACGGAGTTTTTTGGAACATTCAATCCGCATTGACAATGAGACGAAATTTGCGTTTCATTTTGACGGAAAATGGAACAGGCCGTCGAAAAGGCTGGGGGAGGCGACGATGCCGGAATCGACGAAGGCTGCGCCTGGCGCTCTCGACGTGATCACGATTGGACGCTCATCGGTCGACCTCTACGGCCAGCAGATCGGCTCGCGGCTGGAAGACATCGCGAGCTTTGCCAAATCGGTCGGCGGCTGCCCCTCCAACATCGCCATCGGCACGGCCCGGCTCGGCCTGAAAAGCGGCGTCATCACCCGCGTCGGCGACGAGCAGATGGGCCGCTACATCCGCGAGCAGATGGTGCGCGAGGGCGTCGCGACCGAGGGCATCGCGACCGATGCAGAGCGTCTCACCGCCCTCGTCCTCCTCTCGGTCGAGAACGAGCACAGCTTCCCCCTCATCTTCTACCGCGAGAACTGCGCCGACATGGCGCTCAGCGAAAGCGACGTGGACGAAGCCTTCATTGCCCGGGCCCGCGCGATCGTCGTCACCGGCACGCATTTCTCGCGCGAAAACACCGCTGCGGCGCAGCGCAAGGCGATGGCGCTTGCCCGGGCGAACGGGGCAAAAATCTGCTTCGACATCGACTACAGGCCGAACCTCTGGGGACTTGCCGGCCACGGCGCCGGCGACAGCCGCTACATCGCCTCCGACGCCGTCTCGCAGCGCCTGCGCCCCGTGCTGGCCGATTGCGACCTGATCGTCGGCACCGAGGAGGAGATCATGATCGCCGCGGGCGAGAGCGATGTCCTCAAGAGCCTGAAGGCGATCCGCGCGCTGTCGGCCGCCGTGATCGTCCTGAAGCGCGGGCCGATGGGCTGCATCGTCTATGACGGCGCCATCGCCGACGATCTGGAGGCCGGCATTGTCGGCAAGGGCTTTCCGATCGAGGTCTACAATGTGCTGGGCGCCGGCGACGCCTTTATGTCGGGCTTCCTGCGCGGGTTTCTCGGCGGCGAGACGCTGGCGACGGCGGCGACCTGGGCCAATGCCTGCGGCGCCTTCGCCGTGTCGCGGCTCCTCTGCTCTCCGGAAAGCCCGACTTATCCCGAGCTGCAGCATTTCCTGGAGCACGGCTCGCCCGAGCGGGCGCTGCGCAAGGACGAGACGCTGAACCACATCCACCGGGTGACGACGCGGCGCCGCGACATGCCGAGCCTCGTCGCGCTGGCGATCGACCATCGCTCGCAACTGGAGGAGATCGCCGCGGAAGCGGGAGCCGATCGCGCCGCGATCGCGCGCTTCAAGCCGCTGGCGATTGCCGCGGCGGCACGCGTCGCCGCCGGCCGCGACGGCTTCGGCACGCTCCTCGACGAGACCTATGGCCGTGCCGCCTTCGACGCCGCCGCGAAGGCGGGACTCTGGGTCGGCCGCCCTGTCGAAAGGCCGGGCTCGCGCCCGCTGCGCTTCGAGCATGGACAAGACATCGGCTCTCTTCTGGTGGAATGGCCTGTCGACCACACCATCAAGTGCCTCTGCTTCTACCACCCGGACGATCCGCCGGGGCTGAAAGCCGAACAGGGCGCGACGCTGCTTCGGCTGCACGAGGCGGCGCGGCGGGTCGGGCGCGAGCTGCTGGTCGAGATCATCGCCGGAAAGCACGGATCGCTCGACAACGACACGGTGGCGCGGGCCGTCGCCGAGCTCTATGCTCTGGGGATCAGGCCGGACTGGTGGAAGCTCGAGCCGCAGGGATCGGCAACGGCCTGGGCGAACATTTCCGGGGTGATCGAGAAGAACGACCCCTGGTGCCGCGGCATCGTGCTGCTCGGCCTCGACGCGCCGGCTGAGGAGCTGGAAGCGGCCTTCGCCGCAACCGCCGGCATAACCCTGGTGAAGGGATTTGCCGTCGGCCGGACGATCTTTTCCGAAACGGCGCAGCAGTGGCTCGGCGGCAAGATCGACGATGCCGCCGCCGTCGATGCGATGGCGGCGCGATTCAGCGCTCTGGTCGGGGCCTGGGACCGCACCAGATCGACGAATGCGGGTTGACCGGACAACGCAGATCGCCCGAACGGAAATGATTTCGGCGACAAGCCGGTGTAAACCGCCCGGATCGATGCGGTGATGATATCCGTGTCGCTTCCCGGGGCCGGACACCATCCCATTGTTCAGGATGGTGGCGGCGGGATGATGGGAGAGAGACGATGACCACCGTGCGACTGACCATGGCGCAGGCCCTGGCGCGCTTTCTCACCCGGCAGATGACGGTCGTGGACGGCGAGAAGCTGCCGATCATTGCCGGCATCTGGGCGATCTTCGGCCACGGCAATGTCGCCGGCATGGGCGAGGCGCTCCACGGCGTCCGGGATGAACTCCCGACCTACCGCGCCCATAACGAGCAGGCGATGGCGCATGCCGCCACCGCCTTCGCCAAGGCCAGCTTCCGCCGCCGCTTCATGGCCTGCACGACCTCGATCGGCCCCGGCGCCACCAATATGGTCACCGCCGCCGCCGTCGCGCATGTCAACCGGTTGCCGCTGCTGCTGCTGCCGGGCGACGTCTTCGCCTCGCGCCGGCCGGATCCGGTGCTGCAGCAGATCGAGGATTTCGGTGACGCCACGCTCTCGGCCAATGACTGCTTCCGCCCGGTCTCGCGCTATTTCGACCGGATCACCCGGCCCGAACAGCTGATGCCGGCGCTGCACCGGGCGATGGCCGTCCTCACCGATCCGGCCGAATGCGGCCCGGTCACGCTCGGGCTCTGCCAGGACGTGCAGGCCGAGGCCTATGATTATCCCCAGAGCTTCTTTGCCGAGCGGGTCTGGGCAACACGAAGGCCGCGGGCGGACGAGACGGAGATCCAGACCGCAGCGATCTGCCTGCGCAACGCCCACAAGCCAGTGATCATCGCCGGCGGCGGTGTCCTCTATTCCGAGGCGAGCGCCGACCTTCTTGCCTTCGCCCACGCCCACGACGTGCCGGTGCTGGAAACGCAGGCCGGCAAGTCGGCGATGCCGCATGACGATCCGCTCGCCATGGGCGCGGTCGGCGTCACCGGCACGGCGGTCTCTAACCGGCTGGCCGAAGAGGCGGACGTGATCCTTGCCGTCGGCACACGGCTGCAGGACTTCACCACGGGTTCCTGGACACTGTTCAAGAACCCTGCGCGCCAGATCGTCGGCCTCAATATCCAGCCCTTCGACGCGCTGAAGCATGCGACGCACGGTCTCGTCGCGGACGCGCGGACGGGCCTCATCGATCTCTCGGACGCGCTCGGCGACTGGTGCGCGCCCTCGGGCTGGCGCCAATCGGCCGAGGACGGCAAGGCGGAGTGGGACATCGCCGCCTCCGCCGCCAAGGCACCGACAAATGCCGCCGAGCCGTCGGACGCGGCCGTCATCGGCGCGGTCGAGCGCGTCTTCGGCCATGCCGCTTGCGTGGTCTGCGCCGCCGGCGGCTTGCCGGGAGAATTGCACAAGCTGTGGAACGCGGCCGTTCCCGGCGGCTATCACCTGGAATACGGCTTCTCCTGCATGGGCTACGAAATCGCCGGCGGGCTCGGCGTGAAGCTGGCACGGCCCGATGACGACGTCGTCGTGATGGTCGGGGACGGGTCCTATCTCATGATGAATTCCGAGATCGCGACCTCGGTGATGCTCGGGCTGAAGCTCGTCATCGTCGTCCTCGACAATCGCGGCTATGGCTGCATCAACCGGCTCCAGCGCTCGACGGGGGCGGAGGGCTTCAACAACCTCCTCGACGACGCCCATCACCTGGCTCTCCCCGACATCGACTTCGCCGGCCATGCCCGCGCGCTCGGCGCCATCGCCTCGAAAGTCGGCTCGATCGCGGATCTGGAAGCCGCGCTTTCCGCGGCGCGCGACAACGACCGCACCACCGTCGTCGTCATCGACACCGATGCCTATGCCGTCACCGAGGCGGGCGGCACCTGGTGGGACGTCGCCGTGCCGGAAGTCTCGACGCGCCGCGCCGTCAACGAAGCGCGGGCAGCCTACGAAAAAGAGCGCCTCCTGCAGCGCGCCGACTGACCCTTGATCTCCCGGAGACACGCATGATCCGCATCGGCGCCAACCCCATCTGCTGGTCGAACGACGACATGATCGAAATCGGCGGCGATATCCCGCTGGAGCAGTGCCTTGCCGAGGCCAAGGCGATCGGCATCGAGGGCATGGAACTCGGCAATAAGTTTCCGACGACGGCCGAGGCGCTGAAGGGAAAGCTCGCCGAATTCGGCCTCGCCTTCATCTCCGGCTGGTACTCGACCTTCCTCCTCGAGCGCGACGCCGAGGCGGAATTCGAGGCGGCCCGCGAGGCGATCGCGCTGCGCAAGGGCGCCGGCGCCGAGGTGCTGATCGTCTGCGAATGCACGCGGACGGTGCACGGCACGAAGTCTGCGCCGCTGTCCTCGCGCCCCGTCATGACCGAGGCGGAATGGGCGCTGTTCCTGCCAAGGATGACGCGCTTTGCCGAACTCGTGCGGGAGGCCGGGCTGCAGCTCGTCTACCACCACCACATGGGCACGGTGGTGCAGACCGGCGCCGAGATCGACCGCTTCATGGCCGGCACGGAGGACGCGGTGAAGCTTCTCCTCGACACCGGCCATGCCACCTGGGCGGGCGCCGATCCGGTGGACCTTGCGGCCCGCTATGCCCGGCGCATCGGCCATGTCCACACCAAGGACGTCCGCGCCGGCGTCGCCGTCCAAGCCGCCGAGGGTGACTGGTCGTTCCTCGATTCGGTGCTGGCAGGCGTCTATACCGTTCCCGGCGACGGCGCGGTCGACTATCCCTCCGTGTTCCGCGCCCTCCCCGATTATGCCGGCTGGGTCGTCATCGAGGCCGAGCAGGATCCGGAAAAGGCCAATCCCAAGCAGTATGTGACGCTCGGCTACGCCAATCTCGTCCGCTTCCTCGATGAAGCGGGCCTGCGCCGCGCAGCCTGACCGCCGACGCATCGCACCGACCAGCAAAGGCATAGCCATGACCTCTCCCCTCCGCATCAGGCCGAAACGCGACCATGACCGCGTGCACCACGTGACGCCGGAGAGCGCCGGCTGGACCCATGTCGGCTTCGATCTCTACCGGCTGTCGCCCGGCCAGAGCGTCGCCGAGCGCACCGGCGACCGCGAGGTCTGCCTCGTCCTCGTCACCGGCCGTGCCGCGGTAGCGAGCGACGGAGAGGATTTCGGCCTGATCGGCGAGCGGATGAGCCCGTTCGAGGGAAAGCCGTGGTCGGTCTACGTGCCGGCCGACGACCGCTGGCAGGTGACCGCCGAGACCGAGGTCGAGCTTGCCGTGTGCTCGGCCGCCGGCCGGCCGGGCGCGCATCAGCCGCGGCTGATCGCACCGGACTCGCTCGGCCAGGAGACGCGCGGGGTGGGCACGAATGTGCGCCACGTCACCAACATCCTGCCGGAGACCGATACGGGCGCGGATTCGCTCCTCGTCGTCGAGGTGATCACGCCGGGCGGCCATACCTCGTCCTATCCGCCCCACAAGCACGACACGGACAACCTTCCGAAAGAGTCCGCCCTCGAGGAAACCTACTACCACCGCCTGAACCCGCCCCAGGGCTTCGGTTTCCAGCGCGTCTACACCGATGCGAGGGCCGACGGCAGCCGCGAGATCGACGAGGCCATGGTGATCGAGGACGGCGACGTGACGCTCGTCCCCCGCGGCTACCACCCCTGCGCCGCGATCCACGGCTACGACCTCTACTACCTCAATGTCATGGCCGGGCCGACCAGGACGTGGAAGTTCCACAACGAGCCGGCGCATGCCTGGCTCGTGAAGCGGTAGCGGCATATCCTACTGCCGCGGCCCCACCATCGCGAACATGGCGCCCTGCGGGTCGATCGCCTGGACGATCCAGTTGTCGCCCGGCACTTCGTGCGGACCGTTGGCGATGGTGCCGCCGGCCTCCGTCAGCCGCAAGGACGCCGCCTCGATGCTCTCGACCTGGATGTAGTAGAGCCAGAACGGCGCCGGTGCTGCAGCGTTCGTCATCATGGCGCCGATGTCCTTCTCGCCGTCGGAGACGAGCTGGTAGACGCCCATCGGGCCCATATCCATGGCCATGCTCTTCTGCCAGCCGAATTGGCGGTTGTAAAAGTCGAAGGCAGCGGTGCCGTCGCGGGCATTCAGTTCGTGCCAGGCGAAATGACCCGGCGTTCCCGGCGCCACGGGCGCCGGTGGGTCCTGCCGCGTGGCGAAGACGGTCACCCTGACGCCCTCCGGGTCGGTGACGACGGCAAACCGGCCGATACCGGGGATGTCGGCAGGCGGCTTTTCGATCGCCCCGCCGGCGGACACGAAGGACGCTGCCGAAGCATCGACGTCGGGGACGGCGACGTAGCCGAGCCACATCGGCGGGACATCCTCGCAGGGGCGCGCCATGATCCCGGCGACATCCGACCCGGCCGCACTCGCCAGCGTGTAGCGCGGCGTTGCCTGGCCGGAGTCGCGCATCGTCCAGCCCGTCACCTTCGCATAGAAGGCTTCGGCCGCTGCCGCGTCGCTCGTCACCAGTTCGTACCAACAGAAACTGCCCGTCATGCCCCTTCCCTCCCCTCGGCGATCGACCGCCCTTTGCTGGCGGCCGAATGCCCTCTCGCCTTGCGGAAGCCGGTCGCCTTGACAATTCAGTTGATATCAACTTAGTTTGGACATGTCAAAGATGATTCCTTTCGAGACGACCGTCCTTGTCCGGGACACTTGCCTTTGCCTTCACACGCAGCGCGCCGCCCGAATTCTGGCGCGCCGCTTCGACGAGGCGTTTCGGCCGGTATCGCTGACGAACGGGCAGTTCTCGCTGTTGATGTCGCTGAACCGGCCTGCGCCGGCACCACAAGGCGCCGTGGCGCGTCTTCTCGGCATGGACCGGACGACGCTGACCGCAGCTTTGAAGCCGCTGGCGCGGCGCGGACTCGTGGCGATCGGCGTCGACCCGAGCGACCGCCGCGGCCACCTTCTGGCGCTGACGGCGGAAGGCCAAGCGCTTCTGGCCGAGGCTCTCCCGATCTGGCGCGAGACACACGCGGCCATCGAGGCAGGGCTCGGCGCGTTCGATGGCGACAGCCTCCGCTCCGCCCTCGGCACGCTCGGCTGAGGCACCGGCAGGCGGGCCCGGACCGTCGGAAGACCGGCAGCGTGCCGAACGGCGCGCGAAATGGCGGCAGGACGATCGAATGAGCGCGCCGCAATGGAAGACGGGATGTGTCGGCAATCACGCCGATCTGGGAGGAGAAGCAAATGATCGAGGTCAGTGCCTTTCGCTGGGTTCCGCCCTTCGCCCGCGGTCACGTCCGCGACTTCCGCGTCCGTTGGGCGCTGGAGGAGGCCGGCCTGCCCTATCGCTCGAAGCTGATCGGTCCGGCGGACCAGACGTCCGAAACCTATCGGGCCTGGCAGCCTTTCGGCCAGGTCCCGGCCTTTGCCGAGGACGGCACCGCGCTCTTCGAGTCCGGCGCCATCGTCCTCCACATCGCTTCGCGATCGGAGGCGCTGATGCCGCCGGACGAGGTCGGGCGCCTGCGGATGACGGCGTGGATGTTCGCCGCCCTCAACTCGGTCGAGCCGCCGGTGGCAAAGCTTGCTGAAGTCGACTTCTTCACCGAAGACGAGGCGGTGCGACGGGCGCGGCGGCCCGCCGTACTGCAGGAAGTCGACCTCCGGCTGGCGGCGCTCTCGCGATGGCTGGAGGGGCGCGACTACCTCGAGGATCGCTTCACCGCCGCGGACCTCCTGATGACGACGGTGCTGCGCATGCTCGGCCACACCGACCGCCTCGCCGCCCATCCGGGTCTTGCCGACTACTGCCGCCGCTGCGAGGCCCGGCCGGCCTTTGCGCGCGCCATGGCCGCGCACCTTGCCGACTTCGAGGAGCCGGCGCTCGCCTGAGCCGGATGCCGGGCAGGAGCGCCAGGCCCGCAGACATTGCGGGGCCGCTTTCATCTCGCTCCATCTTCCGCAGCGACGAGAGCGAGAGGCGCAGTGGGCGAAGTCACCGCGCTCCCATCCTGCAAGGAAGCGCCGGGTCGGGCCGGTCCCATGGGGCACGGCCCGACCCGCCTCGCAGGCGTCCGTTCTGCGTCCGCTACTTCTTCGGCTTGGGTGGCGTCGCCAAGCTGCCCTTCTGGCTCGGCTGGGCGGCGTTCGGCTTGGGCGGCTGTTCCTTCTTGGATTTTCCCTTGCTCTCTTTCATGGCCTTCACTCCCTCTGATGTACGATTGCGCGCCGATCCGCGACCCGGCGCAGGGGCCGGACTGACGCCAGTGAGACGCCCGCGGACCGCTTAAGTCAACGACGCTGCAGGCCCGCTTCGAGCGCGCCTTGCCGCACCAGCCCGGCCACCGGGCGACAGGCGCGCAAGGGGCGACCGCCGCCCGGACAGGCGGGCTCCTCCGGCAAGCGCGGCCCCTGCCGTCGCTGCAGACCAGACGGCGCCAATGACCAGCACCGATGCAGAACCGACACAGATCCCCCGCGATCGACTGTCCGTTCGATTTTCTTTTCAGCCCGGAAGCACCGGAATATCATCGCCTGCCGCAGCGGAATCAGAGTCTGCTATATAATTTTCAACACGTTGACGCTGATCCGACGGTTATTCTCCCATCATATCGCAATGCAGTCCTCGGAATTCGAAGAGGCTTGCGTGAACCTGTAGTTCCGTCATCATCGATTTCACAACTGTATATGCAACCCCACAGCGATGACGCTATGTCAGTCTGTGGCCAGCAGCCAATGAAAGCCTCGCATGGTGCATGCTTTCTCTGCCAGACGAAGTGCTGGTCTTCGCAACAAGCGCGATACATCCAGCTTGAAGATCCGCGAAGCTCGATCCTCTTCGCCCTGCTGCAACGGGCGACGGGCGTGGCCTCTTCCGTCACCGTCTCTCCTGTCGGCGATCCTGGCTTTCGCAGCCAGCCTTCTGCCCGGTGTGGCTGGCGCGCAGGTCACGACGGCGCCGAACGTGCCGCCCCGTGTCGATGCCGCGCAACTGCCGGAGCTCGAGGCGACAAGGGAGCGCGTCTTCGCCGAGATGATGCGCGATCCCTCCAATCTCGACATCGCCTTCCGCTATGCCGAGCTCTCGTCGCGGGCCGGTGATCTCGAGGCCGCCATCGCCACCCTCGAACGCATGCTGATCTTTGCGCCCGGCCTTGCGCGCCTGCAGCTGGAACTCGGCGTTCTCTACTACCGCCTCGGCGCCTACGAGACCGCCCAGACCTATTTTGACCAGGCATTGTCCGGCTCGGATGTGCCGGAGGAAGTCCGTCTGAAGGTCGCGCCCTACCTTGTCGCCATCGGCGAGAGGAGTGCCATCGACCGCTTCTCGGGAACGGTGACGAGCGGCGTGCGCTGGCAGTCGAACGCCAATGCCGCGACGGACTCGCGCTTCGTCCGCACGACGCTCCTCGCCGATCCGCTGCTGCTCGATCCATCCGCGCTCGGCGACGACGACGTCAACGGCTTCGTCGCCGGCAATTTTCGTTATTCCCGGGAGATGGCCGGACAGGGAGACCGGTTCGAGGCAAGTCTCCAGACCTACGGCGCGCTCTATGCCGAGCACGACGAGATCAACACCGGCTTTGCCGAACTGACTTTCGGCCCGACCTTCAATCTGGAGCGCTTCGAGATTTCCGACGCCAGTTTCGGGGTCTACGGAATCCTGGGCGGGGTGACGCTGAAGGAGGATCCCTATCTCCTTTCCGGCGGCATCGGCCTGTCCCTGGCCAAGCTGCTGACCCCGACCACGCGGCTGACGATGCGCGGGGAATATCGGCTCGAAGCCTTCGAGGATTCCGATCTTCGCCCGACGGCGTCGCAACGCGACGGCGACCGCTGGCGCGGGCAGCTCGGCCTCCAGCACCAGCTGAACGGCCAGGTCCTCCTGTTCGGCAATATCGGCGGTGAGAGCCGCGAGGCCGACAGGGACTATCTCAGCTTTTCCGAATTCGGCATCAATGTCGGCGCGACCCTGAATTTCCGCTCGCCCCTTCCGTCCCAGAGCGATCCGTGGACGCTGGGTGTCGCGGTCGGCTATCTCGATCGTCACTATGACGAGCCCGACCCGATCTTCAGCCTCTCCGACGCCCAGGAGGACGAGGAGTATTTCGTCGAAAGTTCGCTGACCGTGCCGTTGCGCGACGAATGGGCGCTGCTTGCCACCGTCGGCTACCGCGACGTGACGTCGAACTACGATCTGCACAACTACGACAATGTGAGCACGTCCGTCGGCGTCGTGAAGCGCTTCTAAGGAGAACGGCATGCGCATCCAACCGCGGCTTGCCCTGGGCCTCTGCCTCCTGCCCGCCCTGGTCGTGCCCGCGACCGGCCAGACCGTCGGCGTCACGGCGGCCGTCAACCAGTCGGCGCGCAGCATCCTTCCCAACGCGCCGATCCGCACCATCGCGCTGGGCGACGACGTCATCCACAACGAGCGGATCGAGACCGACAGGGTCGGCCTCCTGCAGATCCTCCTGGCCGACGGCACCACCTTCACCGTCGGCCCGAACTCGGCGCTGTCCATCGACCGCTTCGTCTACGACCCCCAGGCTGGCACGGCGCAGATCGCCGCGACGCTGACGAAGGGCGTGTTCCGCTTCATCGGCGGCAAGACGTCGAAGACGCCGGGCGGGGTATCGCTCGGAACGCCCGTCGGCACCATCGGCATCCGCGGCGCCGTGGTCGACATCAGCCTTGCCGAACAGAGCGGCGGGCAGCCGACGCATATCGACATGATCTTCGGCAATGACGTTACGCTGATGGCGCCGGACGGGCAGACCAGCCGGATCTACGAGCCGGGCTATTCCATCGTGATCGGCACAAGTGCGGGCGGAACGCAGACCCAAACGGTACAGAAGACGCCGCCGGGCTTCAGCAGCGCCATCCAGCAGACGCTCTCGGGCGCGCCCGGCACCAGCGGCGGCTCGCCCAACCGTCCGAGCGACGAGACCGTCGTCGCCAGCCGCGTAGCGGACGAGAATTCCGACCGCACGCCGGCCGTCAACAACCCGCCGATCCCGCTGGCGCGTCCCGACCGGAACCCTTCGGAAGTGCTCGACGGCGGATTGATCCAAGAGGCACAGGTGGACGTCGGTCGCCAGGAGGTCATCACCGAGGTCGGAGATGGCGACGATCACGGTCCGACCACAATCCCCCTGCGCGTGCTGACAGCGGGATCGACCTATGTCACGAACGGCGGCGAGACGATCGGATATCCCGGAGCCTACGGTCTGGTCGGCGGCTCCAGCGAAGAGGATCGCCGCGTCGACCTGACCGTTCCGGCGTCGTCGCGCACGGGCACCGGCTCCACCAACCGCGGGCCGTTGATCCTGCCGGTCTACGGCAGCACCCAATTCAGGCCAAACCCCATCCTGCCGGCCGACGGCGCTTCGCTCGGGGGAATTCCGCTGGTAGGAATCGGCTATTCCGGCGTCGACGGCTTTGCCGCCTACACGCTGGCCATCGCAGGAGATCCGAGCCGGCCCTTCTATGCCCTCGCCGGCACGCCGCTCGCCGATCCCGCCGTCCTGCGGGACGGCGACATTCGAACCTATTCCTTTACCCCGGACATCATCCAGCGACTGCCGGTGCCCTTCTTCAGCGCCGCGTCCATCGGCACCGAATTTTCCGGCGCCTCGATCAGCGATTTCTACCTCCTGGAGAGGCCCGGCAGCAATCCATCCTCGACTTTCCTGCAGTCCTGGCTGCTCATCACGGGCGAGGGTCCACTGCAGAGGAGCGCCGTCGGCGTCAGCGCAGGCAGCATCCAGACGGCCGGCGACGGTAGTCTCAATGTCGACTTCGGCCGTCGGGGAAGTTTTCGTGGCGACCCTCTGGGCTTCTCCTCGCATATGTCGGGGACGATCACGTCGCTTGGACTTGCGACCGGCGGCAGCGAGATTTTCGGCCGAAACGGTGAAAACATCGTTCTGGCGGGAGACAGCGAAGACAACGACTATTTCCGGGATGTCGAGGTTTTCGGCGGCCCGGCGTCGACCTTTTCCACCTTTCATGTCCTCAATCTGGAGGAGGAGGTGCCGCGCGCGCAGTTTTCGGCCGATCGCGGCGCCACCCGCAGCCTCGGCCAGATCCGCGGCTTTGCCGCCGGCCTGATCGAAAGCTACGGCGCCGACAACGGATACATCCAGGAACTGGGGACGAGCGGCTTCGACCCGAATGCCTTCACCATCGACTTCCAGGCAGAACGGGACACTCTCGGCGGCGAGGTCCAGATCGTATCGCGGGACGGCACGCTCGCCACAAGTGTCGCCTTCGGCACCGGCACCGGTCAGAACTCGTCGGGGGGGCGGTCGGCCTATATCGACGACGATCTTTTCGCTGCCGCCAACAATGGCAACGTGGCGCGAAGCTATTTCGTCCGGGACGGGACACGCTACCAACAGATCAGCGACGTCAGTGCACGGACCTATCTCGTGTCGGGAGACGCCAACCCCCAGACGGCGCTGCTGCCGCAGGGCCGGCTATGCGACTGCAAATTTCTCGAATGGGGCTGGTGGGGAACGCAGATCAGGGCCTCCGCCGACCCATCCCGTCCCGACAGCGAATCCGCTGGAACGATCCGGTCCGCCGTGCATCTGGGTGCCTGGGTCGGCGGCAATATCGCGACCGAGGCCGAACTTTCCGCGCTGGCGGGAACCACCGCGACGTATCAGGGCAGCGCCGTCGGCAGCGTCTCCAAGTCGGTTGAGAACGGCCTTGCCGACTTTGTCGCCAGCGGCAGCATGAATATGAGCTACGATTTCGGCGCGCGCAGCGGCGCGCTCTCGATCAACGACTTCGACGGGCGCGACTTCAGCGGCGCTGTGGGCGGCAGCGGGCTGGGTGACGCACTCTTTTCCGGCACGCTGTCCGAAAATGCTGGCGATGTCATCGGGTCCACCCATGGCGCCTTCGTCAATGACGGCGCTGCAGTGGCCGCCGGCGTGATCGGCAATTTCGACCTGCGTAGTCAGAGCGGAGAGTTCTGGGAAGCGAGCGGAGTGTTCGGCGGTGCGCGCAGCCCCGGACAATAGAGGGTGCGCCATGTCGATAGCGCAGGCCGCGACGGCGGGAAGACGAGAATAGTCCTGCCGGAACGGTTTGCGCGCTCTCGGCGGCGAGATCCAGCTAGCGTTAGCGGCGGTTTATTGAATTCGCCCGATGCGCGAGGTTTTGATTTGCCGCGCCGGATATCGCGACAAACCGGATCCCGCTTTTTCGCCCCGCGCTCCAGGCCCACTGCGCCTGCCGTTTCGCCATGACCCTCGCCCGCTGGCTGTTTGGCCGGCGCGAGCGGCGCGAGGCGCTGATCGTGCGGCTCTACGGGCTGACGACGCTCATCATCGGGCTCGCCGTCGCGACCCTCGGACAGACGGTCCTCGACCGGCTGACGGTCCTCGTCTTCGATTCCTACCAGCGCGTGCAGCCGCGGGCCGAGACGGCGGCGCCGGTGGTGCTGGTCGATATCGACGAGGCATCGATTGCCGAGATCGGCCAGTGGCCGTGGCCGCGAACCGCCCTTGCGACCCTCGTCAACACGCTCGGTCAACTCGGCGCGGCCGCCATCGCCTTCGACATGGTTTTCCCCGAGCCGGACCGCACCTCGCTCCGACAGGTGGCCGCCGAGCTGAGGCGCGTCGGCGTCACCATCGATCTGCCCCCGTCCGGCGACGCGATCGACAACGACGCGATCCTCGCCAGCGCCTTTGTCGGCAACAGGGTGGTCGCCGGGATGGCGATCTCCAACGAGACCGACGGCCAGCTGTCGCTGCCGAAGGCCGGCTTTTCCTATGGCGGGACCGATCCGCGGGAGATCATTGAGCGCTTTCGCGGCGGCGTCGGCAATCTGAAGATCCTCGGCGATTCGGCGACCGGTCTCGGCTTTTTCTCGTTTCCGCCCAGTCCCGACGGAATCGTTCGGGAGATCCCGCTGGTCGCCAGCACGCACGGCCATCTCTATCCTGCGTTGGCGATTGAGGCGCTGCGCGTGGCACAGGAGGCCGGATCGGTCATCCTGCGCAGCACCGGGGCCAGCGGCGAGGCCGATACCGGCCTGCCGGCGATCACCGCCTTGAAGGTCGGCGATCTCGAGGTTCCGACCGGCCCGAAGGGAACGTTCTGGATCTACTTCTCGGGTCTCGCCTCGATGCCGACGGTCTCCGCGGCGGGCCTCCTCGACCCCGCCCGCCGCGACGCTCTCGAAAGCGCCATCTCCGGCCGGATCGTGATCATCGGCACGAGCGCCGTCGGGTTGCGCGATCTCGTCGCGACGCCGGTGGCGGCCAGCATGCCGGGCATGCGCGTCCATGCCGAGATCATCGACCAGATCCTCGGCAACACCTACCTGTCGCGGCCGGACTGGGCCAAGGGCGCCGAGACGCTCGCCGCCCTCTCCTTCGGCTTGTTGCTGATCCTCATCCTCCCGCGCGTCGGCGCCCTCGTCTGTGCCGTCGGAACGGTCTCCTTCATCGGGGCGTCGCTCGCCCTTTCCTGGATCGCCTTCAGCCAGCTCCGCCTGCTCATCGATCCGATCCTGCCGGCCGTGTCGGTGGGCACGGTTTTCGCCGTGACCATGCCGGTGCTCCTCCTTCTCACCAATCGGGAAAAGCGCTTCGTGCGCCAGGCCTTCGCGCGCTATCTCTCGCCGACCGTCGTCGAGCGGCTCGCCGACGATCCCTCGGCATTGAGGCTCGGCGGCGACCTGCGGGACATCACGGTCCTCTTCTCCGACATCCGCGGCTTCACCTCGATGTCGGAAAAGCTCGACCCGCAGGCGCTGACGGCGCTCCTCAACGGGTTTCTCACCCCCATGACCGACGTGCTGCTGCGCACGGAAGCGACGATCGACAAGTATATGGGCGACGCGATCATGGCGTTCTGGAACGCCCCGCTCGACCTGCCGGACCATCGCCGCAGAGCCTGCCTCGCCGCGCTGGAGATGACCCGCGTGCTGCGCACGCTCAGCGTCGGCGGTGGCGAACCCGGCGCGCTGAAAGTCGGCATCGGCCTGAATGCCGGGCCGTGCTGCGTCGGCAATCTCGGCTCGGCGCAGCGCTTCAGCTATTCGGCCATCGGCGACGGCGTCAACGTCGCCTCGCGCGTCGAGGGCCTGACGAAAGCCTACGGCGTCGCGATCCTCGTGACCGAGAACGTCCGTGCCGGGGCCGAGGATCTGGCCTTCCTTGCGGTCGACCTGGTGCGCGTCGTCGGCCGCGCCGAGCCGCTCCCGGTCTTCGCCCTCCTCGGCGACGCGGCCCATGCGGCGGAGCCGGCGTTTCGCAATCTTGCCGCGGACCATGGCGACATGATCGCGGCCTATCGGGCCGGCGATTTCGCGGAGGCGCAGGCCCGCCTTTCGGCTCTTCAGCAAACGGCGCCGCAGTCCCTGCAGCTGCTATACGAGGCCTACGCCAAGCGTCTCGACGTGCTCCTCGTGCAGGGGGCTCCCGAGGGATGGGCGGGGGTGTTCACGGCGCGCACCAAGTGAGCGTTTGAAGCGCATCCGGCGGCAAATTGTCGGCAGCAGGATTTGCATCCCGTGCGGAAACGGCTAGCAGTCGGCCCACCATGTCCTGGAGGAACGCCCGATGAAGACCCGCGCCGCCGTCGCATTCGAAGCCAAGAAGCCGCTCGAGATCGTCGAACTCGACCTCGAAGGCCCGAAGGCCGGGGAGGTCCTGATCGAGATCATCGCCACCGGCATCTGCCACACCGACGCCTACACGCTCGACGGCTTCGATTCGGAAGGGCTGTTTCCCTCCGTGCTCGGCCATGAGGGCGCGGGCATCGTGCGTGAGGTCGGCGCGGGCGTCACCAGCGTCAAAGAGGGCGATCACGTCATTCCGCTCTACACGCCGGAATGCCGGCAGTGCAAATCCTGCCTCTCCGGCAAGACCAATCTCTGCACCGCCATCCGCGCCACGCAGGGCAAGGGCCTGATGCCCGACGGCACCACGCGCTTCAGCTACAAGGGCCAGGCGATCCACCATTATATGGGCTGCTCGACCTTCTCGAACTTCACCGTCGTGCCGGAGATCGCGGTCGCGAAAATCCGCCAGGACGCGCCGTTCAAGTCCGCCTGCTATTGCGGCTGCGGCGTCACCACCGGCGTCGGCGCCGTGGTCAACACCGCCAAGGTCACGCCCGGCTCCAATGTCGTCGTCTTCGGCCTCGGCGGCATCGGCCTCAACGTCATCCAGGGCGCCCGCCTCGTCGGCGCCGACAAGATCATCGGCGTCGACATCAACAACGACAAGAAGGAGTGGGGGACACGCTTCGGCATGACGCACTTCGTCAATCCGAAAGAGATCGACGGCGACATCGTCGCCCACCTCGTCGCGCTCACCGACGGCGGCGCCGACTACACCTTCGACTGCACCGGCAACACCATGGTCATGCGCCAGGCCGTGGAAGCCTGCCATCGCGGCTGGGGCGTCTCGGTGGTCATCGGCGTGGCGGAATCGGGCAAGGAGATCTCCACCCGCCCGTTCCAGCTCGTCACCGGCCGCGTCTGGAAGGGCTCGGCCTTCGGCGGCGCGCGCGGCCGCACCGACACGCCGAAGATCGTCGACTGGTACATGAACGGCAAGATCGAGATCGACCCGATGATCACCCACACGCTGACGCTGGAGGAGATCAACAAGGGTTTCGACCTCATGCATGCCGGGAAGTCGATCCGCTCGGTCGTGGTGTTCTGATGGAAACCGTCTCGACCAACAGGGCGCATGGTGGCACCCAGGGCGTCTACCGCCACGCCTCGAAGGAAACCGGCACCGACATGGTGTTCTCGGTCTTCGTCCCGGACCATGCCCCGGGCGCGAAACTGCCGGTGGTCTGGTATCTCTCCGGCCTCACCTGCACGCATGCCAATGTCACCGACAAGGGCGAGTACCGGCGCCTCTGCGCCGAGCTCGGCCTAATCTTCGTTGCGCCCGACACCTCGCCGCGCGGCGAGGGCGTGCCGGACGATGCCGCCGGCGCCTATGATTTCGGCCTCGGCGCCGGCTTCTACGTCGATGCCACCGAGGAGCCCTTCGCTGCGCATTACCGGATGTGGAGCTACGTCACGGAGGAGCTGCCGGCGTTCGTCGTTGCGAACTTCCCGGCTGATCAGGCGCGCCAGTCGATCATGGGCCACTCCATGGGCGGACACGGCGCCCTGACCATCGGCCTCGCCCGTCCCGGCCGCTACAAGGCGGTCTCGGCCTTTGCGCCGATCGTCGCGCCGTCGGACGTGCCCTGGGGCCAGAAGGCGCTCGGTCTCTATCTCGGCGACGACCGGGCCGCCTGGCGCCGGCACGATGCCGTCGCGCTGATCGAGGATGGCGCGACTGTCCCGGAGCTTCTCGTCGACCAGGGCGAGGCGGACCAGTTCCTGACCCAGCAGCTGCAACCCGAACGCCTGGACGCCGCCTGCGCCAAGGCCGGCATCCAGCTGACGCTCCGCCGCCAGCCCGGCTACGACCACAGCTACTACTTCATCTCGACCTTCATGGAAGACCATCTGCGCTGGCACGCCGCCCGGCTCTGACGAAGGCCGGGTGAAAAGGAGCTCGGTGACGGTCCGGGCGCTTGGCGCTCAGTCATTCGATCCCGGCCCTGAGCCGGGATCGATGCCGTGGTGGACGCAGCCAAACCGGCTCAAACATACGGAACATTCACCGTCTCCGGCTATCTCCCGCGATCTGGCATGGATCCCGGCTCAAGGCCGGGATGACGACGTGTCAAAGGTCGTGCAGAAATTGCTGCAGTCGCAGGTGGAGATATCCCACCTCGCGCCGGCTCCAGAAGGGCACCGCCGAGCCGCGAAAGACTCAGTCGCGCCTGGTAATCAGGCCATAGATGATATTGCGGTTGGCGCCGAATTCGACACGCGTATCCACCGTATTCATGTCGACGCTCGCGCGGATGATGTTCCACATGTCGTCTTCCGATCGCAGGATCAGCGTCCAGTTCATCAGGGTTTCCATGTAGCCATCGTCGACGATGTCGTCGTGGAAGTTGGCGAAGAGAAACACGCCATTTGGCTTCAGCATGTCGAGACATTTGCGCGTCAGCCGGACGGCGGCATTTTCGGGCAGGTAGTCGTAGAGACCCGCGGCATAGACGAAGTCGAATCGGCCGAGATCGTAGCTGTTGGTCAGGAGTCCTTTGACCGAACCGTCCATCGCGTCGACGCAGGTTCCGGCAAAATCACGCGAGATGAGGCCGACGCTCATCGGATCCTGATCAAGCGCAACCCAGCGCTTGATCCGCCCTTCACGGAAGGCGGAGGACCGTTCCGCTTCGCGCAAATGGCCTGCCGCGATCGTCAGTATCTCCGAGTCTTCGCCGCGCGTTTCTGCAATGGCATCGACATGGGCGGCAAGCAGATCACGTCGCTCGCGCACGGCCGAGGCCGCCGGAGCGGCACTCGTGTACTCATAAATCGCACGCCCGAGATCGGAGCTGGCCGCGACTGCAGCCTCGGCATCGGGGTGCCGGTAGATGAAGTCCAAAAGCCCAGCATCTCCCGAATAGCCGCGCGGCTTTTCGAAGGAGCGTTGTGTGAAGGGATCCTGATGGATCAGGACAGAGATCGGGTGGGCCTGCGCGATCGGCACCAGGTCCTGCCAGACGGCGGGATCAAGCTGGCGACGCATGTCGTGAAGGGCGCCGAAGAGAAAGCCCACGACTGTGGTCGGCGCCTCGCCTTTTTCCAGGCGCTGCTGGGAAATGTTCAGAGCCAGCGCCAACTGGATCCTTGCCGTGGCGAAGACGTCGTCCTGCGCGTCATCACGCAGGTGCGCCGCCGATTCGGCGGCAATCATCTCCGGCGTAATGAGGGTCTCGCCGTCAAAGTTAAATAAAACCTGGCTCATTCAAGCTGTCCTCGTTAAGCATTCCTTACTGTAGCAGGGATGACTGCCAGTGTCGGCACAATAGTGAAAATTTGGTTAAAATGTTTACTACTCACTGAATGCTTGAAGCTTAAGATCGAGCGTGCCTCCTTAACTAAAATTTCTCTAAGGCCGGGGTAACGTCTGTTCCTGGGTCCGATTTTCGGACAAGCGTGTGTGGCATTGCCGTTCCCAATCTGAGCGACGTGGTGACACTTCATATCCAGGCGGACCGTTGACGATGCCAGATCTGAATGAACTAGTTGCGTCCGAGCTTTCCAGGAGCTGGTACGAAAAGCATTCGGCCGAGCTGTATCGGCGTTACGACACATGGCGCGAACTGCAAAGGAAGCAGAACACCCGCATCATGATGTGGGTGGCCGCCGGGATCTACGTCATGTTCGCCGGCTTGGATCTTCTGATGATCCCGGACGTCGTCGTGGAGACGACGATGTCGCGCATCCTCCTGGCTGTCGCAGCGATTTTCGTTGTCGAGATGATGACCGCGGGAAAGCTTTCAGCCGAGCGTTTCGACGCGATCTGCGGCGCGGTGATCTTCGCCTGCTATGTCGGCTGGCTGGCTCCGGCGAGCGCCAGTTCGGACACCAACGCGCTGTCGTACTATCTGATCTTCGGCGCGATGTTCATGATGATATCGAACCTCTTCTTCAATTTCTCCTTCGTCACCGCGGCGACGTCGTCACTGGCGATCCTGTCCGTCTGTATCGTATCGACCTTCGTGCCTGCGGATACCTCCACGGCCTATCGCATCGCCTTCACGGCCTTCTACACCTCCTGTTTCTCGACCACGCTCTACGTCAACTGGAAGCTGAACGCCGAGCGCTACAACGTCTTTCTGAACGCCCTCCAGGCGGAAAGCCGGCAGGCCGAAGTGGTCCAGCGCGGCGAGGCGTTGCTGCGGCTTTCCAATACCGACGCCCTCACCGGCCTGAAGAACCGCCGCGCCATCGACGAGAGGCTGCGCGACCTCTGGACGCATTGGCAGACCGAAAGACGAGGCTTTGCCGCGCTCCTGATCGACATCGATTTCTTCAAGAACTTCAACGACCATTACGGCCATCAGGAGGGCGATCGGTGCCTGATCCTCGTCGCCAAGGCGCTGGCGGATCTTGTCGAGCAGCATGGCGGCAGCGTCGGTCGATACGGCGGCGAAGAATTCATCGTCCTCGCCCAGGTGCCGGACGGGGAGAGCATCGCGCCGCTGGCCGAAGCCATCCGACGCGCCGTCGAGGACCTGCAGTTGCATCACGAGCAGCGGCCGGATGGCGATCGCATCATTACGGTCAGTGTCGGCGCCTCGTATTCCGGCAACCAGACCAGCGAAAAGCTGGAGCGCCTGATCACCGAGGCCGATCGCGCGCTCTATCGGGCCAAGGCGAGCGGTCGGAACTGCATCTGGGTGTTCGATCCCAATGAGCCCCTGGGCGACGAGAACGGCGAAGACATCGCCGCTGTCCTCAAGGTGGCAATCGCCGAAAACCTCATCTCCCTCGTCTACCAGCCGATCCGGAACATCGCTACCGGGCGGATGGAGGCGGCCGAAGCGCTGATGCGCCTGAAGATGCCCGACGGCAAGATAATCTCGCCGATGGTCTTCATCCCCGTGGCCGAGCGGACCGGCGCCATCATGGAGCTCGGACGCTGGGCGATCCGCAGCGCTTGCCGCGTCCTCCAGGAAGAGGAATGGATCCCCGTCCTCAGCGTCAACATCTCGGCCGTGCAGCTCAAGGCGCCAGGATTTTCGATTTCCGTCGCCAGCATCCTGGCGGAGACCGGCATCTCCCCGCAGCGCCTGGCTTTCGAGATCACCGAGGGACGCGAGATCGAGACCCACCCCGATGTCCTTCGCGCGATCGGCGAACTGAAGCAGCTCGGCCTGAAACTCTGGCTCGATGATTTCGGCACCGGCTTTGCCGGCCTTTCCTGTCTTCGCGCCGTCGAGTTCGACACGGTGAAGATCGACCGTTCTTTCCTTCACGACACGCCGAGCCCCCGCGGCGCGCGCCTCCTTCAGGACATCATCACGCTCGTCGGCAATCGCGGTCTCGGGATCATCGTCGAGGGCGTCGAGACCGAGCGGCAGCTCGGCCTGATGCGCAGTTCCGGCATCGACTGCATTCAGGGCTATCATGTGGGGCGGCCGATGTCGTCGGACAGCCTGCGCCGATACAGCGGCGCCGAGGGCGCCAACTTCCCCCGGTCCTCGCGAGGCCGCCGCTGATACGGCGATGCGGCCACGCGTTCTCGCCGGCGCCCGAGAAAGCGCCAACGCCGTCGGGCCATCCCAACCGGCGTTACCGAGACAGGCGCGGTCCGCCCCTCAGGGCGTGCCGATCCCGGCCGTCGCGAGCGCACCCAGAATGCCGCTGAGCATGATCTGGACACCGACGCACAGAAGCAAAAAGGCGGCGAGGCGGGTGACGATCTGGACGCGCGTCTCGCCGAGGAGATCGGTGATGCCGTCGGCCCAGCGATAGGCGAGCCAGACGATGACGGCAATCGCCACCGCCGCGGCCGAACTGCCGACGAAGAAGGCCAGAAACTCACCGCCGCGCGGACGGTTGGCGCCGAGGGCGATGGCGACCGAGATCGTGCCGGGCCCCGTCGTCAGCGGCATGGTCAGCGGGAAGAAGGCGACGTCGGCCGACCCCACCGCCTCGCCGGCCTGGCGCTGCTTGCGCTCGTCGCGCGCCTCGGGCGCCGACAGGAGCTCCCAGGCCCAGGCGGCGACGACGAGGCCACCGGCGATGCGCAGTGCCGCGAGGCTGACGCCGAAGAAGTTCATGATGTAGGTGCCGCCCCATAGCGCCCCCAGCATCACCAGCGCCGCGTAGAGACCGATCCGGCCCGCCAGCGCGGCGCGTTCCTGATGCGAGCGCTCGGCCGTGACCTGGCTGAAGATGAAGGCGGTGCCGATCGGATTGACGATCGAGAACAGGGCGGAGAAAGCGAGCAGGAAGGCCTGGACGGTATCGAGCACGGCCATGATCAGTGTGCACCCTGCGGGCGGGAGGCGCGGAACTTCAGCTGGCCGCCGCTGACCGGTTCGTGATCGTCTAATCGCATGGCCTTTCCCTCCTGGACGACGCCCGATCGTCCGGATGCGCCAGATAAGGCCTCCGCCGGCGACGCGAGACTCCCGGCTCGATCGAAGCGATGGTGACACGGTAATAGCGCGCGGGGAACAGGTCGGGGTGGCGAGCCGACATGGAGCCGGAGTTGAAGCGACACGCCGGCTCAGGCGCGCGAGACATCTGTCCCGTGCTCCGCGGACCGTGCGCCTTCCCGGTCGCCTGCTCTTTCGCCATTGACGGAGCGGCGCTTTTGCCTCCATCCAAGGGCAGCAGCCGGGCGGCGCGCCGCTCTCGCACAAGGTCGCATAAGGGCCAGCAGACCATGACCAATCCCCTTCTTTCCCGCGTCGCCGCCCCGCCGATCGGGCAGGCCGCCGTCTGGGCCGCGGCCTATGACGGGGCCCACGGCCCGCTGATCAATCTCAGCCAGGCCGTTCCCGGCCATGCGCCGCCCGCGGAACTGGCCGAGCGCCTCTCGGCGGCGGCCGGAATGGCCGCTGCCGCGCGCTATGGCCCCGTGCTCGGCGACACGGCCCTGCGCGCCGCCTATGCCGACCACGTCTCCAGCCTCTACGGCGCCGGCATCGCATCGGCCGAGGTCGCGATCACCGCCGGCTGCAACCAGGCCTTCTTCGCGGCGCTGATGACGCTGGCTCGGACCGGCGACGCCGTCATCCTGCCGGGGCCGGCCTATTTCAACCACACGATGACGCTGCAGATGCTGGGCATCGAGGCGCGTCTGGTCGAGACGACGGCCGCTAGCGGCTTCGTGCCGGAGGTCGCGGCCATCGAGCGGCTGATCGACGACAGGGTGAAGGCCGTGGCGCTCGTCTCGCCGAACAATCCGACCGGCGCGATCTACCCGCCGGCGCTTCTCGCCGCGGTCTTCGCGCTCTGCCAGCGCCGCGGCGTCGCCCTCATCCTCGACGAGACCTATCGTGACTTCCTGCCCCCCGGCAACGGCGCGCCGCACGGGCTCTTCGCCGTTCCCGGTTGGCAGGAGACGCTGGTCGGCCTCTACAGTTTTTCCAAATCCTACGCCATTCCCGGGCACCGCCTCGGGGCGATGATCGCCAGCGAGGCCTTTCTGGCACAGGCCGAGAAGGTGCTCGACTGCGTGCAGATCTGCGCGCCGCGCCCGCCGCAGGCGGCGGTGGAATGGGCGATTCCCGCGCTCGCCGAATGGCGCGCCGAGATGACCGCGGAAATCCTCTCGCGCGCGGAAATCTTCCGGGAGACGTTGGCGCCCCATCCCGACTGGCGGATCGAGCAGATGGGCGCCTATTTCGCCTATGTCCGCCACCCCTTCCCCGGCCGCACCGACGTCGCCGAAATCCTCGCGCGCCGGTTCGGCGTGGTGACGCTCCCCGGCAGCTTCTTCGGACCCGGCCAGGAAGACCATCTGCGCATCGCCTTCGCCAATGTCTCGGCCGAGCGGATCGCCGGTCTCGGCGAACGCCTCGCTCGGGCCGAGGTTTTCCTTGCGGGCGCGGAAGATCCCGCGCCGATCCCCGCTCTCGCCTGAATCGCGGAGGCGCCATGGACGACCCAAAGCTCGCCGCCCTCAGGGCGCGCTATTCCGGCAGCAACGAGGCGGTGATCCACGACCGGCATTTTGCCGCCGTCGCCGGCAGGATGATCAACGAGAGCGGCACCCGCGTCGCGCCCTTCGCCGGCATGCCGACGCTGCTCGACGCGCCGCACAGGCCGGTCGCGTGGCCCTCGCCGGATCTTTCCGGCCTCGACGTCGCGCTTCTCGGCGTGCCGATGGATCTCGCCGTCTCCAACCGCAATGGCAGCCGTTTTGGCCCGCGTGCCCTGCGCACGATCGAGCGCATCGGCCCCTACAACCATGTCCTGAAGACCATGCCGGGCGCCGAGCTGCGCCTTGCCGACATCGGCGACGTCCCCTTCCGCAGCCGATACGACCTCGCCGGCTCGCATGCGGACATCGAGCAGACGATCGCCGCGATCATGGCCGCCGGCGTCATCCCGCTCTCCGTCGGCGGCGACCACTCGATCTCGCTGCCGATCCTGCGCGCCCTCGGCCGCGACCGGCCCGTCGGCATGATCCACATCGACGCTCATTGCGACACCGGCGGCCCCTTCGACGGCACGAAATTCCACCATGGCGGCCCGTTCCGCCAGGCCGTTCTCGACGGCGTGCTCGACCCCGAGCGCACCATCCAGATCGGCATCCGCGGCTCCTCGGAATATCTCTGGGAGTTCTCGAAAGACTCCGGCATGACGGTGATCCACGCCGAGGAAATGCCCGCCATGGGCCTTCCCGCCGTCATCGCAAAGGCCCGCCGCGTCGTCGGCGACGGCCCGGTCTACGTCTCCTTCGACATCGACAGCCTCGACCCGGCCTTCGCCCCCGGCACCGGCACGCCCGAAATCGGCGGCCTCACCACCCGCGAAGCTCAGGCGCTCCTGCGCGGCCTTGCCGGCATCGACATCGTCGGCGGCGACCTCGTCGAAGTCGCCCCGCAATACGACGCGACGACCAACACGGCGCACGCCGGCGCGCAGATGCTGTTCGAGATTCTGAGCCTCGTGCCGTTCGCGCCGCGGTTTGCGGGGAGAGGTGGGGTGATCGCGGAGAGCCGGTGAGGGCGATTGGCTGAAACGTGGCAGAGGGAACTGGCCTTTTGGCCAGGTTCGACCCAACGCGGTCGTTCTTCAGAGTTGTTCCGGAAGCAGACTAAGGCGGACCTATCGTCTCGCTGACAGGGGAAAGAGGCCGTCCCGCGCAGACGGGCTGACGTATGGCAGGAACAGGTGGGAGACCTGGTTCAGTCCCCAGTCCAGATGCCTGGCATCCAGTTCGTCGATGCCCTCCTGTAGGTTGAGGTAGACCGCCCAGTAGGTCGAGACGATCCAGACGTTGGCGAGCAGCGGATCAACGTCGTCGGCGGAAACCACGATAATCCCGTCCGCGATCATGCGCCGCACAAGCAAGTCGACGACATCCCGCATACGCGCGCTCATCTCTCTGATCGGGGCGGCCAGCGCCGGCATCGTCCCGGCCAGCGCGAGAAGGTCGCGGAATAGGAAGCGGTAAGTCCATACCAGCCGAAACCAGTCGCTGAGGAGGTCGCCGTAGCTTCCTGCCTCACTCGATCGGTCACCCAGAGCCTGGACGGCAAAGGCCTCCGCGTCGCCCTCGAACCGGGCGAAGAGGGCAAGGACGAGGCTCTCCTTCGTGCGGAAGTGATAGTAGAGATTGCCCTCGTTGATCCCGACCGTCCGGGCAATCTCAGCCGTCGTGACCCGATCCGGTCCCCGCCCGTTGAAGAGTTCGAGCGTCGCGTCGAGCACTCGACCGCGCGTTCCGCCGCGCGGTCGAGACCCGTTCGGCTCGGATTTCCCCGTCGTCATCCGCCATCACTCCACTTCCTAAGGTGTTGACCTTATTTCCGCCGAATTAAGGTAACTACCTTATGTCTCATGTTCGAGCCTCGCTTGCAAACAGGGACCACAATGTCATCGACCGCGCTTTATCGACGCCACCTTCCCTTCCTCGGCCCGCTGGAGGCTGCTTCAAAAACAGTGCGCACCCTATCGGCCATCATCCGGAACCCGCTGGAAGCCCTTCCCCCGGAAATCTACCGTGAGCCATTCGTCATCTCGCAGATTGCCGGGAAACCGCGGATTTATCTTGCAGATCCGGTCCTCGTCCATGAGGCGCTGGTCAAGAGCGCCGATGCCCTCGACAAGGGCGAAGACGTGCGGCGCGCCCTCGGGCCCGCCCTCGGAAAGGGCCTGCTGACGGCTGACGGGGCTCACTGGAAATGGCAGCGTCAGTCCGTCGCGCAGGCGTTCCGGCACGACAAGCTGCTGGCGCTTCAGCCGGCGATGATCGCGGCGGCCGAGGCGACAGGAGCCCGTTGGAGGTCGCAGGGTCCGGGAGCCGTCGACATCGCACACGAGATGATGCGCACGACCTTCGACATCATTGTGGAGACCATGATGTCGGGTGGCGCAGGCATCGACGTGGCAAGAGTCGAGCAGGGCATCACCGATTATCTGAAGCCGAGCGGATGGACGTTCGCCCTCAGCATCATGGGCGCCCCCGACTGTATCCCCTACCCTGGTCAGCAGAAGGCAAACGCAGCGGTCACGTTCCTGCGCTCCAGCTTGCAAGCCGTCATCGCCGAACGGCGCGGCGGCGACAGCCAGAGACAGGACCTTGTTGCCATGCTGCTTGCGGCAGCGGATCCGGAAACAGGCCGGACAATGACCGAAGGGGAGATCATCGACAACCTGATGACCTTCATCACGGCAGGACACGAGACCACGGCACTCGGGCTGGCGTGGACCCTCCATCTCCTGTCGTGCCACCCGGCCATCGAGGCGAGGGTTCTTGATGAGATCGCCACCGTGACGCAAGGCCAGCCGATCGCGTCGGACCACATCGCCAAGCTGGCCTTCACGCGCCAGGTGTTCTCCGAGGCCATGCGCCTCTATCCCCCGGCACCCATCATCACTCGCACGGCGATACGCGAGTTCGTCGTCGGTGATCAGGCGATCGCCAAGGGGACAGTTGTCTATGTCCCGATCCATGCGGTGCACCACCACTCCACCCTATGGGACAACCCGGAAGCATTCGACCCTGATCGCTTCGCACCGGAGGCCAGCAAGGCCCGGCACCGCTACGCCTACATGCCGTTCGGTGCCGGACCACGCGTCTGCATCGGCAACGCCTTCGCGGTGATGGAGGCGGTCGCCGTGCTGGCGGTGCTTCTCCCGGCGTTCAGGGTTGCCGCCGCATCGGCGACTCCTCCTCAGCCGATCATGAGGGTCACGCTGCGTCCGAAACAGAGCCTTCTGATGAAGGTCGAGGAACGGCGTGTTCCCGGATAGGGCGGGTGAGACCCTGACCTTTTCAGGCAGCGCCAGTCGGCAGGGAATCTCGTATTGTAACGACGCGAGCTCCCGGCATGTCTGCTTCTTCCCAACCCGACGGAAAGCCGGCTGACGGCTCAGCACCCATCACGGACCAACAACTCCGCTCTTAGGTACAAGAGGTTTCGGAGCAGTGCCGCCCTGATGCAACCGTGTTTCCGATATCGACAAATCGCCCATGCCAACCGTAAGGTCCCCTGGGATGCGGGGAATGGCACCATGATCGACATCGACGGGCCGGCAAACGCTGCCGCGCCGGCAGGCGACCGCCGGCCCTTGGCCTCGCGCCAATCGCGCTGGGCGGCTGCGACGCTGCGGATGCTTCTGCGCACGCCCGTCACCGCCAACCAGATCTCCGTCATCGGCATCGTCTTCGCCCTCGTCGGCGCTGCATCGCTCGTCACTGCCCCGCGCTGGCCGGCGCTGTTCGTCGTCGCCGCGCTCTGCATCCAGCTGCGGCTCATCTGCAACCTGATGGACGGGCTCGTGGCCGTCGAGGGTGGGCGCGGGTCGGCGACGGGGGCGCTCTACAACGAGGTGCCGGACCGGCTGGAGGATTCGGTGCTGCTGATCGGCTTCGGCACTGCCGCGGGGCTCCCTTGGCTCGGCTTCACCGCGGCGATCCTCGCCGTCTTCACCGCGTATGTGCGCGCCGTCGGCGCCTCGCACGGGTTTGCCCAGGATTTTCGCGGGCCGATGGCCAAGCCGCAGCGCATGGCGGCGCTGACCATCGGCTGCGGGCTGGGGCTCGTGGAAATCCTCGTCAACGGCACGCTCTATTCGCTGCAAGTCGTGCTGGCCGTCGTGGTGCTCGGCGCGGCGATCACCGGCGTCCGGCGTCTCGGCCGGATCGCGAGCCTCATGAAGCGCCGGCCATGAGGACGCGGCGATGATGCAGCGCTCGCTGCTCCGGGCGGGCCTCACCGCCCTCACCCGCTTCGTCATCGGCGGCCATGCGCGCTGGACGGGCTGCGCGCCGACGCTGGCGCAGCGCATCTATTTCGCCAATCATGGCAGCCATCTCGACACGATCGTGCTCTGGGCCGCCCTGCCGCCGCGCCTGCGCGCCGAGACGCATCCCGTTGCCGCCGCCGACTACTGGGGCAAGACGGCGCTGCGCCGCCACATCGCGCTGACCCTCCTCAACTGCGTCCTCATCGACCGCAAGCGCGCGGCTCCCGATGCCGACCCGCTGGCGCCGGTCGTCGGCGTCCTCAGTGAGGGGCAGTCGATCATCATCTTTCCCGAAGGCACCCGCGGCGACGAGCCGCTGCCCGGGCCCTTCAAGGCCGGACTCTACCATCTCGGCCTCGCCTTCCCCCAGGTCGAGCTCGTGCCGGTCTATCTCGACAACCTCTCGCGCGCCTTCCCGAAGGGCGCCTATCTGCCGGCGCCGATCAGCTGCAATGTGCGCTTCGGCGCGCCGATCCGGATCGAGGCGGACGAGGACAAGGCGGTTTTTCTCGAACGCGCGCGGGGCGCCGTCGCCGCCCTCGCGGGGCCTGCCGCATGAGCGTTTCGACCGATATGCGCATGCCGGGCAGACGGAGGGCATCCCGTGGATAGGACCATGCTGATCCTCTTCGGCGGCGTCGTCGCGATCCTCCTCGCCGGCTCGATCACCGGCGCCGTCCTGAAGCGGCGCGTGACAAGCGAGAGCGGGCGGGCGACCGTCGACAATCTCAACGCCCGCACCAAGGCCTGGTGGGGCATGGTGGCGATCTTCGCGCTGGCCTTCGCCTTCGGCAAGCCGGTGACGATCGTCCTCTTCGCGCTGACCTCCTTCTACTGCCTGCGCGAGTTCGTCACCCTCACGCCGACGCGGCCAGCCGACCACCGCGCCGTCGCCGTCGCCTTCTACCTCTTCATCCCGCTGCAATACTGGCTGGTCTATATCGACTGGATCTCGCTGTTCTCGATGGCGATCCCGGTCTACGCCTTCCTCCTCCTGCCGGTCCTTTCCGTGCTGCGCGGCGAGACGCAGAATTTCCTGCAGCGCACGGCGAAGATCCAGTGGGCATTGATGCTGACGGTCTACTGCATCAGCCACGCCCCGGCGCTGCTGATGCTGCGCATCCCCGGCTTCGAGGGGCAGAACTTTCTCCTCCTGTTCTTCCTTATCACCGTGGTCCAGCTCTCCGACGTCCTGCAATACGTCTTCGGAAAACTCTTCGGGAAGACGAAGGTCGCGCCCATCGTCAGCCCGTCGAAGACCTGGGAGGGCCTCGTCGGCGGCGGCCTCTCGGCCACGCTGATCGGCGCGGCGCTGTTCTGGATCACGCCCTTCTCGCCGCTGCAGGCAGGCGGCATGGCGCTGGCCATCGTCGTCGCCGGCTTCTGCGGCGGCCTTGTCCTCTCGGCGATCAAGCGCTCGATGGGCGCCAAGGACTGGGGCACGATGATCGAGGGCCATGGCGGCGCGCTCGACCGGATGGACTCGGTCAGCTACGCCGCGCCGATCTTCTTCCACCTGACGAACTATTTTTTCACGCCCTAGGGCTGTCGCCCGCTTGCGCTGCCCTCAAGGAAAACCCTGCCGCCTGTTGCGCTTCGCCGCCATGTTCCCGATAAGGGGGCCGCCCGCGGGGGCTGCCGATCGTCGGCCGCCCTTCCCCGCAGCAGCGCCCCTCGCGGAGGCCGCCAGCGGACCGGCAGCGAACAAACGGAAACGACCATGGACACGCGCCCCGAGACTGCAGCCCCGTCCGGCGAGATGGACCGGATCGACGACGGCCTGTTCGACATCGATTCCGGCCATACCCGCCGGCGCACCTTCGCGATCATCTCGCATCCCGACGCCGGCAAGACGACGCTGACGGAAAAGCTCCTGTTCGAGAGCGGCGCGATCCGCCTCGCCGGCCAGGTGAAGGAGCGCGGCGAGCGCCGGCGCACCCGTTCGGACTGGATGGACATCGAGCAGAAGCGCGGCATCTCCATCACCTCCTCGGTGATGACCTTCGAATATGACGGCCTGGTCCTCAACCTCCTCGACACGCCCGGCCATGCCGACTTTTCCGAGGATACCTACCGCACGCTGACCGCGGTCGATTCGGCGATCATGGTGATCGACGCGGCCAAGGGCATCGAGGCGCAGACGCGAAAACTGTTCGAGGTCTGCCGTCTCCGCGACATCCCGATCATCACCTTCGTCAACAAGATCGACCGCGAGGGGCGCGACCCCCTGGAGATCCTCGACGAGATCATGTCGGCGCTGGCGCTGGACGTCGCGCCGATCACCTGGCCGATGGGCATGGGCACGGATTTCCGCGGCATCGTCACGCTGAACGAGGACGGGCCGGTGACGCTGACGCGCAACACCAAGGCGCGCTCGGAGCATCCGGGTCTGCAGGCCTTCATCGACGATGCGGGCCTGCGCGCCGATCCCGTCTTCGGCCCGTCGATCGAGGGGCTCGAGATCGCCCGCATGTCGCTGCCGGCCTTCGACCTCGACTCCTATCGCGAGGGCCATATGACGCCGGTCATCTTCGGCTCGGCGATGCGCGAGGTCGGCGTGCGCGATCTCCTGGAGGCGATCTGCCGCTTCGCCCCCTCGCCGCTGCCGCAGCCGGCGCTGCCGGCACCGATCGCCCCGGCCATGCCGGAGGTCACCGGCTTCGTGCTGAAGGTCCAGGCCAACATGGACCCCAACCACCGCGACCGCATCGCCTTCGTGCGTCTCACCTCCGGCGTTTTCAAGCGCGGGATGAAGCTCCGCAACGTGCGCACCGCCAAGGACATGAAGGTGACGAGCCCGATGTTCTTCTTCGCCCGGGACCGGGCGATCGCCGACGAGGCGGTGGCCGGCGACATCGTCGGCATCCCCAATCACGGCACACTGTCGGTCGGCGACACGCTGACGGAGGGGTCCAGCTACACGGTCACCGGCATTCCGAGCTTTGCGCCCGAGCTCATCCGCCGCGTGCGCCTGCCCGATTCGATGAAGACCAAGCAGCTCGCCAAGGCGCTGAACGATCTGGCCGAGGAAGGCGTCGTGCAGGTCTTCCGGCCGGTGATCGGCGCGGCCTGGCTCGTCGGCGTCGTCGGGGCGCTGCAGCTCGAAGTGCTGGTCTCGCGCCTCCAGAGCGAATACGGTGTCGAGGTGGCGCTGGAAATGTCGGCCTTCGATACCGCCCGCTGGGTCGACGCCGAGGATCCCGCCGAGCTCGACCGCTTCGTCAAGGCCAACCAGGGCGACCTCGCCAAGGACCGCGGCGACCGTCCGGTGTTTCTGGCGCGCAATTCCTGGGAGCTCTCCTACGCGCAGAAGAACTATCCGAATGTGGTGTTCTCGACGACGAAGGAGCGGGCTTAAACGGAGGGTAAATGACGCTGGTTCGCAACGAGCAGACGAAGCTGACGGCTCAGGCATTCGACCGGGCGTCGACCGCGTGCCTGACCGTCGGCGTCATCGCGCCTGTTGCAGCCACGTTCTACAATGTGGGCAACAGTAGCGTCGGCCTTTCAACGCTCGTCATCGGCACATCGATTTGGCTTGGCGCGGCGATTGCACTACATTGGAGTGCGAGACGGTTGCTGAGGACTGGTCCCATGACACCGACCGAGCTGTTTGCCTTCGTTATCCTGCCGATCTCGATTGCCTCGGCTGCATGGGCCTATGTTCTGATTTCGGAGCGAGTTCAGCGACGCAGGAACCGGTAGCGACCGGCTGCCATCAGTTCGACGCTACGATCGTAGCCCCAGTTGTACCCTCAGCGCCGTTTCGATCGCTGTCATGTCGGTATCGGTCAGGAGTCCAAGCCGGGACCTCAATCGCAGCTTGGACGCGGTCGCCCGTGAAGTTTGACTACCCATTCATCTGAGCATCATCGTGGGCGATGCCCGTTTGCAATCGCAATCGGGGTTTTTCTTTATCCGCGGCGGGTATGGCGGGGCCGATGAAGAGCGTCTGGATGAAGGCACGCCAAATGGCTGCGAACCAGCGCAGGAGAAGGTGGAAGTTGTAGCCGGCGGCGGCGAGGACGGCGTTGCTCCGGTCGCCTTCGGTGCCTTTGAGGGGGTTGCGGTCCATTCGATGGTCGGCCTTGAGATGGCCGATGACGGGCTCGACGGCGGCGCGGCGCTGCATCTCGCGCTTGATCGCCCTTGTGGTGTGGCGGACCTGGCCGGTGACGAAGATGCGCAGGCGGTTGGGGTGATTGTGGCCGCGATAGCCGCGGTCGACATGGATGCGCTTGACCTCGACGCCGGTGATGCTCTCCATCTCGGCGACGACAGGGCCGAGGGTGTGGCCGTCGAACGGATTGCCGTGCAGGGCCTTGGCATGGAGGACGAACTGGCCGCCCCTGGGCTTGGTGGCCGGGGTGGCGACGGAGACCTTGCAGCCGAACTCGTAGGGCTTGTGCGCCTTGCCCTTGCCGATGCATTCGACCTCGGGCGCATGCAGCGAATAGACCTTCGGCCCGCGCTGGCGGTGCTTCTGGTGCAGGAGCCGCATCGACAGCGACAAGAGCCCGGCGAAGCGCTCTTCCAGGCCGGCGTTTCCGGCGGTTTTGCGGCGGATGTCGCGCATCAGGCGGCCGAGCCGTGTGCGCAGGAATTTGAGCTGCCGGTTGGCCCGCTTGAACTGCTTGGCATGACGATAGCGCCCGACCATGATCGCCGCCCGCTTGGCAAGCCGGACATAGCTCTGGCGCAGGGCAAGGCCGTTCTTTCGGGCCAGCGCCCCCAGCTTGACGATCGCCCGGTGCAGCAGCCTGGCATCGGTCGGATGGGCGATCGCCTTTTCCTGCACGGTCGTGTCGACGACGACGCGCTCGAGATCCTTGCCCTCGATCGCCCCGCTGCGGTGGGCGACCGACAGGCTCTCCTGCAAGAGTGCCGAAAGCCGCTCCTCGCCGAGCCGCTGACGCCAGTGCGTCAGCGACGAGCGATCAAAGCTCAGCCTGTGGCGGAAGGTCTCCTCGCCGCAGAAGAACTGGAAGTACGGGTTTTCCACCCAGCGCGCGCACAGCGCCTCGTCGGACAAAGAGTGCATGTGCTTGAGGATCAAAAGCCCTGCCATCAGCCGGACCGGCAGCGGCGGCTGGCCGACGCCGGCATGATGCACCGCGCCAAAGCGCCTCTCGACAAAGGACCAGTCGATCTCCTGGGCAAGCCGCACCAGCGGGTGCCCCATGTCGATGATCTCGCACAGCGCCGGCAGGAACAGGTCCCGATGACGCCCATCCCGCGGTTTGGACATCGTCCCTGCCTCCGCTGATCGCCTGGAGAATCGGACCATGAACCGCCGAAAAAGGGAATCCGAAATCGCAAGAAATCCAGGCTCAAACCCCAGCTTTCTTGCAAAATCGGATACTTGCCGAATACGAAAAACCGTGGGGGGATCAAACAGTCAGAGATCGTTCACGGACGACTAAATACATCATATCTATAAGCGGCAAGGCATCGGGCGAAAATATATTTCGCCCGATGCCTTTAATGTGCGAAATCTATTTTCACCCCGATGCACTTAAGTTGTGCTCTTCGTCTAGAACAGAATGAAGTCGGACGCATCGATATTGGCTGCGCTGAAGTTGGCGAGCACGATGATATCGCCGTTGCCAGCATTGATGAAGGTGTTCGCACCCTGCTGGCTTGTCCCGGCCTGAACATCGGCAAAGGTCGCAAAGACACCGCGCGAGATGACCAGGCGATCGACGCCATTCGTGAAGTCGTAGATGGCGTCCTGTTGGAACCCGGTCGTGTCGAAGAGGAAGGAGTCGGCACCGGCGCCGCCCATCATGTAGTCGTAGCCGGATTCGGCCTTCAGCGTATCGCTGCCGTCGTCACCCTGGAGATAGTCGTTGCCCGTACCCCCGTACATGACATCGTCGCCACCATTGCCGAGAAGGACGTCGTCGCCATGGCCTCCGTCGATCGCGTCGTTCCCGCCGACGCCGGGATTGCCGTCGTCGCCATAGATGGTGTCGTTGCCTTCCTCGCCGGAGAGAACGTCGTTGTTCAGCCCGCCCGTGACGGCGTCATTGCCATCTCCAGCCTTGATGGTGTCGTTCCCTTCGTTGCCGGATATCTGGTCATTGCCCTCGCCACCCGTTGCCGCATCATTGCCGGCGCCGAGGACGAAGTAGTCGTTGCCGCGGCCACCATCGGCGAAATCGTTTCCTGAGCCACCAAAAATCGAGTCGTCGCCCTCGCCGCCAAGGAGAACGTCGTTGTCGGCCCCGCCGTCCAAGAGGTCGTTGCCACGCCCGCCATCGAGATAGTCGTCGCCAGCACCACCGCGCAGACCGCCGGTCGATGAGGTAAGATAAAAACCTCCAGCGTTGATGGTGACGCTGTTAGTGTCATTGCCATCGCCACCGTAAATGGTGTCATTACCACCGCCACCATCTAGTGAGTCTGAACCTTGCCCACCCTCAATGTAGTCAGATCCGGCCCCTCCAGAAATAACATCGTTGCCTTGTTCTCCATATAAAAAGTTAGAAGCCGAGCTTCCTGATACGAAAATCCAATCGTTGCCATTGCCTCCCCAGGCATCCATATAAAAATTGTTGTAAAGAAATAGAGTATCATTTCCATTTATTGCTTATCCCCTTCGCTCAGGCGGTAACCATACCTAGCGAAGCCGCGTGACGGCGGGGGCCCTGTCCCCTATCTCGTCTGGATGTCCGAGGCCCTGTTCCCCACGCGCTGGAAGAAAGACAAGCCGCCGTCGCTCGAGCGGTTTATGGCCACGTTCCCAGACGACTACGCTTGCGCCGACCACCTTGCCCGAAAGCGTTGGCCGAACGGGTTCCGGTGCCCGCATTGTGCCTCGCAGAAGGGATGGAAGTTGGAATCCCGCCCCTGGGTCTTCCAATGCTCAGGAAAGGGCGAGAACCCCGGCTGTCGCAAGCAGACTTCGGTAATCGCCAAGACGGTGATGCACGGCACGCACCTGCCGCTGCGCACATGGTTCATCGCGGCCTACCTCGTGGCAACCCACTCCAACTCGATCTCCGCCCTCCAGCTCCAGCCCAAGATCGGGGTCGGGTCGTACAAGACCGCCTGGCTACTGCTCCATAAGCTCCGACGCGCAATGGTCGACCCCGGTCGGTCGCCGCTCGAGGGCAAGGTCGAGATCGACGAAACGAGCTTTCCCCATCGCAAGAGGACGGAGAGCCCGGACGGCGGGCAGGGAAAAAGCACGGTCGGCAAGGTCTTCGTCATCGGTGCGGTCGAGCATCGCGATGGCAGGAAGTCCGGACGGCTGCGGCTCGCCAAGATCGCCGAGGACCGGCGCGAGTTCATGGTTCCCTTCGTGCTGGCGAACACGGCGAAGGGATGCACGATGGTCACCGACGGAAGCAGTTCCTACGTCGGCATTCCGGATCGCGGGCATATCTTGAAAAACCTGAGCAAGGACAATGCACCGCCTGGCCATATCGCCATGGAGCGCATCCACCGCGCCTTCTCCAATTTGAAACGCTGGTCGCTGGGCACGTTCCACGGCTTCCGGGAGAAGCACGTCGACGCTTACCTCAACGAGTTCGTATTCCGCTGGAACCGACGTCGCTCGTTCCAGACCACGATGGAGCGCATCCTCGGTATCGGCCAGGCGCTGCCACGCACCACCTACCGGGACATCGTGGGCGATACCTCGGAATGGCGAAGGCAGCATCAAGCCCAGATCTTCAAGATGACCTCTCCCCTTCGGATGAAGATGGCGAGGGAACTGGCACGCGAAATGCGCATCCCCATCATCGAGGCACTCGCGCAGATCCGCACCGAGACCGATAAGCGATACGAGCGTCGCCAACCGAAACGGCCAGCCCTTGCCCTGCGCCGGGAGGGTGATGCGCGCCTGTCCGGCCGTTATCGATATGTCGCCCGGCCAACAGTGGCCGCGATCGAGGCGCGCTATCCAAAAGTGGTGCCTGAGCCGAAAGTCGCGGCCCACTGACCGAGGCACGGGCTCGGGTTCCGACATCCAGCGACATGAATCCGAGCAGTTTCTGTGGACCGCAGGCCGGGAAGCGGATCTGTGCGCGACGCGCCGTCGCCGATGGTCTCTCCTACTCCAGCAGCTCGATCGATTCCCTTCCGCGGAGGCCTCCGGCCCCGCCATCGGCTAGCCTAGGCTTCAGCTATATCTGGTGGTCACCTGAGCAAAGGGGATAAGCAATTCCATTTCCTCCGTATGCTTCTAAATTTCCATTATTTCTTCCAATTGCATCATCACCGTTTCCACTATAGACTGTGAAATCTGCAAGATTAAAAAGATTGTTGGGGTCATCGTTACCGTAGAATGCCACAATTGTACTCCTTTATTGGTTTTGATTTGCTTGATATGATGATTGAACGGCAATTGTGATCGCCTTACATAAGGGAAGGTGGACCAGCCAAATAGGCTTGTCAACGTAACGCGTTTCAAGGCGCTTGGCGCCGAAGCCCGACCGTCAGACGAGCCTTGGCGGGTTTGATGGGGAGCAGTCCGACCCGCGGCAGGAGTGGGGAACGCTCATGCGATACCCCTCCGTCTCATCGCCCTGAGATCCTTCGCGAGAACGTCGATCATGTGATCGGCTTTCACCGCCGTTGCGGTGTTGACGCGAAGCTCGACCAGCATCCCTACAAGGGTCTTCGCCGGTGTGCGAATAATCTGCCGGGCGATGCGATCCACTTCAGATCGCGCCGCCGAGGCCGTTGAAGTCCAACTGCTGAAGAATGTATGGGCCGAAGATGTAATTACCCACCCCCGCATTCCGTAGAATGTCAGGCGCCTACCGTCTCGAGAATTGTGTTGAAGACGTTGCCCCCTTGGCGCAGCCGGGCGGTATCGACGACGGTTCGGATGTCAGCTTCGCCTTCGGCGGCCCACATGGATCGATAGCCGTTGGTGACCTTGCGCTGGATCACGGCCGGTCGCAGGGCGCGCTCGCAGCCGTTGTTGGTGGCCTCGACCATCCCGGTCCAGAGAGTGAAGGTCAGGAGCTGGTCGCGCGCTCGCCTGAACTTGTGCTGGACCACTCGAGCGAAAGGGCAGGAGGTCGGTGCGGCGAGGATCTCGGAAAGACTTCGCTCCAGTGCACGGCGCTTGGCGACGATGGTCGATGCGGCGAAGGTCGTGATGCCGCTGGCCAAAGCGAAAGCCTTGGACAGCCAGATCCGCAGCCGCGACGGCAGCAGATCCTCGCCCGCCTGTTCGGCGTAGGCGACGTCGCGGGCCAGATGAGCCAGACAGGTCTGATGGGCGTCGGCATGTCCCTGCTGGGCAGAGTAGCGATCGGAACACCAGACCTTTGGCCGGTGCCCGTCCATCAGGGTCCTGACCACGATGGCACCACGGGTCGGAGCGGCACGATGGACGACTGCGTCATCGCAGCGAAACACCCATTGGAAGGCGTTGCTGCCTTCGATGCGAACGCCGGTCTCGTCCGAGGCCACCACCTTGGAGCGGCGCAGGGCGGCAATGGCGAGATCGCGGTCGGCGACGAAGGTGCCCTGCGCCCGGCGCAGCATGTTCATCAGCCCGCCCTGGCTGATCTGCAAGCCGAAGAGATCGGCCAGAGCTTTCTGAAGCCGTTCATAGGACAGGGCCTGGAAGGTCTTAAGATAGGTCGCCACCGCATGCAGCCGCGGCCCGAACGGCGTCCCCCTTGCCGCATCGGGCAATCCCGCTGAGACAAGCGTGCCGCAGGAAGGACAACAAACCGAAAGCCGGCGATGACGCGTCACGAACGGCTTGATCTCCGGCAGATCGACCGTCTCGTACGTGCCGCCGATCTCCGCGGGAAGGCTATCGGCCAGGGCTGCCTGGCAGCAGGAGCATTGCTCGGGACGGTGATCGACGAGCCGATCGAAATCCTCACCCATCGCTCGGCTGTGGCCTTCGTGACCGGGCTTGGCGCCGCCAGGTCTTGCCTGCTCACGGCGCTCCTTGCGGTCACTAGACGGAGGCTTCGAGGATGTGCGTGACGTCTTCTCCGGACGCTGAATCTTCAGCACCAGATCGATCAACTCTTCCTTCGTCAGACGCTGCAAATCACCGCGATCCATCCGTCCATGGATTCAGGGAATTCGGCCCGTGACAAGGGGGTGGGTAATTACCCGAAGATCGCCAGGAGAGCGACGACTGCCATCCATTTCCAAATGCCCGTTAGCTTCATGCCTTCCCCTCAGCTTTCTGCTTCCAAGAACTCGGTCAACACCAGCAGGGTCTTGTTGGCAGCCCGAGGATCGCCGCCACTGATCGTCAGTGCCTCTTCGATTGTCGCATCCATCTCGCTTCCACGCTCAAGCCAAGACCTGTCGTCGGCGGCGATTAGAGCGGCCGAGCATATGGAGATTTTACTTTCAACTACAGGCGGGCCAGTTTGGGGCCATCAATAAACTCGATAGGAAAATCCCAGTCACTTGAGGATATTTCAGGTGCCCACTGCTCCGCACGCATTGCAGTAGTCATTATTTGGTAGTCAAATATTATGGATTTTCCAGAAGATGTATCTACCACTGGCGCAGAAGCTCTGACGGTGAGCATGCCATCATGCTCTATGCCGCCTCGTAACTGAGCGGACCATCCATCTTCAAGCGCAATCGTGGTCATATGCATGCACTCGATAGCAAATAGTGCGAGTGCATTTCTGATAGGCGTCAGCCGCTTGCATTCTTCCCGCGTCGCCAGATCGTTCTTTAGGTAGTGTCCGCGCTCGTGGTGGAAATTCCGACATTGAAAGGTGTGGCTGAGGCGGTCACCGGATAGGGCGGCTAAGGTGGAGTTGCGAGACTTCAACCTGACCGGAGAACCCGATGACCGAGGACAGACTACCGCTTGCCGAGCTTTTTGCGAAAGCCGGGGACGGCGATTTCCTGAGAACGATAGCCGAGAGCGTGATGCAGCTCCTTATGGAGGTCGACGTTGAAGGCATGATCGGCGCCGGGCGCCACGAACGGACGCAGGAACGGGCGACTTATCGCAATGGCTACCGCGACCGCTCGCTCGACACGCGGCTCGGCTCGTTGCAGCTTCGGATACCCAAGCTTCGGCAGGGCAGCTACTTCCCGCCGTTCCTGGAGCCGAGAAAGCTCTCGGAGAAGGCCTTGGTTGCCGTCATTCAGGAAGCTTGGATCAGCGGCGTTTCCACCCGGCGGGTCGACGATCTGGTACAGGCCATGGGGCTGTCGGGGATCGGCAAGAGCACCGTATCGAAGCTGTGCAAAGACATCGACGAACGCGTCGGCGGCTTCCTCGACCGTCCTCTCACTGGCGACTGGCCCTACCTCTGGCTGGATGCGACCTACCTGAAGCAGCGCGAGGGTGGACGCATCGTTTCGGTCGCCGCCATAATCGCCGTGGCCGTGAACACGGACGGCAAGCGCGAGATCGTCGGCCTTCACATCGGCCCCTCGGAAGCGGAGACGTTTTGGTCGAGCTTCCTCAAGAGCCTCGTGCGCCGCGGCCTGTCCGGCGTGAAGCTCGTGATCTCGGATGCTCACGAAGGGCTGAAAGCCGCCATTCGCCGGGTGTTCAGCGCCTCCTGGCAGCGCTGCCGGGTGCATTGGATGCGCAACGCCCTGTCGTATGTCCCGAAGGCGCAGCAGAGCATGGCGGCGGCCGCGCTGCGCCAAGCCTTCGCCCAGCCCGATCGTGCTAGCGCCAGCCAGGCGCTGCGCCACGTCGCCGACCAGCTTCGGGGAAAGTGTCCAAAGCTCGGGGCCTTCATCGACAACAGCGAGACCGACGTGCTGGCGCACATGGATTTTCCCAGTCAGCACCGGACCCGGATCCATTCGACGAATTCCCTGGAGCGCCTGAACAAGGAGGTGAAGCGGCGTGCCGACGTCGTCGGAATCTTCCCGAACGAGGGATCCATCATCCGGCTCATCGGCGCCGTCCTTCTCGAGGCCAACGACGAATGGCAGATCCAGAACCGCTACATGCAGACCGAACCCATGGCCGACCTCATGGCCATGGGCAACACTGCAAAACCCGAACAGATTTCCACCGAAGTCGCCTGAAACGGAGCCGCTTCAGCTACACTCAATTTCCACCACGTTGACGGACACGACCGTTCTTTACAAGAACTGTTAAAAAGTCGCGGTGTAAAGTTTCGTCATTAAAGATTGGTTTTGTTGTGATGTGAGATATTGCGCAAACCAAAACGCGCTCTTGATCTGGAAAAGCCCACCGCTCAGACGCAGGCGGCCGTCCGGGTTTTGTTCAAATTGTGCGATGGTGTCCTTCAGGATCTGCTCCGCAACCTTGCGTTTCTTTCCAGTTTCGCGCCGGATCACGTCATCGCTCACCCGCCGAAGACCGATCATCGCTAGTTTTGGAAAATCCGGTGGAGCATTCTGCAAATCGGTAGGCCTTTGCGTGAGCTGAAATTGGCACCAGAAACGCAAAGTTTGCAGGAAGTTGCGAATATCCTCGGTTACCATCCCCTTGTCTTTTTCTTCGGAGTGTCCGTAAAAATCGCCAATATCTCGGATTGAAGAGATGCCAAATGATCGTTCCCGCAGCCAGGCAAAGAGTTTGGCCACATCCTGATGGCGCACGTCTCCTTCGAAGAAGCGCTCAACACGACGCCTATGTTCGCGAGTCCGCACCATTGCCCCCGTCACACTTCAGCGGTTCTACGCACCCAGCATCTTCAGCTGAAGAGCACCTTTACTAACAACTTCAATGGACGCGGTCGCGATCTGGTCGGCCATAGCCTTGCTCTGGCGCCCCTCGATCGAATCGATGGCATCGCTTGGATAGAGGCGGCCGGTATTGCTTGTGAGAGGAATCACCTGAAGGCGGTTCAGCGCCCCATTGGCAGCATCATTGCTGACGATCACCGCAGGCCGTGTCTTTCGGATTTCGCCGCCGACAGAATTTTCGAAGTCTACCCACCAGACTTCACCGCGGCGCTTCGATGCCATCGGCGATCAGCGCCTCGGCAAAGACGAGCGCCTGTTGCTCTCGATCTGCATCGGCCGCCATCGCGGCATAGGCACCCTCCAGCGTCTCATCGACCACCAACGGACGGGCCAAATCCTCCAGGAACTGCCCGATCCTCTCGAGACCGACGGTCCGAACCAGGCCGTCATAGACTTTGGAGTCGATGCTGATCGTCACGCGCGTCTGCACGGCAGGCTCCCGCTCGATGCCATTTCGGCATGCTAGAATGGAAAGGCCTGCCGGGCAACGCGCTCCGTTACGGCTTCTTCGGCCGGCGCGGCTTGGCATAGGCCTTGTCGCCGCCGGGGCGCGCGGCGCTCTCGGTCGAGCCGGACTTGCCGGCGTAGGGCTTGCGGGGGCGCGGGGAGTCGGTGCGGGGCGCGGGCCTCGTGTCGGCGCCTTCGGCCATGCGCGAGATGGTGATGTCGTCGGCATCGATCCCCTGCGCGCTCGCCGAGAATTTCGCCGCCATCGCCTCGGCGATCTCGAACTTGGTCTCGCGGTCGAAGATGCGGATGGCACCGATGTCGTCGCGCGTCACCGAACCGCGGCGGCAGATCAGCGGCAGCAGCCATTTCGGATCGGCATTGTTGCGCCGGCCGATGTCCATGTGGAACCAGACGGTGGCGCCGCCGGCGCCGCGCACGACCGCATCGCGCTCGCGCCGCGTGCCGCGTTCGCCGGTCTCGGCATAGTTCTTCGCCGGCTTGGTGTCGCGGGCAAAGCCGGGGTCGTAGACATCCTCGGGCGCCGGCAGGCGCGAGCGGTAGATGCGCGCGAGCGCGGCGGCAAGGTCCTCGGCGCTGTGCCTGGCGAGAAGCGCGGCGGCGACAGCCTGGTCCTCCTCGGTCGATTCCTGCGTCAGGATCGGGTCGGAGAGCAGTCGCTCCTCGTCGAGCTTGCGGATCTCGTCGGCGGTCGGCGCGCCGCCCCAGGTCGGATGGATGTTGGCCTCGGCGAGCAGGCGCTCGGCCTTGCGGCGGCGCGAGATCGGAACCAGCAGGACGGACACGCCCTTGCGGCCGGCGCGGCCGGTGCGCCCGCTCCGGTGCTGCAGCGATTCCGCGTCGTTCGGCAATTCGGCATGGATGACGAGGCCGAGATTGGGCAGGTCGATGCCGCGCGAGGCGACATCGGTGGCGATGCAGACGCGGGCGCGGCCGTCGCGCAGCGCCTGCATGGCGGCGTTACGCTCGTTCTGGCCGAGCTCGCCCGACAGAGCGACGGCCGAAAATCCGCGCTCGAGCAGGCCCGAATGAAGGTGCCGGACGGCTTCGCGGGTGTTGCAGAAGACGATGGCGCTGGGCGATTCGGCCGAGCGCAGAAGGTTGACGACGGCGTGCTCGACCTCGTTCGGGGCTATGCGCACGGCCCGGTATTCGATATCGACGTGACCGGTGACGCCGCGCGAGGCCTCGATGCGCATGGCGTCGCGCTGGTAGCGCTTGGCGAGCGCGGTGATCGCCTTCGGCAGCGTCGCCGAGAAGAGGAGCGTGCGGCGCTCCTTCGGGGTCGCCTCGAGGATGAATTCGAGGTCCTCGCGGAAGCCGAGGTCGAGCATCTCGTCGGCCTCGTCGAGGATGACGGCCTTGAGGTTGCCGATGCGCAGGCGGCCGCGCTCCAGATGGTCACGCAGGCGGCCGGGGGTGCCGACGACGATATGGGCACCGGCGTTCAGCTTCTTCTGCTCGGCGCGCGGGTCCATGCCGCCGACGCAGGTGACGATCGTCGCACCGGCATGGGCGTAGAGCCATTCGAGTTCGCGGTGCACCTGCAGCGCCAGTTCGCGCGTCGGGGCGACGACGAGGGCGAGCGGCTGGTCGGCGGGGCCGAGGCGCTCGGCATCGCCGAGCAGCGTCGAGGCGATGGCGAGACCGTAGGCGACCGTCTTGCCGGATCCGGTCTGAGCCGAGACGAGCAGGTCGCGGCCTGCGGTTTCCGGCTCGAGGACGGCGTCCTGGACCGGTGTCGGTTCGGTGTAGTCGTGCTCGGCGAGAGCGCGTTCGAGGGGCAGGCTGGTCGGGCGGAACGGCACGGGGTCAATCCTTCGAGGGAGCGGAACGCTCTTCGGCGATCCGGCTGGGCGGGACCGCAAGGCGGTCCAAGGGGGCCTGACCGTTCGTCGGAGCGGAAGGGCAGATGAGGCGACGGGGTCCGCCGCGAAAACGAAATCGGCCGAGACGCGGAGCTCCCCGCTCGACGCATCCCGGCCATTCCGTCAGTCCGTGTCGCGCCCGCTGCCGGGCGCCACCTTATTTCTTGCGCTGCTTGCGCGCGGCGTATCTCGCGTCGCGCGCGGCCTTGCGCTCGGCCTCGTCGGCCACGACCCGGTTGACGCGCTCGTCGGCGACGGCCTTGCGGGCCAGTTCCTCGGCGGCATTTTCCGCTTCGATGGCGGCGAGGCGCGCAGCCTCCTCCTCCTTCTTGCGGGCGAGTTCGGCGCGCTTCTCTTCGGCACGCAATTCGCGCGCCTCGGCGCGCGCGGCGCGTTCGGCGATCTTCGCCTGTACCGCCGGGTCGTTCTCGTCGGGCTTGGCCTTGAACTTCTCCAGAAGCGCCTGCTTGGCCAGCAGGGCAGCGCTGCGGCGCTCGGCGAAGTCGTTATCCTTGGGCGTGCTCAATGCTGAAATTTACCGAATTTGAAGAGGATGGGACGGCGGTGTCGTCCGGGGACCAGCGGTGCGGGGCAATTGCCCTCAAGCTCGTTGATGGCTTCGATTAGTCCGATGGCGTCCGAAGGTCAAGCGCGCGGCGCCGAAAAGCTGAGTCCGGGGCAGCCCAGCGCACGGCTCATCAGCCGACGAACACGCGCATCGGCCAACCTTTGCCCATGCCGTTCGCTGGGCCGACAGCGTCCGCCCGGCCTGCGGACAGAGGCAGAGCTATTCGGCCGCGATCGCCTGGGGCTGGTCGAGGATCTGTCCGTCGCCCGGCGCAAAATGCATGCTGACGGTTTCGCCCCGGACCGGCGGCGGCGCTGCCGGGCTGTTGAAGGCGTCCAGCAACAGCACATTGTCGCCGAGCCGCACGCGCATGCGCACGACGGATCCGAGAAACTGGACGGAGTCGATCTCGCCGCGCAGGACGTTGGTCCTCTCCTGCGTCGGAACGAGCGACAGCGCCTCGGGGCGCAAGGCCACGGTCACCGGCGTTCCCGGCGCGCCGCCATGGCCGGGCACTGCGATCCCCTGGCCCGCGACATCGACCTGGCCTTCGCCGATCGCATGGCCTTCGAGAAGGCTCAGCGTGCCGATGAAGGAGGCGACGAAGCGCGAAGCCGGGCGGTTGTAGATCTCGAAGGGCGTCCCGATCTGGTCGGCGCGCCCGCCGTTCATGACGACGATGCGATCGGAGATCGACAGCGCCTCCTCCTGGTCGTGCGTCACGAAGATCGTGGTGATCCCGAGCTGCTGCTGGATCTGGCGGATTTCCTCGCGCAGCGAGGTCCGGATCTTGGCGTCGAGCGCGGAGAGCGGCTCGTCGAGCAACAGCACCTGGGGTTTCGGCGCGAGGGCACGGGCGAGCGCCACGCGCTGCTGCTGGCCGCCCGACATCTGGTAGGGATAGCGGTCGGCAAGATGCTCGAGGCCGATCAGCTTCAGCATCTCGGCCACGCGGGACTCGATCTGCGCCTTCGGCATGCCCGCGATCTTCAGGCCGAAAGCGACATTGCCGAAGACGTTCATGTTCGGAAACAGCGCATAGGCCTGGAAGACCATGCCGATCCGGCGTCGGTTCGGCGGCTGGTTGGTGACGTCCTGGCCGTCGATGACGATCGAGCCGGACGACGGCGTCTCGAACCCCGCGATCATCCTCAGAACCGTCGTCTTGCCGCAACCGGAGGGGCCGAGCAGCGAGACGAATTCGCCCTTGGCGATCGTCAGGTCGAACTTCTGCACCACCGTATTGGTGCCGAAGCTCTTGCTGACGGCATCGATCCTCAGAAAGCTCATGGAGTGACGATCCTTGCAGACTTCGGGACGAGACGGGGAACGAGCTTTCGTCCGGGCTTTCGGCTGGCGAAGACCTGCATCAGCACCATGCAGGCCCAGATGAGCGCGAAGGACATGATGGCGAGCGCCGCCGGCTCATAGGCCCGGTCCTGGCCGATCTGGACGAGATAGGGACCGAAGGCGGGACGGTTGAGAAGGCTCGCCAGGACGAACTCGCCGAACGAGATGGAGAAGGTGAGAAAGGCGCCGGAAACGATCGCCGAGCGGACATTCGGAAAGATCACGCCCGTGATGGTGCGAAGGCGGGAGGCACCGAGGCTCTCGGCGGCCTCGGTCAGCGTCTTGATGTCGATCGCCGCCATGCCGTTGTCCACCGACCGGTACATATAGGGAAGCGACAGCACGACATAGCCGGCGACGAGGAGGACGTTGGTGCCCTGGCTGGTCATGGTGAGCGGCAGGAACGAGTCCGAACCGTAGAGGCGGATATAGCCGAAGACCAGCACCACGGGCGGGATGATCAGCGGCATCAGGCTGACGAATTCGACGACCGGTCGCAATCTCGGCAGCTTCAGCCGCACCCAGTAGGCCGTCGGCACGACCACCGCCGCGCCGAGGAGGATGGCCGCGAGCGAGGCGATCGTCGAGAACTGGATCGTCGCCAGGAACACGTCGCTCTGGATCACCGAACGGTAGGACGCAAAGCTCCACTCTCCGCGCACCATCTGCAGCGAGAACTGGAAGGTCGCATAGAGCGGGATCAGGAAAAAGGACGCCGTGAGAACGACGATGAGGGTCGAGACGATCGGAAAGGTCTTCTTCACTTCTGCCACCGTTCGGCCCGCGTGCGGAGCACGAGATAGATGGTGTTCGAGACCGCCATGATCACAACCATGCCGACGGCCAGAGCGTAGCCGAGGTTGGGATTGTAGAGAACGTTGCCCTGGATCTGCTGGAAAAGGACGATCGGCACGACCGCGAAGCGCGAGCCTGTCAGGGCGTAGACCGTGGCCAGCGTGCCGAAGGCATTGGCAAAGAGCAGGAGGAAGCAGCCGAGGATCGAGGGCGTCAGCACCGGAAGGGCCACCATCCGCCAGTACTGCCGGCGGTTGGCGCCGAGGATCTCCGCCGCCTCGCGCCATTCGTTCTTCAGCCCGTCGAGCGCCGGCGCGACGATCAGAAGCATCAGCGGCATCTGGAAGTAGAGATAGGTCAGGGCGACGCCCCAGAATGAAAACAGGTTGAAGCCGGCGCCGTAGAGGTTGAAGCCGAAGACGTCGCGCAGCACCACGGTGACGAGGCCGATGCGGCCGAGGGTGGCGATGAAGGCGAAGGCCAGCGGAATGCCGGCGAAGTTCGACGCGACGCCCGAGAAGGTCATGAAGACGGGCCGGACCCAGCTCGGAAGCCCGCCGAGGATGACGGCATAGCCGAGGAGAACGCCGGTCGCGGTCCCCAGCAGCGCGGAGAACAGGCTGAGCCGGATCGACAGCGAATAGGCCGCCATGATGTTGGGCGTCGCCAGCTGCGCGAAGTTGTCGAGGGTGAACGAGCCCTCGGCGTTCTGGAAAGCGCCGGTGACGAGGTAGAGGATCGGCAGGACGAGAAACAGGAGGCTGAAGCCGAAGAACGGCACGAGCCCGATCCAGTTGCCCCTCAGCCCGCTGGCAAAGCCCGGAACGAGGCTTCGAGAGGCGGAGTGGTCGGTCGCTTCATGGGCTGTCGGCGCTGTCGTCATGGGCTGTCGATCCGCTCCCGCGCCTCACCGGAACCGATGCCGGCGGATGCCGGCATCGGTGTCATCATAGCTTGGCCGCAGACTTACTGCGCACCCATTTCCTTGGCCCAATCCTCGGCGACGACCGCCTTGGCGGCCGACTGCTCGTCGAGGGTCGGGAACACGGCCTTCTCGTAGCTCTCCGGCGCCGGCATCTTGGCGAGAAGATCGGCGGGGATCTTGTCGTTGGCGGCCAGATCGTTGAAGCGGATCGGATGGCAGTAGCCCTTCAGCCAGCCGAGCTGCCCCTCGTCCGAATAGAGGTATTCCATCCAGAGCTTGGCGGCGTTCGGATGCGGCGCGAAGGCCGAGATCGCCTGGACGTAGACGCCGGCGATGACGGCGTCCGAGGGAACGATGACGTCCATCGGCGGGTTGCCGGCGAGCTTGTCGCGCATCGCGAGGACGTTGTAGTCCCAGTCGAACAGGATCGGCGTCGTGCCCTGCGCCATGTTCTGCGCCGTGCCGTTCACCGGCACGAAGTTGCCGTTCTCCTTCAGCTCCTTGAAGAAGGCCGTTCCGGCCTTGGCGGCATCGGCACCGGCCTTGGCGCCCGTCGCGATACCGGCGCCGTAGACGGTCATCATCGTCGAATTGCCGGTGCGCGGATCACCGGGAATGGCGACCGAATTGGCGTATTTCGGATCCTTCAGGTCGGCGAAGCTCTTCGGCGATTCCTTGATGATGTCGGTGTTCACGGCAAGGGCGAGAACGCCGTAATAGTCGCCATACCAGTAGCCGTCTGCATCCTTGGCCGTGTCGGGGATCGAGTCCCAGGTCGAGACCTTGTAGGGCATCAGCAGCCCCTCGGCCTTGGCGGCGGGGCCGAAGGACAGGCCGACGTCGATGACGTCGGGAGCCTGCGGGCCGGTATTGCCCTTGTTGGCCTTGATCGCCTCGATCTCGTCGCCCGAACCGGCATTGGGGTTCAGCTCGTTGATGGTGAGGAAGGGGTACTTCGCCTTGAACCCGGCGATGACGTCGCCATAGCCGCACCAGTCGTGCGGGAGCGCGATCGTGGTCAGCTGTCCCTCGGCCTTGGCAGCCGCGACGAGCTCGTCCATGGACACGGCAGCGGCCGCCTGGGCGTGCGCCAGCCCGGAAGACATGGCAACGATGGCGAGCGCCGACGCGGCCCGCGTCAGATGAGTTTTCATGGACGTCTCTCCCCAATATCGCCCGGGCCAACGGACCCGTGCAAAAGTCCCGGCAAACTGCCGTTCAGCGCTCCGATAGCACCGGCGCATGACAGTCCGATGTCGCTTGGCAGCCCTGCGATCACAGGCATTGCAGTGCCTGCGGCGCGCCGTGCGGACAGGGCGTCGAGGGCTGCTCTCGGGCCCGAATGGCTCCGAATCTTTCGTCAGTCCCGTCCCTGCCTCGCACGGGCGTCCCACTGCGAAGGGCCGCGCATGGAGGTCGAGGCGCAACCCTTTCTTAACCAGGTGTTGCGATGCCGGACCGGTGGCGGACGCGCGTCATCGGCCCGAATGTACCGGCTTGCCGGGATCTCGTGCCCGGACGCCAGACCTGACCGCCCCGTCGTCGAACGCCAAGGGTTGTCATTCTTCGATCGCTTTCATACTGATTTCGTGTTCATCCAATTGTGAAGTGCTGGCCCAGGAGCGCATATTGACGACAGAGGCAATTTCAGCTCCAGCCCTCGCCAGCCTGCTGGAGCAGGTTGCGCGGCGCATCCATAGCCAAGGCTATGCCGCAGACCTCTTTCCGGCGCAGTGGTCGGCGCTCCGCTATCTCGACAGCGCTCCGCCGCAGCTGCGCACCGCCATCGACCTGGCACGGTTTCAGGGGCTGGCTTCCGGTGCCGTCGCGCGGACCGTGCGAACACTGATCACCAAGGGACTTCTGGTGAAGGCCGGCACCATCGGGCGGGGCCGGGCCGAACAGCTGAACCTCACCGATCTCGGCCGATCGATCCTGGCAGACGATCCGTTGCAGAGCATCGCCAAGGCGCTCGAGATTCTCAGCCCAACCGAGCGGGAATCGCTCGCCAACGGCCTCGAAATCGCCATTCGATCAACGATGCCCGACACCGACGAGGCATGAAGCTTGCGGGTCGAAAGCCGCGGCTCGACACTGATGGCCCCCGGCTTCTGGCGCTGGTTCGCGGCTCTCTGGACCATTGCAGCCCTCTTCGCCCTGGTCTCGTGCCAACCGATGTCGATTCGGCCGGCCATTTCGGTCGGCGATGCCATGTCGGGTTTCGTGGACGTGACGGGCACGCTCACGATCGAAGAAATTGTCGGCTTTGCGCCCGACCAGTTCCGGCGCGACGCGGCGGCCGCCAGACCCCGGCTTGCAGCGGGAGGTCCTCAACGTCTGTGGCTGTCGCTGACATTGCCGGACGACGTCTCCACCCGTCCGGGCTGGACACCGCCCTTCATCATCTCGATCCGGGAACCACGGCTGGAACGGGCTGATCTCTTCGTCGCAGGGTCGGGCGGCATCCGTCAGACGACCTGGGATCCACGCGACGGGCGACCCTACAGTACCGAGTCGTTCCGCTATCCGAGCTTCATTCTCGAGCCGGAGCAAATTGCCGGCGCGAAGCTCTTCCTTCGGTTGGAGCGGCTGCCTGCCCTTCAGAGCGAGGTCTGGTTCTCGGATTTCCAGAGCTTCTATGCCGCGTACGACGCCAGCACGACGCGCCTGTCGGTGCTGATCGGGGTCATGGGCGCGATGCTGATCTACATTTTCGCCCTCGGCGCGTCGTTGAGGAACCAGACCAATCTCTGGCTGGCCGCCTGCACCGCAAGCAGTCTCGCCTACTTCGTGTCGTCCAACGCCCTCCTGCAGAATCTCGTCCTTCCAGGCCTTGCCATGCGGGCGCGGGAAGTCGCCCTGATTTCCGTGCTGCTTATCTTCTGCAGCTTCGTCGGATTCGTGACGAGCTTCCTCGGTCTGAAACGCGTCGCCCCAAGGATCTCCCGGATCGCGGACGGGCTGACGGTGTTTCTGGCTGCGGCCGCAGTTCTCGCCATCCTGGACCTGTCGCTCGGTGTCGGCATCGCCCGATCGATCGCGCCCTATCTCGGTTTTGCGGTGATCGTCTTCACCCTGATCGCTCTCATGGTAGCGGGGCGCCGGCAGCCCGCGAGGTCGCTGACCTTCATGCTCGCCTGGGCGCCGTCGCTGGTTGCCGGAGGCTTCCGCCTCCTTGCCGATATCCAGCCGCAGATGGGCGCCGGTCCGATCGAAAACGGCCTGCTGATCGCCATGGTCGCCTCCCTCGTCGCCTTCACCGGGGCCGCCTCGCTCGACATCCAGAAGCGCGAGACGCGCCTCAGAAGCGAGATCCTGCACAATGCCGACCGGTTTCGCGCCTTTGCCGAGATCGGCACCGATCTCTTCTGGGAAATGGACCGCGACGGCGCGATCAGCTTCGTCACCGGGCGGCAGGTGGGCAGGACGCACCTGGCGCTTGGCGAGAAGCTGTTCGACAGGCTCGCCGTCACCACCTCGGCCGAAATGCTGAAACCGCTCCGGGAACTGATCGAGAGCGGCCTGCCCTGCGACAGCCGGCGGTTGCGGATCGAGGACGGGGACGGCGATCTCTGGATCAGCATCAGCGGACGTGCCATCCCGCCTCCGAAGCCCGGCGTCGTCTTCCGGGGCGTCGGCCGGTCGGTCTATCGTGGGCTCATCCGCGACGTCACCGAGGAGGTCGAGCGCGAGAATCGGCGCCAGTTGGAGCAGCAGATGTTTGCGCTGGGGCAGCTCGCCGGCAGCGTCGCCCACGAGATCAACAATCTGATCCACCCGATCATCAACCTCACCAAGCGGTTGCGTCTGCATCTGCGCGATACCATCGACCCGGCGAGCAGCCGGATGATGGAGCTCATCGACATCTCCAGCAAGCAGGCCGCGACGGTCGTGTCGGAACTCCTGCAGTCAACGCGCGGCGAACGCTGGAAGGATACGAGCCGGCCGATCAGCCTCGCCGTCGAGCACAGCGTCGAGGCGATCCGTCCGGCGCTGCCCTCCAGCATGCGGATCGATTGCATCGTCGAGAACTGCGAGAGCGTGACGGTCAAGATCGGCGACATCCTGCAGATCGTCGGCAACCTCCTGTCGAACGCCGTTCACGCGGTGCAGGGAGCCGGTACGGTGGTCGTCACCCTGGCGGTCGCCGAGGGCGGCGCGAAACTCGTCGTCGCCGACAATGGGGCAGGCATGGAGGAATCGGTGCGCCTCAAGGCGATGCAGCCCTTTTTCTCCACCAAGATCGACGGCGAGGGTACGGGCGTCGGCCTCTACATCGTGCAACGGATCGTTCGCGACTATGATGGCTTCATCAGCATCGAATCGTCGCCCGGCAACGGCACGGCGGTGACGATCTTCTTCCCGCAGCGAAAGGACGACAATGAGTAGAGACGACACGCGGCGGAGCGCGCTCGTGGTGGACGACGTCATGGCCGTGCGCGAGTCGCTGGTCATGGCGCTCGCCAGCGCCGGTTTCGAGGTAACCGCCGCCGCCAACGGCAAGGAAGCCCTGGAATGCCTGGCAGATACCGATTTCGACGTGCTCGTCACCGACATGTGGATGCCGGAAATGGACGGTCTGCGCCTCCTCAAGGAGATCCGTGGCCGCAAGCCGGCCATGCGCATCTTCGGCGTCACCGGTGGTGGACCGCGCCTGACGATCGAGGCAATGACGTCGCTCGCCGAAATATGGGGCGCGGAAAAGGTGTTCCTGAAGCCCTTCGACGACGACGAACTGGTCGACGCCGTCATGACGCCCCGCGCCGAGTGAAGACCGGTTGCCGAGCCGCCGGCATTTTCTTGCCGGTCCGCGGAGACCGAAAGACGCGGGGCGCGATACGGAGACCGCCCCTTTCCCTACGCGGGCTTCACCCCACCCAGAGGTGATCAGCCGAGAAAGCGGGCGTCGGCGGCGTCGAGCTCGCGCCGGATGCGGGTGACGAGCAGGCTGTCATCGGCCGTGCAGTTGTCGTGCGTCAGGCGCTCGCCGGATTTGATCGGCTGGGACACGCGCGCCTTCTCCGCCAGCCCGAGCGGCAAAGCGCGGCTGGCGCGGCCATCGGCCCAGGTCATGGCGAAACCGCGATAGTCGCTCTCGCCGATGCGCCCGAGAACCTCGCCCGGCTTCAGGTCGCGCTTGGCGACGGCGCCGCATTCGGCGACCGGCCGGTCCAGCGGCACCATGTCCGCGCGCCGATACATCACAGCACGGGCCGCAGACAGCGGCGTCTCGAGGCTGGTCAGGTGGAAAGGCCGGACGAGGGCGAAGCAGGGGCCGGGCCCGACCTTGAGGTCGGCCATCCGCTCGATCGCACGGTCGTGGCGCGGTCGGGCGATGCAGAACACGCCGGGCGCCACGCCCTTGCCGATCGTATAGTCGACACGGCCGGGGCCCGAGAGGATGCCGCCGTCGGCGGTGGTGCAGAGCACCTGAGCGAGATTGTCGACGGTCGCCGCGGGGCCGTGCATGCCGGCGATGTCCGGAACGAGGCCGGTGCAATTGGCGATGGCGGTCATCTCGACCATGGTTTTCGAGCCGTCGATGAATTCGACCAGCATGCGGGCGTTCATGTCGCGGGCGAGGGCCTCTTCCTCGTATTCGGAGGGGACTGCGTCGATGCGCAGCGGATTGTTCTTGCCCTTTCCGGCAGCGACGACGTCCATGCCGAGGCTTTGGGCGAAGGCGATGAGTTCCAGCGTCGCCGCCGGCTCGTCGCCGGCCGAGCCGGTATAGACCACGCCAGCGCGCTTGGCCTCGGCGGCGAGGTGGCGGCCGACGGTGATGTCGGCCTCGACGTTCAGCATCACGATATGCTTGCCGTTGCGGATCGCCTCCAGTGCCAGGAAGGTGCCGAGGTCCGGGCTGCCCGTGGCGTCGACGACGACGTCGATCCGTCCGGCGGCGCAGAGCGCGGCGAGATCGTCGGTGAGCGCGATGCCGCCGGCGTCGATGACGCGGTCGATGGCTTCGGGGGTCGCCGCCGCGCGGCCATGGCCGGACTCGTGACCGGCGAGCGCGATGGCCGCAAGCGGGCGCGCCGGACTGCGGGTGGCGATGGCGCCGACGCGGATGCCGGCCATCAGGGCCACCTGCACGACGATGTCGGTACCCATCTGGCCGGCGCCGGCAAGGCCGATGGTGATGGGACGGTTGGCGCGGGCGTAGGCGTCGAGTTCGGCGGCAAAGCCGATGCGGTCGATGGCAGTCATCACGGGCTTTCGCAGTGGGGCCTCAGCCCGACGTCCTTGGATGGGAGCCGGTGTCGACCGGGAATCCTGCCCTCTCTTTCATCACGTGACCGCGCCCGACGCAATCTCGGTTCCCGTTCGATGCCGGTCCGCGTTCAGTGTCGGACGCGATCGCCCTGGCCGCCGCCGACGACCGTCTTCAGGATCAGCCCGAGATCGCCGGGGAAGCTCTGGTTCCGGACGTAGTCCGCGTCGATCGCGGCGAGACGGACGGGGTCGGACATGTCGATGCCCTGGACCTGGGCCAGCCCGGTGATACCGGGGCGCACCGCATAGACGCCCTTCTGGCGGCGCTCCGCGATCAGGACGGCCTGCACCGGCAGACAGGGCCGTGGTCCGACGAAGCTCATCTCGCCCCTCAGGACATTGACCAGTTGCGGCAGTTCGTCGAGCTTCCATCGGCGAAGCTTCTGGCCGAGCGGCGTCACCGCGGCGGCCGGCGTATCGTGCGAGGCGGCCTCGACGGTGCCGAGCTGCATGGTGCGCAGCTTGTAGCAGCGGAAGGGTGTTTCGCCGCGACCGACCCGGGTCTGGGCGAAGATCCCCGGGCCCGGCGAGCTTGCCCGCACCAGCACGGCCAGGACGACGATCGCCCATCCCAGGAGGATGAGGGCGACGAGGCTGACGGTGACGTCGAACAGGCGTTTCATGGTATCCTTAGTCGCCGGCCGGGGGTCTCGGTCGTATGTGGCAACAGGCGCCACGCGCCGATGCCGCGCATTCCCCGACAAAGCGGCGGCGAGGCCTTTACGCCGGCCGCTGCGGCGGTTTCTATGACGCGCCGGGCGGGCCCGGTCAATCTTCGCGGCAGCCTGGCCGCCGGGCAAGGACACTTTGCGCATTGCGAATTCTCGTCAGCGGCTCCAGTGGCTTCATCGGTCGCCGCCTCATTACCCTCATGCGCGCCCATGGCCACGACGTCGTCCCGCTGATCCGCGGGCCGAACGGGGCCCCGACCGATCTTGCCGCCATCGGCGACTGGAATGACTGGCCGGCCGGCATCGACGCCGTCGTGCATCTGGGCGCGCTGAACCCGTCCCGGCGCGAGCCCGCGTCGCGCGACAGTCCCGCCCTTCACCACGTCAATGTCGAGGGCAGCCGCGCTCTGGGAGAACGCGCCGCCACCGAGGGCGTCGGCCGCTTCGTCTTCCTGTCCACCGCGAACGTCCATCGGCCGAAGGGAAAAACGCCGGTGCGCGAGACGGACGAACTCGATCCGCAGAGCGCCTATGCCGCCTCCAAGCTCGCCGCCGAGACGGCCTTGCGGGAGGTGGCGGCCGGCTCGTCCATGGATCTGTGCATCCTGCGGCCGGTGCCGGTCTACGGCCCGGGCGGTCGCGGCATGGTCGCCCGCCTCGTGCAGTTGGCGCGGACCGGCCTGCCGCTTCCGCTCGCCCAGACGTCGGCGCAGCGCAGCGTGCTGGCGCTCGACAATTGCCTCGACGCCATCCTCGCGGCCCTCACCCATCCCCGGGCGGGCGGCGAAACATTTCTCGTGGCGGACCGGGAGCCGCTGTCGCTCGGCGCCATGATCGCCGCGATCCGCCAGGGACTCGGCCGCCCTCCTCGGCTGTTGCCGCTTCCCGAAACGCCGCTTCGCGCCGTCGCCGGGCTTTTCGGCAGACGCAAGGCCTTCGACCGGCTGTTCGGCTCCTTCGTCGTCGACATCGGCCATATCGGCGCCTGCCTCTCCTGGCATCCGCCCTTGTCCAGCCAGGAGGGCTTTCGCCGTGCGGCCCTGCGCGACCGGCTGGCGGAGAATGGGAGACAAGCATGACGGACGCACCGGAAGCCCCGAAAAAGGCGTCGGAGATCGCCGCGGAGAAGCGCCGCGCCCGGCAGGAGGAAATGCTTCGGGAAAACCTCAAGCGCCGCAAGGATCAGTCGCGGGCCCGCCGTTCCCCGCCCGCGGCGGCGGGCGGCGGCGACGGATCCGACACGGGCGGCCACGGCTGATCAGCCGGCGTTGCGGCGCATGAGGTGCTTCTCCCAGGCGATGGCGTGGGCGACGATTTCCCTGAGATCATCGTGGGACGGCGTCCAGCCCAGCGTCGTTCGCGCGCGGTCGGCATTGGCGACGATGCTGGCGGGATCCCCTGGCCGGCGGCCGCCCTGGCGGATGGTGAAGTCGGCGCCATGCACCTCGCGCACGACATCCAAAACCTCGCGGACCGAATAGCCCCGACCATAGCCCACATTGGCGACGAGGCTCTCGCCGCCGCCTCTCAGATGATCGAGCGCGGCGAGATGGGCCGAGATGAGATCGGTGACGTGGATGTAGTCGCGCACCGCCGTGCCGTCCGGCGTCGGATAGTCGTCGCCGAAGATGTCGATCGCCGCGCGCCGACCGAGCGCGGTCTCGACCGCGACCTTGATGAGGTGCGTCGCGCCCTTCGTCGCCTGGCCCGAGCGTCCGGACGGATCGCCGCCGGCGACGTTGAAGTAGCGCAGCGCCGCATAGCGCAGCGGATGGGCCCTCGCCGTATCCTCCAGCATCATCTCGCTCATCAGCTTGGAGCGGCCATAGGGCGACTGCGGCTGCAGCCGGCTGTCCTCCGACACCGGTTCCAGACCCGCCATGCCGTAGACGGCGGCCGTGGACGAGAAGATGAAGTGCTTCACGCCGCTGGCGACGGCGGCGGCGATGAGGTCGCGCGTCCTCACCGTGTTGTTGAGATAGTAGCCGAGCGGATCGGCGACGGAATCGGGCACCACGACCGAGCCGGCGAAATGCACGATGGTCTCGATCCCATGTTCGGCGATCAGCCGGCAGACCAGGGCCTGATTGGCAATGTCGCCCTCTGCCAGCGTCGCCCGCGGCGATACCAGCCAGTCGAACCCGGTGACGAGATTGTCGAGGACGACGACCGCCTCGCCACGATCGGCAAGCCCGAGGACCATGTGGCTGCCGATATAGCCGGCCCCGCCGGTGACGAGGACGCTCATTGCCGAACGACCGCCTGCCTGTGACCTGTCTTCGTCATGTTTTCATTCTCCGCTCATGTTGTCACACGGAATGCCACCGACGCGGCGGTTTGGCACAAGGGTGAAAGTGGACTTCGCCGGTCCATCATCTTAGAACCCCTCTCGAAAGGGTGTTTCAAGATGATCGACTACAAGGGCCATTTCGACGCCGCGATCGAGGCGCTGCACGCGGAAAAGCGTTACCGCGTCTTTGCCGACCTCGAAAGGATCGCCGGCCGATTTCCCGCCGCGATCTGGCGTCATGACGACAAGGCGCGCGAGATCACCGTCTGGTGCTCGAACGACTATCTCGGCATGGGACAGCACGCCGACGTCGTCTCCGCCATGCAGTCGACCATCGCCACCATGGGTTCGGGTGCCGGCGGCACGCGCAACATCTCGGGCAATACCCATCCGCTGGTCGAACTCGAGCGCGAGCTCGCCGATCTCCACGGCAAGGAGGCCGCGCTCGTCTTCACCTCGGGCTTCGTCTCCAACGAGGCGTCGATCTCGACCATCGCAAAGCTCCTGCCGGACTGCCTGATTCTGTCCGACGAGCTGAACCATGCCTCGATGATCGAGGGCGTGCGCAAGGCGGGCTGCAAGAAGCAGGTGTTCCGCCACAACGACGTCCAGCATCTGGAGGAACTGCTGAAGGCCGCCGAGAAGGGACGGCCGAAGCTGATCGTGTTCGAGAGCGTCTATTCGATGGACGGCGACATCGCGCCGATCGATGCCATCGTCTCGCTCGCCGAGCGCTACAACGCCATGACCTATATCGACGAGGTGCACGCCGTCGGCATGTACGGTCCGCGCGGCGGCGGCATTTCCGAGCGCGACGGCGTCGCCCACCGCATCGACGTGATCGAGGGGACACTCGCGAAGGCGTTCGGCGTGCTCGGCGGCTACATCACCGGGTCGAAGGCCGTGATCGATTCGGTACGCTCCTATGCGCTGGGCTTCATCTTCACCACCGCCCTGCCCCCGGCGCTCGCCGCCGCCGCGACGGCCTCGATCCGCCACCTCAAGGCATCGCAGGCCGAGCGCGACGGCCAGCAGCGGCAGGCGGCCCGCGCCAAAGCGGTGTTTGCCGCGGCGAACCTGCCGGTGATGCCCTCGGCGACGCACATCGTGCCGCTCCATGTCGGCGATCCCGACCTCTGCAAGCGCGCCAGCGACCGGCTGCTGGAGACGCACGGCATCTACATCCAGCCGATCAACTATCCGACGGTGCCGCGCGGCACCGAGCGGCTGCGCATCACGCCGACACCGCTGCACGACGACGCCCTGATCGACACGCTGCGCGACGCGCTGGTGGAGACCTGGAACGCCCTCGGCATCCCCTTCGCCGCCGACCGCCCGGCGCAGGCCGAGCGGACGGCCAAGATCACCCCGCTGGTGGTCAGCCAGGCAGGCGGCTGAACGAGGCGCGAGGCCGCCGGCCGCAACGCCGGCGGCCGGACTCGGGTTGGCATGGTCGGCTTCTGACGGGAGTGAAGCATGGCCGCCCGCTGGTGGCCGGGCCATCAGCCGGCTTTCGGCAGCCGCCGGGCCAGGATCGGCACCAGAAGCGCGATGCAGACGAAGCGCACCACATGGTGCGCGGCGACATAGGCGGGATCCAGATCGAACTGGTAGGCGAGGACGGTCAGCGCCTCCAGCGCGCCCGGCGCATAGGCGAGCGCGATCTTGCCGAAGCCGATGCCGAGCCACCAGAAGGCGGCAAGGCCCGCAGCCGCGGATATTGCGAGACCGATGACGAAGGCGCCGAGCGAGGCCGGCAGCAGTTCGACCAGTGCCCTGCGGTTCTCGCCCTTCAGCCGGCTGCCGATCAGCGCGCCGAGGACAAGGAGGCCGGCGACGGAGATCGCGGACGGCATCGCCACCGGCGCGATCTCGGTGACATGCAGCACGGCACTGGCGGCCAGCGCACCGAGCAGGATGCCGCCGGGCAGGCGCGAGACGTGGCCGAGGAAGGCACCGGCGAGGCAGGCGACGACGAGGATCGCGTATTCCGCCGGCGATCCGGCATCGCCTCTATCGGCTGCTCGAATGCCCTCCCCGCCTTCGAGCCAGGCCAAGGTCGGCGTCAGCGCGCCGATGAGCAGCAGCAGCCGCACGCTTTGCACCACGGTGATCCGCGTCATGTCGGCCCGCGTCTGCGACGCCGCGGCGATGACGAAGGACATGGCGCCGGGTAGAGCGGCAAACAGCGCGGTCTCCTTGTCCCAGCCGAACCCTTTTCGCAGGAAGGTGTAGGTGACGGCGATGACGGCGACGACACCCGCCATCTGAATGGCGAAGGAGAGCGGCCAGAGCGCCAGTTGCCCGACGACCGCAGGCGTGACGCCGGCGCCCGCCTGCGTGCCGAGGACGATGAAGACGGCGTCACGCAGCCAGTTCGGCAGGCGCGTGTCGTGGCCGAGAAGGCTGGCCACCGAAACCGCTAGCGCCGAGCCGAGCAGCCAGCCGACCGGCAGGCCCAGCGCGGCAAAGACGGCGCCGCCGCCGGCGGCCAGCGCCAGCGTCGACGCCAGCGCAAGAGCGCGGCGAGACCGGGTCACGGGCTTTTCGCCCGTCACTTCTGGCGTCGGATCCAGTCCTGCAGACGATCGGCGGCGGTCTCGATCTCGTCGAGGCGGCGGTGGAAACAGGCGCGCATGAATGTCGTCGCGGCGGGTCCGAAGGCCGTTCCCGGCGCGAGGCCGATGCGGGTCTCCTCGAGAATGGTGAAGGCGGCGGCGCGGGTATCGTCGATGCCGTCGATCCTGAAGAAGGAATAGAAGGCGCCCGCCGGCCGCACGACCGCGACGCGGTTGGTCGAGAGCAGCGCGTCGGTGAAGATGTCGCGCGCCTTGTGAGCGCGTTCCACCTGCAGGTCGATGAAGGCTTCGCCCTCGTCGAGGGCGGCGACGGCACCGCGCTGCATGAAGGCGGCGACGCCGGAGATGGAATACTGGATGAGGTTTTCGAGGACCGTGCCAAAAGCCGCGGGCGCCTCGATCCAGCCGATGCGCCAGCCGGTCATCGCCCAGTTCTTGGAAAAGGAATTGACGAAGAAGATAGGTTCGTCCTCCTCCATGATGTCGTGGAAGGAGGGTGCCCGCCCGCCGGCATAGTGGAAGCGCCCATAAATCTCGTCGGCGATGAGCGTGATGCCGGTCTCGCGGACGATCTCGAGGATCGCCTGCAGCGTCGGGAGGTCGGCCGTCCAGCCGGTCGGATTGCCCGGCGTGTTGACGAAGAGCGCCCGCGTCTTCGGCCCGATCGCATCGCGCAGCTTGTCGAGGTCGAGGGTCCAGCCCGTCTCGGTCCAGTCCAGCGCGACCTCGCGCGCGTAGCCGCCGGCAACGCCCACCGCAGCGGCGAAGTTCGGCCAGGTCGGACCGATATAGGCGACCTCCTCCCCCTCGCCGGCGAAGCAGGCGATGACAGTCTGGATCGCGTGCATGCCCGAGCCGGTGACGACGATGCGCTCATGGTCCGTCGGCCGGTCGTAGGTCCGCCCGATATAGTTCGCGATCGACCGGCGCAGCTCGGGAATGCCGCGTTGCCAGGTGTAGAAGGTCTCGCCGGCGGCCAGCGAACGCGCCGCGGCGTCGGCGATGAAGGAAGGCGTCGGCACGTCGCCCTCGCCCGTCCAGAGCGGGATGACACCGTCCAGCGTGCGGCCGTAGTTCATCACGGCGACGATGCCGCTTTCGGGCGCTGCAAGCGCGGCGGGGCGCAGGCGGTCGAGGGGATTCATGGAAGAGGCCTTGCAGGATCGGTTGGGTGCGGTGGTGCTCAGCCGATCGGCTTTTCCGTCACCGTCGTCAAGCCTGCACCGATTCCGCGCCGGCACGGCGTGGCTCAGAGACCGTCGCCGAAGGAGCCGAAGCGCGTCGGCTCACGCCTTGCGTCGGCGCGCTGGGCGGCGAGGAGGTCGCGGATCTCGGCGAGCAGCGCCTGCTCGGCTGGCACTTCGGCGAGCGCGGCGGGCTTTTCCTCCTCCTTGCGCTTCAGCCGGTTCATGCCCTTGACGATCATGAACAGGACGAAGGCGACGATGGTGAAATTGATGAGAAGGGTGAAAAAGCTGCCATAGGCGATGACCGCCCCCTGCTCGCGCGCCGCCTCGAGGCTCGGAGAGGTCACGCTGCCGCTGAGCGCGAAGAACTTGTTGCTGAAGTCGACGCCGCCGGTGAGAACGCCGACCACCGGCATGATGAGATCCTTGACCATCGACTGCACCAGGCCGGAAAAGGCCGCGCCGATGATGATGCCGATGGCCAGATCCACCATGTTGCCCTTCAGGGCGAATTCCTTGAATTCCTTCAGCACGCGTTTCGACTCCCCACAGATCCGGCGGAACCGCCGCCGATCCATTTAGCCACCGCGCCCAGCCAAGCCAAGCTGGGCATTCTCGAGTCGGACGGAACGTCCTGGCCCAAGCCATACCAAAGGGCGAATCCGCTCGCACTTCCAGCGTGGTCCGCGCTAGAAACGGTGAGCGCAAGGGAGGGCGTCACGCGTGCAAAGCTGGATCATCGTCATCGCGGCGATCGTCTACCTCTTGGTCCTGTTCGCTGTCGCCCATATCGGCGACCGCCGTTCGGCCGACGGACGGACGCGGAGCAGCCGCCCGGGGGTCTATGCCCTGAGCCTGGCCGTCTACTGCACGTCGTGGACCTTTCTCGGCTCGGTCGGCGTCGCAGCGCGCGACGGCTTCTCGTTCCTGGCCATCTACATCGGGCCCGTCATCGTCTTCCTCTTCATGCCGCGGCTGGTGGAGCGCGTGATCCAGCTCGCCAAGGCGGAGAAGATCACGACCATCGCCGACTTCCTCGGCGCCCGCTACGGCAAGAGCACGCCGGTCGCGGCGCTGGCCACGGTGATCGCGCTGATCGCCGCCGTGCCCTACATCGCGCTGCAGCTGAAGGCGGTCTCGACCTCGGTCGCCACGCTCCTCTCCTACTACCGACCGAGCCAGACCCTGCCGCCCTTCTTCGCCGACAGCGCGCTTTTCATCGCGCTCCTGCTCGGGCTCTTCGCGATCCTGTTCGGCACGCGCCACGCCGATGCGACGGAGCACCAGGACGGGCTGGTGCTGGCCGTCGCGATGGAATCGATCGTGAAGCTCGCCGCCTTCGTCGCGGTCGGCCTCTGGGTCTGTTTCGGCCTGTTCAGCCCGGCCGAGCTCTACCGCGCCGCGACGACCAGCCCCGATATCACCGAGGCCTTCTCGCACGGTGTCGGCGGCAATTTCTTCGCCGCGCTCCTGCTCAGCGGCTTCGCCATCCTCCTCCTGCCGCGCCAGTTCCACATGACGGTGGTCGAGAACCGGACGCGCGAGGAGGTGCGGCGAGCGCGCTGGCTGTTTCCGCTTTATCTCCTCGGCATCAACCTCTTCGTCGCGCCGATCGCGGCCGCCGGCATCCTCAGGCTCGGCGGCGGGGTCGACAGCGACCTCTACGTGCTCTCGCTGCCGCTCGCCCACGGCAACGACACGCTCGCCGTCGTCGCCTTCCTCGGCAGCCTCTCGGCCGCCACCGCCATGCTGATCGTCGCCTCCGTCGCTCTGTCGATCATGGTGTCGAACGACCTCGTCCTGCCGATCCTCCTGAAGCGGCGCGATCGCATCATCATGGGCGATCGCGACGCGACACGGTTGCTCCTCGCCATCCGGCGCTCGGCCATCCTCGGCATCGTCCTCTGCGGCTACGTCTATTATCGCCTCGCCGGCGGGGGAACGGCGCTCGCCTCGATCGGGCTCCTGTCCTTCGCGGCGATCGCGCAGTTCGCACCCGCCTTCTTCCTCGGGCTCGCCTGGCGCGGCGCGAACGCGCGCGGCGCCAAGGCCGGCATGATCGCGGGAACGCTGATCTGGGCCTATACGCTGCTGATGCCGGCCGTCCTGCCCGATGCGGCGGTGGTCCGCGACGGGCTGTTCCACCTCGCGGCGCTGCGGCCGCAGTCGCTGTTCGGCCTCGACCTCGATCCCCTGCTGCACGGAGTCTTCCTCAGTCTCGGCGTCAACACCGCCTGCCTCGTCGGCTTCTCGCTGTCGCGCCAGCCGAGCGCGCGCGAGCGCATCCAGGCCTCGATCTTCGTGCGCCAGGACGTCGGCGCGACCGCCGGCTTTCGCCGGACGCGGGCGGGCGTCTCGATCGGCGAGGTGAAGGCGACGGTCGCCCGCTATCTCGGGTCCGAGCGCACCGAGCGCTCCTTCGCCAGCTTTGCCGCCAGCGAGCAGCACCCGATGGCGGACGCGACCGAGGCGGATGCGCGGGTGATCGGCTTTTCCGAGCAGCTTCTCGGCTCGGCGATCGGCTCTGCATCGTCGCGCCTCGTCCTGTCGCTGCTCCTGCAGCGGCACAAGGGATCGAGCCGGTCGGCGCTGCGCCTCCTCGACGACGCCTCCGAGGCGCTGCAGTACAACCGCGACATCCTGAGGCTGGCGCTCGACCAGGTCGACCAGGGCCTTGCCGTCTTCGACCAGGATTTCTGCCTGACCTTCTGGAACCGGCAGCTGCGTGATCTCCTCGACCTGCCGCCGCAGGTCGGCCAGGTCGGCACGCCGCTGACGGCCGTCCTCGACCAGATGCGCCTGTCGGGCGAGATCGACGACGACGAGCACAGCCGCAGCTTCGACGTCCTGACGCAGTCGCCGGCGCTGCGCCAGATCACGCTGCAGCGCTCGGGACGGATCGTCGAGATCCGGACGCATCCGATGCCCGAGGGCGGGCTCGTGCTGACCGTGTCGGACATGACCGAGAGGGTGAAGCACGCCGCCACCCTCCACGAGATGAACGAGACGCTGGAGGAGCGGGTGCGCCGGCGCACCAGCGAGCTCGTTTCCGCCAATGCCGCGCTCGCCGAGGCGCGGCAGGTCGCGGACGCGGCCAATATCGGCAAGACGCGCTTCCTCGCCGCCGCCGGCCACGACATCCTGCAGCCGCTGAATGCCGCCAAACTCTATGCCGCGGCGCTGCAGGAGCGCCATGCCCACCTGCCCGGCACGGCGCTCGCCGCCAACATCAACTCCTCGCTGGAATCGGTCGAGGCGATCCTCGGCGCCGTGCTCGACATCTCGAGGCTCGATGCCGGCGGCATGATCTCCAAGCTCGACGATTTCGCGCTGGAGCCCCTGCTGCAGCAGATCCACACGGATCTGGCGCCGCTGGCCGAGGAAAAGGGCGTCAGCCTGCGCTTCGTTGCCACCTCCGCCACCGTCCGCTCGGACCGCAACCTCCTGCGGCGGCTCCTGCAGAACCTCGTCTCCAACGCGGTGAAATACACGCGGGCGGGCAAGGTCGTCGTCGGCGTCCGCCATGGCAAGGGCCGCAAGATCGACATCGAGATCATCGATTCCGGCATCGGCATTCCCGAGCACCAGCTGAAGACGATCTTTCAGGAATTCACCCGGCTCGACGAGGGCACGCGCACCGCGCAGGGCCTCGGCCTCGGCCTTTCGATCGTCGAACGCATCGCCCATGTGCTCGACCATCCCGTCGCGGTGCGCTCGGTCCACGGGCACGGAACGCGCTTCCGCGTCACCGTGCCGGTGCGCCGCGACATCGGCCCGGTGCTCACCGTGGCGCCGCCGGTTCGGGTGCACCGGGCGCTGCAGCTCGACGGCATGCGCGTCCTCGTCATCGACAACGACGCGGCCATCCGCAGCGCCATGTCGGAACTCCTGACCGGCTGGGGCTGCTCGGTGGTGCTCGCCGGCTCGCTGCAGGAAGCCCTGCCGCAGCTGTCGGCCCGCGTGCCCGACATCGCCCTCGTCGACTACCATCTCGACGAAGGCGACGGCCTCGACGCCATCGCGCTCCTGCGCTGGCGCATCGATCCGGGCCTGCCCGCCATCCTCATCACCGCCGAACGCTCGCCGGAAGTGCGCGACCACGCCGCCAGCCTCGGCGTCGACATCCTGACGAAGCCGCTGAAACCGGCCTCGCTGCGGGCGGCGATGGCGCAGCACAGGGGAAGGCGGGAGGCGGCGGAGTAGAGTTGGATTGCTGCCGGTCCGCTTCCGGCGAATGATGGGACACAGCGGAAATCGACGGACCAAGTAAGACCGGCCCCAGCCGTAGGCTTCGGAAGGGAAGGTGCTCGGAAATCGGGTGGCTGCCGGGGCCGAGATGGAGAATTGGTTCCTTGGGCCGATAGGGCTCGTAGGGGCACATCATGGAACTACACGGCAAGACGATCATCGTGACCGGGGCAAGCAGCGGGATTGGAGCCGCTGCGGCACGTCTCTTCGCTGCCGAAGGCGCTAACTTGGTTCTGGGAGCGCGCCGCAGCACCGAGTTGGAAGAGCTAACGGCCAAGATTGCCCTGGACGGAGTGGGAGCAGCCATTTTTCTGCCTGGCGACGTCAAGGACGAGGCGTATGCGCAAGCGCTGGTCGACCTGGCGCTCGATCGATTCGGCACTCTGGACGGTGCCTTCAACAATGCTGGGATTGTTGGCGAAATGGTGCCTGCCGCCGACATGCCTTTGGCCGACTGGAACGAGATCATCGCCGTCAATCTGACGAGCGCGTTCCTCGCCGCAAAGGCTCAAATTCCTGCCATGAGGAAACAGCGCTCCGGGTCGATCGTCTTCACATCGTCGTTCGTTGGCTACAGCAATGGCGGCTTGGCCGGGATGAGTGCCTATGCGGCTTCGAAGGCGGGGCAGATCGGTCTGATGCGGGCTCTTGCTGCCGAGCACGCCGCCGATGGCATCCGCATCAATGCCCTGTTGCCCGGCGGCACAATCACACCAGCCGGCGGCGAGGGCAACGCGCCCGTCCTCGACTTCGTCGCCAACCTTCATCCGATGAAGCGAATGGCCGATGCCCGGGAAATCGCGCAAGCGGCGTTGTTCCTCCTGTCCGACCGATCCTCCTTCGTGACGGGAAGTCCAATGCTGGCGGATGGCGGAATTTCCGTGCGCCTCGCCTGAGGCCAAGCGTCCCAGGTTGCACAGCAGTTGCCGCAATGTCTGCTCTCAAGACATTGCGGCAATGCACAGAATGACTTTCTTGGATCGAAACCCGCCGCTTGCTTTTGTGCTTTCCGCAACCATTCGCTGAATGGCGTCCCACCGACGGACGCTGCAAACGCTTTTCCGCAAGCTAGGCTTGGCCGCTCGAAAGGCCGATTCCATGGCCCTTCTCGCGTCCCACTCCTTTCCCGTCGATCCCTCCCACGGCCTGTCGCCCGACGCCCTGATGGCGGTGGGGGCGCCCGAGGGGCGGCGACCCCTTCATCGACAACAACCGCCACCGCCTCCTCGGCGACAAGGGGGTGGCGCACGACCTGCAAGTCTGGGATGGCCGGGCGCATCGGGAAAAAGCCCGGCGCGATATGGCGCCGCTCTCCGTCTGAGCGCGCGCAAGCCCGCCTCAGAGCGCCCCGCCGGGCTCGCGGCCGGGATCGAGCTTGGCGAGGCGGATGACGGCCTGGGTGCGGCTGTCGACGCCGAGCTTCTGCAGGACGGCCGAGACATGCGCCTTGATCGTCGCCTCGGAGATGCCGAGCTCGTAGGCGATCTGCTTGTTGAGAAGGCCGCGCCCCAGCATGGTGAGGACGCGCGTCTGCTGCGGCGTCAGGCTGCGCATGCGTTCGATCAGCTGCGCGACTTCCGGATCGGGCTCGACCTCGAGATCGACATTGGCCGGAAGATAGACGTCGCCGGCCAGAAGCGCCGATATGGCGTCGCGGATTTCGTCGAAGCCGGAGGATTTCGGGATATAGCCGGAGGCGCCGAGATCGAGTGCCCGCCGGATCAGCTTGGCGTCGGCGCTGCCCGAGACGATGGCGATCGGCACGCCCGCATGCTCGGCCCGCATCACGGCAAGGCCGGCAAACCCGTCGGCGCCGGGCATGTTGAGATCGAGCAGCATCAGGTCGGCATCGGGATGGGCGGCGAGCGCCATCGCCGCGCCATCGAAATCGGCGGCCTCGACGACGCGATGCTCGCCCGGCAGCGAGCCGAGGATTTCCTTCAGCGCACCGCGAAACAGTGGATGGTCGTCGGCCACGATGAAGATGCGGTTCACGATCGGCTCCGGCAGGGTGGATCGGTGTTCGGGACGACACGCACCGATTGCGCCCCGCATGACCCCTATCAACAGGGTTCGGCGATTGCGATCAAGGGCCATGCCGCCGCCGCCCCGACGATGCCGGCCGTCCCGTGGGCACCGGGCGCAACCGGGCGCGCCCGTCCGACGCGCCGATCAGCGGCGCGGCGCGGCGGCCCGCCCCTCCGCGGGCAGACGCGTTCCGGCGTAATGCAGGACGACCTCGCGCGCATGCGGCTGGGCGCGATGCTCGACGAGATAGAGCGCCTGCCAGGTGCCGAGCATCAGCCGGCCGCGCAGGACCGGCACGGCAAGGCTCGTCGCCGTCAGAACGGTCTTGATGTGCGCCGGCATGTCGTCCGGCCCCTCGACGGCGTGTCGGTAGATCGGCGCGGAAGGGGCCAGCCGGTCGAGCGCGTCGAGGAGATCGGCCTTCACGTCCGGATCGGCGTTTTCCTGGATGGTGAGCGAGGCGGAGGTGTGGCGGACGAAGGCCGTGAGAAGACCGTCGCCGGCGCCGAGGCTCTTCAGGCGCTCCTGGACCGTCGGCGACAGGTCGTGCATCGCCCGCGGCCGGGTCCGCACGGCCAGGGTCTCGATGAACTGCATCGGCTCCATCAGGCGCCGTTCCTTTCGTTTCTCGACCCGGCGGCAATGCCGGTGGCGGTTCTCGGCCCGCCCCGTGGCCGTTCCAAGGCAGGTGCGGCGCCGGGATAGGGGTCAGGATATGGGCAAAGCTGCCCCATCATGCTTCCATGGTCCGACTTCAGCCCTGCCGTCCAAGGGCACGGAGGGGCCGTCCTGGCCCGCAATAGGATGTCCTCAGCATGGTCGCCAAGCCCCTCGTGATCGACTCCGCCGTTTTCGATCCCGCCAATGCCGAACCGGAACTCGTGGCGATCAATGCCGACATCATCGCCTTGCAGAAGGCGAGGCCGAGCCCCTGGTCGCTCCCCCTGGAGGCGGTCAGGCAGGCGCGGCGCGAGGGCCGCGGGATCTTTCCGCCGGTCCAGCCCGATCGGCTGGCGAGCCGGATCTGGATCGAGGCGCGCGATCGTCACGCCATTCCGCTGAGGGTGTTCCGCCCCACAGGACGGGAAGCGGCAGGCACCTTCCTGCATTTTCACGGCGGCGGCTGGGTGTTCGGCGAAGCCGCCGAGGGCGACCCGTTCCTGCGCCAGCTGGCCGATCGGACGGGTCTTGCGGTGGTCTCGGTGGACTACCGCCTGGCGCCCGAGCATCCCTATCCGACAGGCCCCGACGACGGTGAGGACGCGGCGCTGGCGCTGATCCACGATCGGCTGGTCGATGCCGACGGCGCACTGCCGCAAGGGTTTCTCGCCATCGGCGGCGAGTCGGCGGGCGCCCATCTCGCCGTCCTGACGCTGCTGCGCCTGCGCGACCGGCACGGCCTGACGCCGTTCCATGCCGCCAATCTCAACGCCGGCTGCTACGACCTGTCGATGACGCCGAGCGTCCGGTCCTTCGGCGCGGAAAGGCTCGTTCTGAACAGCGAGGACGTCGCGACCTTCGTGCGCCACTTCGTTCCCCCCGGCCTCGATCCCCGTTCTCCCGAAATCTCGCCGCTCCACGCCGCGCTGCACGGCCTGCCGCCGGCCTTCTTCACCTGCGGCACACGCGATCTCCTCATCGACGACACCCTGTTTCTCGCCAGCCGCTGGCTCGCCGCGGGCAATGAAGCCGAGCTTTCGCTGCACGCCGGCGGCTGCCATGTGTTCCAGGCATTTCCCTCGGCGACCGGCACCCGCTCGACGGGCGAGATGGAGGATTTTTTGCGCCGGAAGATGGCAGAGGGTCCGGCGCTCCAGCGGCGATGAAGCAATCACGCCGCGCCGCACCGCAAGACTTGGAGCGGGCGCCGAAACGACCTACCGGGATGCCATCGTCTCGTGAGGCCTGACCGAAAGCGGTTTCAGCCTGGCGGCCTCACGTCCGGTCGGGCGATGGGGCCGGACCGGGGGGCGTCTCGTCGAATTCGCGCGTGATGTCGCGGAAGGCGCGAAAGAACTTCTTCATCTGGTTGATCGCCTTGTCGACCTCGACATCCTCCTCCGCGGACGGCGGGGGTGCGGTGGCGGCCTGCCGCTCCGGGTCGGCGCGGCCGTCGGACAATTCGCGGATGCGGGCCTCGAGCCGGGCGCGATCCTCCTCGCTCGGCTGGCATCGCATCGTGCCGGCCTCGACCTGGCAGAGGCTGACCTCGCCGGTCTGCGTATCCAGCCGGGCGACGCCGCCCTCGATCGGCTGCATCTCGTAGCGCCCGGTGGAAGTCGACGGCATCAGGCTCTGCGCCATGGCCGGGCCGTAGGCGGCGGAAGAGGCCATGACGGCGAATGCGAGCATCGTGATCTTCATCGGGCTATCTCCGTCGGAATCGAGGATCGGCTTCTTTGGCGGGCGACTGCAAGGGGATGTGACTGTCGCTCCGAAACTATCCCCTTATGATGGAATTTCGGCGACAATGCCGCGATTGACCTTTTCATCCCGCTCGGGCACCGAAACAGCCATGACAGATCCCATCTACAAGATCGCGCCGCGGGCGCTGTGGAAAGAGGCCGAGGCGGCAGGCCGGTTCGACGGCGCACCTATCGACCTTGCCGACGGCTACATCCACTTTTCCACGGCAAAGCAGGTGCGCGAGACCGCGAGCCGGCATTTCGGCGGCCAGACCGACCTGTTGTTGATCGGCATCGATCCGGACCGCCTCGGCGACGCGCTGAAGTGGGAGCCCTCGCGCGGCGGCCAGCTGTTCCCGCATCTCTACGGGCCGCTGCCGATGGATGCGGTGCTCTTCGTCGAGGCGCTGCCGGTGGATGCAGCCGGCTATCATGTCTTTCCGGCCAGCATTCGATGACAAGCCTCTACGGGCTGACGCGCCCGCTTTTGTTCAGGCTCGACGCCGAGAAGGCGCATGGCCTGTCGATCGCGGCGCTGCGCAACGGCGTCATCCCGCGCGTCGATATCCCGGTGGACGCAAGGCTGCGCGTCAAGGTGGCGGGGATCCCCTTCCCTAATCCGCTCGGCCTCGCCGCCGGCTATGACAAGAATGGCGAGGTGCCGGATGCGATGCTGAGGCTCGGCTTCGGCTTCGTCGAGGTCGGCACCGTCACGCCCCTGCCGCAGGCCGGCAACGAGAAGCCGCGGATCTTCCGGTTGCCGAAGGCGGGCGGCGTCATCAACCGTCTCGGCTTCAACAATGACGGCCATGCCGATACGTTCGAGCGGCTGCAGGCGCGGTCGCGCAAGGCCGGCATCGTCGGCGTCAACATCGGCGCCAACAAGGATTCGCCCGACCGGATCAAGGACTATGTCGACGGCATCAACCGCTTCGAGCCCGTGGCGGGCTATCTCACCGTCAACATCTCCTCGCCGAACACGCCGGGCCTCAGGCTGCTCCAGACCGGCGAGGACCTCGACCGGCTGCTCGATTCGGTCGTCGCCGCGCGCAACGGCCTTGCCGCGCTGACGGCGAGGCCGCGCACGCCGGTCTTTCTCAAGGTCGCGCCAGACCTGCAGCGCGAGGACATCGCCGAGATCGCCCGCGCCGCCGCGCGTCACGCCATCGACGGCCTGATCGTCTCCAACACCACTTTGTCCCGCCCCGGGCTCGCCACCACCGTCGAGCATCGCAACGAGGCCGGCGGCCTGTCGGGCCGGCCGCTGTGGCAGCGCTCGACCTATGTGCTCGCCGCCTTCCGCCGCGCGCTCGGCCCGGATATGGCCCTGATCGGGGTCGGCGGCGTCGACAGCGCCAAGAGCGCGATCGCCAAGATCGAGGCGGGTGCCGATCTCGTCCAGCTCTATACCGGCCTCGTCTATGGCGGCCCTCGCCTGCCGACGAAGATCCTGAAGGGCATGAGCCATTTCATGGACCTCAACGGCATCGGCCACATCAACGAGGTGCGTGATCGCTGCGTCGAGGAAGTGCTCGCCGCCGGCCCCGGCGACTGAGGTCAGGCGGCGCCGAAGCACCCAAAGGTGCGTCGACGCCGCGACGGCAGGGCGGCGAGGAGCGTCGCGCCGCGCAGCGACAGGAAGAGGTTGAAAGCCAGCCACAGGCCGTGATTGCCGAGAACCGGCACGAGGGCATAGGCGAGGACGGCGAAGAGCACGACCGAGAGGATCATCATGTCGCGCATCGCCCGCGACCACGTCGCGCCGATATAGATCCCGTCCATGACGAAGGCGAGCGCGCCGGCGAGCACCGAGACGGCGGCCCAGCCGACATAGGGCCGCGCCGTTTCGCGGATGGCCGCATCCGTCGTCAGGAGGTCGACGAAACCATTGCCGCCCAGAAGAAAGACGAGCGTCAGCAGGCCGGACAGGCCGAGCGCCCAGAGCGTCGTCAGCTTCACCGCGCGATCGAAAGCCGGCCGCCAGAAGGCGCCGACGGCGCGGCCGACCAGCTGTTCGGACGCCGTCGCCACGCCGTCGAGGAAATAGCCGCCGATCATGAAGAGGTTGAGGAGGACACCGTTGACGGCCAGCGTCAGCGCGCCGAGCGAGGCGCCGAGGCGGGTGAACAGCATGTAGCCGCCGAGGAGGCAGAAGGAGCGGATCATGATGTCGCGGTTCAGCGCGATCATCCTCAGAAAGCCCGCCCGGTCGAGGATGCGGCGCCGGCCCGGGCGCTCGCCCGCGGGAAAGCCGCGCATCACGACGACAAGCCCGATCGCCGCCCCGATCGCCTCGCCCGAAACGGTGCCGAGCGCGATGCCGGCGATGCCGCCGCCGAGGACATAGCCGAAGAGGATGGACAGGCCGATGTTGACGCCGTTGATGACGAGTTGCAGCACCAGGCCGAGCGATCCCTGCCCGCGCCCGAGGACATAGCCGAGCAGCGCATAATTGAGGAGCGCGAAGGGCGCGGAGAACATCCGCCAGAAGAGATAGGTCCGCGTCGCCGCGGCGACCTCGGCATCCGGGGCGATGGCGAGAAGGCCGAGCACCGAAATGACCGGTTCGAGCAGGATCAGCGCGGCACCGATGCCAAGCGCCAGGATGACCGCCCGCCAGAACACCGCCTGCATCTCCATGCCGTCCTCCGCACCGAAGGCCTGCGCCGTCAGGCCCGTGGTGCCGGAGCGGATGAAATTGAAGGTGGAGAAGGCGAAATCGAAGATCAGCGCGCCGACGACGAGACCGGCGAGCGCGGCGGGCTCGCCGAGCCGGCCGGCGACCGCGATGTCGGTCAGGCCGAGGAGCGGCGTCGTCAGGAAGGCGAGCGTCATCGGCAGCGTGATGCGCAAGACGTCGCGATGGGTCACGGCAAAAGGACGCGATACCCGCGCCTGCGCCACCGCGTCGGCCCTCTCGCCAGCCGTCATCGCCCAATTCCCCTGCCGTCGCCAGAGACGGTGGCGTGCCATTTTCCCGCGTCCGCTACAAGCTGCCGTGCATTCCAGACGCGGGAGACGTGGTCAGAACGCTGCGGAGGCCGACAGGTGATGACACGCCGGCGCGGCGCCTTATCTGCCGCGCGATGAGCCTTGCCATCGTCCACCATCCCGCCTTCGACGCCCGCTTCGACCCCAGGCACCGTTTCCCCATGTCGAAATTCTCGCGCCTGGCGGAAATCCTCGTCGAGGACGGTCTCGTCGCGCCCGGCGGCTACCATGTGCCCGAGCCCGCCGCGCCGGACTGGCTGCGACGGGCCCATTCGCCCGGCTATGTCGACGCCGTGCTCACGCAGACCGTGGCGGCGGCGACGGAGAAGGCGATCGGTTTTCCCGTCGACGCCGCCGTCGCCCTGCGCTCGCGCTGCGCGACGGGCGGGACGGTGCTCGCCGCCCGCCTTGCGCTGGAGCGCGGGCTCGCCTGCAACACGGCCGGCGGCAGCCACCATGCGGCGTCGGACGGGGGCGCGGGCTTTTCCGTGTTCAACGATGTGGCGGTGGCGGCCCAGGTGCTTCTCGCCGAGGGTCTCGTCCGGCGCATTCTCGTCTTCGACTGCGACGTCCACCAGGGCGACGGCACGGCGCTGATCTTCGCCGGCGTGCCCAATGTCTTCACCCTGTCGATCCACGCCGAGAACAACTATCCCGCGGTGAAGCCGCCGTCGGACCTCGATACTTCGCTGCCGGACAAGACCCAGGACGATGGCTATCTCGCCGTCCTGCCCTTCGCGCTGGAAACGGCACTGCACGACGCCAGTCCCGACATCGTCTTCTACAATGCCGGCGTCGACCCGCATGGCGACGACCGCCTCGGCCGCCTTTCTCTGACCGATGCCGGCCTTGCCGAGCGCGACCGCCGCGTCATCGGCTTCTTCCGCGACCGCGGCATCCCGCTGGCCGGCGTCATCGGCGGTGGCTATTCGCGCGATATCGAGAGCCTTGCCCGGCGGCACACGATCCTCCACCGGGTGGCGAGCGAGTTCGTCTGACGGGTCGCGCCGACGGCGATCGCGCCGAACCCCGGTCATCGGGCTCGACCGCCACGACGCGACCTGCAATTCTCGCCTCGATCCAGCAAGCCCGCGACGCCAGTATCGGCAGGAGCCCTCGATGACCCCGTGCCTCCCCTCGCGCCTCGTCGCCTTCGCTCTTGCCGGACTGGCGCCCCTGGCCGCGCTGCCGCCGGTGATGGCGGAGGATGGCGACGTCCCGCCGGCCCACTATCCAGAGCTCGTCAGCTCCGCCCAAACCGTCGCCGGCTTCGTGCCGGGCGGCTGGAGGCTCGAATCCGAGGCACATGGTGACCTCGACAAGGACGGGCGCAGCGACGTCGTCTTCGTTCTGCACGGGACGGACCCTGCCAAGATCGTCGAGGCAGGGTGGTCGTCGGAACCGATGGACAGCAATCCCCGCATCCTCGCCGCCGCCCTCGCAAACCCCGAGGGCGGCTACCGCCTGGTTCTCGACAACCACACGCTGATCCCCCGCCGCGAGCAGTGGAACATCGACGACGCCTTTGACGACGGCCTGGCCTTGGCCCGCGGCGCCTTCAGCGTGTCGCTCTCCTTCTTCGCCTCGGCGGGAAGCTGGGAGATGCATCACTCGAAGGCAACGTTTCGCTGGCGCAAGGACCGCTTCGAGCTGATCGGCTTCGACCGCAACAGCATTATGCGCAACAGCGGCGAGATCCGCCAGGTCAGCGCCAACTACGCGACGGGTCGGATGGAGATCGCGACGGGCAAGGCCGACAGCGACGAGATGACGTTGACAACCCGGGACTTTCCGGCCCGGCGGCTGACTGTCGAGGCGGTCGGAAACGGCCTCGACTTCGATCCCGAAGCGCAACCGCTTTAGATCAGCGCCGCCCCGTCCGCATCAGCCGCGAGAGCAGGAACAGCGGGATGACGATCACGGCGCCGAGGATGAAATAGTCCAGAGCGCGGTCGAGCGAGCCGAACAGCGTGTACCAGAGCCAGTAGAAGAAGTCGGTGATCCAGTCGAGAATGTCCCGCGGGCTCCAGTCCAGCCAGGACAGCAGCAGTCCGACGACGATCGACAGGAGCACCAGCTTGACGATCACGGAGAGCGGCGAGCCGCCGAGAAAATTCGAGACGCGATCGGACATGTGGGTTTCCCAGTGCTTCTGCTGCACCGGAGGTAAGCGTAGAAACCGGCGAGGGCAAGACGGGCGCGGCAGGGCGACCGGATGTCCCCTCACTCCGGCAGCATGGCCTGCAGCGTTTCCAGCCGGTCGGCCTCGAAGGCCGGCTTGTCCCAGCGCAGACGCGACACGCGGGGAAAGCGCATGGCGACGCCCGACTTGTGGCGGGGGGAGCGAGCGAGGCCCTCGAAGGCGACTTCGAGGACGAGACCATGATCGGGTTCGGCCCGCACCGAGCGTACCGGGCCGAAGCGCTCGATGGTGTTGTCGCGGACATATTTGTCGAGCTGCTTCAGCTCCTCGTCGGTGAAGCCGAAATAGGCCTTGCCGACCGGGACGAGCTCCAGCGCGTCTTCCGGCCCGGTCCAAACCCCGAAAGTGTAGTCGGAATAGAAGCTTGAGCGCTTGCCGTGGCCGCGCTGGGCATACATCAGCACGGCATCGACGAGATGCGGATCCTTCTTCCACTTGAACCAGGGACCCTTCGGCCGGCCCGGCACATAGACCGAGTCCCAGCGCTTCAGCATCAACCCCTCGATGACCGGATGCGGCGGGTTGACGCGTTTTTCGGCCAGATCCTCGAAGGCCTTGAACTCGACGATCGGCGAGAGGTCGAAGCGGCCGGGATCGAGGGCCTTGGCAAAGCGCGCCAGCCTCTCGCGCCGCTCGGCGAAGGCGAGCCCGCGCAGGTTATCCGGCCCGTCCTGCAGCAGATCATAGGCGCGCAGGAAGACCGGGTGCTTCTTCATCACCGCGGCCGAGACCGCCTTGCGGTTCAGCCGCTGCTGCAGGTCGGAAAAGGTGCCGACGACGATGCCCGGCTCTCTCGAGGGACGCGCGACCAGGAGCTCGCCATCCAGGGTGCCGTCGAAATCCATCGCCTCGACGAGATCGGGAAAGGCACCCGAAATGTCGTCGCCGGTGCGCGAATAGAGCCGGCAGACGCCGCCGTCGCGCGTCGCCTGGATGCGGATGCCGTCCCATTTCCACTCGGCGGCGTAGTCTTCCGGCACGATGCGCGGGAAATCCTGCGCCTCCAGCGGCTGCGACAGCATCACCGGGCGGAAGGGCGCCAAGGCCGCCGAGACGGGCTTTTCCGCACGATCCTCCAGCCAGGCGAAGAGCGTCACATAGGGCGGCGCGAGGCCATGCCAGAGTTCCTCGATCTCGGCGATATCCTTGGTCCCGAAATCGGCCAGCGCCTGCTTGGCCAGCCGGGCCGAGACGCCGATGCGCATGCCGCCGGTGACCAGCTTCAACAGCGCGTAGCGGCCGGATGCATCCAGCCGGTCGAGCCAGGCCTCCACCCGCTTCGGCCCCTCGGCGCGCGAGACATGCGACAGCGTCTCGACGATCTCGGTCAGCGAGGGTTCGCCCGCCTCCGCCGCTTCCTGGTCCCGGGCAGCGCCGGCACCCTCTGCCGGGTCGGACGCGGGTTCCGGCCAGGCGAGCGCGATGGTCTCGGCGAGATCGCCGACATAATCGTAGGAATAGCCGAACAGCACCTCGTCCATCCGCGTCGCGATCAGCGCGCGCAGCATCGCCGGCTTGACGCCGGGAATGTCCAGCCCGCCGGTAATCGCCGCGAGGCCGTAGCCCCGCTCGGGATCGGGCGCCTCGTGGAAGAAGTCCACCATCAGCCGCAGCTTGCCGTTGCGGGAGGGGGTAAGGACGAGACGGTCGAGGAGATCGGCAAAACGTTTCATGCGGCCCGGCGAAGAAGGAGGGTGCGACGGCACTTAGGGCGGGCGCGGGAAAGGAGGACTCCGGTTTCGGGGAAAGCGCGCGGCCGACTTCGCATGCGGACAGGTCGCGGCGATGCTGCGGTCGGGCGCGCAGCGCCTTCGCAAGCGACGACGACCCGGGCGACGGTCAGCCCGAGCGGCCGTTTCACTGGCGCATACGGGCCTTGCGCGCTCACCCCGCGCGCCGGAGACGGGCAAATCCCGCCCACGAGCGCACAGCCCGCCGGACGTAGCGGATGCTATACTTACTTAACCGAATAAAACATCAACATAAACAGGCGCTTATCCGCCGTCTATTCCGATCTTTACCGGCGCCTCAAGAAAAAATCCACTGAAGGAAGTATTGCTGTCCTTGGGGAAAGCGAATACGCCTTCAAGGCCTTGCCAGCCGTCGTCCTTGGTGGACCGGTCATGCAGGCAAGTTTCTGAGAGGAAGCAACTTTGCGTGTAAAGATGATCTCCGCCCTGACGGTCGCGCTGCTGGCGATGGGAGGCCTTCAGGCCGTCGCGCAGACCAAGGGCGATTGGGTTCTCGGCAACTACAAGGGCGCGGGTTACTGGTTCCCGGGCGTCGTTGAGAAGCTCGATGGTGGCAACATCACCATCCGATACGACGACGGCGACCGCGAGACGGTCGATATCTCAGACGTCCGCGCCTATGACTGGATGATCGGCATGAAGGTCGAGTGCAACTACAAGGGCCAGGGCACCTGGTATCCCGGCAAGATCGCGTCCCTTGCCGGCGAGAAGATCGGCATTGCCTACGACGACGGCGACAAGGAAACCACCAAGACCGGCCGCTGCCGCTCCAACTGATGCGACCCGGGGCTGGACGAAAGTCCTGCCCCGGCCTCGAGAGGTGAGACCATCGGGAGCCGGCGCGCGCGGTCCAGCCGAGCACGGTCACGATTGGAGCCATCGGCGAGCCCTATCGCGACAACATGAAGGCGCGACCTACCCGTCGACGCTCATGAGCCTCGGCCAGCCCCCCGGCTCTGCCGGGCCCCGAGTTTCGCCCTTCCCTATCCCGCCGAACCGGTCCGATCGGCCCTCGCGCCGCGCACCGTCGCGCGCGCCAGGTGATGGCGGGCGGAGTAGATCGCGTCGGCATCCATGCCGGGCTCACGGATCAGCCATTCCAGATAGTCGGGCGGCACGTCCCGGAGCGGCACGCCCTTGTGCTTGCCAAAGCGCAGTTTGGCCAGGAGCGCCGGCTGGTTCGACACCTGCTCGGCGCGATCGAGAAAATCGGCGACGTCCTGGCAGCGCGGCATCAGGGCCGCAGCGATGCTGCGCAGGAGGACGGCGGTGCATAAGGCATCGTAGAGCGCGCGGTGCGGGTGCAGGCCCTCGAAGAGCGGGCGAACCTCGGTGAGATCGAGCGGCACGTATTTCACCAGCGACTGCAGCCCGTGCGCCTGGACGCTCGGGAAGGCGCGCAGAGCGAGCTTGTGGGTGCAGAGCCAGCGGCCGGTGAGGCGCAGACGTGGGCGGTCGAACTCGGCGCGCTGCGCGGCGTAGAAGGCGGCGCCGGCAAAGGGCGCGACCGCTTCGGCAAAGCCGGGGGCGCCCAGAAGCATCTCGTCGGAAATCTGGTGGATTCGCCGGGCATGGGGGTTGATGGCGACGCCGGCGGGATCGACCAGCGTCTGCATCGGGTTGAAGATCGCGCCGGTGGCGACGTCGAGATCGACCGAGCCGATCTCCAGCACCGCATCCTCCTCGAAACGCTGACCGGCCGTCTCGGTGTCGATGACGCGCACGACGGTCCGCACGGGCTCGGCAAACAGCGACAGGGTTCTTGGAACGGCGGGAAAGAGGTTCTGCATCGTCTGCCGAAGATCGTCACTGGGGCCGCGCGATGCAAGTCGAAGGCGCGGCGAAACAGGCGATGTCGGGGCTTTTCCCCGCCTTTGCGCCGCGGGAATGCCGTCAGGCGGGATCGAGCGCCAAAACCCAGAAGAAATCGCCCTGGTCGGCAAACCGCCGGCGCTGCGAGGAGACGAGGACAAGGCGCCCCTCGACGGCCGCGGCAAGGCCGACGGTGTTGCCGAGTTCCTTGTCGGCGCTGCTCACGGGTTTTGCCGGGTCGTAGGTCGTCTCATCCTGTCCGGCCTCGAAGGTCCGCCCGACGAAGGCGGAAAATTCGTCGGTCAGCGGCCGGAGCTCGGCATGGAGTCGCTCTCCCGACGTCTTGTCGACGACGAGACCGCCCGCCTCGTCGGCCGTCACGCGGCAGCGATGGCGGGCGACGCTGCGGGCCGCCTGGTTCTCGTAGCCGAAATAATAGAGGACGCAGGAGCGCTCGCCGGCAAGCGTCGCCGAGGGCCGCGCGACGGCACCTGTCTTCTGCCCGGCGGCGCTGCCGGCCAGGGCCGCCACGGCGGCGCGCGCAGCTTCAGGTCCTGCCGCAAGCTTGGCGCCGGGATGGGCGGCGAGCGTCCGGTCGACTTCCGCGGCGAGATCGACCAGCGCCGTGCGATCGGGCTCTGCCAGTGCCGCCAGCGTCACCGCGCAGGTAGCATCGCATTGACCGGCAAAGGCCTTTGCCGCGCCCTCGCCCGTCGGCGCAAAGGCTGCGACGGCCATTGGTTGAACGGGAGCGGCCAAAGGCTGTGGGGATGCGGAGGACAGGAACCGCTGCTCGAGCGCCACCGCCGCCTGCGACCGCATTTCCGGAGACCGTCCCGCCGCCGGCTGGCTGGAAGGGAGCGGGCTCGATGACAGGCTCGCGGGGGCCTGGCCTGCTGCCGGCGGGGCACCGGGCAGACCGGCGGCGGCGACGGTCGGCGGGGCAGCGCGCCCGGCAGCCGACACCGCGGAGGGTGCGGCGACAGAACCGGCGGCCGGCGCGACACCGGCCGAGGCAGGCAAGTTCGCCGCGGCCAAAGCCGGCACGGCCGTCTCCAGCGCCATCGTGCCACCGATCTCGGCGGTGCGGGTGGTCTTGTGGTAGATGCAGACGAGCGAGCGGGCCGCCCCGTCCTCGGCGGCAAGCCCGCGCAGGAAGGCCAGGCCGTAGCTCGGCGATCCGAAGGGGTCGACGGTGATCTGCGGCTCGCGCAACAGTGGCTGCGCGGCCACGAGGCAGGCAGCCTCGACGTCACGCCGGAAATCCTTCCAGGCATCGGGACTGGCGGCGGAAGCAGGCAGCGGTGCGAGCAGCGCCAAGGCGGTGCCGGCGGCGGCGATCAGGCGGAATCGGGACGGCATACAGCTATTCTCCTGGCGGTCGATGGATCGGCCCCGTCCGGCCAATCTTGCACCTCTGCTCGCAAAAAGGGGATTCATTGAGGCAGGTCGGGGCCAGGGTGGGAGGCGGATCGACAGGCCGGCCTGAAGCCCAGCCGGCGCCACGCTGGCCCAACGACGGTTCCGGATGCCGCTACGGGTTGTGCGGGCCGGCCGATCTGCTAATCGTCTTACGTTTACGTCAATATGAGAAGGCCCGCCGATGACCCTCCCCTTGCTGCTGAAGGATCGCCTGCGACTCCCGGTCATCGCGGCGCCGCTGTTCATCATCTCGCATCCAGCGCTCGTCATCGCCCAGTGCAAGGCCGGCATCGTCGGCAGTTTTCCCGCGCTGAACGCGCGGCCGGCGGCACAGCTCGACGAATGGCTGGCGGAGATCCGGGAAGCGCTCGCCGCCCACGACGCGGCGCATCCGGAGAGCCCCTCGGCGCCGTTCGCCGTGAACCAGATCGTCCACCGCTCCAACGACCGGCTCGAGGCGGATCTGGCGATGTGCGTGAAGCACAAGGTGCCGCTGGTGATCACCTCGCTCGGCGCCGTGCCCGAGGTGAATGCGGCGGTGCATTCCTATGGCGGCACCACGCTGCACGACATCATCAACGACCGCCATGCCCACAGCGCCATCCGCAAGGGCGCCGACGGGCTGATCGCGGTGGCGGCCGGCGCCGGCGGTCACGCCGGCACGCTCTCGCCCTTCGCCCTCGTCGGCGAGATCCGGCAATGGTTCGACGGGCCGTTGTTCCTCTCCGGTTCGATCGCCACGGGTGACGCCGTGCTGGCGGCCGAGGCCATCGGTGCGGACGGCGCCTATATCGGCTCCGCCTTCATCGCCACCGAAGAGGCGCGCGCCAGCGAAGCCTACAAGGAGGGCATCGTCGCCGGCGCGGCCGCCGACATCGTCTACACCAATCTCTTCACCGGCATTCACGGCAACTATCTGAAGGCCTCGATCGCCGCCGCCGGCCTCGATCCCGATGCCCTCCCCGACAGCGACCCGTCGGCGATGGATTTCGCCAAGGGCGCCGCCAAGGCCTGGAAGGACATCTGGGGCTCGGGCCAGGGCATCGGCGCGGTCAAGGCGGTTGTGCCGACCGCCGCTCTCGTCGACCGGCTGGACGCCGAATACCGCGCCGCGCGGGCCCGTCTGTCGCTCTGACGCCCCGCCTCGGCGCGGCACCCTCGCCGGGAAACCCCGTCGCCACGCCTGCAACACCGCCCCGCCTTCGCGCCGCGCCGCGCCGCGATGAGGCGCGAACTTGCGTGGGACTGGCGCCAGACGGGTGCGCCGGCAATTCCTGCGCCGGCACCACGGATTGGCGCTTGAACCCGGCGCCATTTGCAGCTATCTCATCGCCGTCCGCGGAAGCACCAACCTCCGGCCAGGATTTGCCGCTTTAGCTCAGTTGGTAGAGCACGTCATTCGTAATGACGGGGTCAGGTGTTCGAGTCACCTAAGCGGCACCAAACTGCACAACAGTACTAGGGCGGATCGACATTCAGTTGAGCCAGATCATGGCACCGGCCAAGTGTACGAAGCCTGTGAAGTGGATCCTTCTTCGGTCATAGCGTGTGGCGAAACGGCGGAAGTGCTTGAGCTTGGAGAAGCACCTCTCGATCCGGTTGCGATGCTTGTAGGCCTCGACGTCGTGAGGAATGACGATCTTGCGGCATCGGTTCGAGGGAATGACGGCAGTAGCGTTCATCCCGGCAATCGCTGCGCGCAGGGCGCCGCTGTCATAGGCTTTGTCGGCGAGGACGGCTTGCCCCGGCTGGCCGTCGAGGAGCGCTGCCGCCTGCGGACAGTCGCCGGCCTGGCCGGCGGTGATGATGAAGCGCAGCGGCCGGCCGAGCGCGTCGGCGAGCATGTGAATCTTGGTCGTCAGTCCCCCTCGGGAACGCCCCAGCGCCTGATCCTGGGCCCCCCTTTTCCGCAGGCTGCCTGCTGGTGGGCTCGAACGATGGTGCTATCGATCATCAAGTATTCGTTGTCGCGATCGGCGGTAAGCGCCTCGAACACCCTTTCCCAGACGCCAGCATGGCACCAGCGGCTGAAGCGGCGATGCACCGTCTTCCACTTGCCATAGCGCTCCGGTAGATCGCACCAGTGCGCGCCCGAGCGCAGCACCCATAGACATCCGTTAACAAACAACAGGTTGTCAAAGGCCGTCCGGCCCGGATCGCCAGCCTTGCCGGGCAAAAGCAGCGCGATCCGCGCCCACTGCTCCGCCTTAAGTTCGTACCGCTTGGCCGCCATCAAAAGCTCCGCGTCTCAACACGGAACCCTACGAATCAGCGATCACATCGGTTGGGAATCCTGAATGTCGATTTCGGCTAGCCGATGTCGATCCGACTCCGAGATCCGGAGATGATGTTTAGGGCGTTCAAGACGCTGAGTCGGCGCTCCTCAACGGTCGAGCTACTCATTGAGGCGCCAGTTCTGTGGTTCAGGTCCCAGCGCGCTGCCGTGGCCGTGGCCGTGGCCGTGATAAGCAGTAAGCTGAATTACGAAGGTTCAAATAAGAAAGATCGTCATGGCGTTTACGGACGGTCAAAATAAAGTAAGCTTACTGAGCTGCACTGTACGTGGATTTTAGGAAATAACAACGCATGCCGCTCCCATGCGGACGAACGAACGTTAACGGCGATGATCGGTGCGCCTTGTTCCCGGTCCCGTTCATCGAAGCCCGGGAAGTAGACGTTGTTTTGAGCGCGGCGATCACTCCAGGCTCTACGTCGATTCTGCCGTACGGGCCTCAACCGAAAGTCGAAACGCGGGCCTTAGGCGCTCACAATGCGGTTCCGGCCAGCGGCCTTGGCTGCGTAGAGAGCTAGGTCTGCGGCGCGGACCAGGTCTTCCAACGTGAAGGTGGCGGCGGGAACCTGAACCGCCACACCGCAGCTCGTTGTTACCACTCCAAACGGGCTCTTTGGATGGCCAAGCTGTAGCGCCTGGACCCGAGAGCGAATCTTCTCCGCAATAAGCAAGGCTCCCTCTAGCTCCGTTTCTGGAAGCAGGATCGAGAACTCCTCGCCCCCGACCCGCGCTGGCAGGTCCGTGGACCGGCGCTCATCTGCGATGACTTGGCTGACGCGTCTAAGGCAGGTGTCTCCTTCAGGATGCCCGAAATGATCGTTGAATTGTTTGAAGAAGTCGAGGTCGAGAGTGATGAGTGCCAGCGGTGAGCCGCGGCGCCGGGCACGCGCCCATTCATTTTGGAGACGTTCGTCGAACGTGCGGCGGTTAGCCAAGCCCGTCAGTCCATCGGTACCCGCCAGCACTGCCAGTTGCTCATTCGCTTGGCGGAGCAGTAGGTTGAGTTCCCGAACCCGCTGTTGTTGCAACACTGGAGCAAGCCGTCGGCCGAGGTCGTGTCCGTCAACGTGGTGGAAATTGAGTGTAGCTGAAGCGGCTCCGTTTCAGGCGACTTCGGTGGAAATCTGTTCGGGTTTTGCAGTGTTGCCCATGGCCATGAGGTCGGCCATGGGTTCGGTCTGCATGTAGCGGTTCTGGATCTGCCATTCGTCGTTGGCCTCGAGAAGGACGGCGCCGATGAGCCGGATGATGGATCCCTCGTTCGGGAAGATTCCGACGACGTCGGCACGCCGCTTCACCTCCTTGTTCAGGCGCTCCAGGGAATTCGTCGAATGGATCCGGGTCCGGTGCTGACTGGGAAAATCCATGTGCGCCAGCACGTCGGTCTCGCTGTTGTCGATGAAGGCCCCGAGCTTTGGACACTTTCCCCGAAGCTGGTCGGCGACGTGGCGCAGCGCCTGGCTGGCGCTAGCACGATCGGGCTGGGCGAAGGCTTGGCGCAGCGCGGCCGCCGCCATGCTCTGCTGCGCCTTCGGGACATACGACAGGGCGTTGCGCATCCAATGCACCCGGCAGCGCTGCCAGGAGGCGCTGAACACCCGGCGAATGGCGGCTTTCAGCCCTTCGTGAGCATCCGAGATCACGAGCTTCACGCCGGACAGGCCGCGGCGCACGAGGCTCTTGAGGAAGCTCGACCAAAACGTCTCCGCTTCCGAGGGGCCGATGTGAAGGCCGACGATCTCGCGCTTGCCGTCCGTGTTCACGGCCACGGCGATTATGGCGGCGACCGAAACGATGCGTCCACCCTCGCGCTGCTTCAGGTAGGTCGCATCCAGCCAGAGGTAGGGCCAGTCGCCAGTGAGAGGACGGTCGAGGAAGCCGCCGACGCGTTCGTCGATGTCTTTGCACAGCTTCGATACGGTGCTCTTGCCGATCCCCGACAGCCCCATGGCCTGTACCAGATCGTCGACCCGCCGGGTGGAAACGCCGCTGATCCAAGCTTCCTGAATGACGGCAACCAAGGCCTTCTCCGAGAGCTTTCTCGGCTCCAGGAACGGCGGGAAGTAGCTGCCCTGCCGAAGCTTGGGTATCCGAAGCTGCAACGAGCCGAGCCGCGTGTCGAGCGAGCGGTCGCGGTAGCCATTGCGATAAGTCGCCCGTTCCTGCGTCCGTTCGTGGCGCCCGGCGCCGATCATGCCTTCAACGTCGACCTCCATAAGGAGCTGCATCACGCTCTCGGCTATCGTTCTCAGGAAATCGCCGTCCCCGGCTTTCGCAAAAAGCTCGGCAAGCGGTAGTCTGTCCTCGGTCATCGGGTTCTCCGGTCAGGTTGAAGTCTCGCAACTCCACCTTAGCCGCCCTATCCGGTGACCGCCTCAGCCACACCTTTCAATGTCGGAATTTCCACCACGAGCGCGGACACTACCGTCGGCCGAAGCTGCGCACAGTGTCGACCTCCACAGTCCGCCATGGTCCGGAGCGTCCCTTGACGGTTTCCATCCAACTCGCGAAAGATCTTCGGGGGGTCAGCGCACCATGCCGGGAGTTCGGATCCAGCGGCTCGTGCGGATTTCCTGCCCAGTTGATCTCTTCGACCTGTTCAGCGCGAAACCAGATCAGTAGCGGCGGATCGTCTCCCTGCAAGAGAAGCGAGAGAATGCCACTCCCTTCACGCTCAAACCGTGCCGCCTGCGAATATTGCTCCGAGAGCCGATCGCTGACGAACGTGTCGCCGCCAAGTAGACGAGGTGTCAGCCAATCAGCGAGCTCTCTGACCTCGGGCTCCGGCGGTACCCGGCCGGCCGTTGCCACAGATCCTTTCCAGACTATCGCGACACCACCCGAACGAACCACCTCCACCAAGGCGGAACATCGGGCGAGCAGGACAGAGGCAGGATCGTCCGTGTCCATGAGCTCCCGCAACAACCGATCCGCCGCAGAGCCAAGATCGCGTGTCAGGCGGTGCAAATCAGCATCGGACAGCGCCTTAGTCTTCTGGGCAAGGATCTGTGCGACATGCTTGCACAATTCCCGAGCCTCATAGTGCACGGGCAACGGCGTCGCATTATGACAGGCGATCAGCCCCCACAGCTCACCCTGCCCCAAAAGCGAAACCGACATCGACGCGCCGACGCCCATATTGCGGAGGTACTTGATGTGTACCGGCGACACGCTGCGCAGCGCGCAGTGGCTCATGTCCAGAGGGATGTCGGCACCGGGAATCGTTTCGGGCACCAGGGGCGCGGCGACATAACCGACATCCGGGATCACCCGTATGGGGGTCGTGTCCGTCAACGTGGTGGAAATTGAGTGTAGCTGAAGCGGCTCCGTTTCAGGCGACTTCGGTGGAAATCTGTTCGGGTTTTGCAGTGTTGCCCATGGCCATGAGGTCGGCCATGGGTTCGGTCTGCATGTAGCGGTTCTGGATCTGCCATTCGTCGTTGGCCTCGAGAAGGACGGCGCCGATGAGCCGGATGATGGATCCCTCGTTCGGGAAGATTCCGACGACGTCGGCACGCCGCTTCACCTCCTTGTTCAGGCGCTCCAGGGAATTCGTCGAATGGATCCGGGTCCGGTGCTGACTGGGAAAATCCATGTGCGCCAGCACGTCGGTCTCGCTGTTGTCGATGAAGGCCCCGAGCTTTGGACACTTTCCCCGAAGCTGGTCGGCGACGTGGCGCAGCGCCTGGCTGGCGCTAGCACGATCGGGCTGGGCGAAGGCTTGGCGCAGCGCGGCCGCCGCCATGCTCTGCTGCGCCTTCGGGACATACGACAGGGCGTTGCGCATCCAATGCACCCGGCAGCGCTGCCAGGAGGCGCTGAACACCCGGCGAATGGCGGCTTTCAGCCCTTCGTGAGCATCCGAGATCACGAGCTTCACGCCGGACAGGCCGCGGCGCACGAGGCTCTTGAGGAAGCTCGACCAAAACGTCTCCGCTTCCGAGGGGCCGATGTGAAGGCCGACGATCTCGCGCTTGCCGTCCGTGTTCACGGCCACGGCGATTATGGCGGCGACCGAAACGATGCGTCCACCCTCGCGCTGCTTCAGGTAGGTCGCATCCAGCCAGAGGTAGGGCCAGTCGCCAGTGAGAGGACGGTCGAGGAAGCCGCCGACGCGTTCGTCGATGTCTTTGCACAGCTTCGATACGGTGCTCTTGCCGATCCCCGACAGCCCCATGGCCTGTACCAGATCGTCGACCCGCCGGGTGGAAACGCCGCTGATCCAAGCTTCCTGAATGACGGCAACCAAGGCCTTCTCCGAGAGCTTTCTCGGCTCCAGGAACGGCGGGAAGTAGCTGCCCTGCCGAAGCTTGGGTATCCGAAGCTGCAACGAGCCGAGCCGCGTGTCGAGCGAGCGGTCGCGGTAGCCATTGCGATAAGTCGCCCGTTCCTGCGTCCGTTCGTGGCGCCCGGCGCCGATCATGCCTTCAACGTCGACCTCCATAAGGAGCTGCATCACGCTCTCGGCTATCGTTCTCAGGAAATCGCCGTCCCCGGCTTTCGCAAAAAGCTCGGCAAGCGGTAGTCTGTCCTCGGTCATCGGGTTCTCCGGTCAGGTTGAAGTCTCGCAACTCCACCTTAGCCGCCCTATCCGGTGACCGCCTCAGCCACACCTTTCAATGTCGGAATTTCCACCACGAGCGCGGACACTACCCGTATGGGGCTGCGGAGATAGAGTTCACGCGCCTGGGTTGGGATATCCGAAGCTGGGAACCTGTGGTGCAGGAACGGCGACAGATCATCAGCCTTCGCTTCTGCAATCACCGTTCCTGATCCATCCGCGAGGAACTGGTAAACCATCACCCGGTCGTAGCCGGTGATTACGCGTACTTCGTCCGCGGCGATGTTAGCGGCTTGGAGCAAGCTGGAGGCATCTCCGATCCGCTCCGTGATCGACCTGATGCTCGCGAGCAGCGAGGACGCCATCCTCGTCTCTCCGGCCTGTTCCAGCTCGACTACGGCTACCCCGTTGACGAGATGTGCAGTCACGGCCAGCGGGGCGGCACCGGCCGGACCGTCAATCATACCGATAAACGCCGGTTCGTGCCGAAGCGTCGCCCGCGATTTCCCAATTAAATCTGAAAGGGAATGTCCAACGACCTCCCGGAGCGCTCGCCCCTGCACTTGCCCGGCGAACCCGAGGATAGATCCCACGTCTCCAGCGGTCTGAAGGACCAGTTCATCGTCCTGATCGAGCACCAGCAGCACGCCGTGCGGCTGTACGGATCCGGGAATATGAACGGGCTCCTGATCAGTAATTACCCACCCCCGCATTCCGTAGAATGTCAGGCGCCTACCGTCTCGAGAATTGTGTTGAAGACGTTGCCCCCTTGGCGCAGCCGGGCGGTATCGACGACGGTTCGGATGTCAGCTTCGCCTTCGGCGGCCCACATGGATCGATAGCCGTTGGTGACCTTGCGCTGGATCACGGCCGGTCGCAGGGCGCGCTCGCAGCCGTTGTTGGTGGCCTCGACCATCCCGGTCCAGAGAGTGAAGGTCAGGAGCTGGTCGCGCGCTCGCCTGAACTTGTGCTGGACCACTCGAGCGAAAGGGCAGGAGGTCGGTGCGGCGAGGATCTCGGAAAGACTTCGCTCCAGTGCACGGCGCTTGGCGACGATGGTCGATGCGGCGAAGGTCGTGATGCCGCTGGCCAAAGCGAAAGCCTTGGACAGCCAGATCCGCAGCCGCGACGGCAGCAGATCCTCGCCCGCCTGTTCGGCGTAGGCGACGTCGCGGGCCAGATGAGCCAGACAGGTCTGATGGGCGTCGGCATGTCCCTGCTGGGCAGAGTAGCGATCGGAACACCAGACCTTTGGCCGGTGCCCGTCCATCAGGGTCCTGACCACGATGGCACCACGGGTCGGAGCGGCACGATGGACGACTGCGTCATCGCAGCGAAACACCCATTGGAAGGCGTTGCTGCCTTCGATGCGAACGCCGGTCTCGTCCGAGGCCACCACCTTGGAGCGGCGCAGGGCGGCAATGGCGAGATCGCGGTCGGCGACGAAGGTGCCCTGCGCCCGGCGCAGCATGTTCATCAGCCCGCCCTGGCTGATCTGCAAGCCGAAGAGATCGGCCAGAGCTTTCTGAAGCCGTTCATAGGACAGGGCCTGGAAGGTCTTAAGATAGGTCGCCACCGCATGCAGCCGCGGCCCGAACGGCGTCCCCCTTGCCGCATCGGGCAATCCCGCTGAGACAAGCGTGCCGCAGGAAGGACAACAAACCGAAAGCCGGCGATGACGCGTCACGAACGGCTTGATCTCCGGCAGATCGACCGTCTCGTACGTGCCGCCGATCTCCGCGGGAAGGCTATCGGCCAGGGCTGCCTGGCAGCAGGAGCATTGCTCGGGACGGTGATCGACGAGCCGATCGAAATCCTCACCCATCGCTCGGCTGTGGCCTTCGTGACCGGGCTTGGCGCCGCCAGGTCTTGCCTGCTCACGGCGCTCCTTGCGGTCACTAGACGGAGGCTTCGAGGATGTGCGTGACGTCTTCTCCGGACGCTGAATCTTCAGCACCAGATCGATCAACTCTTCCTTCGTCAGACGCTGCAAATCACCGCGATCCATCCGTCCATGGATTCAGGGAATTCGGCCCGTGACAAGGGGGTGGGTAATTACCCTGATCACAGCCCTCCTTCAACTTCGCCAAGTCCTCTTCGTGCAGGCATACAGACTCCATCACCCCAGCCTAAACCGTTGTCTTGTAAGCCGCTAGTGGGGCAAGCTCAAGCACTTCCGCCGTTTCGCCACACGCTATGACCCGCGGACCGTCCACTTCGCAGGCTTCGTACACCTCGCCGGCGCCATGATATGGTTGAGATGAATGTCGATCCGGCCCAGAGGTTAAAATCCGCTTGGTGAGGGAGAACGGATCGTGTCCCCTAGCGTGGTGTAGCTGACGGCGTCACACGTCGGTTCCGGCCAGGCCGGGTTGATCAGCGCGTCATTGCTGGCAGGCTGACGAGAGGATCATCGCTCAAGGGTGCAACGGATTCCAGCGTCATGTACCTCGCCCGCTGCACGGCCCACTCGTCATTCTGCTCGAGCAGCAGAGCGCCGACGAGACGCAGGATGGCCTCGTCGTTCGGAAAGATGCCGACGACGTCGGTGCGCCGCTTGATCTCCCCGTTCAGCCGCTCGATGGGGTTGATGCTGTGCAGCTTGGCGCGATGCTCCCTGGGGAAGGTCATGTAGGCCAAGACATCCTCTTCGGCGCCGTCGAGGATGGCGGCGAGCTTGGGCACCTTCGGCCGGATCTGGTCGGCGACGGAGCGCCATTGCAGGCTTGCGGCCTCGGGCGTCTCCTGGGCGAAGGCGGTGGCGATGAAGGCCGACACCACCCGGCGTCCGCTCTTGCCGGCATGGGCCAGCACGTTGCGCATGAAGTGCACCCGGCATCGCTGCCATGTCGCCGTCAGGACCTTGGTGACGGCCGCCTTGATGCCCTCGTGCGCATCGGACACGACGAGCTTCACGCCGCGCAGGCCGCGCCGGGTCAGCTTGCGCAGGAATTCGGTCCAGATCGGCTCGGCTTCCGAGGTGCCGACCTCCATGCCGAGCACCTCGCGCCGGCCATCGGCGTTGACGCCGACGGCGATGATCACGGCGACCGAGACGATGCGCCCGCCGCGGCGGACCTTCAGGTAGGTCGCGTCGATCCAGAGATAGGGCCAGTCGCCCTCGATCGGCCGTTCGAGGAAGACCTTCACCTTGCCGTCGATCTCTTCGCAAAGCCTCGACACCTGGCTCTTGGAGATGCCGTCCATGCCCATCGCCTTGACCAGGTCGTCGACCGAACGGGTCGAGATGCCCTGGACATAGGCTTCCTGGATCACGGCCGTCAGGGCCTTCTCGGCCATGCGCCGCGGCTCGAGGAAGCCGGGAAAGTAGCTGCCCTTGCGCAGCCTGGGAATGCGCAGCTCGACGGTGCCGGCACGGGTATGCCAGTCCCTGTCGCGATAGCCGTTGCGCTGGGCGAGGCGCTCGGCGCTCTTCTCGCCATAGCCGGCGCCGGTCGCATTGCCGACCTCCAGTTCCATCAGCCGCTCGGCGGCAAAGCCGATCATCTCGCGCAACAGATCGGCGTCCGGGGTCTTCTCCAGAAGGCTGCGCAGGCTCATCATGTCGTCGGTCATCAGGGGATCTCCGGTTGCGGTTAGGTCTCGCAACCCAAGCCTAACCGGAAACCGCTGGTGACCACCGCGTCGCCAATCCCGTCCTACAGCGCAATCAAAGGCGCGGGCGAGATCGGCGACGCTACCGTCGAGCTACACCACGGGCGGGGACACGACCGGGAGAACGCCGCGACAGGCCGCTTCAGCTTGCCCTTCTCCTCTTCGAGCAGGCGCAGATTCTTCGCCTCCGATGGCATCATGCCGCCATCCCGCTTGCATCAGTTGTTGAAGGTAGCGTCCGAAGCCGGCCTTGCGGCACGCCTCCACCACCGCCGGGCCTTCATCGCGATGCTTCAGAACAGACGCGATCTGCGCCTCGGTGAGCGTCGGCTTCCTCATGGAATTCTCCTCGTCCCGATCTCGGGATCATTATTGGAAAATTCCAGCTCAAAACGGTCCGAATTCCCGGTGGCACGTCATCTGTCGCCCTGGGCCTGCCCTCCGCCGTCAAAACGCAGCGCCATTCCCGGAGGGCCCCTTTTCAGGGGCGAACCATGATCGGGGGGCATTATGATGGACGAAACCGTGAGGGTTCGATGTCATGCCTTCGGGAGGGAGGAATTGCCTTGGGCCTAACACCATCGCCTTTTAGCGGACGAAGCGAATAGATGATGGTCGCGATCAGGATGATGGTCCAGCCACGAAATTCGAAGAAGACGCCGACTTCGCCAAAACTCTTGAGATACATGAAGGCCATCAGCGATGCGATGAAGAACTGGGGCGGGGACGGATAGCGCAGGGCGGTGAAAAGCGACAGACACAGCGCGAACGTCATTGTCGCGAACGCCAGGATCCCACCGATGAGACCCAGCTGGACGCTGATTTCGTAGTAGGTGTTGTGGAAATTGAACCCGCTTCGGCTCCGGATCAGGAAATAATCCCAGATTCTTTCGGCGGGAGGAAAACCCTGCACCCAGAACGCCTGATATCCGACGCCGAGGACGGGATTGGTCGCGATGAACTGCTTGGCGACGATCCACAGGTCAGTGCGTCCGGTGAGCGTCGCATCCTTTCCCGCTGCCGCGAGCACCTCTCCGAGCAGCGCGTCCCCCCAGCCGATGTAGAAGAGGACTGCCGTCAGGACGACGCCAATGCCCAGGAGCAGCGTGGCACCGCGCGCACTCCTGGAGAGCTTTCCGACAACGGCGAGACCGGAAAAAAGCGCCAGTGCCGGAACCAAGGTCAAGATGGTGCCGGCAGACTGCGCACTCAGCATTCCCTTAAAGGAAATGAGAAACAAGATGGGCCCAGAAGCGCGCCATAGCGCGCCCCTTCTGGGATCAAATGTCACGGCATATGAGCTGATAACGCCAATGGCCAGTACCGCAGCGTACGCGTTTTTGCTCCCAAAGACGCCAATTGCGATACCGTCACCACGGACTTTGCCGAACAGCAGGCTCATGATGGCGCCCGCCGCCGCCGCCGTGAACAGCACGCGCATGAAACCGCGTGCATCTATTCGTTCAAGAACTATTATTGCCACGGTGAATGTCATCAAAAGCTGCACCGAGTGGCGCAGACTGAGCATTGGATAATTAGACCAAATAATTGATACGAAAGCCAGAAGCGGAAATATGAGAAGAAATTTATTCTGTATTATGATCGACGCCGCCTTCGGCGTATTGTTCAAAACAATCACGCCGCCAAAGAACAAAAAGAGCAGCGGTGAAACTGCCCCAATCCAGTCATTGATGAAGAGGGGGGCGATCGCGAGCATCGCCGACAACCAAACGAGATTGGCATACAAGCCGAACCGCTTCGATTTGGACCTCGAAGGCGCGAGGGGTCGCAAGTCACTTTTGATTGCTTCGCTCATTCGCACCCCTCACCCTGATTCTGCTGACTGCAGAAGCAAACATCACGCGTTTCGTGACGGCAGAAACTCAAGACTGATCCAATATTGGCCCGTCGGACGAACTTTTCCTCGCCGGCGCCGAAGCCGGATGGCCATCCGATCGCATCTGTCAGAATAACAATCGCTTGCGGAGATGTCTGCGTCCTGGACGAGTTCGGCGCATGCTTCCGATCCGCTTCATAGCCAGGAGCGGATGGCTTGGTGATCGAATACCGGCAACAGCCCGAGGACATTTGAAATCAACGCCCCCGTGCCATTTTGTAACCTAGCCCCGGACGTCTGCGGCCCCTTGTGCATTTGATTTGTTTCGACGCACCACCGGGCTGCCGAAGAGAGGCTTCACGGGCCCTTCAGTTATGGCTGTATATCGCCATATGGGCGGATTTCCGTCATGCCGAGAAGAGCGCTGACGACGCCGACATGCATGGCCCCGCGGAGCGCGAAGCGATTTCGCCGGGCCGCGAAGGGAAAATGGGCGGCGGCGGCGATGAAACACAGTCCTGCCTTGCCCGCCGCCAGGCCCACCTGGCCGGCCCGCGCCCGCCTGCGCAACTCGCCGATGACCACCCTGCCATGGGTCTGGCCCATGCGAAAGCGACGCTTGACGAGCCAAGCAAAGCTTGCCCGGTCCGCCGGCACCGGATCGTCGACAACCGCCTTCTCGGCATAGGCAATGCGGCCGCCGGCGCGCGTCAGCCTGGTGAAAAAGTCGGTGTCCTCGCCCCCGCTTTGGCCGAGTTCCGGTTTGAAGCGCAGTCCTGCGACGAAGGGAGACGCCCGTCGAAGCAGCACATTGCAGGTGTAGCCACTGCAAATCTTGCCATTCACCCAGACCGGCAGTGTCGAGTGGAAGTCGCCCGCCTTCATCCAGTCCGGGGCCTTTGCGGCATAGACGGCCCGGGCGGGTCCCAGCACGACATCGGCCGCCTCTGCCTCGACGACAGCGAGAAGAGCGGCCAGCCATCCAGGCGTTACGGTCTCGTCGTCATCGATGAAGGCGGCGAAGTCGCCCGTTGCTGCGTCGAGACAGGCATTGCGGGCCACCGATATGTTGCAGGCCGGCGCGTGAAGGTACAGGATTGGAAACGGGATCTCCGTCGCCAGGCGTGCGACAAGTTCCTCGGCACTCGGCACCACATCGTTGTCGGCGACGATCACCTTGATCTCGATGCCGTCCGGTATCTCCAGAGCAGCCAGAGACCTGATCGTCTCGCCCAAGATCGGCCGGCGGAAAGTGCAGACGCATATATCGACGGCGAGGGGTCGGCGGGAGAGGCTCATGCTGCCAAGCTCGGCGCCGGCCGGGTCCGCGGGGTCAACAGATGCAGCCAGAACCCGGTCGACCAGGCGAAGTGCATCACCATCGCAGCCACTCCGACCATTGGACCCGCCCCGGTTCTCGCGGCCACCACCGCACCATACCCAAGGCAAGCGACCGCCCAGGCAGCCGCCGGCAACGCCGCCCACCACCAGATCGGCCCCAGAAGACTGAGGACGACGAAGGGCGCGACCAGCAGCAGGATCGATTGCCTGGGCTTGGGTCGGTTGCCGTGCTTCAGGAGGTTCCTTGCCCTTCCGCCGCCATAGCCGAGATACTGTTTGAACAAGCCCGAAATGGTCGAGCGCGGGAAGTAGCGCATGTGCGTCCGATCCGTCATCCAGATGCGGTAGCCTGCGGCTCCCAGCCGGGTATCGAGTTCTGCATCCTCGTTGTGGCTGAAGCTTTCGTCGTAGCCGCCAACGGCGCGAAATGCCTCGAGCCGCATCAGGGCATGATGCCCGTGGTCGATCCAGTGGCCGCGGGCACCGCTCCGGTGCTTCGAACCGCCATTGCCGAGCTTGGAGTTCTGCGCGGCGGCCGCCGCCCTTTGAAAGCCGGCCGCGCCCTGCGTGACCATCCCCACGACGACGGAATCGGCGTTCGTGGCGCGCATTTCTTCAATCAACTGGTCACAGTAATTGGAGGGGTACTCGCCATGGGCATCGACGCGAATGAGAAACTCGGCCGATTCACCGAAACGCTCGGCGACTAAATTCAGCGCCGCACTTTGAAGCCGGCGCGGATTGGCAACGACGATGAGCCGCGGAAAACGCGGGGCGATCTTGTCGAGGATCTGCAAAGTGCCATCGGTGCTGCCACCGTCGGCGACGACGAGCGTCAGGTCCTGCCGCTCGGCTGCCGCGTGCATGTCGGCCACGAGACCCTCGATATTGGCCGCTTCGTTCAGACAGGGAATGACGATCAGCCCAGAGCTGGGCGAAGCGTCCAGCCGACTCAGTTCAGTCACGCGGCGCTCTCCCATACAGGTCTGCCCTCGGCAGCGACCAGTTCGCGCAGCCGCGCCACCAAAGACTGGCAGTCGGCTTTGTCTGCAATCCAGCGCTGCGGTGGCCAGGCGGCAACGCGCTCGCGCTCGGCGTGGTAGCGTGCGGCATCGATTGACGACATGAGTCGGACCAGGGCTTCGGGAGTCGCCTCATCGAGGATCAGCCCCATTTCATGCTCGGCAAGAAAGCGGGCCGTCTCGGTGCCGGCCATCGCGATGGGTACGACGCCATGGCCGCATCCCTCGTACAGGCGATTGGGCAGAAGCCAGTCTGAGTTGAGTCCGGCCTCGAAGAAATCGATCGCCCAGACGAAATGAACCGCGGCATAGATCGCCGCCAGATCCTCCGGATTACGGTATGGCCCCTGGAAGGCAAGATACGGCTCTGCGGCAACCTGCGCCTCGAAATCCGCAAATTCGGAGCGGGCCGGCCGTCCGCGCAGCGTCACCTCGCAGCGCCCGCGCATCTGGCGGGTGAAGTCCGACAGGAGCGCCAGCGATTTCCGGCAACGAAGCGCGCCGAACCAGCCGATTCGCATCGGCGCATCGAAGTCTGCAGCCGTCGACCCCGCGGGCGCGTCCCCCTCGCCCAGCGAGAGCACCTTGTTCTCCAAAAGAAATGTCGGCAGGTTGGCCTCCTGTCGCTGCGCGAAATACTCGCGCAGGAAGGCAGGGGAACTCGTTATCAGAAGGCTGGCATTGCGCAGCAGCCTCCGCTCGACGCTCCGCATGCTGCGGCCGACGGCGTCGTCGCGCAGCAGAAGACGATGGATGTCGAGACACTCGTAGACGATCGGCGCGCTGCCGCCGAAAAGACTCCGGGCCCGGTTGGCCAAAGCCAGCATTTCAAGATTGCGGGCGATAATGATATCCGGCGCCCGCACCGAGGCGAGGCGACGGCCAAGCTGCAACCCCGCCGCGGAAATGGCCATGAGGCGTTGCACGAACTTTCCGTCGGCGGTGCTGCCGAGGTCGATCGGCTGAATTCCGGCAATCTCTCGCACGGGAAGGTTGCTGCGTCGAAAGCCGGCTAGGGTGACCTCGGCCCCACCGAAAACCAGCATCATCACACGGCGTCGGACGGCAGGGTCATCAAGGTCGTGCACCAGGTACAGTATGTGTAGCATGCCGTCTCCTGGCCCTCGTGGCGCGAAAATAGGCCAAATTATTGTGCCCTGCAACATGAGGGCCCCGACAGGTCGCGATTATGCCTAAGAGCACCGATGCGCCGCGCTCCGCCAAATTCAACGCTGCAGGGCTTTGGCCTCCGCCAGAATCTCTGTCCGACGTGAACTTGTGGCCGCGGAAAACTAACGCTTGCGCGGCAACCGGACGCCCGATCCGCGCACCGGATCGATGTGACTCAAGGTCGTCTACCTTGGCGCTCGTCGCAGCGCGATGACAGTCGACGCCGCAAGAAAACTGGCGAAGTAGGCCGCCATGCCAGGAATCTGGAGCGAAAAATCGACCAATCCATGCAGGGTGACAAGCAGCACACCGCCCAGCCCGGCAATTGCAACGAAGCGGTATTTCCGCCGGGTTCGAAGTCCGACAAGCAGGTTCGATATCACATGCCAATAGGTTAAAATTGCGATCGGAATGAACCCGATCCCGAGACCGAGCATGCCCTCAAGATAGAAATTGTGGGCGCGTTCGAAAACACGGGAGATATCGCAGTCGGGCAGCCGATAGCTTGGGAAAATGCTCTGAAACGTGCCGAAACCGGTGCCCAGCAGCCAGTTGTCTGCAAAGGCATGCCAGGACGCGGCATAGACGCAGAAGCGTGCGACATCTACACCCTGACGCTCCAGGCGATACAGGGCCTGAGTCCCGAACAGGACGGACACCAGCACGACCCCGCCAAGCGCGATCGCGATCCCAGCCGCCCGGGAATGGGTCAAATCCGCCAGTGCGCCCTTGAAAAGCCCCCGCCGCAGCGAGGATCTGGAGCCTGACGTCAGCAGAGGCATGACGACCATGTAACTCGCCAGCGTCGCCAGCATCGCGCCCCGCGACTTGGTGAGAAAAAACGCCAGAAGCACCAGCCCGAACATCAAGCAAATCGCGCAGATTCTGCCGCGCCACGGCCTGAGTGTCTCATCGCTGAAGAGATTTTTGAGCGGCTCGGCGACGCCGGTGTCGCCGAGCGTCCGCAGGAGCCAAGAAAGAGCAACAAGACTGGCGAGCCCAAGAAACGTTCCGGCGGTGTTCGGATTGACGAAGACGCTTGTCAGCGAGCCGATGTAGAATTGCTTGGGGAAAAACATCAGACTGTGCGGCGCCCAAACAATCTGCACCACTCCGAACAGAGCAAAGCAACCGCCCAGCACGGCTAAGAAGGCAATAAGGCGGAAGGCGGCCCGGTCGCTGTCGAATAACGCCAGGATGGCAGCATAGAGCAGAAAGGGCGGGACCAGATTGAACAAGGCAAGGCGTGTCGCCGAGGGCTCCACCGAAACCGCTCCACCGGCGGGTTCGATCAACGGTCCCATCTCAGTCCATATCGCATGTGCAAAAGGATTGCCTGGAAACTGCCACGACTGCAGCAGAATGTAGATGACCAGCCCGATGATCAGCGCCATGCTGTAGTGCACAGTGGCAGCGATCGCCGGATTGCGACTGGGGACCATGCTTGCCAGGAGAGCAGCCAGACCGATGGGCAGGCCGCAGGCGAGGAGCGCGATCGCGTTTGGCGACCCTTTCGGCAAAACAGCCGCCAATAGGCCGAGATAGACGAGCCCGCGGCCGATGAGTTTCAGGCGCGAGGGCCCTTCAAGGGCAAGGGGAAGCCCAACGCTCCGACTTTCCACGGTTGAATTACCTTTGCGACACGCGAGCGAGGCAACCGGCATAGTTGCTGTTCATGCTTCTTCCCGCGCATCCCGGCCCGTCGAAGTCTGGTTCATGAAACGCAGAAACAGGAAGAAGGAAAAAGGGAGAAATTGATAATGGGGTCATGCCGATTTCTAGATTTGGCCCGTGTGCATGCAGAGATGATCTGTGATTTGGATGTCGCGCCTTGATGTTACGCGGCCTTATAAGGTATCGTAGAAGGCAGGTCCACTGGCGGTTCGGCTGCAATCTGCGCCGATGAGGGTAGGCAGGCTTTGCCCGCGCAGAGGCTCGAAATAGGATCGGTATGGTCGGTGCTGACAGGCCCCCATCGTTTCCAGCGACAGACCTGGGTGGTCCAAGAGGGCACCGCTTAACGTCGTCGCTGTCGGACCACAGCATCGCCCTGATGGTGATGAGGCTGCTTTTGGTTGGCGCGATCTGTGGTTGTGCCGCCGTTGCGGTTTATTGGCGTTCGGGCGTTCAGGATGTCGCAACCGGCGATCGCAGTGTGCCGGCCGTGGTTCACCACGACGGTCCGGCGGCAAAGGAAGCGCCGCAGCCGATCGCATCGGATGGCGACGCTGTGCTGACCGAAATCAATCCGCGACTTTTTGCATCGCGGCCAGCGCCCCTTCGATCCGGGTTAACTTTCCAGCGTCAAATCGTGATAGAGCCGCTCTCACTGTGCAAGGCGATGTCGACTGACGACGCCCTTGCCCACTGGTCGAAAAGCGTGGTGTATCCCGACGAGTGGGAATGCCTGGCGAGCGGGAAGCTGGCAGCGACCAATAACCCACAATCCTCCAGCATCTTCGCGATGGCGCGAGGCGAAGACGAGACGCGGGTCGGCTTCCTGCGTTTTAAGCTGGTGGCGCCCACGGCGAGTGCCGCCCTAACGGGCACCGTCGAACTGAATGAGCGAATGGCGAAGCTCTATGCGGCCATGCATCTGGATATGCCGCAGACAGCGAAATTGAACATATCGCGTCTCAAGCCGTTCAACCTTACCCAGGACGGCGTCCGCATCCGTTTTTCCAAAGAGGTGAGCGACGACTGGCGCTTCAATCTCACCATTGACCTTCCCAGGCCCAACAACGGCTATCGGACTTTCGCGCTGGATGCACCGACGCCCCCGTGAAGGTCGCGCGGGTCGCAGGCTGGCCATCCGGCTTGATCGGGGATCCGTTGCGGGGGCTGGGGAGTGGGCGACTGCGGCGTCAATTTCGATGGTGTCGCGGGATAGGAGCATGGTCGTCGCACCGAAAACGCTGTCGTCCCTCTCTGATTCAAGCGAGAAATCCGAACATGCGATCTGGCTCATCAGGCAGGTGCGCCCGGCTCTGCGCGTTGATCTGGGTCCGGCGGCCCTTTTCGTCATCGGATACCAAGGCGTCGCCATCCTTGTCCCTCGGCGAGGAAGTTCGCAGCGCCGCCAGGAAAGGGCGCCTACCGAGGCAGTACGATCACCGTGGCATGGAGCGGCACCCGGTCGAAGAGATCGATCACGTCCTGATTGAGCAAGCGAATGCAGCCCAACGAGGCCGTCCGCCCGATGGACCACCACTCGGATGTGCCGTGTACCCTGTAGAGCGTGTCGCGACCGTCCTGAAAAAGATACAATGCCCGCGCTCCCAGAGGATTGAGAGCCCCCGGCGCCCTCCCCTTCGGCTTCGTGCCCGTCCCCGCGGAACGCGCAATCATTTCAGGCGTCGGCGACCATGATGGCCAATGCGCCTTCCGCCCAATTTGAGCCGAGCCTGCCCAGGAAAAGGCGCCGTCACCCGTGCTGACGCCATAGCGCAAGGCGCGCCCGCCGGGCTCGATCAGGTACAAGAAGTTTTTGGAAGGATCGATGACGATCGTCCCTGGAGCGTATGGCGAGGCATAGGCCACCGTCTGACGCCGATACCGCGCCGGCACCCTGTCGATCGGGACCTGGGCAACGGAAAAACCGCCGTCGTTGATTGCCGCATACGATGCGGACGACGAAGAGAGCTGGCACCCTGACAGAACCAGCAGGGCAACGAGAAGCAGCATCGCGATCGCGTCGCTCGAAGTAAAAAAGGTCCCTCGCGACCGCCGCGAGAGACCTGTGGACTCATAGCTTCTCAATGGAAAATGCAAATTCGATACCTGCCGGTCAGATCGTCGCCGAAGATGCGCGATTGAGGTCGCAGTTATCTCAGCAACTGCCGCGTCCGGCAACCACGACCCACGCCGTCTTGGCAAGAATGCGAAGGTCGCTCCAGAGGCCGATCGACTGCGTATACTGCACGTCGAGAGCGACGCGCTCCCCATAGCCCACGTCGCTGCGGCCACTGACCTGCCACAGGCCGGTCAGTCCCGGACGAACGGACGTGTAGATCTCGTACTTGTCGCCGTACCGCGGGATCTCAGCAGCAACGATCGGCCGCGGACCGACAAGGCTCATTTCGCCTCGCAGCACATTGATCAGCTGCGGCAATTCATCGAGGCTCGACTTGCGCAAAATGTTGCCGACCGTATGGACGCGCGGATCGCGACGCAGCTTCTGCGTCTCCTCCCACTCCTTCCGGCTGGCCGGGCATGTCTGCAAGAGATTCTGCAGCTGCGCCTCGGAGTCACGCACCATCGAGCGGAACTTGAGACAATCGAAGGTTCTTTCGCCGACGCCGATCCGGCGATGCCGGAACAGAATAGGCACTCCGCCCTGCACCGCCACCGCAACAGAAATGATCAGCAGGATCGGAGCCAGAAAAATAATCACCAATGAGGCGACGATGATGTCAAGCGCTCTCTTTAAGCCAAATCGGACATAAAAAGAACTTTCGTCAGGACCGCGCACGCGCTGGCCATCAACTGGATTTCGGTTAGAGGAAAATTTCCAATATGATGGCAGTAATCCGCGTGATACCTGATATCGACCCGAGGATGCGTCATCTATACTCATTGCATCATCCATTTTTTCAGACCACAGTAAGGTAAACAGTCTATTACCCTGGCCTTGGAAGGGTTAGTCCATGCCTCGCTGCGGTGCAACAGGAATATTTGCAACGAATTCATGCAAATTAGACCGTCCTGCCATAATCATGGCAAGACGACGTGCCGTGACACCATCTTTGGACCGGCGAGAAATTGCCAACTTTTCGTACAGACCCCTTCAAGACTCTGTTTTTCCTAGATATTTTTGATCAATATTGCTGATGTATACCGCTAGATGAGCAGGGCCGACTCCAAGCGATATGGGCTGTTAACCAGAGACATCGTCTCATTGCATGGCAGCCATGCGCCGAGGAGGACGCAATTTTTGGCGCTCATGGAGTGCGGGTGTTGCCGTATGGAGCAACAGGTCATAAACTGAGAGCGAAATTAGCAGCCGATTAGCAGCCGAAAAATCAGCGTCTGGGGCGCTCAGACGCGGGAGTCGGGAGGCAGTTCTGTATCGAACTCGCCCCCCGCGCAACGGCGCCAGTCGGCCAGGATCGCTCCGGCGAAACCGCCATCTGCGGGCCAACCCGTTCCGGCAACCCTGCCCATCGTTGATCCATGCGGTTTCCCGCGGGCTTTACGCCCTCTCCTCGTTGTTCTCCGGAAGCGCGGAATGAGGCCAGATCGAAGCAGCCATGCAAGACGACCCTCGATGTCAGCAAATGTACGCATGCAGTCGAACCTCACCTTCGATGGGTCTCGACACTCTCACTAGATATTCATGCCGCATATTACTTGCCATATCGTGCGAGCGACTAGGATATCGATGCTTCGGACTGGCAGACCTGGAGCATAGCCCATTGCAGACTGACAGCGTTTGAAATATGCCTTGGTCGTCATTGGGAACCGGACCCAAACACAATCGTGCACGGCCGAAGAGGACCATCGCCATTGAGCGAGAGCGGACGATCGCGAGACGACCCGACAAACGGCATCCCCGTTTTGCCTGACGAATATGCCGCTCCGACCACGGGCCGGCAGAAGGCGGCCATGCGTGGCGTCATCTGGTCCAGCGTGACCGTGATCGTTCCAACGCTGACCAGCAGCGCGGTTTTCATCATCAGTTCGCGCTACCTGTCACCGGTCGATTTCGGACTGGTCGCGCTTGCCGCGAGCATTGGCTCTTTCGTCAGTGCCATCGCGCCTGCCGCCTTCGCCGAAGCGTTGGTGCAGCGCTCTCAGATCAGCCGGAGCCATCTCGATACGATCTTTTGGCTGTGTTTCGGTTCTTCCCTGGTCTTGTACGCCCTGCTCATCGCCCTTTCCGAGCCGATCGCCCGTCTGACGGGCGCGCCGCTCATGGCGGCGCTGCTACCCGTGCTGGGATCGCGAGTCCTGTTCGATCTGGCGGCGGCAGTCCCGAACGCGCTGATCATCCGATCGATGAGATTCAACCTGTTTGCCCTGCGCACGACTGTCGCGGCCATCGTTTCGGGCATTCTGTGCATCGGACTGCTGCTTTTTGGCTTCGGTCTCTGGGCGCTGGCGGTCTCGCAGGTGACCGTGTCGGTGATTGCATGCGTGGCGTCTTTCCTGAGTGTCGAGTGGAGACCGCGCTTTGCCTTTAGTCTCCAGTCGCTCCGCCAGATCGCCCACTACGGAATTTTTGCATCCGGCAACCGTTTCATGCAGATGATGAGCCTCGACCAGATCGCCTTCGGCTCGCTGGCGGGTCCGGCCGCGCTCGGCATTTTCAACTTTGCCCGGCGCGTGTTTCTCATGCTGAACGATGTGATCGCCGGTGCGCTCGGGAATGTGTCTCACACGCTGCTTTCCTCGCTGCAGAACGACCAGCGCAAGGTGCGGGAGGCGTTCCTGCTGGCAACGTACGGATCCGCCTTGATTTCCTTCCCGGCCTTTGCCGGCCTCGCAATCGTGGCGGACGATGTGGTTCCCCTGATCTTCGATCCCAAATGGATCCCGGCTGTCCTGCCTTTGCAGGGCTTCTGCGCCATCGGACTGCTCAGCTGCATCGGCGTCATTCAGGCTTCCCTGTTCAAGAGCCAGAACAGGGAAGCCTGGTGGTTCTACTATCAGTTGATTTCGCAAGTGGCCACCATTCTCATCGTTGCTTTCGGGTACTCGTACGGCGTCGACGCGGTTGTGATCGCGATCGCGGTAAAGACCTACCTCTTCTGGCCTGCAAGCGTGGGCATGGCGTCCCGTCTTGTCGGCATCAGCCAAGCCACCTACCTCAAGCAGTTTCTCGCTCCGGCAGGCGCCGCGCTCGCCATGGCGGCTGTCGTCCTTGGCCTTCGGCACTTTTTGAGCGATGAAGAGCAGCTGCTGCGCCTGGCCATCGAGGTCTTCGCGGGCGGCCTGGTCTACCTTGTCATCGTCGCGATAGCCTCGCGGCACCGGCTCAAGCCGCTGGTCGCTCTGGTCAGGGCGCGGCGGCAGAAGTTAAGCGTCGCCTGAAGTAGAACTGGAACGGCCTTTCCTCCGCCGACAGGTCGGATTGGCGGCGAAATTCAAGCGCAATTCATCGGCGAGTTCGTGGAAAACATTATGCTGACACAAGACGACGGCGCCTTAGTTCATATCCGCACGCCGACCTACAAGCGGCCAGCGGCACTGCGGCGAGCGCTTGAGGGACTCCGGGATCAGACCTGGCAGAACTGGGTCTGCGACGTCTACGACGATGACCCGGATGCAGCGGGCGAACTTGTCTGTTCGGAGATCGGCGACCCTCGGATCCGCCATCACCGGAACGCGCCGCGACGCTACGCCTCCAAGAACATAGACCAGTGTTTTTCACGGGAGAACCCGCACGGCGCCAGCTACTTTTTTGTGTTGGAGGACGACAATCTCGTGCTTCCGACGTTCATCGAGCAGAACATCGAGTTGATGCGAACCTACGGGGTCGCGCTGCTTCTTCGCAATCAGGTCGTGGAACATCTGAGCGGCTCGCCCGACGCCTATCTGGGAGAGAGTGGCGTCCTCGACGATCTCTTCCGGGAGGGACTTTACGACGCCGCGACCTTCCGCTCGTCGCTGCTGTCGGGGATCGGCGTATCGAATGGCGGCCTGTTCTGGTCGAGCGCGGCGAAGACGGAGCTGGAGATCGGCTATCCCTGCAACGCCACGCTTCAGGAATACATGCGCACTTTTTCAATTGCCGAGGACATCTATGTGGCCATGGAGCCCCTGGGTGTCTGGGCTGAGAACGGCGAGCAGACGACCCGGGACAGCGGCGGTACGGCTTCCTACCTGAAGCGGGAGCTGGATCTAAAACGTGCGGTACAGTGCCTGCAGCGCAACGTCTGGAAAGGCATGAGCCGGGCCCAGCAGAAAGCCTTCCTGACGAACGAGCGGCTGGCTTCGTCGGCGGAGGTACGCGCGCGGGTCTTGTCGAAAGCCTTGATCCCGGTCGGCGCCCAGCGTCTCCTTGGCCTTCGCGAAACACTTCGTCTGGCGGGGCGCGGGGCAGCCATCCGATTGCTCGGGCGCAACACCCCGACATTCTCAGAATTTGTTGTCTCCCGCAGCCGTCAGCACTGATCCAGATAGCCGAGGGAGCGGATCCAGCGCGGGATCTCTTTCGCCTTGCCAGACCGAGAGGCCATAATGATGGACAATCCGCGCTTCGAGGAGACCGGGACGCTGGTCTCCATTGTGATGGCCGCACACAATGTCGAGGATCTGATCGACGAAGCCATCGCCTCCGCACGGGCGCAGACCCACGGCAATCTCGAGGTCCTGATCATTGACGACGGATCGACCGACGGAACCGTCGAGCGCGTGTCGCAGCACGCCCAGGTCGACCCCCGTGTTCGCTGCATTTCCGGCAAATTCGGCGGCCCCGCCGCGGCTCGCAATCGGGCCATCGCCGAAGCCCGGGGCGACTGGCTACTGGTCTGTGATGCCGACGACGTGATGCATCCGCGCCGGATCGAGCGCATGTTGCTTTGGGCCAGAGACACGGGCGCCGCAATCGTCGGTGACGAGCTGATCGCCTTTAGCGACACAGGCGGCAAACGCACCGCCTGGCTGTTCATCGGCCGGCAGTCCGAAGGCCCGGTCATCCCCGTGACGGCGGAGGAATTGTTCGGCTTGAACACGGCCGGCAAGGCGAGCAGCTTCGGCTACATGAAGCCGCTCATAGACGTCCGGGCGCTCCGTCGCTCCGGGGCCCACTACCGCGAGCACCTGATGATTGGTGAGGACTTCGACTTTCTCGCTCAGTTCATCCTTGGCGGGGAAAAGGTAGTCTATGTGCCGGAACCATACTATCTCTACCGTCGGCGCTCCACGTCGGTTTCGCACCGGATCGACGCGTCTCAGGTCCGCCAGATGCTGGCAGCCAATGACGCCATCCTCAGCGCTCTTCCGGCCGGCTCGCCGACCAGCGAAATCGTTCGGGAACGCGGTCGTCGCCTCGGCAATTACGCCCGGTCCGTCGACCTCATTGCAAGCCTCAAGGCCGGCGACTTGCGCGCCGTCGCTGCGGGCATCCTGAAACATCCAGGAAGCATGGCGCCTCTTGCCCGGTCCCTGACGGAAGCCGTCCGCAGGCGCGTCCAGCGAAATCCAGCCGACGAGAAAGTCGATTGCGACTACTCGCTGAGCATCCGGGACAGCGCGGACGGCAAGACCTCGAGCGTCAAGCAGGGCAGCACCGTCAACCTTGCTGTGGGAACCTCCCTGGCCGAGCGGGCAACGGCAGCGGCGCTCGCCGTCGCTCTTGGACGGACGGCGACGGCCATTGACTGCGTCGATCCCGGACTTGAGGACTACGCTGTCTTTGCCAAGGGCTGCGAGCAGTCGGGAATCCGAAAATGGTCTGACCAAACGAGCGATGCCCCGCAGACCCGAACGACCACGGTCGTACGCCACGGCGAGCGGCCTCTACCCCGATAATCCTGCTGCCCCAATCCTTCCGGGACGGGAGCCGCCAGCGCCCCTTCTCGGCCGACAATCCAAAGGATCCGTCCATGCGTCTGCTTTACTTTAAGACCAAGATCCCGAATTTCGGGGACGACTTGAACGGCTTTCTCTGGCCCCATCTCGTGCCCGAACTTTTTGAAGACGACAACCGTCAGGGCTTTCTCGGTATCGGCACGATCATCGGCATGCAGTTTCCCGAGATCGAGCGGCTCCACGTCTTCTCCAGCGGCGTCGGCTATCTCCCCGTTGATCGTCATGACAGCAACCGACAGGTGTGGTGCGTGCGCGGGCCGCTCTCGGCCGAGCAACTCGGGATCGACGCCGACAAGGCGTTGACCGACGGAGCGATCCTGTCGCCGAGACTGTACCCCAAACCGTCAACATCCCTCGGGACCGTCGTCATCCCGCATTGGGAGACTCTGCTTCACAACGACTGGGACTCGGTCTGTCGCAATGCCGGAATGACGCTCATCGATCCCATGGGGGCGGTCAGCGACGTTATTCCGAAGATCGCCTCGGCCAAGCTGGTTCTCACCGAGTCGCTGCACGGAGCGATCATCGCCGACACTTACGGCATCCCATGGATTGCCTTCACCACCAACAAGAGCTTCTCGGTCTTCAAATGGACGGACTGGACCCGCTCGGTCGGGTTGCCGCTGAAGCTGCGCGTGATTGCGCCTCCGTCCGGCGAAGTCCTGTTGCGCATGGGAATGCCGACGCTCGGGCGATGGGGTCAGGCCGTCGAGCCCACGCAGGCGCAGTTGACGAACGAGATCACCCAGCGCGTCGCGCCTCGCCACGCGGCCGTCGCTCCGCCACCCAAAGGCGGCGTCGCCGCAGCGCTCAAGCAGCAGGCGAAAAAGTTCGTTCTCGGCAACCAGGTTACCGCCCGCCTGATGGGGATTGGCGCGGAAATGACAGCACAGCAGCTGACCGATCTCGCTAAGACGGAGACACCGAGCCTCAGCACCGCAGAACGCCGCGCTGAGCTCACCGAGCGCATGCTGGGCCGATTGCTGGATCTTTGTCGAACACAGGGTGTCGAACCCAAACTGTAAGCCTGCTCTCGGCTGAACCGCACCGGTTTTCCAGCGGATCCGCGTCGAGAGAAACGGCCGTCAGGCCGCTGGCGGCCCGCATCACGGCCACCGCGGCTTGTTGGCCGCACGCGCAGATTCAGGTGGTGCTTCAAATCCGTAAGCGTCGTCCTCAAGCCACGTCGGCGAGCGCGTCCGTGGGCCTAAACTGCCATGGCATGAGATCATCGATGCCGCTGTTGGGATGGCCCTTTACGATCAGCGTGATGACGGCGGTCATGTAGGCCTGTGGATCGACGCCGTTGAGCTTGCAGGTTTCGATCAGCGAAGCGATGACGGCCCAGTGGCCGGCCCCGCCGTCGGAGCCTGCGAACAGGGCGTTCTTACGGGTCAGGGCCAGCGGGCGGATCGAGCGCTCGACGGTGTTGTTGTCGATTTCCACACGGCCGTCGCCTGTAAAGAGGCAAAGGCCTTCCCAACGTGAGAGCGTGTAGCGGATCGCCTCGGCGAGCTTGGTCTTCTGGCTGATGAGCGCGAGCTTCTCGCGCAGGAATAGCTCGATCGCGTCGAGGACGGGCCTCGTTCTTTCCTGGCGTGCGTGACGGCGGACCTCGGCCGGTCGTCCCCGGATCTCGGTCTCGATCCGGTAGAGCGCAGCGATGCGCTCCAGCATCTCGGCCGCGATCGGTGCGGGGCCGGCGGCGGCGAGTTCGTAGAACCGTCGGCGGACATGCGCCCAACAGAAGGCGAGCCGGACATCCCCTTTCTCGGCCAGCACCTTGTAGCCGCCATAGCCGTCGACCTGGAGGATGCCGGCAAACCCCTTGAGATGGGCGATGGGCCGCTCGGCCTTGCGGTCGGGCGCATAGACATAGGCAACGGCGGGCGGGTCGCCGCCCTGCCATGGCCGATCGTCCCGGGCATAGGCGAAGAGCTGCCCGGTCTTTGTCCGGCCGCGACCGGGATCGAGCACCGGCGCCGTGGTCTCGTCAGCAAATAATTTCGATGATGCCTTGAGGTGGCCCAACAGCCGCTCGTGGATGGGACGCAGCAGGAAGGCAGCTCGACCGACCCAGTCGGCGAGCGTCGAGCGGTCGAGATGGACGCCCTGGCGGGCGTAAATCTGCGCCTGGCGATAGAGCGGCAGATGGTCGGCAAATTTGGAGACGAGGACGTGGGCGACGGTAGCCTCGGTGGGCATGCCGCCCTCGATCAGCCGTGCCGGCGCCGGCGCCTGGACGACAACGCCCTCGCAGGCCCGGCAGCCATAGCGGGGCCGACGGGTGACGAGCACCCGGAACTGGGCCGGCACGATGTCGAGCCGCTCGGCGACGTCCTCGCCGATGACATGCAGGGCATGGCGGCAGCACGGGCAGGCCTTGTCCTCGATGTCGACGACCATCTCGATCCGAGGCAGGTGGGCAGGCAGCGAGCCTCGATTTGCCCGGCGCTTGGCGGCGCGCTCTGTCCGAACGTCCGGAGCCGCGGCCTCTGCGGCCGCCTCGTCATCGGCTGCGGCCTGCTCGACCTCTTCGAGGCCCAGCAGAAGCTGATCTTCCGGCAGCGTCTCGGCCCGGCGTCCGAAGCGGTGGCGCTGCAATTCCTTGATGATTTGCTCGAGACGTTCAGCCCGCAGACGCTCGGTGATCAGCATCGCCTTGAGCGTGCCGGGATCGTCGGGAAGCGTGTCGGCAGCGGGTGTCATGCCAGAAGTGAATCACCTCCCAACGCCTGCGGCAACAGGCTTTTGTGTCCCCAGAGGTCAGCCTGATGACGACGGGACGCGGCTGGTCTGGACCTCGTGGACTCGGCGCCAGTCGAGGCCTTCGAGCAGCGCCGATAGCTGCGCCGCGGTCAGGTGCATGACGCTGTCCTGGGCCTTCGGCCAGCGGAACTGGCCGTCCTCCAGCCGCTTGGCGACCAGCACCACGCCGGTGCCGTCCCAGAATACCAGCTTGATCCGGTCGGCCCGCTTGGCCCGGAAGACGTAGACCGTGCCCGAGAATGGATCGGCGCCCATCGTCTCGCGCACCAGCGCCGCCAGTCCTTCCGCGCCCTTGCGGAAGTCGACGGGCTTGGTTGCCACCATCACCCGGACCGCGCCCGTCGGCCCGATCACGAACCACACTTCAGCGCCGAGATCACCGCCGCTATCGTCGTTGGGCTCGCGTCGGGGCCAATGCGAACAACGACGCCACAGAGCTCCAGTTCGATCCCGCCGCCGCTTCGAGCCGCAGCCCGCTTGCGGCGCGGCGGCTTCGGCGAATTGTGCGGCACGACACTCGAGGGCGGTTCGACGATGACGGGCACGAAAGCCGGCGAGGCCGCCGAGCCCGCATCGAACACACGGCGTGCCTCACGCCGCCACCCAAAAATCTGCTGCGGCAATAGCCCGTGCCGACGGGCCACTTCCGAAACCGCCGCGCCTGACACCAAGGTCTCCTCCAGGATCCGTGCCTTGTCGTCCGCCGACCAGCGACGCCGTCCCCCAGCCCCGTTGATCACCTCGACCCGGCGCATCGGCTTAAGCGTAATGTCAAATCCAGACACAGAACGATCCTCTTCAAGATCGTCAGACTCGCCTGTCAGGCCACAGCGCGAAAGGTGGAGCCGGGATGACGCTTACTCAAATCCCCGCGATCGACACTCACAACTGACCGGCATGGGGCGGGCCCTGCAACAAAGCAGCCGTCTTCCTTGGGAGAAACGAACATCGGCGAGGCCCTCGGCGATGGTCACGCGCCGCGTGACAACGCTCGGCCTCAGCGGCTGCTCGATTGTCCGAAACCGAGAGGCGCCAGATCGAAAACACGGAACCGCGCAGCCCGGCTCTGCCGTTCTTGCTTGCCATCGCTCACGGTTTGTAGCGCCAAACGACGCTCCGGCAAAAGTCGCGCCAACGCCTCGTCAGCGATGCCGCCGGCACCGCTCTGGCGAAGCGCGGCCGTTGTTGCGACAGCGGTAGCGACTGCTCCCAGTCGCAAGGCAGCGTGGAGATCATCGGCCAGTACGCGATTGTAGATCGGCACCACCTTGTCGCCCAGAAGCGGCGCCAACAGGGTCCAGCGCCGCTGAAGTACCGACTCTTCGTAAGGCGCAGTCCGGATGGACATGGCCACGAATTGCAGGAAGCGCTCGGGCTCGTACACGGCCAGCCGATCGAGCGTGGCGGCGACGAGCCAGAGTCCGCCGTCCAATGGATTGCATCTGAGCGCGAACGCGACTGCGTCCTGCGCACCGACGAAGCGCTCAGTCCGCTGCTCGACCGGGACAGAATCCAGCATGCTTCGCTTCAAGAGAAACAAGGCGGCCGTCACGCGACTGCTGGCCATCTTGCCGCTGCAGCTGCGATTTCGCTCCAGGAGCGCGCCAATCTGGTCCTGTCGCTCGGGCGAGGCAAGCGGCTCCTCACGCATGACCTTCAGCGTGCTGGCCAGTTGGTCCAACCGATACGCCGAAACCTGCTCTACCAACGCCCGCCCGGCGAAACCGACGAACGCACAGCAGAAGCCAAGGCGAAGGAGGATCCCGAGCCGCTTCGGCCAGACATGCTCAACTATGGTAATAGCCTTTGTACTGCGACGAATAATACTCGACCGCGCCGTAAGAGCGATAGAGCTTCATCTTGCTCGCGTCCGACTTGTTCAACACGACGCCAAGGGTCTTTGCAGCGATAGCCGGGTTATGGCTCAGCATGCTGCGAACGATGTAGCGCGATGTCTCCCCCCATTCGACGACGAAGACGAAGGCATCGACGCGATGCGCAAAGGCTTTGGCATCCACGACGGGGCCGATCGGCGGCAAGTCGACAATGACATAGTCGAACTTGCTCTTGTTGCTGTCGAGCATCTTGGCCATGCTCGGTGAGGCCAGAAGCTCAGCGGTATGCGATACGCGCCGCTTGAGGACGGTGGGCAGAACAGCAAGGCGTCCGGAGGAATCCCACCGCAGCGTTTCCTCAAACTCCGAAGCGCCGACAATGGTCTCGATCAGCCCGTTCTCCGGGATGGATTGAAGGCTTCGCGTCAGGCCGGGGTTTCGCATGTCGCCATCGACCAGCAACACCTTTGCGCCCTGCATGGCCAGGAGAATTCCCAGATTGGCCGAAATCGTCGATTTGCCTTCCGAGGGGAGACAGGAGACAACGCCGATCACTTTCGATGAGAGCTCCGGCATTCCCATGTCGGCTGCGACCTTGATGTTGCGCAGGGTTTCGGCGAACGGCGACATAGGGTGGAAGCGCACATGCGTCGCCATCGACTCCGGCCGCCAGATGTCCCCGCCCGCTTCCATCTTGGCAGCACTGATCTGCTCGTCGCGAAGCGGTCCATTCGACACGATCGGCATGTAGCCGAGAAACTCGACATTCAACTCGCGCCTGATCTGATTGCCTATCCGGAAGAAGCGATCGCGATATTCTCGAAACCCACCGACACAGGTGGCGGCAGCAACGCCCAGCACCGCGAACAACGCCAGGATCAGCGGCTTCTTCGGCGAACTCGGGCGCGCCGGTTCGGCTGCCTGCGTGATGACGCGCGCTTCGGTGATCGGGAATGACTGCTGCTGCACGGTTTCCTGGTACCGCTGCAGGAAGTTGTCGTACAGTGACCGGAAAGTGTCCGCCTCACGCTCCAGTTCGCGCAGCTTAACCTGCGATGTATTTTCGTTTGCGTTCACGCCGACGATCTCGGCCAAACTATTGCGCAGAGACTCTTCCCGACTGGCGGCAACTTTATAAGTGCTTAAATAGCTTTCCGCTATGCGGCGCATCTCTTCGAATATCTGCGCTTCATACTTCCGGACCTCCGCCTGAAGGCGAATGACCTGGACATGGGTTGGCCCAAGCTTGGCGCGGATTTCGGACTCGCGCTTGGAAACATCGAGATACTTGCCACGCAGGGAATTGATGGTTGAGCTGGCGAGCGCATCGTTGACCACCGCATCGGTCCGTCCGCTCTTGATCAAGTTCTCGATCTGGTCGAACTGTGCCTTGCTTTCCGCAGTCGCCGCCTGTGCCGTCACCAGCTGAGTGTTGATCTCCGACAGCTGCTGTTCGGAAACGAGCTGCCCCCCCGCGGTGATGAGCCCGTTGTCCCGTCGGAACTGCTGTACCTTCAGGTCGGCCTCAAACGACTGCTGTTTCAGCTCGGCGATACGGTCCTGAAGCCAGACACTCGCCCGCTTGGTCGCGTCGAATTTCGCCTGCAACTGATCGTCCAGATAGGCTTCACCATAGGCATTGGCGATATTGGCGGCGAGATAGGGAATGGCCGAGGTGTAAGAGACGGAGAGTACGTAGGTCGTACCGACGCGCGACACGACGATATCCCGCATGAGTGTGCCGACCGCCGCGCCGAACTTGGCATCGGCGACGTTTTCATCGCTGTCATCAAGTATCTGGGCGGGAAACAAAAAATCGCTCAGCGAGCTGACGACGGACCGGACACTGCCGACGGCAGAGCCAAGAACGGACGGAGCACCGGCGAGGAAATCATCATTTTCATTCAGCTTGAGCGCCACGACGACGGCTTTTGCCATCTCCTTGGACTTCAGCAATTCCACCTGACTGTCCATGTCGGCGTCTTGGTTGGCGGTCGTGGCGGGGCCCGTGAGTTCGGTCACCACCTTCGATCTGCTGCGATCGATCAGAATATTGGTCGAGGCCGTATATAGCGGAACCGCGGTGATCAAATAGGCGAGGCCCAGCACCAACCCCACGATGCCGCCTGCGATGATCACCCAGATCTGTCGCCTGACGGCTGCCAGCAACCGGTCTAGATCAATAAAATAGCCGCCGTCCCCATCAGCGCTTGATTCCGCTGCAACGGGGGGAACTTGCGACTCCGAAAAATGGATCATTAAAGAGCCTATCTAGATGCAGGATCCAAGCCACCCCACCCTGAGTACAAACCACACTCACCATCTTCAGAATAAGTGATTTTTGTGGCCTGACACCTTCGATAAGCGCTGGGGGTCGACAATCACCCCCAGCTCGCCGGCAAAGCCAACGTGCGGAAATCCATCGGAGATGAAGACAGGAGGGAAGGCGCTTCCTGTCACTCCACCGAAATCGACCTAGCCGGCGGGGCTGGCGATCCCGGTGGCGGCACCATCGGTCAGCGTCGTCGTCGTGCTAAAGGAAGGGCTACCCGAGCCTCCGACGGAGAATGAACCGTCCGAGGTCGCAACCGTGCTTGTCGTACCCGCAACACCCGAGGCGCCCTGGGCTCCGCCGCCAGAAACCGACCCGGGTCCGCCGCCGGCACCCGCGCCGCCGGCAGCACCGGCGCCCGCATTGCCCAGAGCCGCGGTGGCCGTCTGCGAAAGAGCAGCCTGGAAAGCCGCAATCACGCGCGGCGACCCACTTTGGGCGACCGCGTCCAGGACAAAGGCCGCATATTCCGGCGCTACGGTCTGCGCGGTCAGGACTGCACGGGCCATTCCAGCGCCGATTGCGGCCTGCTGCGCAGGACTGGCGATGCCATCCCTGCCGATTGTCAGCAATACCGCGACCGACCGATTGTCGGATCCGGTCAGGGAGGTAACGTAGCTCGACATCGGTAGCCCGGCATTAGGATTGGCGACGATCATGCTCTGCGGGTTGGCCAGCCAACCGGAAATTATATCGTCCGACACACGTGCCGAGCCGGAGAGGTAAGCCGAGGGCATGACGGAGCCCGGGACAGGGGCTTCCAGCGACGCGACATCTCCCGAAGCAGGCGCGACCCCAGCGGCGGCAACGGGTTCGGCAGCATCCTGCGGAGCCGGGGCGGATGGCTGAGCCATCGGATCGACCACTGGCAGGTTTTCCGGCGAAACGCTCTGCGCCGTCGCGCCACCGGACAACAGGAGGCCGACACTCGCGGCGCTTGCCCAAAGGGCTTTCTGCATGCGGTTTGACATCTTAATTTCCACTGGTGTGCCTCGTGCGGACAGCCGCACTCAAACTATATTGCAGACTTCCAACACAAGCGCAAAGGACGGTTGGCAGAACTTACCATTTGGTTAGCAAAGGCGACCCGCTGACTGCGACGTACCTTCCGAGGCGTAGCGGGGAAAGGGGAGCGCCGCCACCGGCGCCCCGCTCAATTCCGGATGATGTTGACGGCGGTCCGCCCCGAAGCGATGTCGACGGCAGGCCCGGCAACGCCTGACGACACCGAGTTTATTACGCTCAGGAACTTAACGACCTCGGTCGAGTCAGAGTTGGACACGTAGAGGATGTCCTTGTCCTGCATCGCAAACTGCTGCGCAAGGAAATACGTCGACGGATCGCGCATGTCGACGCGGAAGATCACCGGGAATCCACCCGTCGCCTTCGCCGCGACCGGCATCCCGATCTTGGCAAGGACTTCCGGCGAGACGAGGCGGTAGAGGAATACCTGACCCGGATCGGCGCGCGCATCCAGAAGGCCACCCGCCTTGCCGACCGCCTCGGCCAAAGTGAGATTGGACTCCTCGAAATCGATCCGGCCGTTTAGCCCGGAAGCGCCGAACGCCAGGAAGGTTCGCCGGTCTCGGTTGGCGTAGATCGTGTCGCCGGGATAAACGAAGATGTTCTCTTCCGGCTTTTCCAGCAGCAGGTCGAACGGAACCGTTGCCGTCGTTCCGTTGCGCTGCAGCGTCACCGTGGTTTCCCGGCTCGGAGAGCTGATGCCGCCGGCCCGCGAAATGAGGTCGAGCACGCGCTCGCCGCCAGCAGTCACCTCGAACCGGGCCGCCCCATTGACGTCACCCAGAACCGCAGCCTGGCTCGACGTGCTGGTCACCACATTGATGACCACCTGAGGCTCGATCGCCCGATCGGCCAGGCGGGACCGAATGTCTGCCTCGACGGCCGCTGGAAGCCGACCTGCGGCCGGCACTTCGCCAGCATAGGGAACGCTGATCATTCCCCGCGTGTCGACCCGCTGCTGCGGCAAGGTCACATAGTTTCCAGGGCGGGTTCCCGACTCTGCCGGAATGAACAAGCCACCTGCCGACGACTCGAAAATTGTCACCGCGACCACATCGCCACTTCCGAGCGGCAGTTCCGGCGGCTTGCGCTTCGTGGCCCCAAATCCCCTGCTGAACGACTCGACCTTGCTCGTCGGAAAGTAGGTCAGCACGGTTGGCGTCAGGTCGACGAGAGCATAGTTGAGGAGTGGTTTCTGGTCGGCCGCAGCCGCGAAATAAAGTGTCGCCTGCTTTCGGATGAGCGTGTCATCCGGCCCCGACCGAGGCAGCGCCGTGCAACCGGAAAGGCCCACAAACGCAGCCATCGCTCCCGATGTCAGCATCCATCCAGCATGACCCATAAATTGCAGTCCCTTTTGTCGATGCCGAGATCGCGCCCATTTGACCCATTCCAACAGAAGCTCGTTCGCTGGCGGCCGATTGGTATCAGGGTTTGAATTTAATTGTCTGCTGAAATGCACTCTCTCTTAGCCGAAAAGCTTCGTTACGGGATAAGTGATGCTGCAGCGCAACACATTGAGCAAATTTTCATTTAGATTCATGATGATGGGGACTACTGACCAATCCTCCATGGTTAACGTCTTGGGCGCGAAATTTGGTCTTTTTGATGCCGAGCCTTGGGGGCGCCGCCCGCCCGCGAATGTCGCCCCCGGTGTACTGGGTCCGATCCGGGTGGAGTTCCCCCGGTTTCGGGGACACGATCCGACGATCGAAGGGACGTGTCTAAATGCCGAGAACGAGATCCCCATCCGGCCGAGCTTCCTGAGCGGATCGTCGCGCGATTGCGAGCGGCTCGATTGCCGCAAGTTCGCCCACCCAGACCGCCGCCCGCATGGCCGTCTTCAGCTCCATCGAAGGCTTGGTACAATCTCGGACGCAGACATTCGGCCCTCGGCGACGAACCACCGGCCGAATGCCAGAAATCGCCGCGATTGCCGCCCGGCAGAATGCCAACCCTCTATCTATCCGCGGAAGCGGGGAAATTCAGCGTACCCGCGCCTCGGCAATCTCTTGAATACGCTTCACGAGGAAGGCCTAATCGCTGCGTCGGGATCGTTAGGTGTAGGGCGACCGGGTCGACCTTGAGGGCAGACAGGCTCGGCTGGTCGACGCTTCTTGAGACGCTCGAACCTCGTCCACAAGCCGGCGCAGACCAGCACGCCTAAGAGCCCGATTCAGAAGTTTCTCAAGCGTAGCAATATCTTGCGGTTCGCCGGGTAAGCATGCGGATGGAGGCGATCAGCGCCCATGCGGTTGAAGAGGAGACGGAAGTTTCCCAGTCTTTTGCGAGGCGGCGGCATCGTCCGAGCCACGCGAAAGTGCGCTCGACGACCCACCGTCGAGGCAGGATCTCGAAGCCTTTGGCGACATCTGATCGCTTGATGATCTCGATGGTCCAGTCGCCATGGCGGGCGATCGCGTCGCGCAGTTTCTGCCCGGCGTAACCGCCATCGGCGAAGACATGGCGCAGCCACGGGAAACGCCGGCGTATCGCCTTGAGCACATCGACGGCGCCGTCCCGGTCTTGAATATCGGCGGCATGCACGAGAATCATGACCAGGAAGCCGCAGGTGTCGGTGAGGATATGGCGCTTGCGGCCCTTGATCTTCTTGCCGGCGTCATAGCCGCAAATCCCGCCGCTTTCCGTGGTTTTGACCGACTGGCTATCGATGACACCGGCACTGGGCGAGGCTTCGCGTCCTTCGATTTCGCGCAGGCTCATGACCAGCGCCATGTTGATCGCATCGAACAGACCGGCATCGCGCCACGCGTAAAAATAGCGCCGCACCGTCGAAACCGGCGGAAAGCATTTGGGCAACAGCCGCCATGCACATCCGCTCGATGCGATGTAGAGCAAGGCGTTCACAACTTCGCGCATGTCCGCCGAGCGGCGCCGCCCTCCGCGTTTCGCGGCTGGGATAAACGGAGCCGTCACCATCCACTCCCGATCCGTCATATCGCTTGGATACCGCAACCCCTCCCGGCTATGCTCGCGCCGGGCAATACCAGACCATGCCATCGTTCACTCCATCTCCTCGCAAAGACGGCCTGAATCACAACATACTGGTATTGCTCAACAACTTTCGGATCGGGCTCTAAGAGCTTCAAGGCATTGTCGGCCCCTTCCTGCCCCGCCATTGAAGGAACCACAATCTGCTGGAATTGCTTGGGTATTTCGAATTGGGTTCATCACTAACTACTACCCCGCCGAAACGACATCATTTGTGATTTTGATTTTGATTTTTTTCACTTTATATAAATATTACTATTTGAAATTTGTGTTGGGCATGAGGATTCTTCGTGCGTGGATCGTCGATAAGACTAGTGGCCATTTTAGTGTGCCTGACGATTTGGATAATGATTTACACCTTGTATATTTCGGTGGGCCATTGATGATGAGTGCGTCGGTGACCTGCACTGAATTGTCATTGAGCGGCAATGATCCTCGACCGTTTCTGCTACGTCGCAGGGTGCGGGTTGAGCAACCGACGGAGACGCGAAGCCCAAACCGAGCGAAGCGTCCGATCCGGTTGCGGTGAGGATTTGGGCGAAGACCGGCTGGTCTGGTATCGAAACAGCTATCCGGTCTCGCAGTGTTGATGTTCTGCGTCCATTCTGCGGTGGCGCGTCGAGTGTCATAGAGGCCTTCTAGAACGGCAGACTCCCGCACGTGAGCCTGGACCGGAAGCCCCCTGACCACGCTTGCCTCAACCTGCCGCATCCCGCGGCGGCATAGGCTCAGCAGACAATCCACTTGGCGAGCCGGTAGTGTCCGCGCTCGTGGTGGAAATTCCGACATTGAAAGGTGTGGCTGAGGCGGTCACCGGATAGGGCGGCTAAGGTGGAGTTGCGAGACTTCAACCTGACCGGAGAACCCGATGACCGAGGACAGACTACCGCTTGCCGAGCTTTTTGCGAAAGCCGGGGACGGCGATTTCCTGAGAACGATAGCCGAGAGCGTGATGCAGCTCCTTATGGAGGTCGACGTTGAAGGCATGATCGGCGCCGGGCGCCACGAACGGACGCAGGAACGGGCGACTTATCGCAATGGCTACCGCGACCGCTCGCTCGACACGCGGCTCGGCTCGTTGCAGCTTCGGATACCCAAGCTTCGGCAGGGCAGCTACTTCCCGCCGTTCCTGGAGCCGAGAAAGCTCTCGGAGAAGGCCTTGGTTGCCGTCATTCAGGAAGCTTGGATCAGCGGCGTTTCCACCCGGCGGGTCGACGATCTGGTACAGGCCATGGGGCTGTCGGGGATCGGCAAGAGCACCGTATCGAAGCTGTGCAAAGACATCGACGAACGCGTCGGCGGCTTCCTCGACCGTCCTCTCACTGGCGACTGGCCCTACCTCTGGCTGGATGCGACCTACCTGAAGCAGCGCGAGGGTGGACGCATCGTTTCGGTCGCCGCCATAATCGCCGTGGCCGTGAACACGGACGGCAAGCGCGAGATCGTCGGCCTTCACATCGGCCCCTCGGAAGCGGAGACGTTTTGGTCGAGCTTCCTCAAGAGCCTCGTGCGCCGCGGCCTGTCCGGCGTGAAGCTCGTGATCTCGGATGCTCACGAAGGGCTGAAAGCCGCCATTCGCCGGGTGTTCAGCGCCTCCTGGCAGCGCTGCCGGGTGCATTGGATGCGCAACGCCCTGTCGTATGTCCCGAAGGCGCAGCAGAGCATGGCGGCGGCCGCGCTGCGCCAAGCCTTCGCCCAGCCCGATCGTGCTAGCGCCAGCCAGGCGCTGCGCCACGTCGCCGACCAGCTTCGGGGAAAGTGTCCAAAGCTCGGGGCCTTCATCGACAACAGCGAGACCGACGTGCTGGCGCACATGGATTTTCCCAGTCAGCACCGGACCCGGATCCATTCGACGAATTCCCTGGAGCGCCTGAACAAGGAGGTGAAGCGGCGTGCCGACGTCGTCGGAATCTTCCCGAACGAGGGATCCATCATCCGGCTCATCGGCGCCGTCCTTCTCGAGGCCAACGACGAATGGCAGATCCAGAACCGCTACATGCAGACCGAACCCATGGCCGACCTCATGGCCATGGGCAACACTGCAAAACCCGAACAGATTTCCACCGAAGTCGCCTGAAACGGAGCCGCTTCAGCTACACTCAATTTCCACCACGTTGACGGACACGACCTGGCGAGCCGGCGAGCCTGTGCAGACAGACCGAGCCACCTCTATGATCGCCTGCGCCTGCCTGCCATCAAGGCCGCGGCGTGGAAATAAAAGGTCTCGCAGGCGTCCTTTCAGCCCGACATGTCCGCCATCTCTCGGCGATCATCAATATCCTCGAGGCGCCGCGCCTCCCCGACCCCGTTCCCAAATGAATCCTCATCGCCGTAAGGAAGCACAAGGGCGGCTGCAGCGCGCACAAGATGCGGCTACGCCCCGTCAGGGCGTCCATCGGAACAAGTTGAGCGGCATCAGGACACTCAATACACGGTCGAAAACGTGCAAATGCGTTTCATTCTAACGGTTTCCTAAAAGCATTCTCAGGCAAAAATTGGATACAGGGTTGTGATGTGGCGGAGCAGCCGCGCGACTGGCACTCATTGGCGATCTCGGCGCCGTCTTCAGGCTCGTCTGATGGCTGTCATTTGAACGAATTGTCGGCACGGCGCCGAACAGGACACGAGCGACGGCGGGCCCCGATTATCCCCGAGGGGTGCCGGATACTGCAACAAGGGGCGGGATCGAAAGACGTCCCGCTCTCAAATAAAGGCATGGATTTCATGGCGCTGCTAGCTCAAGAGGCATTCTTCGAAACGTCGGATTTTCGGGGAAAGCCGCGACGGACGCTATATCTGCCGGTCAATGCAGCGATTGAGGTCAGCGGCCAAACTCAGGCGATCATCCACAACCTTTCCGAGTCCGGCCTTCTAGTCGAAACAAAGGCGGATTTGGCGCTCGGCGAATGGTTGCATGTCGAAATTCCGGACCTAGGGCTCCGGTCTGCACAGGTGGCCTGGGCCAGCGATGGCCTGTTCGGATGCAAGTTTGCGGAGGAGATGTCGAAGGCAACCGTCAGCGCGGTTTTCCTGCGGGCGCCCTTCGAGAACCAACCCTCAGTGCCCGTCGGACTGGCCACGGTGCCCGCACAATCCCCAGCCCCGGAAGTGACAGGAGGACTGGGAGGCCTGCAGGCAGACGACGAACAGACGACCGCCCTCAGCGCTACGTCCGGAAACTCCGGCAAGTTCGTCCGGACTGCCGCCCTCGGCGTCTGCGCTGTTTTCTGGACCGCACTATTGATCTACGCATCCAGCTGATATGGGGCCGAGGCAATCGGCGCTTCTCGACTAAGATCGGGCTGCCCCCAGGGCGAAGCCCGACCTAGCGTTTCGGGTGATTTTCCGGGATCGCGCGAAACGCTGGCTTTCAAGTTGCCGCGCCGGATACTGCGAAAAACCGGTTCCCACTTTTTCACCCCGCGCTCAATCTGAGCGAGACACCCGCGAGCCGAAGAATGCACCGGGCGGCGATGTCGATTACCTCAGCGCAGAGTCCAGCACATTCTGCTCGACGAGGCAGGCGAAGCCGCGCCTGTGGCGAAGGAGATGAATCCCCACTCGAGAAGATGTTCGGCCGGACGTCTCGAACTGATCGTGACCCGCTCGAGCAGACATGGACGCCGAGACTGATGGTCGTCGCGCGAGGGGTCCTGGCGCGCAAGGCATGGCTGATGCCCACCGGCCGCCTGACGTCCGTAGTGTAGCGGACGACGTCGCTCCAACCGAGACGATCTCCGCGAAGCCATCTAAAACATCATCGTCAATGTCCCACCAGCCGAATGCAAAAACTTCGCCAATTCAGACCATGGCGAAACTAAACTCAATCCGCACTAAAAGCCCCTGCCCAACTGTCCGGCCAAAACAGCGCTTGTTCCCTGCAACTTCGTTCAAATTTGATGAAATTACTGAACCGGATCGCAGGCCGATCCATGTTTTCCTTGCCTCAGGAGAAATCATGGAGCGTCTAGCTATGACCATCAAGAAACTGGGCATCCGCTTGTCCGCACTGGCTTTGGCCGCTGCGCCGATGAACACAGCACAGGCTGGCGGAATCGTCGGTCTGGCGCACCAGAGCGCCCCGTATGCCGTGACGAAATGGATCGGACAGGGGCGCCCCGCCCTCGCCCCGTTTTCCTACATCCAGTTCTGCGTCAACAACCCGGACGACTGCCGATCGAGCACCCCGGCCGTCCTCAAGTGGACGAAAGAGAACCGGGAGATGGTCGCGGAGACAAACCGGCGCGTGAACCGCAGCATCCGTCCGAAAAGGGAAGCCAAAGACGTCTGGCAAGCCGATGCGGCCTCAGGCGACTGCGAAGATTTCGCCTTGACCAAGCGCCGGAAGCTCCTGGCCCAGGGTGTTCCGAGTTCGGCCCTGCGTTTGGCGGTTGCTCACACTCCGTCCGGCGAAGGCCACGCGGTTCTCCTGGTCAGCACCAATGACGGCGACATAGTCCTCGACAACCGCAACAACAGCCTGCGCTCATGGCGCAAGACCGATCTGACCTGGGAAAAGATCGCCTCGCGTGAAAACCCGCGAATCTGGCACAGCGTCTTCTGAGATCTGAAACAGAAGACGCTGGGCGAAAGGTGCCCAACGATTTCGACAGCGTGTGATTTCGGATGCCTGTCGAGGCGAAGCCGGGCGCGTGGTGGCCGATGGCCTGCGCCCAGGATCGGCTCACCTGCGGTCGGCGCTTTGCCGAAGGTTTGACGGCGGGACACTGGCCGCGGCCAGGCAAAGGAGTGCCTGTTCGTCGGGCTCGGCTCGTTGCAGGCATGGCCATCAACCTGACCGGTGTCTTGACGATTAGACGCCCACACTCCTCACTGGGCCGGCGGCCACCGCGGTCTTGCCAAGACGACGATCACGGCGGCCCCGATATCCGGCATCACAGACGCCGGGCATCGACGATTTTCGGCCGCATCATTTTCTCAGGCCAAGATCGAGCGGGATTATACTCGCTCAGTCGAGCGGTTTAATGATCGAATTGCCTCTCGCGTTTCTAGCCATGACGACCGTGCGGCGGCCGCGCGGACAGTCGACTGATCTCAATCCGCTGTGGCTGCCCCGTCCCGCGTCCGGATGCCTGGAACTCTGAAGCCCGTCTGCCGACGCTTTGGGATACTGACAACTTTCGTCTGTCGTGAGCCGCTCATTGATTGCCGATGGGATTCGATCACGCGATGACGCAACGGCGCTTTGCTGCCCGTGGCAGCCTTTCAGCCAGCTGGCCCTTGCCATGACTCGGCGCCAGACTATTTCTCCGACTATTTTTGAAAACCGATCGCAAAATCCTAGCAAATTACATCATAGCCAGGGACATCCGGGCCCATGACATCTACCAAAAATCTAGATTCTTACATCCAAATCCAGCACCAATAAGGCACTTGTTAAAATTAATATTTCGTAAAAATTTATCGATACAGTTAAAAAATTCTCCACGATTGCGGTTGACTCAATGTTAAGGAAGCGATTTATATCGCCACTGAGCAGACCGTTTCATAGCTCGGATTTTCACAGGGGCACCTATGGCAGTAATTTCGGGCTTCGGCTTTTCCAATGCTGACGCCAACAACTCGGCGAACGATATCATCGACTCTGGCAAGGGTAATGATACGATCTATGGAAACTCTGGCAACGACCGGTTGTATGGCGGCCTTGGGTCCGACAACATCGATGGCGGCGCTGGCAACGACACGATCATTGGCGGCAAGGGCGTCGACCGTCTCTATGGCGGAACCGGCAACGACACTTTCGCCTTCAACATCCACGATTTCGACGGTTCGGCCGGCGCTCCGCAGGATTATGTTTGGGACTTCGAAGGCGCCAACGGCGGCAACGCCAACACATGGTCTGCCACCGGCACGGACACGCTGCGCCTTACGGGCTTTGGCGAGGGCGCCACTTTCGAACTGATGACCGACACCGCCCACGCGCGAAACCCAGCGCATGGCAATGTCGACTACTATCAGATCACCAACGATGCCGGCGACAGCTTCATCTTGGCGATCAAGTCGGCCAATGGCCTGACACTGAGCGCAGGCGACTACACGTTCAGCTGACCTGCCTGCGACTGCGACTCCAATCGCAGTCTCGCGTATAATCGTAGTCTCGCATATAAAGAGCCGAGCCTCACCAGGCCCGGCTCTTTTTCTTGAGCGGTACAGACAGGCTTCGGCCGCCCCGTCGGACCGCATCCAGCGATCCGCCAGCCCATGCTCTCAAGCGGAATGGCTTTTCTTCGAATCGCCGTCCCGCCTTAGGTCTTTGTTTCCGCAGGATCTCTTTCCGAAAGCCGGAAGCCACTTTTCGGGATCATGCTCTCGGCGGATTCCGCTCGGCCCAAGGGTAGAACCCGGCGTTCTCAGCACCGGCCCGTCGCGCCCGCCCCATCAGCAGACCCGCGGGTCGCACCCGTCACTGGGTTTTGACGACATCGCTCCTCGGATCGGACGCATTGGCGGGCCGCGACGTTTGTCCGGCATTCGGTTCAAGGCCCAGGGGACGACGCGCATCCAGCCGTTGCTGAAGGCGAAGGGCACGGTCGAACTGCCGTGCCTCCGGCTGAATTTCGCGCGTTCCCCGCTGTTCAATGAGATAGTTTGCCTGATTGCGTCGAGTGGTATCGACCGTGCGATCCGGGGTCTGCGCATAAACTGGTGTCGCGAGCAAGACGGAGACTATGGCCACGGCGGCCAGCCTATATTCAGCGGTCATCTCATTTCCTTCAACTCTTGGGCTTTTTACATAGGCTCGATTTGAGCCGAAGCAATCGACCCGTCTTGCTTTAGCGTTTGCCGAGCCAAACGTCGCAGCTGGAGCCCACCCGTTTTCACCGGACAGGCGGCACGACGGCGTCAACCATCGGGCCCGACTGCATGCCTTGGTCGTCGGGGCTCACGGTAACGAGTCGGGGCTGCAACCCAGCCCTAAAGCGGGATGACTTTTCCTTGCATCGCCGATCCGCTTTAGGTCCTTGTCCTCGCATGATCTTTTCCGAAAGCTGGAACCGCCTTTCGGGGTCATGCTCTAGCGAAATGCCCGGTTCATCTGGTCAGTCAACGGCTTGACCAAGTAGGAAGCGATGGTTCTGTCGCTAGTATGGATGAAAACTTCCAGAGGCATGCCCGGCACGAGCTTCAGGTGATCGAGCTTTTGCAGCTCGGCGTCGTCAGAGCGTATTTTTGCCAGGTAATACTTGGCGCCGCTTTGCTTGTCCTCCAGCAGATCAGCTGAGACCGACGAGACAACCCCGTTGATGGCGGGTGTCGTTCCCCGATCGAATGCCGAGAAATGGATCTCCGAGGGCAAGCCGGGATAGATCTGGTCGATGTCGCTGGGCCGCACCTTGATCTCGCCGATCAGCTGATCGTTCTTCGGCACGACGACCATCAAGGTTTCGGCCGGTTGGATCACCCCGCCGACCGTGTGGATCGCCAGCTGGTTGACCGTACCGTCCTGCGGCGCCGTGATGACGCTGCGCATGCGCGCATCCTCGGCAATGATCTGTCGCTCCGAAAGATCCGAAACCTGTTGCTGGGTCGCCGAAATCTGGTCCGTCAGGTCAGACCGGAAGTTCTGATCGACCTGCAGGATCTGGAGCTCGAGCTCGGCCATTCTGCCCTTGCCGCTCGCGATGGAAGAGGTCAGCGCGCCCTTGTCGCCTTCGAGCTGCGACAGCGCCCGCTCCATCTCCGAAAGTCGCGCATAGGGCACGAGTTTCTTCTTGAACAGGCTGCGCAGGCCCGTCAGCTCGTCTCTCACGACGTTTGCCTCTGATATTTTCGCATCGCGCTGCGCTTCGTCGCCGCGGACCTGCTCTTCCGTCTGCCGTACCCGCTCGGAAAGCTGCTGGCGCTGGCCGTCGCGACCTTCGCGCCGGAGGGCGAACTGCCGCCGCTCGATATCGAGAAAGCTCTCATATTCGGGGTTCCGCAGCAGGACTGCCTGGGAAATGCTGGGAAAGATGAGGTCTGCCAGGCCGTCGCGCTCGGCGACCAGCCGGTCGAGACGTGCGCTCTGTTGCACCAGACTGCTGCTGACAGCATTTAACTGTGCATCCGTAACGACCTGATCGAGAACCACAAGCGGCTGCCCGGCCGTTACCTGATCGCCATCGGCGACAAGCAACTGCTTGACGATGCCGCCGGTCTGATGCTGCACCTTTTTGGGCCCTGTTTCGACCACCAGCGTGCCTTGTCCGACGACCGCACCCGCTATCACGGTCTTGGCGATGAACAGGCCGATGGCGAGCGTCGTGCCGAAGACAACCAGCGTGCCGACCGCCATGGTGCGACGCAGATGACGAAAGCTTTCGGTCTGATCGGCCGGCACCATTTCCAGCGTCAACAGGGGCGCCGGCGGATGCGACCGGCCCACGTCAAGCCTTCGGGCGGGCGTCAGCGCTGCCGGGCTGACCGTGGCTACCGATTGCTGGTTCATCTTTCGTCCGCGTCCTAAGATTGCCATTCACTAAGCTGCGTTCACGACTGCGGGGGGATGTTTGGGACTGAGCAGTTCGAGGATTTCATCGCGGGGTCCATAGCGCTGCATTCGCCCTTCGCTCATGATCATGACGTAGTTGACCGCGGAAAGCACGCTCGGACGATGGGCGACAATCACCAAGACAGCGCCTCGGGCCCGTGCCGCTTCCATGCCCTGAACCAGTGCCGCTTCGCCATCGCTGTCGAGATTGGAATTGGGTTCGTCCAGGATGATCAGAAACGGATCTCCATAGAGCGCGCGGGCAAGCCCGATGCGCTGGCTCTGGCCGCCGGAGAGCCCGCCGCCGTTCTCCCCGATCATCGTGTCGTAGCCTTCGGGAAGGCGCGTGATCATGTCGTGCACACCCGCCTCGCGGGCGACATTGGCGATCATTCCGGCGTCGGCATTGGGATCGAACCGGGAAATGTTCTGCGCGATGGTCCCTTCAAACAGCGAGACGTTTTGCGGCAGATAGCCGATGAACCGGCCGCGCTCGGTCGACGACCACTGTGACAGCGCAACGCCATCCAGTCGCACCACGCCAGCCACGGCCGGCCAGAGACCGACGAGCGCACGCACTAAAGTGGACTTGCCCGAACCGGTCGCGCCGATAATCCCCAACCCCTCTCCGGCGCGCAAGCGGAAGGACACGTCGCGCACGATGATCCGGTGGACGTTCGGTGGGGCAAGCGTGATGCCCTCGCAGGAGAATGTCTTCTCTGGGGCGGGGAGCGCAAAACGAACCGTCTCGGGCGGGTTCCGGGAGAACAGTTCGTCCAGCCGCTTCCAACTCTGTCGGGCAGAGACCAGGTTTTTCCAGTGACCGATCGTCATCTCGATCGGCGCCAAGGCCCGAGCTGCGAGGATGGAACTGGCGATCATGATCCCGCCGGTGGCCTCCTGGTTGATGACGAGATAAGCGCCGACGCCGAGCACGAACGATTGCAGTGCCAGGCGGGAAATGCGCGACAGGGTGCCGAGCGTCGACGTGGTGTCGGCCATCTCGCGGCTGATCTTGCTGATGGAACTGCCAATGTTGTTCCAGGAGGCCGCCATTGCCAGCGTCATGCCCATGGACTGCAGGGTCTCCGCATTGTTCTGGCTCGCCTGCATCATGGTGCTGCGTTTGTTCATCGCCTCATTGAGCGTGCGCGACGGCCCCTTTGTGCGAATGTCGCTGATGATCGTGATGCCGACAAGCACGAGGGCACCGCAGAGAACGCTGATTCCGATGTAGAAGTTGAATGCAAAGCAGATCCCCAGATAGATCGGGATCCAGGGCAGATCGAACAGCGCGGTCGGCCCCATGGACGACAAGTAATTGTGAATCTGGTCCAGATCGCGCACGACACCTGAAGAGTTGCTGCGGCCGCTCGCCGCATTGCGGACGATCATGCTGTAGATTCGGGCGCTGAACGATTCCTTGATGACGAGACCAATCCTGGTCAGCATCCGGGAGCGGGTGATATCGACATACGCCTGGAAGCCGTAGATGGCGAGCGCGATCAGTCCGAGGGAAACCAGCGTGGGCACGCTGCCGCTGGGGATCACGCGATCATACACGACCAGCATGAATATCGAGCCCGTCAAGGCGAGGATATTGGCGACCCCGCTGAGAATGCCGACCGATAGAAGAGCGCCGCGGCATTTTGCGAGGCACTGGCTGAGTTCTGACTGCATGCTTCAATTTCCGCTAAGCTCAGCTCACCAGCTGTCGTCTCGACATGTCGATTGACGTCTTAGCAGCAATAAGCGACTCAAGTGTTGATCGGGCCCTCGCTTCGACGCAAGGCGGCCCCGCTTGGCTTGACTCCCTGGCTCGGAAAGCCACGATCCGATCCGGCCGGACACCAGACAAGTCTCGCGCTGCCGCCCCACGGCTCTGGTCGAATGTCGTAACAGATAGCATGGTGCTCGCTGAGCGCAAGGTGGATGGGGCACGGCGTTGATATTGACGCAGGCCCGGCGTTCACGATTGCGGATCATCGGCCGAAGAATGTGTCAGAGAGTACGCCTAACCGACCGCGGAGGTAGCGGCGTTTGCTGCTCGTTCTGTCGGCCTGGCCAGGAGGGCGAAATCCCAGCGGTAGCTCGCCGCATTGCGACACCGTCTTGGTTCGAATGCCGCGTCTTCGTTCCGATGCCGCTCCTGCTGCCGCCGGGATAGCCGGGGCGTGGGCAAAAGCAGCCGACAGCGGATCAAATAGCGCGAGTGCAGTTGCGAAAGAGAGGGGACCGGGCGGGATTGCTGGCCGATAGGTATATCTGTTATGCAGGCCAACGACCGGCGTCTATCTCTGCCGAAGCACTGGTGGTGCATGACTCCTGAATTCGTGAATTCATCCCGGGTAGTGTCCGCGCTCGTGGTGGAAATTCCGACATTGAAAGGTGTGGCTGAGGCGGTCACCGGATAGGGCGGCTAAGGTGGAGTTGCGAGACTTCAACCTGACCGGAGAACCCGATGACCGAGGACAGACTACCGCTTGCCGAGCTTTTTGCGAAAGCCGGGGACGGCGATTTCCTGAGAACGATAGCCGAGAGCGTGATGCAGCTCCTTATGGAGGTCGACGTTGAAGGCATGATCGGCGCCGGGCGCCACGAACGGACGCAGGAACGGGCGACTTATCGCAATGGCTACCGCGACCGCTCGCTCGACACGCGGCTCGGCTCGTTGCAGCTTCGGATACCCAAGCTTCGGCAGGGCAGCTACTTCCCGCCGTTCCTGGAGCCGAGAAAGCTCTCGGAGAAGGCCTTGGTTGCCGTCATTCAGGAAGCTTGGATCAGCGGCGTTTCCACCCGGCGGGTCGACGATCTGGTACAGGCCATGGGGCTGTCGGGGATCGGCAAGAGCACCGTATCGAAGCTGTGCAAAGACATCGACGAACGCGTCGGCGGCTTCCTCGACCGTCCTCTCACTGGCGACTGGCCCTACCTCTGGCTGGATGCGACCTACCTGAAGCAGCGCGAGGGTGGACGCATCGTTTCGGTCGCCGCCATAATCGCCGTGGCCGTGAACACGGACGGCAAGCGCGAGATCGTCGGCCTTCACATCGGCCCCTCGGAAGCGGAGACGTTTTGGTCGAGCTTCCTCAAGAGCCTCGTGCGCCGCGGCCTGTCCGGCGTGAAGCTCGTGATCTCGGATGCTCACGAAGGGCTGAAAGCCGCCATTCGCCGGGTGTTCAGCGCCTCCTGGCAGCGCTGCCGGGTGCATTGGATGCGCAACGCCCTGTCGTATGTCCCGAAGGCGCAGCAGAGCATGGCGGCGGCCGCGCTGCGCCAAGCCTTCGCCCAGCCCGATCGTGCTAGCGCCAGCCAGGCGCTGCGCCACGTCGCCGACCAGCTTCGGGGAAAGTGTCCAAAGCTCGGGGCCTTCATCGACAACAGCGAGACCGACGTGCTGGCGCACATGGATTTTCCCAGTCAGCACCGGACCCGGATCCATTCGACGAATTCCCTGGAGCGCCTGAACAAGGAGGTGAAGCGGCGTGCCGACGTCGTCGGAATCTTCCCGAACGAGGGATCCATCATCCGGCTCATCGGCGCCGTCCTTCTCGAGGCCAACGACGAATGGCAGATCCAGAACCGCTACATGCAGACCGAACCCATGGCCGACCTCATGGCCATGGGCAACACTGCAAAACCCGAACAGATTTCCACCGAAGTCGCCTGAAACGGAGCCGCTTCAGCTACACTCAATTTCCACCACGTTGACGGACACGACCTCATCCCGTATGCCCGGCGCCCGCTTGCATGCGTTGCAGATACTGCGAATTATCGCCGCGATGATGGTGGTGCTATACCACGTAGGAAGTGGGCTCTCCGCAGAATACCAAACCCGCATTCATCAATTTTCCCTGGGTTACAGTGGCGTTGATATTTTCTTTGTGCTGAGCGGTTTTATTATCACGTATACGTCAAGACCGGGCCAAGGCGTGTTAGATTTTATCGTGCGGCGGGTGGCCCGCGTTGTGCCACTCTACTGGTTTTTGACGTCAGCAGTTATCGTCCTTGCAATCGTCACCCCATCCCTCCTCAACTCAACATCAATAACTACAGAAACTGTTAATTGCTTATCCCCTTTGCTCAGGTGACCACCAGATATAGCTGAAGCCTAGGCTAGCCGATGGCGGGGCCGGAGGCCTCCGCGGAAGGGAATCGATCGAGCTGCTGGAGTAGGAGAGACCATCGGCGACGGCGCGTCGCGCACAGATCCGCTTCCCGGCCTGCGGTCCACAGAAACTGCTCGGATTCATGTCGCTGGATGTCGGAACCCGAGCCCGTGCCTCGGTCAGTGGGCCGCGACTTTCGGCTCAGGCACCACTTTTGGATAGCGCGCCTCGATCGCGGCCACTGTTGGCCGGGCGACATATCGATAACGGCCGGACAGGCGCGCATCACCCTCCCGGCGCAGGGCAAGGGCTGGCCGTTTCGGTTGGCGACGCTCGTATCGCTTATCGGTCTCGGTGCGGATCTGCGCGAGTGCCTCGATGATGGGGATGCGCATTTCGCGTGCCAGTTCCCTCGCCATCTTCATCCGAAGGGGAGAGGTCATCTTGAAGATCTGGGCTTGATGCTGCCTTCGCCATTCCGAGGTATCGCCCACGATGTCCCGGTAGGTGGTGCGTGGCAGCGCCTGGCCGATACCGAGGATGCGCTCCATCGTGGTCTGGAACGAGCGACGTCGGTTCCAGCGGAATACGAACTCGTTGAGGTAAGCGTCGACGTGCTTCTCCCGGAAGCCGTGGAACGTGCCCAGCGACCAGCGTTTCAAATTGGAGAAGGCGCGGTGGATGCGCTCCATGGCGATATGGCCAGGCGGTGCATTGTCCTTGCTCAGGTTTTTCAAGATATGCCCGCGATCCGGAATGCCGACGTAGGAACTGCTTCCGTCGGTGACCATCGTGCATCCCTTCGCCGTGTTCGCCAGCACGAAGGGAACCATGAACTCGCGCCGGTCCTCGGCGATCTTGGCGAGCCGCAGCCGTCCGGACTTCCTGCCATCGCGATGCTCGACCGCACCGATGACGAAGACCTTGCCGACCGTGCTTTTTCCCTGCCCGCCGTCCGGGCTCTCCGTCCTCTTGCGATGGGGAAAGCTCGTTTCGTCGATCTCGACCTTGCCCTCGAGCGGCGACCGACCGGGGTCGACCATTGCGCGTCGGAGCTTATGGAGCAGTAGCCAGGCGGTCTTGTACGACCCGACCCCGATCTTGGGCTGGAGCTGGAGGGCGGAGATCGAGTTGGAGTGGGTTGCCACGAGGTAGGCCGCGATGAACCATGTGCGCAGCGGCAGGTGCGTGCCGTGCATCACCGTCTTGGCGATTACCGAAGTCTGCTTGCGACAGCCGGGGTTCTCGCCCTTTCCTGAGCATTGGAAGACCCAGGGGCGGGATTCCAACTTCCATCCCTTCTGCGAGGCACAATGCGGGCACCGGAACCCGTTCGGCCAACGCTTTCGGGCAAGGTGGTCGGCGCAAGCGTAGTCGTCTGGGAACGTGGCCATAAACCGCTCGAGCGACGGCGGCTTGTCTTTCTTCCAGCGCGTGGGGAACAGGGCCTCGGACATCCAGACGAGATAGGGGACAGGGCCCCCGCCGTCACGCGGCTTCGCTAGGTATGGTTACCGCCTGAGCGAAGGGGATAAGCAATAACTGTTATAAAGTCATTCTTTTTCATTCCATTTGTAAAAGAAAATGGCCAAGTTCAGCCCATTCTTTTTCTTGGCTGGACCTTATGTTATGAGATGTTTTTTTATGCTATATTTGCAATTTCGCTGGCTGCAAAATTTTCGGCTGCGCTCTGTTCGTGCATAATTTTGACTCTTATTGCCCTTCTGGGAGCAACGCTGCCAGCTGGTGGCGTATTATGGACATTTTTTACGAATTCAATAATATTGGAATTTACTTTTGGCATTCTTCTTTGCCTGGCGTACCAGCGTTTTTCATGGATGCAAGGGCGCAATAATGTCCATTCGGCGCTTCTTGTGGCGCTTGGAAGCTGCCTGCTGTGGTTGTCGCCGGAGATTCCACGCTTTCTTGGACATGGCGTTCCTGCGCTATTGATCGTTGCAGGCTTTCTCAAGCTGAACCTTCCGAACACGAGTGCTGTCGCGATTGGCGTCTTGCTGGGAGATGCCTCCTATGCTCTCTATCTTGCGCATCCATACATTATCCAAATTCCGATCAAATTACTTGGCACAAAATTTCCGATTGAGCTGACTGCCGCTGCTGCCTTTGCATCAGTGGCAATAGCGCTGGCGATATCTATATTGATATTCCGAATGATCGAAAAACCAGCACAGGCAATTGTTCTCAAAACTGCCAGTCGCCTTTTGCATAAACCGATCGGGTCTGCTGCGTAAACGATAGCAGTGCCGCAACATCACAGACTTGCCGGCCCACAGGGGCGCAGACGTAGTCGATGATGCTGCCGTTGCCCATTGATGAAGCGCTTTTCGCCTTTCATCGACTTCGCGATCACCCGCGATCGAGGCCGAGTGGCACCGCATATTTGCGCGCAAGCGGTGCCAGCAATGCCACAAAGCGGGCATGTTCCTCGTCGTTCCACCAGCGGTGCAGGCAGAAGCCTCCGAGCGAGGCCGCGGCGCCTTGGGTGACGGCATCGAAGCTGCCAATCTTCAGGCTGGTTGCTGGAACGACACTCGGAGAGTGCCCCGTCTGGTAGTCCCGCGTCGGGATCAATCCGGCGTAAAACGGCACCGTCCGATCGCCGTTTTTCCACACGTTTAGGCGTTGCTCGCGCCGAACCGCGGTGTAGATGCCGACGTCCATGGGCATGCTGGCGCTTTGGCTGGCAATCTGGAGATCGACGCCCAGCCGATAGGCAAAGCAGTCGGGAACGGCGATCTCACCCCGGGTCGCACCATCGTCCAGCCGCCGCTTGGACTGGGAGCCCCCGCCTGCGAGATACAGGGCGACGGTTCGGCCGGCTCCCAGAAGCGGGCGTTTCGGATGGCGAGGATTGGCGACCGCGGCGGTCAAGAGTGTCGTCATGCCGTTGGCCCAGGGACCGAACGGGTGGAGCGCCGCCATCGGCTTCATCGTATCGATGATCTGACCGCCGCCGCGCTGACCGGTGAAGGAGAAGCCAAGGTCAGGCCGGCGGTTCACGCGCTTCTTCATGATGAAGCTGTTGGCCGGATCCTTCCAGTCGACGAGACCGTCATACGGGCCGAAGAATATCCCCAGCATGCCGATGCTGTCCCACAGCGTTCGATGCCGGGCATAGTCCATCACGGGGTCGGCGCCATCCATCGGCCGTCCCCACATCATGTCCGTCGCCATCGCCATGGATATGAAGTCGTAGATCAGCCCTCGGTCGTTGTCTGACGGGATGGTCCCACGGGCGGCGAGCGCGCCGAACAGACCCGCGCAGTGTTCGCGCGCCCGCGTCGCAACGTCGGCGGATGCGATGACGGCCGCGCGCCTGACATGGTGGAAGGTCACGCGCGAAAGAAAGCCATCGGAGGTTTGATCCACCGCCGGCGTGCCGGTGAAGCCGCCGGCGGCGTTGTTGACGATGAGGTACATCGCCGTATGGAAATCCTCTGGCACGACAGGATCGTCGATACCGACCTGAAGCGGCGTCATGTCGGGCAGCGCACGCGCCCGCACGGCCGAGCCGGAAGCCGAAAGCAGGCGGAGCGGCGACACCGTCTCCGAGGCCTCGTAGCTTCCGGGCACAAACGCCATCATCGCGCCGCTGTCGTCCTTCGCCGCGTCCCAGTAGAGGTCGACAGCCCGGCCGCCGACGATCTTCAGGCCAAAGCGTGCGCCGCGCCGGCTGTTGGCGTCGCTGAGCCCCCCGCCGCCCACCAGCACCTTCAGCGTTCCCGTCGGTGTCCCGTTGTCCGCCAGGATGCCGGTGCCGCCGCCCTGGCCTGCAATCAGACCTGCCTTGAATGCCTTGACGCTCGAAAGGCGGAGCCCTCGCTGGGGTTTCTGGACCGAGAACAGATAGCCGTCCTGGTAGTATTTAATCGTATCCGTCGCTGCATCGATGAGAAACTGGTAGGAGTGCTGCTCGCGGTCGGTATGCGACCGCGCCATGCCAAAGCCAGTGCCGCCGGTGGCCAGGCGCCGCCCCATCAAAGGCCAGCGCGGCGCCATATGCAGGCCCTGCGAAATCTCGTTGGCCGATCCCGATTGCTCGTTCCAGTCGGTTTCGGGCGGATGGCCGCCGGATTCTGCGAGCGTCCAGCCGAAACAGGCGAAATTGCCGGCGATCGCCGGCGGGTTGCGAAGCATCAGCTCCAAGGCGTGCGAAGGGCCCGGCGCGACAAAACGCCGGGTCGATAGGGCCGACCCGACGAAGCCATACTCCGTCTTCAAGCTGGCGATGTAATCCTTGACCGCCGGCTTCAGGCCGGCCCCGTCGATCGGCCGAAAGCGCATGTGACGCTTGCCGTCGGATGTGAGCTCGGTGGTCTCAGCCGCTGCATTTCCGGGATAGCGTGGATCCAGATGGAACGCCTTCTCCGTACTGTTCGAGGCCTCGACGCCCATCCTGTTGGTGCGATCGCCGATCTGGGGTATCCAGCCCAGCGGCCGTGTAAAGTCCGTTTCGATCTGCGGATTGATGCCAATCCCTTCGTCGCCGGTGTCGTAGAAGGCCGAGTCTTCCACTTGCTCCCAATCGAAGGCCTCCGGCTCGGTCCTTTGCGGCAGTCCCCAGGCATCCTGCATGGTGTCGTAGAGGCCGCGCACCTCCGAGGCACAGAGGTCATCGGACGCGACAATCTCGCCGAGAATGCGACCGTTGAAGTAGGCGCGCCCTTCGCGGCCGAGGTCGCAGCCGGTCACGTCGGTCGCGACATTGCCCTCATCGTTCCGCGTCCGCTGTGTCACGCGATTGTCTGTGAGACCCCACAGCTTCACGCCATTGCTGACTGCCCCGATATAGGCCGGAACACCGGGGACGAGGCCGGACGGCGTCGTTGCCGCCGAGAACAGCGGCTGCGGACGGAGTTGCGAGAAAAGCCCTGCCGGACGGCGCATCTCGACCCCGCGGTCAGAATTGATCCTCACCGCCAGAACCACTGATGAGCCGTCAAGATAGCTGAAAAGAGGCTGCGGAGCCTCGAAATCATCGGTCTCGAAGAAAACGATATGGGTCAGCCGGTGGCGTTCCGTGGCCAGGAGCGATCGCCAATCATCGTTCGTCGCGCCCTCCGCCATGCGCAAGTGCTGCCGGCGATCGCTTCTGAGGGTCATTCGCTTGCTCGCGCGGTCGAAGACCGGCGTGCTCTCGTTGTCATCCGGCGCGACGCGGGCTCGTCCATGGAGCTTGTCGACCACCTTCATGATGCGGCCACCCTCGCCGAGGGTCATCGTCGCGGGATCGGTATAGTCGAAGAAGGCCAAGTACCGGTCCTTGTTCATGGCGAAGGGACGGGTCGTCATCGTGAAAGTGCGGGACACCGAGCCAGCGGCGTTGGTCGCCGTAAGCACCAGTCGGCGCGTGCTTCCGATCGCGCCCACCGTCAGCCCCATGGCGGTCACCACATGCGGCGCCCCTTGCGCTCCTTGGGCGCGATAGGGACCCTCGGTCACCCGAATTCTGCAGCCAGGTGCATCGGCGCTGGCCAGGAGGACTTCCCGCCCTCGCCAGGTTTCGACCGACTGGCCGTCTTCGGCCTGACCGTTAATCCCGGACACCACGATCGCGGTAGGCGGCCGATGGACCTCCTTGGTACCCTCGAGCGCCGTTACCGAGACGTCGAAGCGACCTTGGACCGTTTCATGTCCTCCAGGGCTGGAAAAACGCGCATGAATTCGCCCGACCGCCTCGCTCGACAATGGTTCGGCCGCCCGGAGAACCAATCCGTCCACGACGACCCGCCCTCCGAAATCATCCAACAAGTGACCGACCCACTCCTGTCCCGGCGGACTGAAGCGCGCCAGAACGTCGCCTGTCGCCGATCCCTTTCGAAACTGCGTATGCGAGAGTTCAAGTTGCTGGGGACGCTGCAAGCCGAAGGCCAGGCCGTTGGCAGCAAGGCTGAGAAAGCCTCTGCGGCTGACGTCGAAATCCATGTGCACTCCTCAAATTCCCGCGGACGGGACGAAGCCCGAGCGTAGAGACAGATAGCGGGGCGAAACGCCGGCAATGCGGCGCGTGCTCCTTCTCTTTCGGAGGGAAAATCCGCGCCTTCGGTCGCGGGCGGCGATTTCTGCTCCCGCTGCAGCAGAATTCCGGCGGGTGCGTAAACTTGTCTCAAATCCGAGCCAAAAAGTACAAGGGGTCCCGCGCAAAGCTACGGCACATCTGACGCAATGGAGCGCCGTGACCATGACTTCTATTAGTGCGAGCGATCTTCTCAAAGCGGTCCTGCCACTGTCCGGCAGCTACAAGCAGGGCTTCGTGGGGACGACCGCCGCAGAAACCATGACGGGCACGCAAACCAACGATGGCATCAGGGGCAGCGGCGGCGGCGACACCATGATCGGCCTTGGCGGCGATGACACCTATTTCGTCTACTCCAGCAACGACCGCATCGTCGAGCAGGCAGGGGCAGGCATCGACACGGTCCACTCAAGCGCCACCGTCACCAAGCTCGCTGACAACGTCGAGAACCTGGTGATGCTCGTTGGCGATTCCGGCAAGGGCATGGCCGGCATCGGCAACGCGCTGGACAACAATATCAGCGGCCGCGCCGGAACACAGTCGATCGACGGCGGCGCCGGCAATGACATCCTCACGGGCGGTACCGGCCGGGACGTTTTCATGGTCAGCAAAGGCAATGGCAACGATCTGATCACGGATTTCGAGACCGGTTCGAACGGCGATCACGTCCGCCTTAACAACTATGGCTTCACCACGCTGCAGCAGGTGACCGCCAACATGACGCAGGTTGGAAACGATGTCGTTCTGAAGCTCTCCGACACGGAAATTCTCGGCTTCAAGAATACCACGATCGGCGCCTTCGTCGAGGACAATTTTCATCTTCAGGTCGACAAGAGCAATCTGGTCGAGACCTTTTCCGACGAATTCAACTCGTTGAGCCTATATGACAATACAAGCAATACTGGAACTTGGCGCACCGTATTTTCGAACGACGCCGATAGCCGGACCAGCCGGACCCTGGTCAACAACAAAGAACAACAGATCTACATCGACCCCTCGTTCAAGGACCTCGGCATCAATCCGTTTTCCATCGATGACGGCGTCCTGACGATTACCGGCGACAATGCCCCGACAGAGATCCAGGATGATATCTGGAACTATCAATACACGTCCGGGATGCTCTCCTCGAAGTTCACTTTTTCGCAGACCTACGGCTATTTCGAGATGAGCGCCCAGATTCCTGCCGTGCAGGGCGCCTGGCCGGCATTCTGGCTTCTGCCGACCGACGGCTCGTGGCCGCCGGAGCTCGACGTCATGGAAGTGCTGGGCAACAATACCAGCATGGTCTACACGACGGTCCACTCCGCGGAGACGGGGACGCAGACCTCGGCGGGCGCCCGGTCCTATGTCGGCGACCTCTCCCTCGGCTTTCATACCTACGCCGTCGACTGGCAAGCCGACTACATCACCTGGTACATCGACGGCCAGCAAGTCGGGAAGGCCGCTACGCCCGATGACATGCACAAGCCGATGTACATCGTCGCCAATCTCGCCCTCGGCGGCAGCTGGGGTGGATCGGTGGCGCCGGGTGAAGATTTTCAGGCGCAGATGCAGATCGACTACATCAAGGCCTACCAGTATGCGGTGAGCCCGTCACAGGGGGCGGCCGTCGAGTCGGCCCCGAGAGTGCTGCAGGGTACCCGCGGCAACGATACCCACGTCGTCAGCACCAGCGGCGATCAGATCGTCGAGACGGTCAATGGCGGCGTCGATACCGTCAAGTCGACTGCAAGCTACGTCCTCGGCGAAAATCTCGAAAATCTCACGATGGACGGCCTCCTGGCCATTAACGGCACCGGCAACGCTCTTGCCAACAAGTTGGTCGGCAATGGAGCATCCAATACCCTGCTCGGCCTCGGCGGCAACGATACCCTGGACGGGGGTGCCGGGGCCGACCGGATGGAAGGCGGGCTCGGCGACGACAATTACTACGTCGACAATGCCGGTGACGTGGTGTCGGAGGGCGTGAAAGCAGGATACGATGTTGTGCGTTCCACCGTATCCTACGCGCTTTCCGCCAATGTCGAAGTCCTCAACCTGGACGGCACGGCCGTCTCCGGGACGGGCAACGAACTCGACAACCGCATCTCTGGCAACGACGGCGCCAATATCCTCATCGGTCTCGGTGGTAACGACACGCTGATTGGCGGCAAGGGAGCCGACCGGATGGAGGGTGGGGTCGGCAACGATACCTACTACGTCGACGTCGCCGGCGACCGGGTGATCGAAACCGCGGGCAATGGCATCGACTCCGTTCGTGCCAGCCTTTCCTACACCCTGACCGCCCATGTCGAGAACCTGGGCTTGGAAGAAGGAGGAGCCTGGAACGCCACAGGCAACAATGCCGACAACAGGATTATCGGCAATTCCAGCAGCAACGTCCTGCTTGGCTTGGGGGGCAACGACACGCTGATCGGCGGCGGCGGCGGCGATCGGATGGAAGGTGGCACCGGCAACGACACCTATGTGGTGAGCGGTCTCGGCGATCTGGTGATCGAGCGGGCCGGTGAGGGCATCGACTCCGTCAAAGCAAGCTCGTCCTATACCCTCGGCGCGAATGTGGAGAACCTGTCGCTCGAGGAAGGCGGCGCCTGGAATGCCACCGGCAATGCTCTGGACAACAGGATCATCGGCAACTCCTCGGCAAACGTGCTGATGGGCCTCGATGGCAACGACAATCTCTTCGGGTTTGCCGGAAACGACACCCTCAACGGGGGCCGCGGCAACGATTTCCTGACCGGCGGAACGGGCAGCGACGTGTTCGTCGCGGGGCCCGGCATGGGCTTCGACCGCATCATGGATTTCGAGGTCGGCGTCGATCACATCCTCCTCGACAATGCAGGCAGCTTTGTCGCGCGCCAGGCCGCCAATGGCGATGCGATCCTGGATTTCGGCAACAACAACGTTCTGACCATCACCCACACCTCGCTCCAGGATGTCTACGCTGGCCTCATGTCAGCGTGAGAGCGGGATCCCGGAAAGCGCGGCGCTTTTGCGGAGGCGATGGACGGAGGCGATGGAACGCAGTTATCGGGCTGGATGACAGCTATTTGTCGCAACGGCCGCTGCGATCCACCCGCACCGCCGTTGCGACGCCCCTGCGGGGCCTCGCCCACCGAGAACAGGCCGACGGGGCGTCCCTTTCAAGTCGGCGAGCGTCGTCCTTTCATCCGCACGGCGGGATTCCGGATGCCGACTGTCAATACGACCGGAGGAAGTTCACCTGACCGTCGGCCAGGCGGGAGGCTGTCAATCCTCCGCCGAGATAAGCCCCCGTGTCGACTCCAATGCGCAATGGCGAGAGAAAGGGCTCGGCGGTGATCGAATGGCCGTGCACCACCGTCTTGTCGAATCCGATGGCCGTGGAGTCGAGAAAGTCCGACCGGATCCACATCAAGTCGTGATCGACCTGATCGCTCAACGCCACTCCCGGCCGGGCCCCGGCATGGGCAAACAAGAAACTCGGCGTGGCCAGCGACGAGGCTAGACTTTCAAGGAAAGATATATGGCGAGCCGGGATGCTGCGCCGCATCTCATCGAGGATCCGGACGTTGTCGAGGCCGATCTCCTCGCGCATATAGCGCACGTCGAGACCATAGGAGAGGAGGGTTGCCTCCCCGCCGAAATCCAGCCAGCGGTCGAGACTGCTTCGCCCGCGGACGGTGTCCAGCATGACTTCTTCATGATTGCCGCTGAGACAGACGCGAAAGAAGCCGGGTGGCGGTTCGGCAAGCAGGTGCTCGATGACTGCTGCGCTGTTGGGTCCGCGATCAACGTAGTCGCCGAGCATGATGATCAGCTTCACCCCCGCCCGGTCGCGTGCGTCCTCGATCAGCACTTCTTCCAGAGCTCGCAAATGATCAATGCAGCCGTGAACGTCGCCGACGGCATAGGTCACGCTGGGGTCAACGGGGAGTTGCAGCCGTCGACGGGGCGGATGGGCCGCCCCCTTGGTCGCTTGGCCCGTGCCGCTTGTCCAGCGGCTGGCGAAAGATTGCACCAGCCTTGCGAGCACCTGCAGTCCCAAGTGTATCCTCGTTTGGCGTGAAGGCCTGGCGGTGATGTACGGCGTGTCACACCCGCTGGCAAGCGCCCCCCCCCCCCCCCCCGAGCTGGGGTCCATCCTCGAACGATCTCGGCCAGGGTCTTGCCGCAACCGCGGTGCGCCCGGCCGCTGATGCTCCTCCACCATCGAGGAAACCTTCGTCGTTTCGACGTTGCGTATTGTTGACAATGTTTTGTCGACAGCTTAATCCTTGACCCATGATGACCGCAGCCGCCAAGCTTGTCCTCCTGCAGAAACACTCGCTGACCAGCGTGCTGGAGCGGGAGATCGAGGCCATGATCCTGCGAGGCGCCATGCCCGTCGGGGAGCGGATCAACGAGTTGCAGCTGGCCGAGACGTTCGGCACCAGCCGGAGCCCGGTGCGCGAGGCGCTTCGGGCGCTGGAGGCGGCGGGCCTCGTCGAGGCCGTGCCCAACCGCGGCATCTTCATCCGCCGCGTCGACAAGGCCTTTGCCCTCGAGGTCTATGGTGTGCGCGCCGCGCTGTTCGGCTATGCGGGCCAGCTTCTGGCAACCGACGGCAGTGCCGATGACCATGCCGAGCTGCTGTCCCGCCATGCCGCCATGGGCGAGGCCGCCGCCGCCCATCGCTTCGAGGCCTATCTGCCGCTGAATTTCGATTTTCACGATTTCATCGTCGCCGCCAGCGGCAACACGGTCCTCGCCGCCCAGTACCGCGCGCTGGTGAAGCAGTTGCGGCTGTTTCGCGCCCGCAACCTGATGTCCGGCGATACCCTGGCCGTCTCCCATCGCGAGCACCAGACGATCGTCGATGCGGTCGTGGCCCGCGATGGGCCGGGCGCCTACCGTGCCTGCTTCGACCATGTCGAGATGGGCCGGCAGCGCGTGATCGCGCAGTCCACCGACGAGAGTTCGGCCGCTGCTTCGGTCGAGGAGACCAAGTCCGCCTGAGTTCAACCGGCTCGCGATCCGCTCGTCAGAAGCGGGGGGCCATCATTTCCATGGGAGAGAAACATGTCGTTCGTCACACGTCTTGCCGGCCTTCTCGCCGGCGCCGCCGCCGCCACCTTCCTGATCCACCCGGCATCGGCCGAGCCCCTGCCCTATCCGACCGACGTCGTGACCCTCGTCACGCACTCCAGCCCCGGCGGCGGCAGCGACGTCTTTCTGCGCGACATGGCGCGCTACCTGCGCGACATCATCGATGCCGATTTCGTCGTCGAGAACGTTTCCGGCGGAAGCGGCGCCAACGCCATGGCCCACATGGCCCAGGCAGCGACAGACGGCAGCGTCCTCTACGCCACCACGCCGACCTATATCTTCACGTCGCTGATGAGCCAGTTGTCGGCCGACTACGAAAATCTCGAGCCTGTGGTCAACGTCTTCTACGATCCCGCGGTGATCTACACGCGCGCCGACGCCCCGTTCAAGACGCTCACCGACGTCATCGCCCATGCCAAGGACAACCGCAGCGCCTGGGGTGCCGCCAATCCCGGCTCGCTCGAGCGCATTTCGCTGGAAGACCTGAAGAAGAAAGCCGGCGTTGATGCGGCCATCGTCACCAGCGAGGGCGGCGGCGAGACGATGATCAACGTCCTCAACGGCACGCTCGACATCGCCATCGGCGAGGTCCAGGAACTGCGCTCGCAGCTCGAGGCCAAGCAGATCCGCATCCTCGCCGTCGCCACCGACGAGCGGCTGCCGATCCTTGCCGACGTTCCGACCGTCAAGGAGGCCGGCATCGACCTCGTCGTGCGCAAGTTCCGCGGCCTCGCCGGCCCCAAGGGCATCTCGCCCGAGGCCATCGCGGTCTGGGAGAAGGCGATCCCGATCCTTCTGGAAAACCCCGAATACAAGGCGGCCTATGGCGCCTCGAATCTCATCGGCACCTTCATCCCGCACGCCGAATACGCGCCCTTCATGGCGACGTTTGCGACCGAGCAGAAGACGTTTCTGACGGAAGCGGGCGTCATCCAGTAGCCGAAACGCGGTCGAGACAGCAGGAAACGTCCCCATGACCAAGGACCTTGGGCTCGGCATCGTCGCCCTCGCCTTCTCGGTGATCTACCTCATCGAGGCGTCGCGGATCCGCACCAGCGCGCTCGGCGACAGCGTCGGTGCCGGCGGCGTGCCGATGATCCTCGGCGGGGTCATGGCGGCGACGGCCACCGTGATCATCCTGCACCAGCTCTGGCTGAAGCGGACGGGCACGTTCCTGCCCGCCAAGGTCTCGGAGGCCTTCGAGACCCCCGGTCGCACCTTCGCCGTCGCGGCCGGCGTGGTCGCGATGGCAGCGGTCTACATCGCGGCGCTGCACTGGCTCGGCTACATCCCGTCGACGGCCCTCTTCCTCGCCGGCATGCTGGCCTATCAGGGGGTAGGCCCGTCGCGCCGCCTTTTGATGGTGCCGGTGCTGGGCGCGGTCGTGCTGTTTCTCCTCTTCGACACCCTGCTCGGCCTCAACCTGCCCACCGGCATCCTCGGCCGGCTGTTCTAAGGCCCGGGGGACACGGCTTCGGCGCCCCCGCCGGTATTCCTTCAGACGGGACGCACCCGCGACCGCCCGGCCCGCCGCGGCGGCCGGGCGCTTTCCCGCCACCCCGGAGTCTGTCCCCATGGACGCGATCCTGCAAAGCCTGGACCTCCTGACGACGACGCTCGTCGTTCCGATGGCGATCATCGGCATGATCTTCGGCATCTTCGGCGGTGCCATGCCGGGGCTCTCGCCCTCGATCACCATGGCGCTGCTGCTGCCCTTCACCTACACGATGGACCCGATCCCGGCGATCGTGCTCCTGGCGGCGACCTATGTCGGGGCGGAATATGGCGGCTCGGTGCCGGCCATCCTGATCCGAACGCCCGGCACCAACGCCGCCGCCGCGACCCTCATCGACGGCTACGAGATGAACAAGCAGGGCAAGGCGGGCGAAGCGCTCGGCATCTCGCTCTACGCCTCCTCGATCGGCAATTTCGCCGGTATCTTCTGCCTCATCCTGTTCACGGCGCCGCTCGCCGAGCTCGCTCTGCAGTTCCGTCCGACCACCTATTTCGCCCTCGGCGTGCTGGGTCTCAGCGTCATCGCCACCGTTTCCGAAGGGCTGCTCACCAAGGGGGTGCTGGCGGCGCTGATCGGGCTGATGATCGCGACCATCGGCACCGATCCGGTCAGCGGCGTCGCCCGCTTCACCTACGGCAATCCCAATCTTCTGTCGGGCGTGCCGATCATCCTGATGATGGTCGGCCTGTTCGCCGTCAGCGAGGTTCTCGAGCAGATGGCGACCCGCAGCGAGAGCGGCAACGCCAAAGGGGCCATTACGCGGCTGAAATGGCCCGCCATGGCGATGCAGAAGAAGCTGTGGCGCTCCAATCTCATCGGCTCGGGCATCGGCGTCTTCTGCGGCATCATGCCGGGCGCCGGCGGCACGGTCGCCTCCTTCATGGCCTATAACGAGGCGCGCCGCTTCTCCAGGACGCCAGGCGAGTTCGGCAAGGGTTCGCCCGAAGGCGTCGCCGCCCCGGAGGCGGCCAACAATGCCGATGCCGGCGTCGGCCTCATTCCGCTCCTGTCCTTCGGCATCCCGGCCTCGAACTCGACCGCCATCCTCCTCGGCGGCTTCCTGATCCACGGCCTCGTTCCCGGCCCGGTCCTGTTCGACCGCGATCCGACCATCCTCTACGGCCTGTTCACCGGCCTCGTCGTGGCTTCCTTTGCCCTCATTCCCGCCGCCTTCCTGACCCTTGGCGGCTGCGTCTGGCTGGTGAACCAGCCGAAATACTACCTGCGCGCCTTCATCCTCGCGCTCGTCCTCGCCGGCGCCTATTCGGTGAACGGCAGCATCTTCGACCTCGGCATCGTCATGGCGGCAGGCGTCCTTGGCCTCGGCATGCGCTATTTCGGCCTGCCCATGCTGCCCGTCGTGCTCGGCCTCGTGCTCGGCTTCATGATCGAGTCGAACTACCGCCGCTCGCTCGTCATCGCCGGCGGCGACCACAGGATCTTCCTCGAGGATCCGATCGCCGTCGTCTTCCTCGTCCTCTCCTTCCTCTTCCTCGCGATTTCCCTCGTCCAGGAGTTCCACTCCCGGCGTGGCTCGGCGGGGACTCCCATCGACAAGGTATCCTGACCCATGGCTGCAGCCCCCCGACACGACGATGCCCCCGAGCCGACTTTGTCGGAGCAGCTGGCCGCCTGGGGCGCCGGGCTGACGCCCGCCAGCATTCCCGCGGCGATGGCGGCCAAGGCCGAGGCGATCCTCACCGACGTCGTCGGCCTGTGCCTCGCCGCCCGGCACACCGACTACGTCGCGAGCATCATCACTGCCGCCGAGCCGGGTCGCCACGTCGCCATCGGCCACGCCAGGCGCTACTCGGCGGCGGACGCGGCGCTGATCAACGGCACCGCGGCGCATGGCGAGGATTTCGACGACACGTTCGAGGGCGGCCCGGTGCATTCGGGCGCCGTCGTCGTGCCCGCGGTGCTGGCCGCGGCCGAGCGCGAGAACCTCTCGGGCGTGCAGACCATGCTCGGCATCGCCGCCGGGATCGAGCTGCTCTGCCGGCTCGGCCTCGTCACGCCCAAGGCGATCCACAAGGCCGGCTTCCATCCGACCGCCGTCCTCGGCGCCCTCGCCTCGGCCTTCGCCGTCGGCGTGGCGACCGGCGCCGACGCCAAGGCGCTGAAGAACGCGCTCGGCATCGCCGGCTCGACCGCATCCGGCATCATCGAATATCTGGGCGACGGCTCCTCGACCAAGCGCATGCATGCCGGCTGGGCTGCGCAGTCCGGCATGCGCGCGGCCCTGATGGGGCGCGCCGGCTTCGTCGGGCCGCGCGCCGTGCTGGAGGGTGAGCACGGCTTCTTCCGCGCCTTCGCGCCCTCCCTGGCGCCGCGCTTCGACCTCCTCTTCGGCGGCCTCGGCGACCGCTGGATCGCCGAGACCATCACCTTCAAGCCCTATCCCTGCGGCACCATGGTGCAGCCCTATATCGACTGCGCCAAGCGGCTACGGGACGAGGGCGTGCCGCTGTCGAAAATCCAGTCGATCACCTGCTTCACCTCGGACGGCTATGTCCACCGGCTGTGGGAGCCGCTGGCGATGAAGCAGACGCCGCCCACCGCCTATGCCGCCAAGTTCAGCATTCCCTTCGGCGTGGCGCTCGGCCTTGCGCGCGGCACGGCCGGGCTCTCCGACTTTTCGGACGCCGCGATCACGGACCCCGCGCTGCTCGCGCTGAGCCAGCGCGTCAGCTATGTCGTCGATCCCGCCGATCCCTATCCCGCCCGTTTCACCGGCCATGTCCGGATCACGCTCGTCGACGGCAGCGTGCACGAGGCGCGCCAGGACCACATGCGCGGCGGCGTCGACGCGCCGCTCGGCCGCGACGAGCTCGATGCCAAGTTTCTCGCCAATGCCCGCTACGGCGGCGTCGCCGATCCCGAGGCCATGCTGGCCCGTTGCGGCCAGCTGTTCGCCGCCCCCGAGGCGACATCCGCCATCGCCGGGCTGAGCGCCTCCCCCGACCTGGAGACCCAGACATGACCACCAGCGAACTTGGCGGCCGCGTCGCCCTCGTCACCGGCGCGTCGCGCAATATCGGCCGGGCGATCGCCGTGGCGCTCGGCACCGACGGCGCGTCCGTCCTCGTCCACGCGCACCGCGACGCGGTTGGCGCCGCGGAGACGGCGCGGCTCGTGGAGGCGGCCGGCGGCCGCGCCGCGGTGGCGCTCGGCGACCTTGCCGATCCCGAAGTGCCCGCCAAGATCGTCGAGGCCGCGCTCGCCGCCTTCGGCCGGCTCGACATCCTCGTCGCCAATGCCGCGATCCGGCCCGAGGCGACGATCGAGGACCTCTCCTACGCCGACTGGCGCGCCGTCATGGCGCTCTGCCTCGACAGCGTCTTCCTGCTGACCAAGGCGGCGCTCCCCTCGTTGAAGGCCAGCGACCAGGCGGCGATCATCTCGATCGGCGGCCTGACCGGCCACAGCGGCGCGGCCGGGCGCGTCCACGTCATCACCGCCAAGGCGGCGCTCGCCGGGCTCACCAAGGCGCTCGCCCACGATCTGGGTCCCGCCGCGATCACGGTCAACTGCGTCGCCCCCGGCCTGATCGAAACCAAGCGCGACGGCGAGGAGCCCAGGCACCACGCGACCCGAACCAATGTTCTCGGCCGGCGCGGCACACCCCAAGAGGTCGCCGCCGCAGTGCGCCTCCTGGCCGGCCCGTCGATGCGCTACGTCACCGGACAGACGTTGCACGTCAACGGCGGCGCGCTGATGGTCTGACGGCTTGGCGGGATCGCTTCCACCCGGCCCGCCGGAGCGCCGCCACACCCGGCGACGGGGTGTGCTGCGGGCCGCCGGCCTCTGGAGCCTGACCCTCGGCGCTGCCCTCGCCGGGGCTCTCCTGTTCCGGGCCCTGCACCTGCCGCTGGCCGCGATCCTCGGCTCGCTCTGCGGCGCGGCCATCGTCGCCAACGTCGTCGGCACGGTCCCCGGCGGCCGTACCCTCAGGCGCGGCGGCCAGCTCTTCGTCGGCGCGTCGGTCGGGGCGGTGCTGTCTCCCGACATTCTGAGCGCCCTCGGAGCACTCATGCCGGTGATGCTGGCCGTCGCCGTCCTGTCGAACCTTGCCGGTCTCCTCCTCGCCTTTCCCCTCGCCAAGATCGCCGGCATCGACCGGCTGACGGCCGTGCTCTGCTCGCTCCCGGCCGGCATGGCGGAAATGGCGACGCTGGCGCAGGAGCTGGAGGCCGACGAGCAGGCTGTCGCCCTGGTCCATACGCTGAGGGTGGTCCTCGTGCTGGTACTGATCCCGCTCTGGCTCGGGCTGGTCGCCGGCACCGGCCAGGCGCCGCAACCGCTGTTCGGCATGGCCGGCCTCGGCGAGATCCTGGTGCTCGCCACGGTCGCCGCCGCGCTGGCCGCCGCAGCGACGCGGCTGAGGATCGTCAACGCCTACATCATCGCGCCCATGCTCCTCTGCGTCGCCGTCGTCGGCGCCGGGCACCCGCTGCCGCCGGTTCCGCCGCTCGTCCTGTTTGCCGCCCAGCTCGCCATCGGCACCTCGCTCGGCCTGCGCTTCCGGCTCGACCGGCTGCGGCGCATGCCGCGGCTGGCGCTCGGCGGCTGTCTCAGCGGCATCGTCCTCATCGGCACCGCCTTCGTCGGCTTCACGGCCGTCGTCGAGCGCTTCGGCGACCTCGACCATGTCTCGGCGATCCTCGCGGTCGCGCCCGGCGGGCTCGGCGAGATGATCGCCTCGGCGGCGACGCTCGGCCTCCTGGCCGCAGCGGTCGCGGGGTTTCAGCTGACCCGGTCGATCCTGACCAATCTCTGCCTGCCGCCAATCATCCGCTGGGCGGTCCGGGGCCGTCCTTCCGCATGACCTTTCGCCAAACGGTAATCTGTTGACAGTCTTCAATTTCGTTCATAGGGTCCAGGAGATGCGGAACAGCGGCGAAATAAAGAGACCGCGCGCGGAGCATTGTTGGGAGACGGCATGGCGTTCCTCGAACTGGACGGCCTGACCAAGAGCTACGGCGCTCTGACCGTGGTCAAAGGCGTGAATCTGACGGTCGAGAAGGGAAAGCTGGTCTGTCTGCTTGGCCCTTCCGGTTGCGGCAAGACGACGACGCTGCGCCTGATCGCTGGCTTCGTCGCGGCCAATGGCGGTGAGATCCGGGTCGGCGGCGTGACGGTCTCCTCGGCCTCGGCAACCGTGCCGCCCGAGGGCCGCAACATGTCGATGATCTTCCAGAGCTACGCGCTCTGGCCTCACATGACGGTGTTCGAGAACGTCGCCTATGGCCTCAAGCTGCGGCGCCTTGCGCAGGCAGACATTGCCGCAAGGGTGCGCGAGATCCTGGCCGCGACGCAGCTCTCGGCGCTGGAGGCGCGCTATCCCGGCGAACTCTCCGGCGGCCAGCAGCAGCGCGTCTCGCTGGCGCGGGCCCTCGTGATCAAGCCGGAAATCCTCCTTCTCGACGAGCCGCTCTCCAACCTCGACGCCAATCTTCGCGAGGAGATGCGCTTCGAAATCCGCCGGCTGCACGACGAGTTCCGCTACACCACCGTCTACGTCACCCATGACCAGGTCGAGGCGATGACCACCGCCGACATCATCGTCGTGATGAACGATGGGCGGATCGAGCAGGCCGGATCGCCCGAGGACATCTACGAGCGGCCGGAAACCGAGTTCGTCGCCCGCTTCATCGGCGGCACCAACATTCTGACGGGCACGCGCGGCGACGTCGACACGGTCGTCTGCGAGGGCGGGCTTGTGCTGCGATGCAGCAGCGGCACCGTTCCGGCATCCGGGAGAGCCGCCGTCTCGGTGCGCCATCACGATGTCGCGCTGTCCCCGAACAAGCCCGCCGATACAACCAACTGCGCCATCGGCACGGTCACGCGGCAGATCTATCTCGGCTCGCACCGGGACTATCTCGTCGCCCTCAAGGGTGGAGAAACGGTGCGCACCGTCGCACCGGTCAACGTCGCGATCCCGGTCGGCCAGGATGTCTGGCTGCACTTTCCACCACAACACTGCCGGGCGCTCGCGCAATAAGGGAGGAATGAAAGCATGTGGACGAAAACATTCGGCGCAGCGATTCTGGCGGCAGGCCTGTCGGCCTCCTCGCTCGCCATGGCCGAGGCCCCCGCGCCTTACCAGATCACCCCCGAACTCGAGGCTGCGGCCAAGGCTGAGGGCAAGGTGATCTTCTACACCGCGACGGACGTCACCGTCGCCGAGAAGCTCGCCGAGCTCTTCAAGTCGAAATATCCCGAGATCGCCGTCCAGGTGGAGCGGGCCGGCTCCGAGCGCGTTTTCCAGCGTATCGGCCAGGAATATTCGTCCGGCATCTACGGTGCCGACGTGATCGAGACCTCGGACGCCGTGCACTTCCAGTACTTCAAGCGCGAGGGCTGGCTGGAGCCGATGGTGCCGCAGGAAGTCGCCGACAAGTGGCCGGCGGACGAGAAGGATCCGGACGGCAACTTCGCCGCCTACCGCGCCCATCTCTCGGTCCTCGCCTATCGCTCCGACCTGCTGCCGGAAGCCGACGCGCCGAAGACCTGGACCGACCTTCTCGACCCGAAATACAAGGACAGGATGGTCAAGGCCCATCCCGGCTACAGCGGCACGGTGATGACGTCGACCTTCGTTCTCAGCGAGCTACTCGGCTGGGAGTTCTTCGAGAAGCTCGGCGGCCAGGGCGTCATGCAGGTGCAGTCGTCGACCGAACCCCCGAAGAAGCTCGCCCAGGGCGAACGCTCGTTGCAGGTCGACGGCAACGAATACAACGTCTTCCGCCTCCAGGAAGAGGGCGTGCCGATCAAGATCGTCTATCCCGCCGAAGGCACGCCACTCGCCGTCGGCAATGCCGCGGTGCTGAAGCAGGCGCCGAGCCCCAACGCCGCCAAGCTGTTCTACGCCTTCCTGTTCTCGCAGGAGGCCCAGCAGCTGAACAGCGATTTCGGGGGTCTGCGCTCCTTCCATCCGGACGTCAAAGAGAAGGCAAACCGCACCCCGATCGCCGACATCAAGCTGCTGCATTCCGACCCGGCCAAGCTCGAGCCTGAGATCCAGACCATCAAGACCAACTACGAGCAGTATTTCGGCACGTAAGGCAATCGGGATAAACCTGTCATGACCAGCAACGCTCCCGCCCTCGGTTTACGCCGCGGTATCGATCTCTCCTGGCCGACCTTTGCTCTCTTGAGCCTGGTCTTGGGCGTCCTGGTCATTCTGCCACTGTTCTGGCTCGTCTATTACAGCTTTCGCAACGATGCCGGGGGCGGCTTCACTTTCGACAACTTCGTCGCCCTCGTCGCCGACCCGACCCTTCTCAGGGCCTATGGCCTGGCCATCGGCATGTCTCTCGGGGTGGGCATCCTCGCCTGCGTCGTCGCCACGCCGATGGCCTGGCTGGTCTCGCGCACCGACCTTCCGGGCCGCCGCCTGATCCGCATCATGGTGACGGCCTCCTTCGTCACGCCGCCCTTCCTCGGCGCCATCGCCTACGAGATCATCGCCGCACCCAACAGCGGCATCGTCAACGTCATCTACCGCTCGATCTTCGGGCTGGAGCGCGGCGCCTACCTCGTCAACATCTACACCTTCACGGGCCTCGTCTTCGCCATCGCCTGCTTCACCTTTCCCTACGTCTTCACCCTTGTCGCCAATGCGCTCGACCGCGTGCCCTCCGATCTCGAGGACGCCTCGTCGATCCTCGGCGGCAAGGCGATGACCACCCTGCGCAAGGTGACGATCCCGCTGGTCCTGCCGGCGATGCTGGCGGGAACCCTGATCGCCATCCTGCAGGCGCTGACCATGTTCGGCTCGCCGGCCATCCTCGCGCTGCCGGCCGGATTCCACGTCATCACCACCAAGATCTGGAGCCTCTTCCAGTTTCCGCCGCGGCTGGGCCTTGCCGCCGCCGCCGCCCTGCCGCTGCTGATCATCACCGTGATCCTGCTGCGGACCCAGAAGCAGATCCTCGGCCGCAAGGGCTACACCGTCCTCGGCGGCAAGAGCGGCACGCCGCGCATCGTGGCGCTCGGGCCGTGGAAATGGCCGGCGATCGCCTTCGTCTTCGCCGTGCTGTCGCTGACCTTCATCTTTCCCTATGCCGCGATCATCAAGACGGCCTTCACCACCACGGTCGGCGATTCGCTGACCTTCGAGAACCTGACGCTGCGGCACTGGAACTTCGTCCTGTTCGAGTTTTCCGCGACCCAGCTCGCGCTGCGCAACACGTTCCTGCTCGGTTTCCTGACAGCGACCATCGTCACCGCCATCGCGGTCATCGTCTCCTATCTGGTGACGCGCCGCTCGGTGCCGGGCTCGGGCTTCCTCGGGGTGTTGGCCACCGCTCCGGTGGCGATCCCCGGCATCGTTCTCGGCGTCGGCCTGTTCCTCAGCTATGCCAATCCGACCTTCCAGCTCTACGGCACGCTGTGGATCCTTCTTATCGCCTTCATGACCATCGAGATGCCGGCCGGCTACCAGCAGATGTCCTCGGCCTTTTCGGGCGTCCATCCCGAGCTCGAGGAAGCCGGGCGGATCATGGGCGCGTCGCGGCTGCGCACGCTTTGGGACATCACCGCGCCGCTGCTGCGCACCAGCGTCGTCGCTGCCTGGTGCTTCGTCTTCGTCGGCACGATCCGCGAACTCTCGGCGACGATCCTCCTGACCACCGCCAACACCAAGCTGGTCTCGGTGATCATCTACGACCTTAACGAGAGCGGCGATCTCGGGGCGATCTGCGTCCTCGGCATTATCCTCCTTGCCGCCTCCTTCGCCGTGGTCTTCGTCGCCAACCGGGTGCCGGTGCTGGGTGGCTCGCAGATGAACGCGCGCGGATGACCTCGGCCGGACGGCGTGCATCGCCAATGGCGCCGTTTGTTGGTAGACGTGATTCAGGACGGCGGAGCTCTGGCCCGCCGTCCTGGTGCCGTTTCATTCGTATCGGAATTTCAGCCATGGGCCTTGCATGTCGGACGGCCTGACGCAGCCGCAAAATCTCTCCGCGATCGACTTCCTGCGCACCCGCTCGCTTGCCAATGTCGTGCAGGCCGAGATCGAACGGATGATCATCGACGGCGAACTGACGCCGAACGAGCGTGTCAACGAGAACGGTCTGTCGCAGCGCCTCGGCGTCAGCCGCGGGCCGATCCGCGAGGCCTGCAGCGCGCTGGCGGCGATGGGGCTGATCGAGATCATTCCGAACCGCGGCTTCTTCATCCGGGCGCTGTCCAACGACGAGGCGCAGGATCTGTCGGAGGCCCGCGCCGGCGTGTTCGGCTGCATGGCGATGATGCTGGCCGAAACCGCCACCGATGCCCAGATCGCGATCCTGCGCGCCCTGCTGCAGCGCATGGACGAGATCGTCGCCCTCGGCGACGTGCATGTCTACTATCCCGTCAATCTGGAATTTCATAAGCAGATCACGCTGATGGCCGGCAACAATCGGCTGGCGCTGATCTATCAGAGCTTCGTGCGCGAACTCCACATCCAGCGCTATCGCGCGCTGTCGAGCCGCGACGTCCTAGCGATATCCAACGAGGAACACCGCGCCATCGTCGACGCGCTGGCCGCCCGTGATCCCGCCGCGGCCCTCGTCGCGGCGCGCTCGCATATTCTCAACGGCATCGTGCGGACCCGCAAGGCGGGCCAGCCGGGCGGACCGGCCGAACCCGGCGAGGCTGCCGCGGCCAAGCCGACGCGCAAGCCGCGGGCCGTCAAGCCGGGCTGACGCGACACGGCGCGTCAGCTTCGACAGATTGGCCTTCGACTTGTGGTTGGCCGCACCACGCCGGCAGCCCTTGTCGTCGCCGTATGCCTTGTGGAGCGGCAACCGGCATGCACTCTCGGGCTCTTCCCTCGTGTTCGCCGTCCTGTTCCCGCTTGCTGCAAGGCATCGTCACGGAGCCGGGATCAATGCTGGCGATGCGGAAGGGATATAAGCACAAAACTGTTGACAATTAACAGTTGACGACGCACGGTCGGGCCGAGGCATTGTCCGCATACGGATCCAAACTGACGAGGATTTCATGAACCAGAACAGCGCAGTCGACGTCGAGCTGACGAAATACGTCGCCGAATTCATCGTCGCGGCCAAGGTAGAGGACCTCTCCGCCGAGATGGTCGAGCTCGGCAAGAAGTCGATCCTCGATGGCTTCGGCCTCGCGCTGTCGGGCTCTGTCGCCAAAAGCGGCGAACTGGTGCGCCGCCATCTCGCCGACCTCGATCTCGGGGAAGGCGCCGCGACCGTGATCGGCGGTGGCCGCCGTGTCGCCCCGCGCTTCGCCGCGTTTGCCAACGGCGTCGGCATCCATGCCGACGACTACGACGACACGCAGCTCGCCGTCGCCAAGGACCGGGTCTACGGCCTCTTGACCCATCCGACCGCCCCGGCCCTGCCGGCCGCGCTGGCGATCTCGGAACTCCTGAATGCCTCGGGCCGCGACTTCATGCTCGCCTACCATCTCGGCGTCGAGGTCGAGTGCAAGATCGCCGAGGCGATCGCGCCGCGCCACTACCAGACAGGCTTTCACGCCACCGCCACCTGCGGCACCTTCGCTGCGGCTGCCGCGGCCGCCAAGCTCATGGGCTTCGACGTCGCCACGACCCAGCGCGCTTTGTCGATCGCGGGCAGCCAGTCGGCCGGCCTGCGCGAGAATTTTGGCACCATGACCAAGCCTTTCCATGCCGGCAAGGCGGCCGAAAGCGGCGTCGCTGCGGCGCAGTTCGCGTCCTATGGCTGGACCGCGGCAGCCCGCATCCTCGAGGCGCCGCGCGGCTTCTTCGCTGCCGCCGGCGGCGGCTACGACCAGGGCGCCATCTTCGGCAAGCTCGGCGCGCCCTGGACATTCGCCAGCCCGGGCGTCTCGATCAAGCCGCATCCGTCGGGCTCGCTCACCCATCCCGGCATGACCGAGATGCTGCGCCTGATCAAGGAGAACGGCATCCGCGCCGAGGACGTCCGGCATGTGCGCGTCGGCACCAATTCCAACATGCCCAACGCCCTCATCCATCACCGCCCGAAGGACGAGCTGCAGGCGAAATTCTCGATGGAATTCTGCATGGCCATCCTCCTCCTGGAGGGCCGCGCCGGACTGAACGAGTTCACCGACGCGGCCGTCGAGCGCGAGGACGTCAAGGCGATGATCGAGAAGGTCGACTTCGTCATCGACGACGAGGCGGAGGCCGCCGGCTACCACCTGATGACGACGCTGATCGATATCGAGCTTGCCGACGGCCGCAAGATTTCCGGCCGCGCCGATTTCGGCAAGGGCAGCCCGGCCTTTCCGATGAGCTATGACGAAGTCGCCGGCAAGTTCCGCGAGAATGCCGAATTCGCCGGCATGGCCAGGAGCCGGGCCGACGAGATCGTCGACCTCGTGCGCGGCCTCGAGGGCATGTCGTCGCTCGACGCGCTGACCCAGCGCCTGATCACCGTCGCCTGAGGCCGTGGGGGGCGAGGACCGGTTTCGCCCCCGACCAAAGACATCGCAGACCCCGGAGCAACAAAACTCCAGTTCCAGCACCTCGCGCCAAGGCGACAGGCCTGGCCGGCACACCGCGCTGCCGGCCGAAGCCTCGGCACAGGTGCCCTTCGAGAAAGAGACGACATGCAGGATACCGAGATCACCCAGCGCCTGGCAGCCTGGACGGTCGGCCTCGACGCCGAGGCCATCCCCGCGACGGTTCGCGCCGAAGGCGTGCGCACCTTCGTCAACTGGCTCGGCTGCGCCGTCGGTGGCGCCCGTCACGAGACCGTCGACCGGGCGCTCGCCGCGGCCCTGCCCTTTTCCGGCCCGGCCCGGGCGCAGGTCATCGGCCGCGCCGAGCGCGTCGACGAACTGCACGCCGCCCTCCTGAACGGCATTTCCTCGCATGTCCTCGACTATGACGACACGCATCTGAAGACCATCATCCACCCGGCCGGACCGGTCGCCTCGGCGATCCTGGCGGTGGCCGAGACGCGCGCCGTCTCCGGCCGCGACTTCCTCACGGCCCTCATCGCCGGCATCGAGGTCGAATGCCGAATCGGCAATTCGGTCTATCCCGACCACTACGACCGCGGCTGGCACATTACCGGCACCGCCGGCGTCTTCGGCGCGGCTGCCGCGACGGGGCGCCTGCTCGGCCTGACAGAACTGCAGATGACCTGGGCTTTCGGCATCGCCGCCACCCAGTCCTCGGGCTTCCGGGAAATGTTCGGCACCATGTGCAAGAGCTTCCATCCTGGCCGCGCGGCGCAGAACGGCGCCATGGCGGCCTTCCTCGCCAAGGCCAATTTCGACTCCTCGCTGCGCGCCATCGAGGCGCCGCGCGGCTGGGCCAACGTCTTGTCGACCAAGCAGGACTATGGCGAGATCGTCGACGGCCTCGGCACGCGCTGGGAGGCCGGGCTCAACACCTACAAGCCGTTCGCCTGCGGCATCGTCATCCATCCCGCCATCGATGGCTGCCAGCAGCTGCGACAGAAGCTCGGCACCCGCGTCGCCGACATCGCCGCGGTTGCGCTGCGCACCCACCCCCTGGTGCTGGAACTGACCGGCAAGACGGCGCCGACCACCGGCCTCGAAGGCAAGTTCTCGGTCTTCCATTCCGCCGCGGCGGCCCTCCTCTACGGCGACGGCTCGCCGACCGCCTTCACCGACGAGAGGGTGCGCGACCCCGCCGTCATGGCGCTGCGCGACAAGGTCAAGGCGACGAGCGACACCTCGGTGCACGAGGACGCGGTCCACATCGCTGTCACCCTCACCGACGGCGAGCGCATCGAGCTGCATGTGCCGCATGCGATCGGCAGCCTCGAGCGCCCGCTGTCGAACGAGGCGATCGGCGAGAAGTTCGTCACCCAGTCGGTGCCGGTGATCGGCCAGGCGCCGTCCGAGGCGCTGCTCGCCATGGGCTGGGCGCTGGAATCCAGCGACGACGTCGCAGCCATCGCGCGCGCCGCCGCGGCTCGCTCCTGAACGGTCGGGAAAACGGGTCCATGCAGAACCATCTCACCCTCGGCATCCTCGATGGCGACGACATCGGCCTTGAAATCGTTCCGGCAGCGGTCGCGGTCGTGCGCGCCGCCGCGGCCCGCACCGGTCTCGGCATCAACTGGCGGCCGATGCCGATCGGCGCGACCGCGCTCGCCACCCACGGCTCCACCTTCCCGGAAGGCACGATGGAGGCGCTGGCGAAGATGGACGGCTTCATCCTCGGCCCGATCGGCCACCGCGCCTATCCCAAGGTGCCCGGCGCGATCAATCCGCACCCGCTGATGCGCAAGGGTTTCGGCCTCTTCGCCAATGTCCGGCCGACGCGGTCCTATCCCGGCCTCGGCGCCGTCTACGACAATATCGACCTCGTCATCGTGCGCGAGAACAACGAGGGTTTCCAGCCCGACCGCAATGTCGTCGCCGGATCGGGCGAGTTCCGTCCGACCGAGGACGTCACCATCTCGGTCCGGGTGATCACCCGCGCCGGATCCTCCAAGGTCGCCCGCGCCGCCTTCGAGATCGCCCGCCAGCGCAAGAAGCGGCTGACGGTGGTGCACAAGAACACCGTCTTCAAGCTCGGCTGCGGCATGTTCGTCGAGGAATGCTACCGCGTCGGCAAGGAATTTCCGGACGTCACGATCGACGAGGTGATCGTCGATACCATGGCCATGCGGCTGATCCGCGATCCCTGGAGCTTCGACGTTGTCGTCACCACCAACATGTTCGGCGACATCCTGACGGACGAGGCGGCGGGTCTCGTCGGCGGGCTCGGCATGGCGCCGGGCCTGTGCATCGGCGAGGGTGCGATCGCGATGGCGCAGGCGACGCACGGCTCGGCCCCCGACATCGCCGGCCAGGGCATCGCCAACCCCTTCGCGATGATCGAATCGGCGCGGATGATGGTGGAGTGGCTCGGCCACAACCGACAGATCCCCGAAGCGCTGGCCGCCGCCGCGCTGATGGAACGGGCCATCACCAAGGCCCTTGCCGATCCCGCGACGCGCACGCGCGACATCAAGGGCACGACCGGCACCGAAGGCATGACGCAGGGCATCATTGCGGCCATCGAGGCGGAAGCAGGCTGAAACCAGCCGAGCCAAGCGCGGCGGGGTTGCCGCAGGGAACAACAGGCAAAAACGGCGCCGGTCCTCTCAGAAGACCGGCGCCGTTTCGCAGGGAACGCCGTCCGTGCCGCTCCCGAGCGGATCAGCCGCCGAGGCCGAGCTCTGTCAGGAGCGCGGTGATGCGGGTCTGTTCGGCGGCGAGAAAGGTCGTGAACTCGGCCGAGGGCATGTAGAGGTTCTGCCAGCCGCGGCTGTCGCAGATCTCGTTCCACGCCGCGCTCTTGGCCATCGCGCCGAAGGCCTCGTCCATGCCGGCGATCTCCTCGTCGCCAAGCTTGGCGCTGCCGACGAGACCCCGCCAGTTCACCAGTTCGGTGTCGATGCCCTGCTCGCGGAAGGTCGGAACGTCGATGCCCTTCAGCCGCTCGGGCGAAGAGATGCCGAGCGCCCGCAGCTTGCCGGTGGCGATCATGTCGGCGAACTCGTTGTAGCCGCCGGTGGCCACCGTCACCTGGTTCGAAAGCACCAGCGGCAGCATTTCCGAGCCGGCGCCGACGACGATGTAGTTCATCTCCCTGACGTCGCCGCCGGTCGCCTTGACCACCTGCGCCGAAACGAGATGGTCCGGGCTGCCGAGGCCGAAGCCGGCCCAGGAGACGGCGCCGGGTTCGGCCTTGTAGGCCTTCACCAGATCGTCGAGCGACTTTATCGGCGACTCCGCGGCGACCACGAGCGGCTGGTACTCGCCCTGCAGGCGCGCCACCGGACGGGTCTGCGACAAGGTGGCAGCGGACTTGTTGATGATCACCGCGCCGACCATGCCGAGGCCGGCGGTCAGGAGCGTCGAGGGGCGGCCGCGGCTGATGAGCTGGGCGAGGCCCACCGTGCCGCCGGCGCCGGGCACGTTCATCACTTCGACGTTTCCAACCAGCTTGCCGTCCTGCAGCAGCATCTGCGCGGTTCGGGCCAGCGTGTCATAGCCTCCGCCGGTGCTCGCCGCCGCGATGATCGTCAGCTCTTCGAGCGCGGCAGCCCGGGCGCCGGACGGGCGGAGCATCGGCAGCGTCGCGCCTCCGGCCAGCGCGGCGAGCATCATGGAAAAGGCGCGGCGATCGATGGTCACGGTGTTCCTCCCAGAACGTGAAGCGCGCGTGCAGGACTTCACACAAGAATTCGGTCGTAGGGGATCATCCCTGTTTTGTCGATAACGACCGGGCTTGCGGCGATGCAGAGCCCCCTCTCCCGCCGTCGCCGACGCGTTTTGTGTGCCCCCCGGATCGAGACGGAGCTTTCCCGCCGTCGAGACGCCTATGTCCCGGCGAAGGGTCCGGGCCCGATCCGGAACTCGGCGCGCTCGGCCGCGTCGAGCTGGCCGATCAGACCCATCTCCCAGGCGAGGTAGCGGCGGGCCGCGTCGAGATTGCCGTCGTGCCGGTCGTGGACGAAGAACAGATGATCGATCGCGGCGGCGTCGGACGGAACGTCCGGAGTGGCTTCGACCGGCAGCCCCCTCGCCTGCCAGCTGGCCGGGTCTCCCGCGACGTGGCGAATGTCGCCATAGCCCTCGGCCCGTAGATCTGCAGCGGCGAGCCCGACGACATCCGCCGACCCGATCAGGGCCACTGGCCGTGCGGGATCGGTCCTGGCGAGGCGCGGCCGGACGGCCCAGCGCGCGCCGGCGAGATGGCCCGCGCGAAACGCCAGCGAACCCCTCAGATCGAGCAGCGCTCCGCCGGCCTCCTTCAGCGCAAGGGCTGCTTCCGCCGTGATCTGGAGGAGGGACGGCAGTTCGCCGGAAACCGGCGGATCCGGCTGCCGCAGGCCGGGATGGGCGGGATGATCGCCGATGCGCGGCAGGACGAAGACGTCGTAGTTCAACGCGGCCAGGAAGATCGCCGTTGTCGCCGCACGCAGCCCGGTATCGCAGCCGAGCACCACGCGGGCCCGCCGCACGCCGATCCAGGCGTCGCTCGCCTGCACGAGCTGCACCGCCGGCGCATGGACCGCCCCCCGAAGTGTCCCTTCCGCAAATTCGGCGTCGCTGCGCACGTCGAAGAGATAGAGCGTGCGGGACGGGTCCGCGGACAGGCTTTCGAGATCGTCCGGCGCGATCACGTTCAGCCGGTGCTGTTCGATGACGGCGTCCGCCCGGGCGCGGCTCTCGCGCCGGGCGCTCTGGCTCAGCGCCGGCATCGGTCCAGGATCGGCGCCGTGCCGGAGCGCGCGCCCGGATAGGGCCCAGCCCTGGGTGCCGTTCTCGAGGGCGAAGACCGGGTTCGGGACCCCCGCCAGGGAAAGGCTTGCGGCACCGACGATGCTGCGGGTGCGGCCGGCGCAGTGAATGACGACGGGCAGAGCGGGATCAGGGACGCTGTCGGCCATGCGATGCGCCAGTTCGCCGTTCGGCATGGACGCCGCGCCCGGCAGGGTCATCTTGCGGTATTCCGACCCCGGCCGGCCGTCGAACAGCTGGATCGAACGACCCTCCGCCTGCCAGGCGGCCAGCGTCTCGACGTCGATCCGCGGCACGTGCCACTCCGTTTCGAGGAGCTCGCCGAGCGTCTTGCTCGGCAGGTTGACGCCCTTGAACAGGGTGAAGCCGGCCGCCGCCCAGGCGGTCGCGCCCCCGGCGATCCAGGACAGGTCGCGGTAGCCGAGCCTGGCCAGGACTGGCGCCGCCCGTTCCGCCACCCCGTCGCCGTCGTCGACGAGGATGATCGGCACGCCGGCGCGCGGCACCAGGGCAGGCGCGAGGATCTCGAGCCGGCTGTAGGGACAGGGCACGGCGAGGAAGGGGTGGCCCTCGCCATATTGGCCGTGCTCGCGGACGTCGAGGCAGGCGACCTCGCTTTTCCCGTGCAGCACGGCCTTGGCCGCCTCGGCTGGAATCGGGCCGGGCATCAGGCCGGCCGCGGCGTGGCGCCGCTGAAGAACTGCCACAGCGCGGCATAGATGAGGTCGGGACGCTCTTCGGCAGGATAGTGACCTGTCGGCACAGCCCATCCCGCAAGATCGTCCGCCCACTGCCCCCAGGCCTCGATGGGCTTCAGATGCCGGCCGACATGGCTGTTCGAGCCCCAGAGCACCAGCACCGGGCAGGCGATCCTGCGGCCGGCCTGGAAATCTGCGGTATCGAAGGCATAGTCGAGCGTCACCGTCGCGCGATAATCCTCGCAAACCGCATGGATCTGCTCTTGCGTCGTGCAGCGCGCGTATTCGGCCAAGGCCTCGGGTGCGAAGATCGAGAGGCCGACGCCTTTCTTGTTCAGCTTGTAGTTGATGTAATAGTCGAGATCGGCACCGATCAGCTTCTCGGGAAAGGGTGCCTTCTGCGCCATGAAGAACCAGTGATAGCTCTCCAGCCCCCAGCCGAGGGTCACGTTCGACAGGAGATTATAGGTCGGAATGATGTCGAGGGCGCAGAGCCGCGTCACCCGGTCCGGAAAATCGAGCGCCATGCGGAAGGCCACGCGCGCGCCGCGATCGTGGCCGGCGACCTGGAACGTGTCGAAGCCGAGCTGGGTCATGATCTCGGCATTGTCCCGGCCCATCGCCCGGAAGGAATAGGCTGCATGGTCCTCGCCACCGTCCGGCTTGGAACTGTCGCCATAGCCGCGCAGATCCGGCGCGACGACCGTGAAGCTCCTGGCCAGGGTCGGGGCGATCCTGTGCCAGCTGACATGCGTCAGAGGATTGCCATGCAGGAGCAGAAGCGGCGGTCCCGAACCGCCGATCGCGACATGGATCTCGGCGCCGGCGGTGCGGAGCGTTTCGATGCGAAAGCCGGCCATCAACTGGCCGGGATGGGCTTCGAGCGGGGGCATGGCGTTCTCTGGCGACATGGCGTTTCTTCTCTCGCGCGGCGCGGCAGACGTCGCCGGTCGGACCTAACCGTCGCGCTCCGGCATTCAAGTTGTCAACAGTTTATAATTGACAATTTTTCCGGTCTTCGGCATTGCGAGGCATCGACTGCAAGAACTTCGGGAGCGTTGACAGCATGAGCAGCTACAAGATCGCGGCCATTCCGGGCGACGGCATCGGCAAGGAAGTGATCGCGGCCGGCCTGCGGGTGCTGGAGGCGGCCGCTGCCCGTGATGGGTTCGCCCTCGACGTCACCCACTTCGACTGGGGATCGGACCGCTACAAGGCAACCGGCCGACTGATGCCGGAAGACGGCACCGAGACGCTGAAAGCCTTCGACGCCATCTATTTCGGCGCCGTGGGCGCTCCCGACGTGCCCGATCATCTGACCCTCTGGGGCCTGCGCCTCGCCATCTGCCAGCCCTTCGATCAATATGCCAATGTCCGCCCGACCCGGATCCTGCCGGGCATTGAGAGCCCGCTGCGCGGCGTCACCGCCAGGGATCTCGACTGGGTGATCGTGCGCGAGAACTCGGAGGGCGAATATGCCGGCCAGGGCGGGCGCTCGCATCGCGGTCTACCGCAGGAGGTGGCGACGGAGGTCTCGATCTTCACCCGCGCCGGCCTCACGCGGATCATGCGCTTCGCCTTCGAGACCGCGCGGTCGCGGCCGCGCAAGTTGCTGACCGTCGTCACCAAGTCCAATGCCCAGCGCTACGGCATGGTGCTCTGGGACGACATCGCGAAGGAGGTCGCCGAAGACTTTCCGGACGTGACCTGGGACAAGATGCTCGTCGACGCCATGACCGTGCGCATGACGCTCCACCCCGCCTCGCTCGACACCATCGTCGCGACCAACCTCCACGCCGACATCCTGTCGGACCTTGCCGCCGCGCTCGCCGGCTCCATCGGCATCGCGCCGACCGCCAATCTCAATCCCGAACGGCGCTTTCCCTCGATGTTCGAGCCGATCCACGGCTCGGCCTTCGACATCACCGGCAAGGGCATCGCCAATCCGGTCGGCACCTTCTGGTCGGCGGTGATGATGCTGGAGCATCTCGGCGAGCCCGTCGCGGCAGCGCGGCTGATGCGCGCCATCGAGCGCGTCACCGCCGACCCGGCCCTGCACACGCCCGATCTCGGCGGAACCGCGACCACGGACAGGGTGACCGAGGCCGTCTGCGCCGCCCTTCTCGGCGACAACGAATAGGAGTTTCCATGGCCCGCAACACGAGGCGCATCGCCGTCATCCCCGGTGACGGGATCGGCACGGAAGTCATGCCGGAAGGGCTGCGTGTCCTGAAGGCGGCGGCCGAGCGTTTCGACCTCGACCTTGCCTTCGACGAATTCGATTTCTCGTCCTGCGCCTATTACGAGAAGCACGGCAAGATGCTGCCGGACGACTGGAAGGCCCGGATCGGCGGCCATGACGCGATCTTCTTCGGCGCCGTCGGTTGGCCGGACACCGTGCCCGACCATGTCTCGCTCTGGGGCTCGCTGCTGCAGTTCCGCCGCGAGTTCGACCAGTATGTGAACCTTCGCCCGGTGCGCCTGATGCCGGGCGTGCCCTCGCCGCTCGCCGGCCGCAAGCCCGGCGATATCGACTTCTTCGTCGTGCGCGAGAACACCGAGGGCGAGTACTCCTCGATCGGCGGCAAGATGTTTCCGGGCACGGCGCGCGAGATCGTGGTGCAGGAGACAGTGATGAGCCGGGTCGGCGTCGACCGCATCCTCGCCTTCGCCTTCGACCTCGCGAAGAGCCGCGGCAAGAAGCACCTGACTTCGGCGACCAAGTCGAACGGCATCTCGATCACCATGCCCTACTGGGACGAGCGGGTGGAGGAGATGGCGAAAGCCTATCCGGATGTGCGCTGGGACAAGTACCACATCGACATCCTCTGCGCCCATTTCGTGCTGAACCCGGACCGCTTCGACGTGGTCGTCGCCTCCAACCTTTTCGGCGATATTCTGTCCGACCTCGGCCCCGCCTGCACCGGCACGATCGGCATCGCGCCGTCGGGCAACATCAACCCCGAGCGCGCCTTTCCCTCGCTGTTCGAGCCGGTGCACGGCTCGGCGCCCGACATTGCCGGCAAGGGCATCGCCAATCCGGTCGGCCAGATCTGGGCGGGCGCGATGATGCTCGACCATCTCGGCCATGCCGAGGCGGCCGCCGCCATCGTCGCCGCGGTCGAGGCAACGCTCACCGACCCGACAACCCGCACCGGCGACCTCGGCGGCAGCGCCGACACCATCACGGCCGGCAAGGCCGTCGCCGACGCGCTTCTGGCCGCCGGCCCAGCGTCCCGGAGGATCGCATGACCCTACCCATCATCGCCCTCACGCCCGGCGACTGCACCGGCATCGGGCCCGAGCAGACCGCGCGCATTCTTGCCGACCGGCGCATGGCGGACGTCGCCCGCATCGTCGTCGTCGGCGACGCGCGCGTCCTCGATCTCGGCATGCGCCAGGCGGGCGTCTCCTTCACCTATCGCCGCACCGACGACCCGGCGGCGGTGGACTGGTCGGATCCCTCCGTGCCGCTGGTCGATCTCGGCAATACCGACCCGGCACTCTACCCGCCGGGAATCGCCAGTGCGCAGTCCGGTCGCGTCACCGGCGAGACGCTGGCGCGGGCGATCGATTTCGCCAAAGCCGGCGTCGTCGATGCGGTGTCGTTCGCGCCCCTGAACAAGCGGGCCATGTTCGACGGCGGCTGGAAATTTCCCGACGAGCACAAGATGTTCGCCAACCTCCTCGGCCATTCCGGCTATTTCAGCGAGATGAACGTCCTCGACGGGCAGTGGATGTCGCGCGTGACCTCGCATGTCTCGCTGCGCCAGGCGCTCGATCAGGTCACCGGGCCGGCGATCCGGGAGGCGATCACGCTGGCGGCGGCAATGATGGTCAAGGCCGGCATCCCCCGGCCGCGGCTCGCGGTTGCCGCGCTCAACCCGCATGGCGGCGAGGGCGGGCTGTTCGGCATGGAGGAGATCGAGATCATCCGGCCGGCGGTCGCGGCCATGGCCGCCGAGGGCATTGCCGTAGAGGGTCCCTTCCCGTCCGACACGGTCTATCTCAAGGCCTTTGCGGGCGACTATGACGGGGTTTTGTCGATGTATCACGACCAGGGCCAGATCGCGACCAAGATGCGCGGCTTCAACCGCGGCGTCACGGTCACCGCGGGGCTCGCCACGGTGTTCACGACGCCGGCGCACGGCACCGCCTTCGACATCGTCGGTCGCGGCATTGCCGATACCGGCGCCTTCGAGAACGCCATTCGCCTCGCCGCTCGCCTCGTCGCCTCGGCCCGCTGAGCCGCCGCCCGCCGAAGAGCACGCGGCGCCGATTCCGATGAAGGTGGGGCAGTCGCCGGCAGGCACCGGATCGGGAGGGACGACGCCAGAAAGAAAAACCTTGCGGCGTCCAACCGCCGGGGCGGCGACCCCGGATTCGACACGCCTCAGGTCCGTGCTCGATATCCTGCCGGCGGGCGGCCATCGATCGGACGCGACCGCAGGTCGGTCGACAGAGCCGCTCTGTCGAGACGAACGCACAATTTCACCTGCCAGGCCAATCGATCCAGCCGAAAGGAGAAGGTTGACTGCGGTGCTGGTCTCTGGCGTTTCGACGTTTGCCATGCTTTGGCTGAACGTTAAGACGTCGGGAACATCTTGGACGCGACGCACGGCGGTGACGCGATTTTTCCAAAGGGGCACGCGATGACGATATACCCGGTGATCCTTTCCGGCGGTTCCGGCACCCGGCTGTGGCCGCTGTCGCGCTCGATGTATCCAAAGCAGTTCATCCCCTTCTTCGGCAAGGAAGAGCCGAGCTTTCTCGGCGCGACCCTGCGCCGTCTCAGTGCCGACTCCAGCGTCGCCGCGCCGACGATCCTGTGCAACAACGACCATCGCTTTCTCGTGCGCGCCGAGTGCGAAGCTGCCGGCATCGAGCCGAAGATGATCGTATTGGAGCCGCAGGCCCGCAACACCGCCCCGGCAATCACCGCCGCCGCCATGCTGCTGGTCGACGAGGACCCCGACGCCGTCCTCTGCGTCATGCCCTCCGACCACCTGATCGGCGACGCGGCGGGCTTTCTCGCCGGCGTCGTGGCCGCTGCCGGGATCGCCCGCCAGGGTCGGCTCGTCCTGTTCGGCATCACCCCGACCGAGGCAAACACCGGCTACGGCTATATCCAGACCGGGGCACTGCTCGATGGCGACAGCGGTGCGGCCCATGTCCTGCGCTTTGCCGAGAAGCCGGATATCGAGACCGCGGAGCGCTATCTGGCCAGCGGCGGATACCTCTGGAACAGCGGCATCTTCCTTCTGCACGGCCGTACCTTCCTCGCCGAAGTCGCGCGGCTCGAGCCCGAGATGTTTGCCGCGGTCCGCGACTCGGTCGATGGCGCCACGCGCGACCTTGCCTTCACCCGCCTCGACCAATCGAGTTTTGCCCGGGCCCGCTCGGTCTCGGTCGACTACGCGGTCATGGAGCGCACCGACCACGCCGTCGTCCTGCCTCTGGCCGTCGGCTGGAGCGATGTCGGATCGTGGGGTTCGCTCTGGGAGGCCTCGTCGCGCGATGGCGATGGCAACGCCATCCACAGCGAGGCGGTCATGATCGACACCCAGAACACCTACGTCCATTCCGACCGATCGCTGGTGGCCACGCTCGGCGTCAGCGACCTGATCATCGTCGATACGCCAGACGCGTTGCTGGTCGCCGACCGCTCCCGGTCGCAGGAGGTCGGCACCCTTGTCCAGCAGCTGAAGCAGAGCGGCCGGCGCGAGCACGAACAGCATCTGCGCAACCACCGCCCCTGGGGCTATTTCGAGACGCTCTCGCTGCAGCAGCGCTTTCAGGTCAAGATGCTGCACGTCACGCCCGGCAGCCAGCTGTCGATGCAGATGCATCATCATCGCTCGGAACACTGGATCGTGGTCAAGGGCACGGCGAAGGTCACCGTCGGCGACGAGGTTCGCTTCGCCCGCGAGAACGAGAGCCTCTACATCCAGGCCACGCAGTGGCACCGACTGGAAAACCCGGGAAAGGTGCCGCTGGAACTGATCGAGGTGCAGATCGGCAGCTATCTCGGCGAGGACGATATCGTCCGCCGTGATGACATTTACAACCGTGGTGCCGAGGAGACGAAGTAGTCCGCTGACTGAAGCGGCATGGCGGCGGACGCCCGCAGAAGCCTCACCGCCAGCCCGGCATCGCAGCCGCGCCTGCTGCACTGTCGATCAAGCGTTGCGCAGATGGCGCTCGACGCTCTGGAGATGGCGGCGCATGGCGGCGGCAGCGCCGGTCGTATCGCGGTTGGCGATGGCCTCGACGATCTCGCGATGCTCCGCGAAGCTGTGGTGGTCGACCGGCGGGCGTTTGGGGTCGGCGCGCAGGCGGCCCCAGTTCACCTCGCGGCGCACGGCGTTCAGCGTGTCGAGGAGGCCAACGAGAAGGCTGTTCTGCGTCGCCTCGGCAATGCTGCGGTGAAGGCGGTTGTCCCAGTGCTCGTATTGCCGCCAGTCCGGTGCGTCCACCGCGCGCGCCATGCACTGTCGCATCTCCGACAGGATCGCCGGCGTCGCGTTCAGCGCCGCGACGCGCGCGATCTCCGGCTCGAACGAGATCCGCGCATTCATCATCTCGATCGGGTTGGTCCGGCGGGCCATGGCGGCGACGTCGCAGGCCGTATCGATGGGGCGATTACCCGCAAACGTGCCCTTGCCGACATGGCGCCAGAGCACTCCCTCGCTCTGAAGCGTGGTCAGTGCCTTGCGCAGCGACGCGCGCGTCAGGCCGAGCTGGTCGGCGAGCTCGCGCTCCGGGGGAAGCCGCCCGTCGTCTCCGAGGGCAGCCTCCGCCAGGAAGTCGCGCAGACGGTCCAGCGCATCCGCCGGCAACGACACCTCGATATTCAACGGCACCTCTCCTGTACCAATTCCTGATTGGTTTAAGATATAGACTCAGGGGAGAACGGGGTCAATCCGTCCTCCCGTCGGGTAGATCGGGATTTTATGCCGCGATTCTGGACCAGAATCACCATATTCGGCCCATCCGGCAGATTTTCTGACTTTTTCATCAGCATGGCTGCGGGTCAGCGTTGACATCGAGGTGAAACCAATGTCTGTTTAATCAGAGATTGGTTGACCAATGTGCCGGAGCGCACAGGTCGCTTTATCCGGGAGGAAATGTCTGATGACCCTACTGAAAGTTCTTAAGCAATCCGTCGCAGCGGCAACGCTCGGCTGCCTCGTTGCGCTGTCCCCGGCCTCGGCCGAGGCCGAGCCGCTGCGCGTCGCCTTCGGCGACATTCCGAGCGTCGAGACGCTCCACCTTCTCATCGCCTTCGAGCGGGCCAAGGAAGCCGGCCTCGAACTCGAGGTGACCTATCTCAAGTCCGAGGACATCGCGGCACAGGCCGTCGTCGGCGGCCAGGCCGACGTCGGCGTCGGCGGGCCGTATTCGCTGATCCAGAAGGTCCGCGCGCCGGTGCGGATGTTCATGCAGCTCTCCACGCTGCAGATGTATCCGGTGGTCGCGGCCGACACCTACAAGGGCTGGAAGGACCTCGACGGCCAGGAAGTCGCGGTGCATTCGCGCGGCTCGGGCACCGAGGCGATCATGCGCCTTGCCGCCGAGAAGAACGGCATCAAGTATTCTAACATTTCCTATATCCCCGGCTCGGAAGTGCGCACCGGCGCGCTGCTCCAGGGCAACGTCAAGGCGACCATCGTCGATGCCTCGGGCAAGCGCATCCTCGAGGCGCAGGCGCCGGGCAAATTCCTCTACCTCCCGCTCGACGACCTTTCGGCGACCGACGAAGGCCTGTTCGCCAATACCGACTACATGAAGGAGAATCCGGAAGAGGTGGCGATCCTTGTCGAGGCAATTCTCTCGACCTGGCGCGAGGTGGCCAAGGACCCGTCCGCCGTCGAGCGGTTGCGCGAGAAGTACAAGCTTCTTCCCGATGCCAGCCCCGAAATGGTCGCCGAGATCGCGCCCTACTTCAGCGAAGCCGCCGCGGCCGGCATGCCGCTGAACGGTGGCGGCGAGGAGGCAGTGAAGGACGACTTCGACTTCTACACCACTTCCGGCGCGCTCGAAGGCGAGGCGAAGGATCTGAAGGTCGAGGACTTCTGGGACTTCGGGCCGCTGCAGGCGGCGCTCGCCAAGCTCGGCCAGGGCTGAGGCGCCCCATGGCTTCGATCATGAAGGTGGAGGCGGCCGCAAGGCCGCCTGCACCCCTCACGACGGGGGCGCGGGTCTCGGCCGCCTTCACCCGCTTTCCCTCGCTGTGGACGATCGCCTCGCTGACGATCCTCTTCAGCGCCTGGGAAATCGCCGGCCGGGTACCGATCAGCTTCGCCTTCCCCCCCTTCTCCGAAACGCTCGTCGCCTTCGTCGAAATGGTCGCCGACGGGTCGATGGCCTACGCCTATTTCATCACCCTGCAGCCGCTGGTTCTCGGCGTCGCGATCTCCGGGTTTCTCGGCGTGGCGCTCGGCGTCGCCATGGGGTTGTCGAAGAAGACGGAATGGCTGCTCGCGCCGATCTTCATCGTCCTCCAGGCCGCGCCGATGGCGGCTCTCGTGCCGCTCGTCACCTTCGTCTACGGCATCGGGCTGACGGCGAAGACGCTGGCGGTCATCATGCTGGCGCTGCCGGTGATCGTCCTCAATTCCTACAAGGCGGTGCGTCACGTGAACCCCTCGCTTGTCGCCATGTGCCGCTCGTTCGGTGGCTCGCGGCTGCAGCGGATCATGAAGATCATCATCCCCGACGCCTCGCCGGTGATCTTCGCCGGGCTTCGCCTGGGCATCGCCGCCGGCTTCATCGGCGTGATGCTCGCCGAACTGCTCATCACGCCGACCGGTGTGGGCGACCTCATCACCTACCACCGCTCCGTTGCCAATTACGGCCACATGTACGCCGCCGTCGCCTCGATCATCGTTCTGTCCACCGTGACGCTCGTCGGTCTTCAGCGCTTCGAACTGCGCTTCATGCGGCCCGAGAAGAGGATGTCAGCCTGATGTCTCGCACACGCCTGCAGGAGCCGCTCCACGCTCCCCCCATCGCCGCCGAGGACGCCGTCGTGCGCGTTCGCGGCATCTCGAAAACCTATGGCGACATCGAGGCGCTGCGCAATGTCGACCTCGACGTCGCCCGCGGCAAGCTGACGACGCTGCTCGGCCCCTCCGGCTGCGGCAAGACCACGCTCCTGAAGATCATCGCCGGCCTTGTTCCGGCGACCCGCGGCGAGATCGTCGTCAACGGCAAGGTCGTGAGCGGTCCGGGCCCCGAGCGCGCCTTCGTCTTCCAGGACTTTGCGCTGATGCCCTGGGCGACCGTCATGCGCAACGTGGCCTTCGGCCTCGAGTTGAAGGGGATCGGCGAGACCGAGCGCCGCCGCACGGCCCAGCGCTACATCGACGAGGTCGGCCTGTCCGGCTTCGAGAACAAGTATCCGCACGAGCTCTCCGGCGGCATGAAGCAGCGCGTCGGCATCGCCCGGGCCTTTGCCGTCAACGCCGACGTGCTCCTCCTCGACGAACCCTTCTCGGCCGTCGACGAGCAGAACCGGCGGAAATTCCAGGAGGACCTCCTGCGGCTCGTCGCGCTCGAGAACAAGACGTTCATCTTCGTCACGCACTCGATCGAGGAGGCGGTCTACGTCTCCGACCGGATCGTCCTTCTCTCGCCGCGTCCCGGCCGCATCTCCCAGACGATCGATCCCGAAATCGACCGCAGCGCCTCGCCCGACGAGATCCGCCGCGATCCGGGATATCTCGATACCGTGGAGGAGATCTGGAACGGTCTTCGCCACTATGCGGAGTAACCGGCCATGATGCTTTTCGGCTTCCGCATTCCCATGATGGCCTCGCTCCTCGTCTGGGCCGTGGTCTGGGAGATCGTCGGGCGTCTCGACGTCATCTTCCTCATCCCGCCGATGACGGAGATCATCGAGGCCGGCATCCGTCTCGTCCAGACCGGCTCGTGGCAGAACGCGACTCTGCTCACCGTGCGCTCCTTCGCGCTCGGCATGGCACTGGCCATCGGCGTCGGCGTGCCTCTGGGCATCCTGATGGGGCTGTTCAAGAGCGTCGACAACCTGATGGCCGTCTGGGTGAACATGTTCGTCTCCGCGCCGCTTTCGGCGCTGGTGCCGATCCTGATGATCCTCTTCGGTCTCGGCGAGACGACGGTCGTCGTCACCGTCTTCCTGTTCGCGGTCTGGATCATCGTCCTCGACGCGCGGGCAGGCGTCATGCAGGTGCCCCGCTCGCTGTTCGAGATGGGCCGCTCCTACGGGGCGAATGGCTGGACGCTGTTTTCCAAGATCATCCTGTTGTCGGCCCTTCCGGAGATCCTCGCGGGTATCCGCATCGGCCTCATCCGCGGGGTGAAGGGCGTCGTGATCGGGCAGATCCTCGTGTCGATCCTCGGCTATGGCGAACTGTTCGAGCTCTTCTCCCGCAACTTCGAGATGGCGAGCTTCTGGGCTCTGACCATCCTCCTCTTCGCCGCCGCCATGATCCTGTCGGCCATCGTCGAACACTTCGAAACCAAGATCGAATATTACGCAGGAGCCAGAGCATGAACGTCCACGCGACACCCGAGGCCTACGTCTTCACCCCCCTGCCGGTACCGACCCTGCCGGTGCGCGGCACCGACAAGCTCTTCCCGGTGCACCGCATCTACTGCGTCGGCCGCAACTTCGCCGACCACGCGATCGAGATGGGCCACGATCCGAACCGCGAGCCGCCCTTCTTCTTCCAGAAGAACCCGGACACGCTCGTCCTTTCCGGTCGCGATTTTCCCTACCCCTCGGCGTCGAGCGACGTGCATCACGAGATCGAGCTGGTCGTCGCGCTCTCGAAGGGCGGCACGGATATCCCGCTCGACCAGGCCATGACCCACGTCTTCGGCTATGCCGTCGGCCTCGACATGACGCGGCGTGATCTCCAGGGCGAGGCGAAGAAGATGGGCCGGCCGTGGGAGACGGGCAAGGCCTTCGAGGCCTCCGCGCCCTGCACCGAACTCGTCCCGGCATCCGAGGTCTCCGACGTCACCGCCGGCACGATCCAGCTCACCGTCAACGGCGAGATCCGCCAGAGCGGCGACCTCAACCAGATGATCTGGAAGATCCCGGAAATGATCTCCTACCTCTCGGGTCTCTTCGAGCTCAAGGCGGGCGACCTCATCTTCGCGGGAACCCCGGCAGGCGTCGGCGCCGTCGAGCGCGGCGACGAACTCGTCGGCACGGTGGCGGGCGTCGGCGAACTGCGCACGCGCGTCGCCTGATCCTCTGCCTTCCGTTCGATCCTGATCGACCCTGATCGACCCTGGCGGGCGCCGCGGCAGACGCGGCGCCCGCCGCATCTTGTCATCCCTCATGCCATTGCCTGGGCAATGGCGTCCTCAAGCCATCGCCTGGGCCATGCCCTTGGCCGGAGCCGCGCCCGATGCACGACCCCTCCTTTCTCGCCCTCTTCGCGCTCGGGCTTCTCCTCACCGGCTGCGTCTCGGGCTTCCTGGCCGGCCTTCTCGGCGTCGGCGGCGGCATCGTCGTCGTGCCCGTGCTTTACATCGTTCTTTCGGCCTTCGACGTCGACTCCGACCTCATTCCCTTCATCGCCGTCGGCACCTCGCTCGCGACCATCATCCCGACCTCGATCCAGTCCTTCCGCACCCACCATGCCCGCGGCTCGGTCGACATCGAGCTCCTGAAATGGTGGGCGCCGTTCGTCGCGATCGGCGTCGTCCTCGGCGTCACCATCGCGGCCTTCGTGGACGGCGATGTCCTGACCCTCGTCTTTGCCGTCGTCGCGCTTGTCGTCGCCGGCTACATGCTGTTCTCGCCGGAAGGCGCCCATGTCGCGCCACGGCTGCCCGGCCGCACGATCCAGGCGCTGCTCGCCGGCGGCATCGGGACGATCTCGTCGATGATGGGCATCGGCGGCGGCACGCTGACGGTTCCCGTCCTGTCGCTCGCCTCCTATCCCGTCCGCCGGGCCGTCGGCACCGCCTCGGTGGTCGGCCTCATCATCGCGGTCCCCGGGGCACTCGGCTTCGTCATCAACGGCTGGGGCAAGACCGACCTGCCGCCGTTTTCGCTCGGCCATGTGAATCTGGCCGGCTTCGTCCTCATCGCGGCCAGCAGCATGTTCTTCGCGCCCCTCGGCGCGCGCGCCGCCCACGCGCTGGAGCCGAAATGGCTGCGCCGGCTGTTCGGCGTCTTCCTCGCCATCACATCGATCAAGATGATGACCTGAGCGCTCGATACGCACCAGGGGAAGCAGGAGAGCTTCGCCGGCGAGCCATGCAGCGCAGAGCCGTCATCCTGCAACTGCTCGGCTTGGGCGAGGAATGGCGGCTTTTCCGGCGACCGGATCAGGCCGCCCTACCCGTCAGGCCGCGGTCGGAAATCGGCACGGGCCGCTCGTCGACCTCTTGAGAAGAGTCGAGACCTGCATCGGGGCGGCAAGGCTGCCCCCGCGGACGCAGCAAAAGGCACAGGAGCCGGAACGGCCGCGGCCGCTCTCCGTTAGAGCGCCGGGCGGGAAAGTCGGATCCGGTGTTTCGCCCTATCCGGCGCGGCAAGCCGGGATTTTGCCGCACCCAGTGGCGAGGAGGGAACGACGATGGCCGAGCAGATGATGAAGCAGTGGGAAGCCGAGGCGATGCAGATGCGCGGTCGCGATCTCACCGGGGAGGAAAAGGCGGCGATCGGCGAGGAGATCCTGAAAGGCAATCTGCAGCCCGCGCTCGGCAAGCGGCCCCGCAAGAACGCCATCCGGCGGGCGATCGACAGCGTTCGCCCCGGCGGAAAGGCCCGCGGACCAGCATAGGTTCGCGGCGAGGGACGCTTTCGCGTCTGCAGCGGAGCCGTACGGAGTTCGCCCTGTCGGGTCCTGCAAGACGCCGAGGGCCGGTCAGGCGACTTTCGCGAGGTGCCGCCGCCATCTGGCGGTTCGCAACCGGTGCCTGGTCACGAGATGGTCGGACGATACGAAAGAGGGACGACACGAAAGAGGGGCGCCCGGCATGCGGGCGCCCCTCTTTCGTAATTTTGAGATCCAGTTGGCGGCTGCTTACTTCTGGATGCAGGTGTCGACGGTGTCCTTGGTGCACTCGTCGAGGCCGGTGAAGACCGGATCTTCCACCGTCTTGCCCTCGATCAGGTCGATCATCACCGAGGGCGCCTTGTAGCCCATCTCGAACGGCCGCTGGCCGACGAGCGCGGTGACCAGGCCCTCGCCGGCGATCGCCACCTCGTCGCCGATCGTATCGGCGGCAGCGACGACGAAGTCGCCGCTGGCGATTCGGTCGGCGAGTGGCCGGAACAGGTCGCGGTAGGGCTGCGGGGCGCCGAACAGCGGCCAGCCGCCCATGATGCCGAAGGCATCGAGCTCGGGATTGGCGGCAAGAATGTCGGTCATCGCCTGGACGCCCTTGGCGCCGTCGTCATTGGTGAAGACCGGGCAGCCCGCAACCTCGGTCCAGCCGCCCTCACCCGCCAGCGCCGTCAGGCCCTTCTCGCCGGTCAGCGCGTCACGCGTGCCCTGCGCACGGCGCAGGATGTTGTCGGCACCAGGATTGCCCTGGATCAGACAGACCGAGCCGCCATCGGGCTTCGCTTTCTTGATGTACTCGCCGAGCTTGAAGCCGAGGAGATAGTTGTCGGTGCCCAGATAGGTCTTGCGCAGCGCCGCGTCCTCGGCCGCCAGATCGGCGTCGATGGTCATGATCGGGATGGTGGGCGCGGCGACTTTCAGGGTCTGGGCGATCAGCTTGGCGTTCGACGGCGAAATCGCCATCGCCACCGTGTCGGCCTTGCCCAGCATGTCCTGGACGATCTGCGCCTCGCCGGCTTCGTCAGAGGTCGAGGCGGGCCCGGTGTAGAAGCATTCGTATTCGGATGCGGCGTTCTCCGCGTTCCACTTCTGGCAGCCCTGGTTGATTGCCTCGAAGAAGGGGTTGTCGAGGCCCTTCACGACGATGACAAGCTGCTTCTTGGCGAGCGCCGGTCCGGCGCCCAATGCCAGTGCCGCCGCAGCGACCAGTAGGGTGAGTTTCTTCATGCATTCCTCCCGATGTGTACCCGCCGCCCTCGTGAGGCGTTTTACGGATGGTGACGGCGGCAGTTCTGACGACTGCTGTTTCGCCGGACGAAGACCGGAAGCGCTCCGGCATGGATGATCGAAGGGGTCTGCGATCGATTGTCTTGCGCACCGCACGACGTCGATCCCGAAGGATCCTTCCTGCAGCCTGATCCCTAAAACACTTGCCGCGGCCGTCGGCCGCCGCACGTTCCCTGCACCGCCGGCATGCCGACGGACGGTGACGCAACGTTCCCGACCGCTGCCGGCATTCAGCGAAAGCTGACGGAAACCGTCGGTCTCCGACGAGTTCGGGAGATCCCGCATCACCCTCCCGACGATCTAAGCTTGGCTTCGAGTGGTGGTCAACAGTATTTATTCCGAGCATCGGATTATTTTTGCGTCGCAACCGGCATCTATATTGCATTGCACAATAAAACCGCGATTGACGCCCGGCGGAGGAGTATGCGCTATTGGCCCCGATCTCTTCTTTTCGACGAGAAGAACGAGAATCGGAACCGGCATCGACGACGAGAGCGAAGCCTGTCTGCCCAATGATGCGCCGAAGGATCGATGCCGCGTGGCCGTACTCGAACTCCAGAATATCTCCAAGCATTTCGGCGCCATCCAGGCCGTCAACGACGTCTCGTTCACGCTGGAGCGCGGCCAGGTCGTCGGGCTGATGGGCGACAACGGCGCCGGCAAGTCGACGCTGGTGAAGATGATCGCCGGCAATTTTCGGCCCAACCACGGCCACCTGCGCATGGACGGCAAGGAACTGGTGATGAACCACCCGGTGGAGGCGCGCCATCACGGTATCGAGATCGTCCACCAGGACCTGGCGCTCTGCAACAATCTCACCGCCGCGGCGAACGTCTTCCTCGGCCGCGAACTGAAGCGCGGGTTCGGACCGTTCAGCGTCCTCGACTATGCCGGCATGTACCGCCGCGCCGGCGAGATCTTCGCCGAGCTGAAGTCTGAGACGCGGCCGCGCGATCTCGTCAAGCAGATGTCCGGGGGCCAGCGGCAAGCCGTCGCCATCGCCCGCACCCGGCTGTCGGACGCCAAGATCGTGCTGATGGACGAGCCGACCGCGGCGATCTCGGTGCGCCAGGTGGCGGAGGTGCTGAATCTCATCCGGCGGCTGCGCGACCAGGGCATCACCGTCGTCCTGATCAGCCACCGCATGCCGGATGTCTTCGACGTCGCCGACCGGGTCATCGTGATGCGCCGGGGCCGCAAGGTCGCCGACAAGGTGATCGCCAAGAGTTCGCCGGAAGAAGTGACCGGCCTGATCACCGGCGCCATCGAACTCGCCTGACAGGCCCGGCACGCCCGGCGCCGCCACCATTCCCGGACATTCCGGGCAACATTTCGAGAAGATCGACCATGGCCCTTTCCCTGGATCAGCCCATCGAACACAAGCCGAAGAGCTGGCTGGCGACGCAGATGGCGAGCCAGACCTTCTGGGTCCTGGCCGCACTGCTTCTGGCCTGCCTCTTCCTGTCCTTCGCCACCGATTCCTTCGCCTCGTCGAAGAATCTCTACAACATCAGCCGCAACGTCACCTTCACCGCGATCATCGCGCTGGGGATGACCATGGTGATCATCTCGGGCGGCATCGATCTCTCGGTCGGATCGGTCCTGTGCCTTTGCAGCATGGTGCTGGCTGTGACGATGAATGCCGGCTACTCGATCGAGGTCGGCATCCTCGCGGCGATCGGCACCGCCCTCGTCGTCGGCGCGTTCAACGGCATCCTCGTCGCCTATCTCGATTTCCCGCCCTTCGTGGTGACGCTCGGCATGCTCTCGGTGGCGCGCAGCCTCGCCATGGTCGCGTCGAACAACACCGTCGTCTTCCAGTTCGGGCCTGACCACGACAAGCTCCTGTCGCTCGGCGGCGGCGCCTGGCTGTTCGGCATCGCCAATCCGGTGATCTACATGGTCGTCCTGGCGCTGATTACCGGCTTCGTCCTGCGCTGGACGAAGTTCGGCCGCCATGTCTTCGCCATCGGCGGCAACGAGCATGCGGCGACGCTGACGGGCGTGCCGGTCAAGCCGATCAAGGTCGCAGTCTACATGATCTCGGCGTTGTCGGCGGGCATCGCCGGCATCATCCAGACCGGCTGGCTCGGCGCCGTCACGACGAATATCGGCGCCGGCATGGAATTGCAGGTTATCGCCGCCGCGGTCATCGGCGGCGCCAATCTCGCCGGTGGCGTCGGGACCGCCTTCGGTGCCCTGGTCGGTGCGGCGCTGATCGAGGTGATCCGCAACAGCCTCGGTCTCCTCGGCATCAACGCCTTCTGGCAGGGCACGTTCATCGGCGGCGCGATCCTCATGGCCGTCCTCTTCGATCGTCTGCGCAACTTCCGGCAAAGCGAATAGATCGCCCCGGCAGCGCCTCAGACCTTGCCTTTTCGACCCAGCGCCCTCGCTGCCTGACCACGGCATCGCTTTGCGTCTACCGGCCGCACCCGCCGGGGCCACATTGCGGTGCCCGCTCTTTACTGGGAGAAATTCATGAGCAAACGCATCGTTTTCACCGGCGGCACCGGCAAGGCCGGACGCCACGTCGTGCCCTATCTCGTGGACAAGGGGCATGAGGTGCTCAATGTCGATCTCGTCCCGCTCGACCATCCCGGCGTCAACACGCTGATCGCCGACGTCGCCGACAGCGGCCAGGTGTTCAACGCCTTGTCCTCGCATTTCGGCCTCGATGGCTTCGAGACCGGCCAGGGCCCGGCCCCGATCGATGCCGTCGTGCATTTCGCGGCCGTGCCGCGTGTCCTCATCCGGCCTGACAACGAGACCTTCCGCATCAACACGGTCAGCACCTACAACGTCATCGAGGCCGCGGTGAAGCTCGGCATCCGCAAGATCATCATCGCGTCGAGCGAGACGACCTACGGCGTCTGCTTTGCCGAGGGCGACAAGGACTATCACTCCTTCCCGCTGGAAGAGGACTACGACATCGACCCGATGGACAGCTACGGGCTGTCGAAGGTCGTGAATGAGAAGACGGCGCGGGCGTTCGCCATGCGCTCGGGCGCCGACATCTACGCCTTGCGCATCGGCAATGTGATCGAGCCGCACGAATACGACATGTTCCCCGCTTTCCTCGACGATCCGATGTCGCGCAAGCGCAATGCGTGGAGCTATATCGACGCGCGCGATCTCGGCCAGATCGTCGATCTTTGCCTCGGCAAGGACGGCCTCGGCTTCCAGGTTTTCAACGCGGTGAACGACACCATCACCGCCGACCTGCCGACGGCGGAGTTCCTGGCAAAGTACTGTCCCGATATTGCGCTGACGCGCGAACTGGGGCCACGGGAAGCTCCCTTGTCCAATCGCAAGATCCGGGAGGTGCTGGGCTTCGAGGACGTGCACGACTGGCGCAAATACGTAAACCGCAGCTGACATCGGCAGCGAGGGGTCAGCGCGATCGTTCGGCGGGCTCCGGCAGGAAATCGCCGGCCCGGTCCTCTTCGGAGCGCCGGGCGGCAGATCGTCAACATCGGGCGAAGGCCCGGACCGCCACGTGCCGGTTCGAGCGCCGGTCGACACGGCCCGCGTCTTCGTCATCCCGGTACCAAGCGCGTCCGCCATAACGGGCGGCCACTCCCCACGACGCCCGTCCTGCCCACCTCCCCGCATTGATCGGGATCAATGCCTGAATTTCCAGAGGTGCGACAATCCGGCCGTGGAGAGGTCTCTTCTTCATCTGCGGGAGGCGGCATTGCGATGAACGGATTGGGGACGAGTGCCATCAGCACGGCCGCCTTCGCCGACAAGTCAGCGGCATCGACAGACGACATGGCGCGCACGGCCGTCACGGTCGATGCGGTCCGCGACATCCTCGTCCATCTCGATGGATCGACACAGGATCTGGCCAATCTCGCCCATGCCGAGATGATCGCCACCGTCTTCAGTGCGCATGTCCGCGGTGTCATCACCCATGCCATTCCCGCCGCCCTCGTCACGCTCGAGCCGGAACTGGAACGGCTCTCCGCGGCCTTCTGGCAGAACGACGCCGCCCTCTTCGACAAGGCCGAGGCACAGGCGCGACAGCGGCTGCTGCTCCTCGGGGCGGGGACCGACCTCCTGCGCATCGACGGCATGTCGCACGAGCTTGGGCGCGCCGTCGCGCAATTCGCCCGGGCGGTCGACCTCGTCATTATGGGGCGGCCCTATGGCGGTTCGTCCCGCTGGCCCGATCTCCTCGAATCCGTCCTTTTCGATGCCGGCGCACCCGCCTTCGTCGTCCCGCCGGAAGCATCGCACCCCAAGGATCCCGACAGGATCCTCATCGGCTGGCGCGACACGACCGAATGCTCGCATGCCATCGCGGCAGCGCTTCCCTTCCTGAAAAATGCCGAGCGCGTCTTTCTCGTCGAAGTCAGGGAAACGAACTCCGCCGATCCGCGCGCGAGCCCGCCCGCAGCCGACATGGCCCGTCACCTCGCGCGGCATGGCATTGCGATCGAGGTGAGAAGCGTCGCCAACGGGACGAGCCCTGCCGATGGACTGCTCAACGAGGCCGCCCTCGTCGGGGCGGAGCTCATCGTCATCGGCGCCTATGGCCGATCGCGCCTGCGCGAATTCCTCCTCGGCGGCGTCACCCGCGACCTCCTGACGAAAAGCGTCGTTCCTCTCCTGATGGCGCACTGACACTTTCGGCAGCATCCGGGCCCGCCCGAGCGTAGGCTCTGGCGGCTCGTCCACTGCGACATCCGCCATGGCTGCGATGCAGGGATTTGCGTCAGATCAAAGTTTTCCCCTGGCGAAAGGCGCAGCGTCCGATCATCAGGGCAGCCCGCGCGGCATGCCGGCTTTGGGAGGACAGCGATGTACAAGACGATCCTGGTCGTGCTCGATTCCAAGGCGCGCGCCGCGGCTCTCGTGGACGTTGCGCTGTCGCTCGCCGAGCGCCATGACGCCCATCTCGTCGGCGTTCATGTGCTGGCTGCCGACATCGGCAGCATGGTCGGCATGTTTCCCGCCGAAATTCCTGCCGAATTCATCGCCGAGACGCGGCGCCTGCGTGTTGAGGAGGCGGAGGCCATCGAGGAGATCTTCCGCCGGAAGGTGAGTGCTGCCGGCGCAGACCGGAGCGAATGGCGGCGGGAAGAGACCGTGCGGCCGGACGATGGCCGCATCCTCAACCGCCATGCCATGTGCGCCGACCTCGTCATCGCCGGCCAGGGACCCGATGCCGCCGCCGGCAGCGACCCGGTGCTGGCCGACCTCGTGATGGGCTGTGGCCGCCCGGTGCTGATCGTGCCCTATGCCGGGCGCTTCGAGCGGGTTGGCGACCGCGTCCTCATTGCCTGGAACGGCACGCGCGAGGCCGCCCGCGCTGCCGCCGATGCCCTGCCGCTCCTGAAGACGGCCAGCCGTGTGCGGGTGCTGACCATCGATCCGCGGAATGATCGTCCGACCCCGGGCCTCGCCACCGCAGACGATCTCGTCCTCGCGCTCGCGCGCCAGGACGTCGCGGTCGAGGCGGCCACGTCCTTCAGCGGCGATCTCTCCGTCGGCGACGACATCCTGTCGAGCCTTGCCGACCAGGGCTCGGACCTTCTCGTCATGGGATGCTTCGGCCATTCGCGCGTGCGCGAAATGCTGTTCGGCGGCGTGACGCGGCATATCCTCCGGCACATGACCGTGCCGGTGCTGATGTCGCACTGAGGCCAGCACACGCGAGTTGCGACCCGCGATCGACGCCTGGAGGGGCGAGCGAAAGCTGGGGCGCAAGGGCGAGGACCCCATGCGGGACGGATGCAGGTCCTTGCCGGTCGGCGCAGGCTCCACCGGGGGATGGAGCCTGCGCCATCTTGATCAGAAGGCCCAGTCGATCGGCCGCCCGGATCGGACAGTCGGAGCGTCCAAAGGCGGTCCTGCCGCCACTCAAGCGCGGCCGAAGAACGCGGGCCGGAACTTGATGCCGACGATGTTCCCGGCGAAGGCCGCCACGGCCCAGAGCCAGCCGTGCAGGCTGCCCGAGGCGATGCCGGAGAAATAGGCGCCGATGTTGCAGCCATAGGCGATGCGCGAGCCATAGCCGAGCAACAGCCCGCCGACGACGGCGGCGAGGAGCGAGCGCAGCGGGATGCGGAAGTTCGGGGCGAACTTTCCGGCGAGGACGGCCGCCAGCATGGCACCGGCAATGATGCCGAAATCCATGACCGAGGTGACATCGGCGAACACGCTGGCCTGCAATGCCTTGGCATTGCCGGCGCTCTGCCAGTAGGCCCAGGCGGACGGGTCGAAACCGATGATCTCCGCTCCCTTGGCGCCCCAGAGCGCGAAGGCCGAGGTGATGCCCCAGGGGCGCCCGGCAAGCGCGAGGGTGGCGAAGTTGAGGACAGCCAGCGCCACGGCGCCCGCGAGGATCGGCCAGGGCCCCCTGAGATAGCGCGCCAGTCCGTGGCGCGGCGCCGCCGGTGCTTCTTCGAGGGCGCCGTTGCGCCGCTTCTCGACGACGACGGTGAGAGCCGCAATCGCCGCGAAAAGGGCGAGCGAGACGAGGATGCCGACCGGTGCGCCGAGCGAGACCAGCGTGACCGGCGCAAAGGAGGGAAGCGACACCCACCAGTCGAAGTTCACCGTGGCGAGGACGGAACCGACGACGAAGAAGAACAGCGTCACCAGCATGCGCGCATTGCCGCCGCCGGCGGTGAACAGCGTGCCGGAGGCGCAGCCGCCGCCGAGCTGCATGCCTAGGCCGAACATGAAGGCACCGATGACGACCGAGAGGCTGAGCGGCTGGACGAGCCCGGCCACCGGGTTGCCGAACAGCGTTCCCGCCGCGAGCGCGGGAAAGAACAGCACCACCGCCAGGGCGAGAAGCACCATCTGCGCTCTCAGCCCGCGGCCGCGACCCTCCAGAATGAAGGCCCGCCACGCCGCGGTGAAACCGAAGGAGGCGTGGTAGAGCGCAATGCCGAGCCCCCCGCCGACAAGGAAGAGCGCTCCATGGGCCGGGCCGTAGCCCATGCCGAGCGCCAGCGTGCCGGCAAGAAGGATGGCAAGGGAGACGTAACCGGCCGTTCCGAAGGATGGGGGAACGGACAGGCGCGTGGAAGAAGCGGCGATCGATGACATGGGATGCTCCGGGGTTGTCGGAGACTTATGCCCGGGGCGGATCGGCTGCGACGTATGCCAATCTAATTTCGGGCGAAAAGGGAGATTTTCGTTCGGGCTCCTGTCCCGCGGCTCTCATCGGCCATCGGCCCGGAAGCGCCGGCGTCGCGGGCATGCGGATCCCGACGATTGTGCGCACGCGCCGGCTTGCCGGCGTGCCGGTCCCTACAGTCTTGCCCGGGTGCTGCGCGGCGTTGCCAGCAGCAGATTCGTCTCGGAGGTGGTGATGCCGTCGATGAGGCGCATGCGACGCAGGACGGCGTCGAGATCGGAAAGGCTCTGCGCGGAAATCTCGACGACGAGGTCCCAGCGCCCATTGGTGGTATGCACCGCGCCGATCTCCGGAAATCCGGCCAGCGCCTCGACGACGCGGTCGGCCTTGCGGCCCTCGACCTCGATCAGCGTCAGCCCGCGCACCGGCAGCGACACCGCGTCGGCCCTGAGGATCACGGTGTAGCCGACGATATCGCCGCGCTCCTCCATTCGCTCGATCCGCGCCCGGACCGTGGCGCGCGAGACGCCCAGCTCCAGCGCGATGTCGGAGACCGAGCGCCGGCCATTGTGGCGCAGATGCGTGATCAGCTGACGGTCGAGATCGTCCATGGGGGCCCTTCCAATCCCGGTGCCAGCCCATAATGGCAAACGATATTACGCAATCTGATAGCCTTTATCGTCCATTTTGCCAATATGTCTCGTTCGTTCCGCCAGTCTCCCCTGTTAGCCTCGCATGACCAGAAGGGGGTTGCGATGGACAGGAACTGCATACTCATCGGCGTGCCCGTGCAGGACGGCGCCGGGCGGCTTGGCTGCGACATGGGGCCGAGCGCCTACCGCACGGCGGGGCTTGCCGGTGCGCTGCAGGAACTCGGCTTCACCGTCGTCGATCGCGGCAATGTCGCGCCGGAAGCGCCCTCGGAACGACAGGACCACGCCAATCCGGCCTTGAAGAAGCTCGCGGAAGTGGCGGCCTGGACAAAGCTGTTGGCCGAGGTTGCCTTTGCCGCGGGCGGCGAGGGCCTGCCGGTCTTTCTCGGCGGCGACCACAGCCTTTCCGCCGGCACCGTCTCCGGCATGAGCCGGCGAGCGGCCGAGGAAGGGCGCGAGCTCTTCGTGCTCTGGCTCGACGCCCATCCCGACTTCCACACGCCGGACACGACGAAGAGCGGCAACCTGCACGGCGTGCCGATGGCCTATGCCAGCGGGCGCCCGGGCTTTGACGGCGTTTTCCCGCCGCTTGCCGTGGCGGTGAAGCCGGAGAACGTCTGCATGATGGGACTTCGCAGCGTCGATCCGGCCGAGCGCGCGGCGCTCGGCGAGGCCGGCATCCTCGTCCACGACATGCGGGCGATCGACGAGCATGGCATCGCGCCGCTCGTCGGTGCCTTTCTCGCCAAGGTCGAAGCCGCCGGCGGGCTTCTCCATGTCAGCCTCGACGTCGATTTCCTCGATCCCGCCGTCGCGCCCGGCGTCGGCACCACCGTGCCCGGCGGCGCGACGTTCCGCGAGGCGCATCTCGTGATGGAAATGCTGCACGACAGCGGCCTCGTGCGCAGCCTCGACCTCGTCGAGCTCAACCCTTTCCTCGACGAGCGCGGCCGCACGGCGCTGCTGATGGTCGACCTCGCCGCCAGCCTGATGGGCCGCCGCGTCCTCGACCGTCCGACACGGAGTTTTTGACTATGGACCGCAAGCTCAACCTCGTGCCCTTCGTCAGCGTCGACCACATGATGAAGCTGGTGCTGTCGATCGGCGTCGAGCGCTTCCTCTTGGAGCTCTCCGCCTTCGTCGAGGAGGATTTCGCCCGCTGGGAGGTCTTCGACAAGACGGCGCGCATCGCCTCGCACAGCGCCGAAGGCGTGATCGAGCTGATGCCGACCTCGGACGGGGCCATCTACGGCTTCAAATACGTCAACGGCCACCCGAAGAACATGCGCGACGGCCGCCAGACGGTGACCGCCTTCGGCGTCCTTGCCGACGTCGCCAACGGCTATCCCGTGCTGTTCTCGGAAATGACCATCCTCACCGCGCTGCGCACCGCCGCGACCTCGGCCGTGGCGGCAAAACACCTGGCGCGCAAGGATTCGCTCACCATGGCGATCATCGGCAATGGCGCACAGTCGGAGTTCCAAGCCCTCGCCTTCAAGGCGCTGCTCGGCATCGACCGGCTGCGCCTCTACGACATCGACGCTTCGGCCAGCGAGAAATGCCGCAGGAACCTCGCCGGCTTCGGCTTCGACATTACCCTCTGCCAGAGCGTCGAGGCGGCGGTCGAGGGCGCCGACATCGTCACCACCGTGACCGCCGACAAGCAGAATGCCACCATCCTCACCGACAACCTCGTCGGCGCGGGCCTCCACATCAACGCCGTCGGCGGGGACTGCCCGGGCAAGACCGAGCTCCACCCCGGCATCCTCCACCGCGCCGACATCTTTGTCGAATACCCGCCGCAGACGCGCATCGAGGGCGAGATCCAGCAGCTCGCCCCCGACCACGTCGTGACCGAGCTGTCGGAGGTGATCGCCGGCCGGGCGGTCGGGCGCCGCGATGCCGCTCAGATCACGCTGTTCGACAGCGTGGGCTTTGCCACCGAGGACTTTTCCGCCCTGCGCTACGTCAAGGCAAAACTGCCGGGCACCGGCTTCTATGCCGAGATCGACCTCCTCGCCGATCCGGACGAGCCGCGCGACCTGTTCGGCATGTTGCTGCGCGCGGCGGCGACCTAGCCGTTTCGCGAGCGCCGCTCCCCGGTCGGCGGCACGCCGAATTTTTGCCGGTAGGCCCGAGAGAAATGGCTGCCGCTGGCAAACCCCGTGGCGACGGCGATCTCGGTGGCGGACAGGCCGCTCTGGCGCAGCAACTGGCGGGCGCGATCAAGACGCAGCGACAGGTAGAAGCGCTCGGGGCTGGTGCCGAGATGGGCTGAAAAGAGCCGGTCGAGCTGGCGCAGCGAGAGGCCGGCGATTCTGGCGAGCGCCGCGCGGCCGAGCGGCTCTTCCAGCTGGCCTTCCATGGCGCCGACGACGGCTTCGAGTTTCGGGCTCGAAATGCCGAGGCGCTCGCGCGGCGCCAGGCGCTGGCCGCCGCTCCCCGGGCGCACATGCGCCTGCAGGAACCAGTCGCTGACGGCACGGGCAAGTTCTCCTCCGTGCGCCTCGGCGATCACCTGGTGCATCAGGTCGAGCGCGGCGACGCCGCCGGCGCAGGTGAGCCGCCGCCCGTCGATCTGGTAGAGCGAGGGAACGAGCGTCACGTCAGGAAAATCCTCGGCGAAGGCGGCGGCGTGCTCCCAGTGGACGGTGGCGTGGTGGCCGTCGAGAAGGCCGGCACGGGCGAGGATCACCGGACCGCCCGAGACGCCGCCGATGACGACGCCCTGCCGCGCCAGAGCGCGCAGCCAGGCGAAGGTCGCAGCGTCGTCGAACGCGGCCGGGTTGCCGCCGGCGCAGACGATGAGCATGTCGGGGCTCACGCCCTCCCCGGGCCCGCCATCGACGTCGAGGACAAGGCCGCTGGAAGCTTCGACGGGCCGGCCATCGGGCGAGACGTGACGCCAGGCGTAGAGCGTGCGACCGGCCAGCGTGTTCGCGGCGCGCAAGGGCTCCAGTGCCGAGGCGTAGGACATCAGGGCAAAGCCGGGAATGAGCAGAAGCGCGACGCGCGTCACGGCCGAGGGCGCCTTTGCGTTGACGACATCGCTCGTCGCTGCGTCTTTCCAGGTCAAGGAAGCGTCTCTCCCGTGCAAGGCCATGTCCGGCAATGACGGATGATGGCGCTTGGTTCAAGCCTTTGCCGCCGGAATTGCCCCATGCGCTATTCGTTTTTCTCGCTCGCGCTGAACGCTTTGTCCGGCCACCGGCGCTGGCGGCCTGCCTGGCGGGACGCAGCGCCGAGACCGGACTACGACGTCGTCATCATCGGCGGCGGCGGGCACGGGCTGGCGACGGCGCATTATCTGGCCAAGAACCATGGGATCACAAATGTCGCGGTGATCGAGAAGGGCTGGATCGGCTCGGGCAATGCCGGCCGCAACACCACGATCATCCGCTCCAACTACATGCTGCCCGGCAATTTCGCTTTCTACGAACTGTCGATGAAGCTCTGGGAGGGGCTGGAACAGGATCTCGGCTACAACGCCATGGTGTCGCAGCGCGGCGTCCTCAACCTCTTCCACTCCGACGCCCAGCGCGACGCCTATATCAGGCGCGGCAATGCGATGATGCTGGAGGGGATCGACGCCGAACTCCTGTCGCTCGACGACGTCCGGCGCGAAATGCCGTACCTCGCCTTCGACGACGCCCGCTTTCCGATCAAGGGCGGGCTGATGCAGCGGCGCGGCGGCACGGCGCGGCACGACGCCGTCGTCTGGGGCTATGCCCGCGCGGCGTCAGAGCGCGGCGTCGACATCGTCCAGAACTGCGCCGTCACCGGATTTTTGCGCGATGCCTCGGGCGCGGTCACCGGCGTCGAGACGAGCCGCGGGCCGATCCGGGCGAAGAAGGTGGCGATGGCGGTGGCCGGCAATTCCTCGCGCGTTGCCGAGATGGCGGGGCTTCGCCTGCCGATCGAAAGCCATGTGCTGCAGGCCTTCGTCTCCGAGGCGATCAAGCCGATGATCGACAATGTCGTCACCTTCGGCGCCGGGCATTTCTACATCTCGCAGTCCGACAAGGGCGGTCTCGTCTTCGGCGGCGACATCGACGGCTACAATTCCTACGCCCAGCGCGGCAACCTGCCGACGGTGGAAGACGTCTGCGAGGGCGGCATGGCGCTGATGCCGGGGATCGGCCGGGTGCGGATGCTGCGCTCCTGGGGCGGCATCATGGACATGACCATGGATGGCTCGCCGATCATCGACAAAGCGCCGGTCGAGGGCCTCTATATCAATGCCGGCTGGTGCTATGGCGGCTTCAAGGCGACGCCCGCCTCCGGTCACGCCTTCGCCCATCTCATCGCCACCGACAGGCCGGAGCCGACGGCCTCAGCCTACCGGCTGGACCGCTTTCGGCGCGGCCATGCTATCGACGAAAAGGGCCAGGGCGCCCAGGCGAACCTGCATTGAGCCGCATGATGGAAACGGCACCGACATCTCAGATCGTCATCCTCGGGGCCGTAGCCCCGGGGACCCATGCCGCAACGGGAACGTCGTTCGACGTCTCCCGTCGATCGCCGCTCAAGCCTTCGTGCGCGCCTCGACGTCGAGGCATGGATCCCCGGGGCCAAGGCCCCGAGGATGACGAAGTTCAGAGGACTGCGCCACGTTTTACGGCTGTCGCGGCGCCAGCCCGTCGCGTCACCGTCACGGCCTTCCCCGCGCTCGTCGCCCTGACCATTCCCACCCCTGGGGAGTTCTAGCATGCGCATCGACTGCCCCTATTGCGGATCGCGGGATCTGCGCGAGTTCAGCTTTCTCGGCGACGCCGACGCTGCCGCCGGCGGCTGGGAGGCCGACGTCTCGCCCGAGAGCGAAGCCGATCGCGTCTATCTCCGGAGCAATCCCGCCGGTCGCCACACCGGGCTCTGGTACCACGAGGCCGGCTGCCGTTCCTGGCTGCTCGTCGAGCGCGACACCGTGAGCCACGCGGTGCATTCGGTCCAGCTGGCGGGCGCGGAAGCCGGACGCGAGGGCGGGCGATGAGCGCCGCTCCTTACCGTCTTCCCACGGGCGGCCACATCGATCGCACCAAGTCGCTGCGCTTTCGCTTCGACGGAACGTCGTATGACGGCTTTGCCGGCGACACGCTGGCCTCGGCGCTGCTGGCCTCGGGCGTGCGGCTGGTCGGGCGTTCGTTCAAATATCATCGGCCGCGCGGCATCGTCACGGCCGGCCCCGAGGAGCCGAACGCCCTCGTCGAACTGCGTGAGGGCGCGCGGCGGGAGCCGAACACCAAGGCGACGACGGTCGAGCTGTTCGACGACCTCCGGGCGCGGAGCCAGAACCGCTGGCCCTCGCTCGGCTTCGACGTCGGCGCGGTCAACGGCCTGTTCTCGCCCCTCCTCGTCGCCGGATTCTACTACAAGACCTTCAAATGGCCCTCCGCCTTCTGGGAAAAACTCTACGAGCCGGCGATCCGTCGCGCCGCGGGCCTCGGCCGCGCGGCGGGGCTTCCCGATCCCGACGCCTACGAAAAGGCCTTCGCCTTCTGTGACGTGCTGGTCATCGGCGCCGGTCCCGCCGGGCTTGCCGCGGCGCTTGCGGCCGGCCGAGCTGGTGCCCGCGTCATCCTGTGCGAGGAGGATTTCGCGCTCGGCGGACGGCTGCTGGCCGAGAAGGACACGGTCGACGGACTGCCGGCCGCCGGCTGGGCGGACCGCGCCGTCGCGGAGCTCATGGCTCTGCCCCATGTCCGGCTGATGCCGCGCACCGCCGTCTTCGGCGCCTATGACGGCGGCACCTTCGGCGCGATCGAGAAGGTTTCCGACCACCTGCCCGTGCCGCCGGATGGGCAGCCGCGCCAGCGCCTCTGGCAGATTACGGCAAGACGCTCGATCCTCTGCGCCGGCGCCGTCGAGCGGCCGCTGGTCTTTGCGGGCAACGACCGGCCGGGCGTGATGATGGCGTCTGCCCTGCGCACCTACGCCCAGCGCTTCGGCGTCTTGCCGGGGCGAAACGTTTCGGTCTTCACCAATGGCGACGACGGCTGGCGCACCGCCTTCGACCTCGCCGAGGCCGGCGCCGCGATCGAGGCGGTCGTCGATTCGAGGGCGACGATCCCGGCCGCCCTCGAAGAAAGGGCCAGGCGTCTCGGTGCGCGCGTCGTCGCCGGCGGGCGGGTGGTGGCGACGCAGGGCGGCAAGAGCCTTGCCGAGATCACCATCGCCCGCGCCGATGGCGGCCTGTCGCGCATCCCGACCGACCTCCTGGCGATGAGCGGCGGCTGGAATCCGGCGCTGGCGCTATCCACCCATCTCGGCGGCCGCCCGTCCTTCTCGGACGCGATCGCCGCCTTCGTGCCGGGCACGCCGCCTGAAGGCATGGCGGTCGCCGGCGCCGCCAACGGCACGATGACGCTCGGGCGCGGGCTCGGCGAAGGCCATGCCGCCGGCACGACGGCGGCCGAAGCCTGCGGCTTCTCCGCATCGAGCGGCCTTGCGCCCCTCGCGGACGACGAGGCCGCCGCGCTCACACCGCTCTGGCACGTCGCGGGCAAGGGAAAAGCCTTTGTCGACTTCCAGCACGACGTCACCGCCGCCGACATCGCGCTGGCCCACCGCGAAGGCTTTCGCTCGGTCGAACATTTGAAGCGCTACACGACGCTCGGCATGGCGACGGACCAGGGACGGCTGTCGAACATCAACGGCCATGCCATCATGGCCGAGCTCGCCGGCCGCCCGATCCCGGAAGTCGGCACCACGGTCGCCCGCCCACCCTATGCGCCGGTCGCCATCGCCGCCTTTGCCGGCACCGCGCGCGGCCGGCATTTCAAGCCGACGCGGCATATCCCGGCGCACGCCTTTGCCGCCGAACAGGGAGCGACCTTCATCGAGGCGGGGCCCTGGCTGCGGCCGCAATGGTATGCCCGCCCCGGCGAGGCGGACTGGCTGAAAACGGTGACGCGCGAGGCCCGCAACGTGCGCGAGAATGTCGGGCTCTGCGACGTCTCGACCCTTGGCAAGATCGACGTGCAGGGGCCGGACGCCGCCGAATTCCTCGACCGCGTCTATGCCAACGCGATGGCGAGCCTTGCGGTCGGGCGCGCCCGCTACGGGCTGATGCTGCGCGAGGACGGGTTCGTGCTCGACGACGGCACGGTGGCGCGGTTTGCGCCTGAGCATTTCGTCGTCTCGACCACCACGGCCAATGCCGGGCGGATCATGAAGCACCTGAATTTCCTGTCCCAGGTGCTCTGGCCCGACCTCGACGTGCAACTCGCTTCCGTCACCGAGGCCTGGTCGCAGGTCGCCATCGCCGGCCCGAAATCGCGGGCGCTGCTGCAGGCGATGCTCGGCGACAGCATCGATCTGGCGAACGCGGCCTTCCCCTTCATGGCCGTGGCGGCCTTCGACTGGGCCGGCATTCCGGTCAGGCTGTTTCGCATCTCCTTCTCCGGCGAACTCGCCTACGAGATCGCCGTCCCCGCCGATTACGGCGAGGCGCTCGCGCGGGAACTGGCCAAGACGGGCGAGGCTTTCGGCGCCATGCCCTACGGCACCGAGGCACTAGGCGTGCTGCGCGTCGAAAAGGGCCATGTCGCCGGCAACGAGCTGTCGGGCACGACGACCGCCGGCGATCTCGGTCTCGGCCGCATGCTGTCGACGAAGAAGCGCTTCGTTGGCAATACGCTCGCCTTCCGCGAGGGTCTCGTCGATCCCGACCGTCTGCGCCTCGTCGGTTTCAAGCCGGTCGACCCCGCGCGAAAAGTCTCGGGCGGAGCGCACTTCCTTGATACGGGCGCGGCGCCGATGACGGCGAACGATCTGGGTTACGTCACCTCGGTCGTTTTCTCGCCGGCGCTCGGCCAGTGGATCGGCCTCGGCCTGATGAAGCGCGGCCCGGAGCGGATCGGCGAGCGCCTGCGCGCCGTCGACCTCCTGCGCCGCACCGATGTCGAGATCGAGATCTGCTCGCCCTGTTTCGTCGACCCCGAGGGGAGCCGCCACCATGCTTGACCGCCCGCGGCTTGCCGCCGTCTCCGCCTTCGCCCGCCTCGCTCTACCGACCGCCGGGGACGGACGCGCCGGCGTGACCGTCGCCGAGCGCCATCCGCTCGGTCTTGCCACCGTGACGCTGCGCCGGGGCGCCGAAACGGCCCTGCGCGACCGGCTGGCTCAAAGCTTCGGCATCACGCTGCGATCCGGGCCAAAAGTCTCCCACGGGGACAGGGTGAGCCTCATCGGCACCGGTCCGCGCAGCTGGCTGGCGATCGCGGCCGGAAACGATCCATCCTTCGCCAAAAGGCTCGGCGCGGATCTCGCCGGCACCGCCTCGGTCGCAGACCAGTCCTCGGGCTATGGCGTCCTCAGGCTGTCCGGCCCCTCGGTGCGCGCCGTCCTGGCCAAGGGCGTGCCGCTCGATCTCGACGCTTCAGCCTTTTCGCCGGGCGACAGCGCGGTGACGCTCGCCGGCCATGTCGGCATCGTCCTGTGGCAGGTGGACGCGGCGCCGACCTACGACATCGCGGTCTTCCGCAGCCATGCCGCCGATTTTTGGGCCTGGCTGACGACGAGTTCGGCCGAATATGGCGTTTCCCTCGACGCGCCGATCGCCTGACAGGGCGGTCCCGCTGGCGTCTATGGGCGGTCCGGGCGCCTGCTCAACCGCTGGAGGCACGTCGATCCGGGATCATGCAGGAATGGCCACCAAAGGACGGCCGGTTTCGACCCTTCACAGCCATTCTGACAGCATGGCGGCATCTCCAGAAGCTGCCGTCGAGCGGCCTCTCCGAGGATGCGGCGCGCGACGGGACGGCCTACACCACGGAATGTCCCGTCGAAGGTGTCAGATGGTCTGGCCGCCCGACACCTCGATGCGCTGGCCGTTGACCCAGCGGTTGTCGGGTCCCAGGAGACTGGCCACCATCGGGCCGATGTCGTCCGGCAGGCCGACGCGTCCGAGCGCCGTCATGCCGGCGAAGGCGGTGTTGTAGTCGGGGATGTCGCGCACCGCACCTCCGAGGAAATCGGTCTCAATGGCGCCCGGGGCGACCGTGTTGGCGGTGATGCCGCGGCCGCCGAGTTCCTTCGCCATGTATACGGTCAGGACCTCGACCGCCCCCTTGGCGGCGGAGTAGGCTGAGAAGCCGGGAAAGGAGACGCGGGTCAGACCGGACGAGAAGTTCACGATCCGTCCGCCGTCCGCCAGCACCGGCAGCAGCGCCTGTGTCAGGAAGAACACGCCCTTGACGTGAACGGCGAACAGCTTGTCGAACTGCATCTCCGTCGTGGACGCAAAATCTGCCATTTCGCCATGGCCGGCATTGTTGACGAGGTGGTCCAGCGTGTCGCGGCCCCAGGTATCGCGCAGCGCGTTCCGCAGTGTCTCCACGAAGGCCGGAAGCGCCGAGATGTCGCCCGTGTCGAGCTGCAAGGCAACCGCCTTGCGACCGAGCGCCTCGATCTCGGCAACGGCGGCCTGCGCATTGGCCTGACCGCTCTGGTAGGTAAGGATCACGTCGCCGCCATGCCGGGCGATGCTGATCGCTATGTTGCGGCCGAGACCGCGGCTGCCGCCTGTCACGAGAGAGATGGGGGTCATGGATGTCTCCGAGTTGGGGTTCGGTCATCCTTATGCCGCACCTGCCCGTGACGCCGTTGCACGATCCTCCCTGAAACTTGCCTGATTCTCCTGCCGCGTTGCCGTCGTCGGCGCCGGCATCTATGGTCGTGCCATGCACGATCCGCTTCTCAACCACGCCCGGCGCTATGCCGACGCTCATGCCGACCGCAACGGCGTCGCCGCAACGCCCGTCGACGGCTTGGTGATCCTGCGCGAGACAGCGCCGACCATGCTGCAATATGCGGTGTCGAAACCCTTGGTGGCCTTGGTCCTTCAGGGCGGCAAGCGCGTGACGATGGGGAGCCGGAGCTTCGACTTCGGATCGGGCGAGTCGCTGGTCATCTCCACCGATGTTCCCACCGTCAGCCAGATCACCTTGGCCAGCCGCGTCTTGCCTTATTACTCGCTGGTTCTCGAACTCGACCCCTCGATCATTGCGGGACTGGTCGGCCAGATGGGATCGGTGCCGTTCGAGATAAACCAGCCGATCCGGGTCGATCCGACCGAAGGGGAAGTCGCCGACGCCGCGTGGCGACTGCTGCGTCTGCTCGAGAAGCCAGAGAGCCTCAAGGTCCTGGAGCCTCAACTCCGCCGCGAGATGCATTACTGGTTGCTGAGTGGCCGCCATGGGGGTGCGATCCGGGCCTTGGGCGTGACCGATAGCAATGCCGGGCGGATCGGACGGGCCGTCGCGATCCTCCGTCTTCGCTATGCCGAACCGATTAAGGTCGAGGCTCTGGCGGACGCGGCCGGAATGAGCCTCTCCGCCTTCCACGTCCACTTCCGCAACATGACCTCGCTGTCTCCGATCCAGTTCCAGAAGCAGCTTCGCTTGATCGAGGCGCGGCGGCGAATGCTGGCGGAGGGGCAGTCGGTCGCGGTCGCAGCCTATGATGTCGGCTACGAGAGCGTCCCGCAGTTCACGCGCGAGTATGGTCGCATGTTCGGTCAACCACCCGCGCGTGACATCCGCCAAGCGCGAGCACAGATGGTGGCGGTGGCCTGAGACTGCATCGGATATTCATGACATTTCGGAGCACAGGCGGCGGTCCGCGAAGGGCGGCCCTTACACGCCGACTTCCCGAAAGCTGCCTGACCGGTTTCCACCCAGCCCAGCCATTAGCCAGCACTCGCGGCAAGCCCGTTTGTCGGCGTTCGTCGCCTAATGTCGCATAGACCGCGCGCCACGCGTTGGTCAGTCGGCAATTGTGCCAAGGCGTGTTTTGACAGACTGGCCGTTGTGGCCTTTGGTTCGGGGAAAGGACTGCCTGCCAGTCCGGATTCTCAAGAAGCGAGGCAGGATGACGAGCGACAGGACGGGCAGCGACGGCCCAGACGACACCGAGCTTGCGACCGGATCGAGCGCGCCGCGAACCGAGCACCGCAACCTGGAGCGGGCGCTTGGCGCGCATGTTCGCCGGCTGCGGCGGCAGAAGGACCTGTCGATCGCCGATCTGTCGGCGGCGGCCGGCATTTCCAGCGGCATGCTGTCGAAGATCGAGAACGGCCAGATCTCGCCCTCGCTGACGACGCTGCAGGCGATCGCCTCGGCGCTGGGCGTGCAGATGTCGACGCTGTTCGCCGAGTTCGAGGAGCAGCGCGACTGCTCCTTCGTCCGGGCGGACCAGGGCGTCATCATCGATCGCCGCGGCACCAAGGCGGGGCATGTCTACCGCCTGCTCGGGCACGGCCTGCGCAACGACGTCGTGGTCGAGCCCTATCTGATCGAGCTGCACGAGGACGCCCTGCCCTACACGAACTTCCAGCATGCGGGCACCGAGTTCATCTTCATGCTGACCGGCAGCGTCGCCTACCGCCATGGCGAGCGGACCTACGAGCTGTCGCCCGGCGACGCCATGCTCTTCGATTCCGCCGCGCTGCACGGCCCGGAGCGGCTGAACCAGCTGCCCTGCACCTATCTCTCGATCATCGTCTACAGCCGCGAGCAGCCCTGACCCGCATCCGCTCGCAAGAATTCGCCCGGCGCGCATTGACGGGCCGGCGCCCCCGACATATTCCTGTGAATTAGAAAACTTCACTCATAGGAAACACGCCATGTGCGGGATCGTCGGGCTCTTCCTGAAGGGGCCGAAACACGAGGGCGAGCTCGGCTCGCTTCTTTCAGGGATGCTCGAGGTCATGTCGGATCGCGGGCCGGACAGCGCCGGCTTCGCCGTCTATGGCGCGGGATCCGGCGGCAGCATCAAGCTGACCCTCCGGGGCACGGACGCCGCAAGGCTGCGCCAAGTCATCGCCAGCCTCGGGGAGGCGCTGGGGGAAAGTCTCGCCCCGGTCTTTCACGACACCCACGCCGTCGTCGTCGTGAAGGACGGCCAACTGGCCGACGCCCGCGCCTTCCTTGCGACGCAGGATGCCGTCAGCCTCGTCGGCGCCGGCGAGCGCATGGAACTCTACAAGGAAGTCGGCCTGCCCGGCGACGTCGCCGGCCGCTTCGGCCTTGCCGCGATGTCGGGCACGCACGGCATCGGCCACACCCGCATGGCGACGGAATCGGCGGTGACGACCCGGGGTGCCCACCCCTTCTCCACCGGCACCGACCAGTGCCTCGTCCACAACGGCTCGCTGTCGAACCATGCCTCGCTGCGGCGGATGCTGTCGCGCGAGGGGATCGGCTTTGCCACCGACAACGATTCCGAGGTCGCCGCGGGCTATCTCACCTGGAAGATGCGGGAGGGCTCGACCCTCAGCGAGGCGCTGGAAGAGGGCCTCGACGATCTCGACGGTTTCTATACCTTCGTCGTCGGGACGGAGAAGGGATTTGCCGTCTTGCGCGATCCGATCTCGTGCAAGCCGGCGGTCATGGCCGAGACCGAGGACTATGTCGCTTTCGGCTCGGAATACCGGGCGCTCGCCGGCCTGCCCGGCATCGAGACGGCGCGCGTCTTCGAGCCGGAACCGGCGACGGTCTATGTCTGGGAGCGCCCGTGATGCCGAGTTTCGACCTCGCCGCCGCGCCGCTGCGCGACCTCAACCAGGCGCTGCATGCGCTGCCCGAGACGACGAACGAGACGCACTGGGTGATCGACAATCCCGGCGGCAAGCACGCCATCGCCTGCGGCCTCGATGCGCCGATCACCGTCGAGGTCAACGGCCATGTCGGCTACTATTGTGGCGGCATGAACGCCCGGGCGACCATCCGCGTCTCCGGCAATGCCGGCGTCGGCGTCGGCGAGAACATGATGTCGGGCGAGATCCGCATATCCGGCGACGCCAGCCAGGCGGCGGGCGCCACCGCGCATGGCGGCCTCCTCGTCATCGACGGTAATGCCTCGGCCCGCTGCGGCATCTCGATGAAGGGCGTCGACATCGTCGTGAAGGGGTCGATCGGCCCCATGAGCGCCTTCATGGCGCAGGCCGGCAATCTCGTCGTCCTCGGCGATGCGGGCGAGGCGCTGGGCGATTCCATCTACGAGGCAAAGCTGTTCGTGCGCGGCTCGGTCGCCAGCCTCGGCGCAGACTGCATCGAAAAACCGCTCGGGCCGGAGGAGATCGAAGCGCTGGAAGGCGTCCTCGCCAAAGCCGGGCTCGAGGATGTCGCGGCAAGCGATTTTCGCTTCTACGGCTCGGCCCGCGGCCTCTATCATTTCCACGTCGACAATGCCGACGCCTACTGAACGGGTCCCGTCATGAACGCTCCGATGAAACCCGTCCACCGCACGCTGCCGCGCTATTCCGCGACTTTCGATCCGCACACGATCTCGGAGATCCAGCGCGCGGCGGCAACCGGCATCTACGACATCCGCGGCGGCGGCGCCAAGCGCAAGGTGCCGCATTTCGACGATCTGCTCTTCCTCGGCGCGTCGATCTCGCGCTATCCGCTCGAAGGCTACCGCGAGAAATGCGGCACCGACGTCGTCCTCGGATCGCGCTTCGCCAAGAAGCCGATCCGGCTGAAAATTCCGGTCACCATTGCCGGCATGAGTTTCGGGTCGCTGTCGGGGCAGGCCAAGGAAGCGCTCGGCCGTGGCGCGAGCCTTGCCGGGACCTCGACGACCACGGGCGACGGCGGCATGACCGAGGAGGAGCGTGGGCATTCCTCGATCCTCGTCTACCAGTACCTCCCCTCGCGCTACGGCATGAACCCGAAGGACCTGCGCCGCGCCGACGCGATCGAGATCGTCATCGGTCAGGGCGCCAAGCCCGGTGGCGGCGGCATGCTGCTCGGCCAGAAGATCTCGCCGCGCGTCGCCAAGATGCGCACCTTGCCGGAAGGCATCGACCAGCGCTCGGCCTGCCGCCATCCCGACTGGACCGGGCCGGACGATCTTGAGATCAAGATCGAGGAACTCCGGGAGATCACCGACTGGGAGAAGCCGATCTACGTCAAGATCGGGGCCTCCCGGCCCTATTACGACACCGCGCTGGCGGTGAAGTCGGGTGCCGACGTCGTCGTCCTCGACGGCATGCAGGGCGGCACGGCGGCGACGCAGGAAGTGTTCATCGAGAATGTCGGCCTGCCGATCCTCGCGGCCATCGCCCCGGCCGTTCGGGCGCTGCAGGACCTCGGCATGCACCGCAAGGTGCAGCTGATCGTCTCCGGCGGCATCCGCTCCGGCGCGGATGTCGCCAAGGCCCTGGCACTCGGTGCCGATGCGGTCTCGATCGGCTCGGCGGCGCTGATCGCGCTCGGCGACAACGACCCGGCGCTGGAGGCCGAATACCAGAAGCTCGGCACCACGGCCGGCGCCTATGACGACTGGCACGAGGGCCTCGACCCCGCCGGCATCACCACGCAGAACCCGGAGCTCGCCGCCCGCCTCGACCCGGTGCTCGCCGGCCGGCGCCTCGCCAACTACCTCGCCGTCCTGACGCTCGAGGCGCAGACCATCGCCCGGGCGTGCGGCAAGAGCCATGTCCACAATCTCGAACCCGAAGATCTCGTCGCCCTGACCATGGAAGCGGCGGCCATGGCCCGCGTGCCGCTCGCCGGGACGAGCTGGATCCCCGGACAGACAGGACTTTGATCGAAGGGGCGCAAGACGCCCCTTCTTCGTATCCCGCGATGCCTGCCCGATCACAAGACCATTTCGACCGAGGGGATTTCATGTCAGCCAGCCTGGAAGCGATCGCGAAAAAGCGCGGGATCAAGTATTTCCTGATCTCCTATACCGACCTCTTCGGCGTGCAGCGCGCCAAGCTGGTGCCGGCCCAGGCGATCGACAAGATGGCCGAGGACGGCGCCGGGTTCGCCGGCTTTGCCACCTGGCTCGACATGTCGCCGGCCGACCCCGACGTCTTCGCCAAGCCCGATCCGGACAGTCTCATTCAGTTGCCGTGGAAGCCGGAGGTCGGCTGGCTCGCGGCGGATCCCTGGATGAACGGGGCCCCGGTCGAGCACGCGCCCCGCAACACGCTGAAGCGGCTCGTCGCCGAGGCCGCGGCCAAGGGCTATGCGGTCAAGACCGGCGTCGAATGCGAGTTCTTCCTGACGACGCCGGACGGGCGGGCGGTCTGCGATCAGGCCGACCGGCAGATGAAGCCCTGCTACGACCAATCGGCCCTGATGCGCCAGTACGACATCATCACCGAGATCGGCGACGCCATGCTCGCCCTCGGCTGGAAGCCCTACCAGAGCGACCACGAGGATGCGAACGGCCAGTTCGAGATGAACTGGGCCTTCGACGACGCGCTCCTCACGGCCGACCGCCACGCCTTCTTCAAGTACATGGCCCGCTCGATCGCCGAGAAGCACGGGCTGCGCGCAACCTTCATGCCGAAACCCTTCATCGACCTCACGGGATCGGGCTGCCACGCGCATGTCTCGCTCTGGCAAGGCGAGACGAACGTCTTCGAGGACCCGGACGGAGAGCTCGGGATTTCCAAGATCGGCTACCAGTTCCTCGGCGGCATCATGCACTCGGCCGAGGCGTTGACGGCGATCTTCAATCCGACGGTCAATTCCTACAAGCGCATCAATGCGCCGCGGACGACCTCGGGGGCCACCTGGGCGCCGAATGCGATCACCTATACCGGCAACAACCGCACGCACCTCATCCGCATCCCCGAGGGCAACCGCTTCGAGATCCGCCTCGCCGACGGCGCGGCCAACCCCTATCTGCTGCAGGCCGGCATCATCGCCGCCGGGCTGGACGGGTTGGAGAACGCGCGCGATCCCGGTCCGCGGCTCGATATCAACATGTACACCGAAGGCCATACGGTCGGTGATGCCAAGAGGCTGCCGCTGAATCTGCTCGACGCGCTGCGCGCCCTCGGCGCGTCCGACATCATGAAGCAGCGGCTCGGCGCGGTAGTCCCGAGCTATCTGAAGCTGAAGGGCGAGGAGTGGAACGCCTACTCCCGCCACCTGACCGACTGGGAGCGCGAGAACACGCTCGACTGCTGACGAGGCCGGCGGGTTGGCGAAACCATATCCGCGACGCACCGACCGGCGCGGCCGGCGCGAGACAGGGCCGAATTGTCCGGCGCCTGCCTTGGACAGCGTGCTCTTGCAGAGGCCGACCAAGGCACCCGGCCCGGAGGGCCGGAGAGTGCCTGCGCCCGCGAAACCCGCCGGCCCAGCGATCAGGCATGAAATCGTCTTCGGGGTAGTTCCTGCCGACACGAGGTCCGCACGCTTGATCGATCCTCGGCGAAGTCGGCGGTATGTCACGTGGCGGGTGCCGGCGCTCTGGGCGCCATCACCGCCAACCTCGCAATGCCCGCCGGCTCCGAATGCTGATGGCTATCGTTTTGAGGGAGATCCATCTCGACGGATTCGATACCATCGAAGAACCAGCCCGGCGCAACATCGAACTCGACGGCAATCCGGTAGAGGCGGCTGGCGCTGATGCGGTTCGCGCCGGTTTCGTACTTCTGGACCTGCTGATAGCTGACGCCGACCTTCTGCCCGAGTTCTTCCTGGGTCAGGTTCTTCTGCAATCGAATTTGGCGGACGCGACGCCCCACGTGCACATCCACGACATCTGGCTCTAAACGCACTTCTCATACTCCAGGAAAATATTAGGCTCCCGAGGATACGAGCTAGAGCACCTGTTGCGGTTTCACAAAGGCTATTTCCGTTTATCCTTTCCATCAGTGTCGCGAACGAGCGCGAGAAGGAGGTCCTCCTCGATCATCCGCGCCTTCTCTGCCGCCGCAGGAATGCCCAGCCGACTGGCTTCCTTCGCGATATAAATGGAGAAATGCAGGAGTGCAGCGACGTCCTTGGCACGCTGGCCTGGATCGCTCCCCTCGCCGACATCTCGCTCGTGCAGAACCTGCGACATGGATCCCCTTCCTGTCTTGAAAGGGTACCGCCAGGTGGCAGGCTCTCCCAATCCCCCCGTGGTGGCGCAGGGCCGCAAGGGCTGGGGCGCCCCTCGCTCCACTTCATCCTGTCTCTGGCCGACATCAGCGCACCGTCGCGGTCCGTCCAACCGTGGTATCGCGTGGGACCCGAGCAGCCCATCGATAGCAGTCTGCGTCAAACAGCCACTGCCGGCCTGTCGCCAAGACCCGCCGGTCCCCTCAGCCCTTCGGATCGGGTTCGGCGACATCGACGACATGAGTCTGCGGGCGATCGGTCCCCTGCGCCAGTTCCTCGTGCCACCGTCCCGATGCGTCCTGATAGCTGATGCCGTCCGTCTCGCCGGAAAGCGACTGCCGGGCGGCTGCATTCTTGGCGGCCACGAGAGCATGGTCGTGGGTGGGAAATGTCTCGGAGAAGACGTCGGACACCTTGTAAGCCCAGCCGCCATCATGCTGGACGATCTCGTAATTCAACTCGCTCATCGCTCATCTCCCTTTCGTGCCTGACGCCGGGCCTTCGGCCTGCGCCGAGACCCCGTCGACCACCGGCGCGTCCGCGCCACCGTACGACAATCCCCGTCAGTGTCTCGTGTTCCCGTCACGGGGACAAGGGCAGACCCGGCGGCTGCTTTCCGTCCCCGGCGCCGAAAAGTTTCCACACCGGTCCGGCGTGGCGGAGATCGGGCAGGACGAGGTCCGCCCCCGTGAAATCCTCGTCGAGGGTGTACCGTGCAGGGGTCACGACGCAGCGCAGGCCCGCCGCCTTGGCGGCGCGCAGCCCGTTGCTGGAATCCTCGAAGGCGAGGCAGGCTTCGGCCGGCAGGCCAAGTCTTTCGAGCGCCAGGTCGTAGATGTCGGGCGCCGGTTTCTTCTCGGCGACCATGTCGCCACAGGCGATCACTTCGAAAAGATCGGCGTCGCCGAAGGCCGTGGCGAGCAGCCCGTCGACGTTCTCGCGACTCGTCGTCGTCGCGATCGCCAGCCGGATGCCGCGCCGCCGGGCCTCCATCACGAGGTCCAGGACGCCGGGCCGGAGGGCCGTTTGTCCCCCGGCGACGGCCTCGACGTAATGGCGCGTCTTGGCCTGGTGAAGCGCCGGGATCAACGCGTCGAACGGCATGTCGGAGACGATCTCCCCCTCCTCGACAAAAGTGCGCAGCCGCTCCTTGCCGCCGGAAACCTTCAGCAGTTCCCGGTAGCGGTCGGTGTCCCAGTGCCAGGGCAGGTTCGCCTCGGCGAAGGCCGCGTTGAAGGCGGCGCGATGCATTTCCTCGGTTTCCGACAGCGTGCCGTCGACATCGAAGATGAAGGCGCTCACACCCGGCCCTCGACTGCCGCCAGGGCCTGCAAGGCATCCGGCAGATCGTTCAGGCGATCGACGACGGCGCTGGCCCCGAGGGCGTCGGCGCCGTGGCTGGTGTAACCGCCGCGGACGGCGACGACCGCCATGCCGGCGGCCTTCGCGGCATCCACGTCGTTCTCCGAATCGCCGACGAAGACGACGTCGGCCGGCGCCAGCCCCAGCCTTTCGCAGGCGAGCAGCAGCAGTCCGGGCGCCGGCTTCTTCTCCGGCCCGGCATCGCCGCCGACGATGATCGCCATGAGGTCGGCAAGGCCGAAATGGACGAGGATTTCACGCGTCTCGGCCTCCGGCTTGTTGGTAACGACGCCGATCGGCATGCCGCTTTCGCCCAGGCTGCGGGTCGTGTCGCTGGCGCCGGCGTTCAACGTCGTCAGTTCCGTCGCGCGCGGCTTGTAGATGGCGAGGAAGCGGTCGACGACCCGGTCGAGCGAGGCCGGGTCGATGTCCTTGCCCAGCGCCGCATAGGCCCGCTCGATCAGCTTCGGCACCCCGCCCCCGATCATGCCGACGACCGCCTCGAGGAGGAAGGGCGGCTCGCCGAGGCTCTCCAGCGTCTGGTTCAGCGAGGCATGGATGTCGGGCGCCGAGTCGATCAGCGTGCCGTCGAGATCGAAGAGCACGGCCTTCGGCCAGGAGGGTGAGGTCATCGCTTTTGCATCCTTGTCCTGCGATCGCCCGGCGATCGGATAGCGGGGCCCCAGCCTCTGCGCGAAGGCCGAGCTGCGACGGCCCGATTCGCGGGTTCATTCGCTGCGGATTTTTGCAGGATCACGCGTCGGGATATGGTCGTCAACGTCGCCGTCGCGTAAAGCGTGAACCCTGCCACGCCGACCTCGAACCGCCGGACATCTTCATGCACTTCAAGCTCGGCTGCACGCTCTCCTACGAAGCCTGGGACCGGGCGCTGTTCTTCTTCAATGTGCAGGCGGCGGGCAACGAGAGTCAGACCGTGATCGAGGAAAGCCTGACGATCGACCCGCCGCAGACCATCGAGACCTACGTCATGCCCGAGACCGGCAACCGCTGCCTGCGCTTCGAGACCGGGCCGGGTCCGCTGACGCTGCGCTACGAGGCGATCGTGGATCACCATCCCCTGCGTCTCGACGCGACGGACATCGGCGAGACCGATGCCGCGGTGCTGCCGCCGCGGGTGCTGCCCTATCTCATTCCAAGCCGCTATTGCGAGGCGGACCGGCTGGCGCACCTCGCCAACATCGAGTTCGGGGCGATGGCGCGCGGGCATGACCGGGTCACCGGCATCTGCAACTGGATCTACGGCCAGCTCGGCTACATCTCGGGATCGAGCGATCTCCACACCTCGACGCTCGACACGCTTGTCGACCGTGCCGGCGTCTGTCGCGACTTCGCCCATCTCGGCATCGCTCTCTGCCGCGCGCTCGGCATTCCCGCCCGCTATGTCAGCGTCTATGCCTGGCGGCTTCGCCCGCAGGATTTTCACGCCGTCTTCGAGGCCTATCTCGGCGGGCGCTGGTATCTCTTCGACCCGACCCGCCAGGCGGCGATCGAGGGACTGGTGCGGATCGGCGTCGGCCGCGATGCCGCCGAGGTCGCGTTTGCCAACTTCATCGGCCCGGTGGAACCGGGAGACATGAGCGTGCACATCGCGCCGCTCGATCCCCCCGACTGGTACGTTCCGACGATCGATGCGGTGAGCGTCTCCGCCCACTGAAATTGGCGGCCGGCGGCTTCACGCGAGAACGTCCGCGCGAAGCCATCCGCTCCGGACATATCGGCGCGCGGGTGCGCGGGCGAGACTATTCCTCGGGCGGGCTGAGCACTGCCAGGGTGATCCAGTGCGCGGTCAAAGCAGGCTTCACCGCGCCCTCGATCTCGATCGTCGCGTCCCACGCCGATTGCAGCGACACCGCCCTTTCCGTCAGGTCGACCAGCTTGAACCGACCCCGGATGCGGACACCCGATTTCACCGGGTTCATGAAGCGCACGCGGTCGAACCCGTAATTGATCCCCATGCGCGTGCGCTCGACGCCGGGAAGCGCGTCGAAGGCGAGGCGCGACAGCAGCGACAGGGTCAGGAACCCATGGGCGATGGTGCCGCCGAAGGGCGCCTCGGCCTTGGCGCGGGCGGGATCGACGTGGATGAACTGATGGTCGATCGTCGCATCGGCAAAGGTGTCGATCATCGCCTGGTCGACCATCAGCCAGTCCGAGAGCTTTTCCTCGCCGCCGAGAAGCGCCCGGTAGTCGGCGAGCGGAATCAGCTTTTTCTGCAGCGCCGCTTCTTCGGCGCGCCTTTCGGCATCTGACAAGAATCATCCTTCCTCGAACAAGGCATGGCCGGTCTCGACCCCGATGCCACCGTCGACCGGCAGAATCGCTCCCGTCGTATACGCCCCGGCACGGCTGCAAAGAAACAGGGTCGCACCGGCGATGTCGTCGGCATGACCGATCCGGCCCAGCGGCACGCCGCGCCCGACCGCCGCGGCCTTTTCCGCCGTGCCGGTGGCAAAGGCCGTCATCTTCGAGGCGAAGGGCCCGGGCGCCAGGGCATTGACCGTGACGTGGCGGCCGGCGAGTTCCTTGGCGAGGATCTTCGTCAGGTGATGCACGGCGGCTTTCGAGGCGGCGTAGGAATAGGCGCCGTCGCCGAGCGGCGCTGCCCCCATCACCGAGCCAAGATTGACGATGCGGGCGGGATCCCCAGCCGAGGCGTGGCGCGTGAGCTGCGGCAGGAGCTGCTGCGTCAGCGTGAACAGGCCGGCGACGTTGACACCCATGACGCGGGCCCAGGCCTCGTGGGGGAAGTCGTCGAGCGGCGCCCCCCAGGAGACGCCGGCATTGTTGACGAGGATGTCGAGCCTCTCCGTCTTCTCGCCCAGCGCCGCCACGAGGGCCATGATGCCGGACTCCGTCGCGACGTCGCCGCCGAACCCCTCGACCCGGCCGGGATGGCCCTCGGCATTGATGTCGTCCGCAGCGGCAAGACAGGCCTCGGCCTTGCGCGAGGCGATCAGCACCCGCGCGCCGCCGGCGGCAAGACCGGTCGCGATCATCCGGCCGATGCCGGTGGCGCCGCCGGTGACGAGCGCCGTCTTGCCCTCAACCGAAAAGAGCCTGTCCAAAACACCCATTGCTTCCCTCCCGAAGCCGCGACCGCGCGGCACCTTCGCCGAAACTGACACCGGGAGTCCCGCTGGTCCACCATCGCCTGTGCAGTCGCCGGTGGCTTGCGACGTCGGGCGGTACCCATCCGGCCCCCGCAGCCTATCTTCGAACACTATTCCCCGGCCGCCACCCCTGGTGAAACGCCGACGGCACCCAGAAAAGGATCCCGCCATGACCCCTCCCGAAACGATGAAGGCGCTGGTCGTCACCGGCGAAGGCTATGCCGGGACGTCGACAGGCCTTGGCATCGCGCAGGCCGGCGACTGGCTCGAGCTCCGGGAAATCCCGGTGCCGAAGGCGACGGGCCGCAATGTCCTCGTCAGGATCGGGCTCGCCAACGTCAATCCGTCCGACGTCCACTTCATCAAGGGGGAATACGGACAACCGCGGCGCCGGGGCGTGCCGGCGGGTTTCGAGGGCATGGGCGTGGTCGTGGCGGCGGGCGATGCGGCGGGCGAAGCCCTGATCGGCAAGCGCGTCGCGCTGTCGGTTGTGGCCACGGGCTCCGGGACCTGGGCCGAATATGCGCTGACCGACGTCGCCGCCGTGGTGCCACTTGCCGAAGGCCTGCGCGACGAGGATGCGGCGGCGCTGATCGTCAACCCGCTGAGCGCCGTCGCCATGGTGCATGTCGCCGAGGACCTCGGCGCCAAGGCCTTCCTGATGACGGCGGGCGCCAGCCAGTTGTGCAAGCTGATCGGCTCGCTTGCCCGCGAGAAGGGAATGCACGCCATCCCGATCGTGCGCCGGGAGGAGCATCGTGCGCTGCTGGCGCAGATGGGGGCCCAGACCGTCCTGAACTCCGGCGCGTCCGACTATGCCGAGGCGCTCGGCGCGGCCCTTGTGGCGGACAAGCCAACCGTGCTGCTCGACGCCGTCGGCGACCAGAACGCCGCCGACATCTTTGCCGCCATGCCGCAGGGGGCGCACTGGATCGTCTACGGCGTTTTGTCCGACACCCCGCCTCGCCTCGCCAATCTCGCTCAGCTCATCTTCATGGGAAAGAAGATCGAAGGCTTCTGGCTCAGCCAGTGGCTGAAGTCTGCGCCCCCGGCGCAGCGGGAGGCCGCCTTCACGACGGTGCAGCGACGGTTCATCTCCGGCGCCTGGAAGACCGACGTCGCCGCCACTCTATCCCTCGGCGAAGCCTTGGAAAAATTGGCTCCGGCGCTGGGCGGCATCAACAAGGGCAAGATCATGCTGCAGCCCTAGGAGCTTTGCCATCTGCAATGCCTGTCCGGCGAAACTCAGAACCGAAGACTAAGGAGCCAGCTACCGAGCCCGCGCAACATAAGCTGACTTCGTCAGTTCATGACTCTGTGACATCTGACGGGACAGCGGGCATGAGCAAGGCGGGGGAGCACTGGCCGGTAGTAGCCATACCGGCGCGCAACGAGGAACGGCGGCTTCCGGCACTGCTGGCAGCGCTCGCCGGACAAAGCTGGCAACGACACTCCGGTCGACCGCTCGCTGTGGTCATTGTCCTCAACAATTGCGTCGACGGCTCCAGCGCGGCCGTCGCCGCCGCGATCGACGCCGAGCCGCGGCTGTCCGTCACCCTCATCAACATCCAGCTGCCCGCCGAAGACGCCCATGTCGGCAATGCCCGGCGTCTGGCGATGGACACGGCTCTGGCTTCTGCCGAAGACCGCCAGCACTGCGCGATCCTGACGACGGATGCCGACGCCGTCCCTCCATCGGACTGGGTCGATGCGAACCTGCGCCACCTCAACGACGTCGATCTTGTCGGCGGCATCATCCGCGGCAATGAAGCGGAGGAGGCGCAACTCGGCCCGGGCTTTCGCCGTCGCGCGAGCCTTCATCTGCACTATGCCAAACTGACCGATCGGCTGGCCGCGTGGATCGATCCGATCGAGCATGACCCATGGCCGCGCCATCGCGACCACACGGGCGCCAGCCTTGCCGTGCGGGCGGACGTCTATGCCGCCGTCGGCGGTCTGCCCACGCTGCCGCTCCGCGAGGATATCGCCTTCGTCTCGAAGGTCGTGGCAGCGGGCTACCGGCTTCGGCATCCGCTGGACGTGCGCATCGACGTCTCGGCCCGCCTGGTCGGTCGGGCCAAGGGGGGCATGGCGGACTGCCTGAAGGAGTGGATGCGCGAGGAGGCCTTGGGCACTCCGCTCCTCGTCGAGGATCCGCTGCGCGTCATCGCGCGTTTGAGCCGCCGACGCAGGCTGCGGCAACTGGAACACGCCTCCGTCGCAGACCGGGTCGCCCTCGCCTACGAGATCGGCGTCGATCCGGGTGTCCTCTGCGACAGCGGGGGAAATCCCTTGCCCGGCGCCCGTCTCGTCGAGGGTTTTGCGGTCGGCGAGCCCGACGCGGCAGCGACCGTTCCCATCGATGCGGCCATCGCGGCAGTCGAGGTGATGCTCGGGCAGATCAGGGAGATCGCCCGTGCTGCATGAACGGCTCGATGCTCCCGGTTTCCTTGGACTGACGCGGGCACTGGCTGCCAATGCGCCAGACAGCGATCGCTCGGGCAGCTTTCCCGAGAGAAATTTCGACATCCTGCGAAGCGGTGGACATGTCGCCCTGCCGCCGATCGCCGCCTCGGATATCGGAACCCTGCTGCAACTTCTCGCCGCCGTCGGGCGCGGCGACCTCAGCACCGGGCGGATCTTCGAGGGGCATTGCAATGCGATGCTGCTGATCGAGGCCTGCGGCACGCCGGAACAGCGCACCGACGCGCGCACAGCGACGGCGCAAGGCAAGGTCTTCGGCGTCTGGAACACGGACATGCCGGGCAACCCCCTTCTGCTGGAGGACGGTCATCTCGTCGGCGCCAAGAATTTCGCCTCCGGCGTCGACGGCCTCGCCACGGCGATCGTGACGGTTTCGACACCCGGCGGGCGGCAGATGCTGGCGGTTCCCCTCGACGACGTCAGCGTCGATCGCAGCTGGTGGCGGCCGATGGGCATGCACGCATCCGGCAGCCACATCGTCGATTTCGGCCGCCGTGAAGTCCCGCCAAGCTGGATACTCGGCGATCCCGACGTCTACATCGCACAACCCTGGTTTTCCGGTGGTGCGATCCGCTTCGCCGCGGTGCAGCTGGGTGGCATGCACGCCATCCTCGACGTCGCCGTCAACCACCTGACCCGGATCAGGCGAGAGGGAGACCCCTACCAGAGCCACCGGATCGCACGGATGGGGATCGCCGTGGAGACCGGCTATGCCTGGCTCGACCGGGCTGCCGCCACGTGGCAGGAAGCCGCCGAGGCCAAGACGCCGACGTCGAGCGAGCGCCTTGTCTCGACTGCCAACGCCTTCCGGACCGTTGTCGAGACCGAGGCGCTGAGGGTCCTGGAACTGGCCGAGCGCAGCGTCGGCGCGGGCGGGTTCATCGCGCCCCACCCGCTGGAGCGCCTCGTGCGCGATCTCCGGACCTATTTGCGCCAGCCCAATCCGGATGGTGCGCTCGCCGCGCTCGGCCAGGCAATCGTCGCCGGCCGGTGGGCACCAGGATGAACGCATGACCATGCCAATGAGACAGCTTGACCCTCGCCCATCGCTCGACCCGGAGACCGTCGCGGCCGAGCGCATTCTCGTCGTGGCACCGCATCCCGACGATGAGTCGCTCGGCTGCGGCGGGCTGATCGCGACGCTCGCCCGCGTCGGCCGCTCGTTCCATTTCCTTTTCGTGACGGACGGCGGCGCATCGCATACCGGCTCCGCCGTCTGGTCCCGCTCGGCCCTGGCGGCACAGCGCGAAGTCGAGGCAGCCGATGCCATTGGGCGCCTCGGCACGCCCGACTCCGGGCGCACCTTCCTGCGTCTGCCCGACGCGGCCATGCCGCCGTCGGGGAGTGATGCGGAGGCCGAGGCGCGATCGGCCGTCATCGCCCTGCTGGCCGATTTTCGGCCCGAACTGGTTCTTCTGCCCTGGCGGCGCGACCCGCATTGCGACCACCGCGACACATGGGCGCTGCTGCACCGGGCGATGGCAGAGCTGCCGCATCCGCCGCAGACGCTGGAATATGCGATCTGGCTTCACGAACTGGGCGCCGAGGGAGACCATCCCCATGCCGGGGAGGCCGAGCGGGTCGGCTACGATATTAGCGCGGCGGTTGCCGCCAAACGCTCGGCGACGGCCGCGCACCTGTCGCAGACGACGGCGCTGATCGACGACGATCCGACTGCCTTTCGTCTCTCGACCGAGACGATCGACAGGCTCACGGGTCCGACGGAAGAATACTGGCGCCCGCTGCCATGAAGGCGATCGGGCCGGAGGGTTTCGAGGCGATGTTCCGGGCCGATGTCGACCCGTGGAACTATCGCGCTTCCCGATTCGAGGCGTTCAAGCGGAAGGTCCTGCTGCGCGCCTGCGGCGACCGCCCGTATGGTCGGACGCTGGAGCTTGCCTGCGCCAATGGCGAGACGACGCTCGCACTGGCGCCGCGCAGCCTGCGGCTGCTGGCACTCGATTCATCGCCGACGGTCATCACCGAGGCAGAACGGCGGACGGCGCATCTGGACGGGGTCGAAACGGCTGTCGCGGTTCTGCCGCGGGAAATGCCCAAAGGCACCTTCGACCTGATCGTGGTGTCGGAGATTCTCTACTACCTCGGTCTCCGCGACTGCCGGGTGCTACTGCGATCCCTCGCGAATGCGACGCGGGGACGGATCGTGATCGTGCATCACGTCAGGGATTTCGGGGACGCCGCGCAAAAACCGTTCAGGGCGCAGGCGGATGCCCGGCGCTTCCTGCGTGCGCGGATGAGCGAGGTCTTCCATGAGCGCCATGGCCGGTTCGAGGCCCTGGCCTTCGACGCGCATCGCTCGCGTGGCGCGTCGCGTTAAAGCGGGTGGAGAGTCTCGGCGGCAGGCTCTTTCGGCGAAGGCAGCCTACTCCTGCGACGTAGCCTCTGGCACGACGGGACGACGGATATCGGCCATCGCTTCCAGTACGAGCGGATGGACGTCCTCGACCGATCCACTCTCGATCCGCTCGAACAGCTTGGCGCGCATGCGTGGCTCCCAGAAACTGTTGATGTGATCGGCGACGTTCGCCGTCGCGCGGGCGCCTTTGGGATTGGAGGCGCAGAAGGTCGCGATCTGGTTGGCCATGTGGATCAGTTTGTCATGCTGCATGGCTGGTCTCTTCGTGGACGGATGAGAAGGCGCCGACGACGCGGCCGGGATGGGTGAAGATCTCGAACTCGTCGCCGCGCACGACCGCCACGAGGGTGATGCCGGCGGCTTCTGCCTCGGCAACCGCCAGTGCCGACGGCACGGAGACCGCCGCGATCAGGCCGCAGCCCATCATCGCCGCCTTCTGGATCAGTTCGACGGAAAGGCGGCTGGTTATGGTCAGAAAGCCGCTGGCCGGGTCGACGCCCTGCTGCGCCAGCGCGCCCGCAACCTTGTCCAGCGCATTGTGTCGGCCGACATCCTCGCGCGTCAGAACCTGCCTGACCGTGCCCTCGCGGTGGAAGGCGGCGGCGTGGACGGCGCGCGTGGCGCGCCCCAGCGACTGCTCGCAGGCCATGGCCGCGACCGCCGCGACGATCGCCTCCGGCGCGATGGTGAGATCGTCGGCGACGACGGGAAGTTCGCGCGCCGCCAGCGCCAGCGATTCGACGCCGCAGATACCACAACCGACGGGACCCGCCATCTGCCGGCGGCGCGCCGTGTAGGTCTGGCTGCGCTCTTCCGACAGCCAGATTCGGCAGTCGAGCCCGAGCTCGGTCTCGACCACCTCGAGCCGCGCGATCTCGTCCAGCCCCGCCACTATCCCCTCATTGAGGGCGAGGCCGATGCCAAGGTCCTCGACATCCCTTGGGGTCGCCATCATCACGGCGTGGGTGGACCCATTGACGGAGATCGCCACGGCGCACTCCGCCGGCACAGCGCGCTCAATGGCGACGAACCGTCCGCCTCGGAAGGCGAGCACCGGGATGCGCGTGGCGCCCTCGGTCATCACGCCTATTCCGCCGCGTCGAGGATCGGCGCGATGCGGCGGCTGTCCTCGGTGAGTTCGCGGTACTCCTCCTGCCATTCGGTCGGGCCGTTGGAGGGCGAGATCTGCACCGCCGTCACCTTGTATTCCGGGCAATTGGTGGCCCAGTCCGAGAAGTCGGTGGTGATGACGTTCACCTGCGTCATCGGGTGGTGGAAGGTCGTGTAGACGACGCCGACGGCGACGCGGTCGGTGACCTTGGCGCGCAGCGAGGTCGAGCCGGCGCGGCTGTCGAGCTTCACCCAGTCGCCGTCGCGCACGCCGCGCATCTCGGCGTCGTGCGGATGGATCTCGAGCAGATCCTGGTCATGCCAGACGACGTTGTCGGTGCGCCGCGTCTGCGCGCCGACATTGTACTGCGACAGGATCCGGCCGGTGGTGAGCAGAAGCGGGAAGCGCGGGCCGGTGCGCTCGTCGGTCGCGACATATTCGGTGACGACGAAATTGCCCTTGCCGCGCATGAACTCGCCGATGTGCATCGTCGGGGTGCCCTCGGGATGCTGCTCGTTGCACGGCCACTGCACCGAGCCCTCCTTCTCGAGAAGGGCGTAGCTGACATTGGCGAAGGTCGGCGTCACCTTCGAGATCTCGTCCATGATCTCCGAGGGGTGGGTGTAGTTCATGTCCATGCCGATTTCCTGCGCCAGGCGCTGGGTGATTTCCCAGTCGGCATAGCCGGATTTCGGGCTCATGACGCGGCGCACGCGGTTGATGCGGCGCTCGGCATTGGTGAAGGTGCCGTCCTTTTCGAGGAAGGACGAACCCGGCAGGAAGACATTGGCGTAGTTCGCCGTCTCGTTCAGGAAGAGGTCCTGGACGATCAGAAGTTCCAGCGCGTCGAGGCCGGCCGAAACATGCTTGGTGTCGGGATCGGACTGCAGGATGTCCTCGCCCTGGACGTAGAGCCCCTTGAAGGTACCGTCGACGGCGGCGTCGAACATGTTGGGGATACGCAGGCCCGGCTCGTGGTCGATCTTCACCTTCCACAGGCTCTCGAAGGTCTCGCGCACGTCATCGCGCGAAACGTGCCGGTAGCCGGTGAACTCGTGCGGGAAGGAGCCCATGTCGCAGGCGCCCTGGACGTTGTTCTGGCCGCGCAACGGGTTCACGCCGACGCCGCGCCGGCCGATATTGCCGGTGACCATGGCAAGGTTGGCGATCGCCATGACCGTGGTCGAGCCCTGGCTGTGCTCGGTGACGCCGAGGCCGTAGTAGATCGCGCCGTTGCCGCCGGTGGCATAGAGGCGCGCGGCCTTGCGCACGAGTTCGGGATCGACGCCGGTAATTCCGGCGACGGCCTCCGGCGAGCGGCTCTCGTCGGAAACGAAGGTCGCCCAGTCCTGGAACGCGTCCCAGTCGCAGCGCTCGCGGATGAATTCCTCGGCCATCAGGCCTTCGGTGACGATGACATGGGCGAGTGCCGTCATCATCGCGACGTTCGTGCCCGGCGTCAGCGGAAGGTGATAGTCGGCCTCGACATGCGGGGTGCGCACGAGGTCGATGCGGCGGGGATCGATGACGATGAGGCGCGCGCCCTCGCGGATCCGCTTCTTCATGCGCGAGGCGAAGACCGGATGGCCGTCGGTCGGATTCGCGCCGATGACAAGGATGACGTCGGAATCCTCGACGGAATCGAAGTCCTGCGTGCCTGCCGAGGTACCGAAGGCGGTCGACAGGCCGTAGCCGGTCGGCGAGTGGCAGACGCGGGCACAGGTGTCGATGTTGTTGTTGCCAAAGCCCGCGCGCACCAGCTTCTGGACGAGATAGACCTCCTCGTTGGTACAGCGCGAGGACGAGATGGCGCCGACCGAACCGCGGCCGTATTTCGCCTGGATCTCCTTGATCTTCGAGGCGGCAAAGCCCAGCGCCTCGTCCCAGGAGACTTCACGCCACTCGTCCTTGTAGGTGGCGCGGATCATCGGCTTCAGGATGCGGTCCTTGTGCGTGGCGTAGCCGAGGGCAAAGCGCCCCTTGACGCAGGAGTGGCCGCGATTGGCCTTGCCGTCCTTGTCCGGCACCATGCGCACCAGTTCCTCGCCGCGCATCTCGGCCTTGAACGAGCAGCCGACGCCGCAATAGGCGCAGGTGGTGACGACCGAATGCTCGGGCAGGCCGATCTGGATGACCGACTTCTCCTCGAGCGTCGCCGTCGGGCAGGCCTGGACGCAGGCGCCGCAGGAGACGCATTCCGACGAGAAAAAGTTGTCCGACATCAGCCCGGCGGAGACCTGGCTGTCGAACCCCCTGCCCTCGATGGTCAGCGCAAAGGTGCCCTGCACGTCCTCGCAGGCGCGCACGCAGCGCGAGCAGACGATGCATTTGGCCGGATCGAACTGGAAATAGGGGTTCGACTGGTCCTTCTGCTTCTTCAGATGGTTCTCGCCCTCATAGCCGTAGCGAACTTCGCGCAGGCCGACCGCGCCCGCCATGTCCTGCAGCTCGCAGTCACCGTTGGCCGCGCAGGTCAGGCAGTCGAGCGGATGGTCGGAGATGTAGAGCTCCATCACGCCCTTGCGGATGCGCTTCAGCCGCTCGGTCTGGGTGGTGACCGACATGCCCTCCATGGCGGGCGTCGTGCACGAGGCGGGCGTGCCGTTGCGACCGGCGATCTCGACGACGCAGATGCGGCAGGAGCCGAAGGAATCCAGCATGTCCGTGGCGCAGAGCTTCGGCACCTGGATGCCGGCATCCATCGCCGCACGCATGATCGACGTCCCCTCCGGCACGCTGACGCGACGCCCGTCGATGGTGAGCGTCACTTCCTTCTCGGCTTTCGATTTCGGGGTGCCGAAATCGATTTCCTGGATGAGACTCATGGGACAATCCTCCCTTGATTATTGGGGAGCGCTTGCGCTCCATTGTCTTGCCGAGGCGCTGCGCGACCGGAGGTCATTTGGGGGCGGCCGCGAGGTGTTCTTCGAGCAGAGAGGCGATATACCGGTCCCGCGAGATGCCCGCGACCGCGGCGCGCTCTCCCAGCCGATCGACAAGCGTGCGCGGAAGATCGACCGGGGCCGTTTCGATCAGACGAACAGGATGGAAGCCCGATAGGTCGTATTCGGTGAGATCCGCCTCGTCGACGAAACGCTCGGCTTCCTCGTCGCTGGCAAATTCCGGCAGCGGCTTCAGGTCAACTCTGCTCATAGTGCCCTGCCTCCCTGGAATGCATGTAGCGCGCGCTGATAGGCCGGATCCGCCAGTGTCCGACAGACTGGCGAAACGTGAAGACGACGAAGATATAGCGCCCTGCCGGCGTGCGCCCGATGGCCCGCAGACGTCGCTCGACCGCGCGATCGAACGGATCTTCGCGAAGCGCCGGCTCGCCGGAAAGCACCGTTTCGATCTCCTCCCGGGAGACGCCGTGCTTGGCGCATTTCTCGATGTTTCCAGCGTCCCATTCGAAACCGGCGAAATCGAGAGACATGGCGGTGAAAGTCCCGTCATTCCGCCGCCTCGCGGACGGGCTGCGAATGGCCGTGGAAGTCTTCCGGGAAGTGCGTGATGGCGCTCATGACGGGATAGGGCGTGAAGCCGCCGAGCGCGCAGAGCGAGCCGAACTTCATGGTGTTGCAGAGGTCCTCGACCAAAGCGATGTTCTCCGCCGGGCGATCTCCGGCGATGATCTTCTCGACCGATTCCAGCCCGCGCACGGCGCCGATGCGGCAGGGGGTGCACTTGCCGCAGGATTCGATGGCGCAGAACTCGAAGGCGAAGCGGGCCTGCTTCAGCATGTCGACGCTGTCGTCGAACACCACGAGGCCAGCATGGCCGATGAGGCCGTCGCGCGCGGCGAACGCTTCGTAGTCGAAGGGTGTGTCGAAAAGCTCGCGCGGGAAATAGGCGCCGAGCGGGCCGCCGACCTGGACCGCCCGCACCGGGCGGCCGGACGCCGTGCCCCCGCCGATGCCGTCGACGATCTCGCCGAGCGTCAGGCCGAAGGCGGTCTCGTAGAGGCCGCCGAACTTGACGTTGCCGGCGATCTGGATCGGGATCGTGCCGCGCGAACGGCCGGTGCCGAAATTCTTGTACTGCTCGGCGCCCTCGGCGAGGATGATCGGCACGGAGGTGATCGAGATGATGTTGTTGATCACCGTCGGGCGATCCATGAAACCCTTGTGCGCCGGCAGCGGCGGCTTGGCACGAACCTGGCCGCGCTTGCCTTCGAGACTCTCGAGAAGGGCGGTTTCCTCGCCGCAGACATAGGCCCCGGCGCCGACGCGCATTTCGATGTCGAAGGCAGGCCCCGTGCCCATGACCGACTTGCCGATGATGCCGGCCTCGTAGGCGAGGCGGATGGCTTCCTCGACAATGCGGATGGCGACCGGATATTCCGAGCGGGTATAGATGAAACCCTTCGTCGCCTTGGTGGCAAGGCCCGCGATGACCATGCCCTCGATCAGGCAGAACGGGTCGCCTTCCATGATCATCCGATCGGCGAAGGTGCCTGAATCGCCCTCGTCGGCGTTGACGACGATATATTTGCGATCGGCCTCGGTCTCGAGCACCGTCTTCCATTTGACGCCCGTCGGGAAACCCGCGCCACCACGGCCGCGCAGGCCGGAGTCGGTGACTTCCTGGACGATCTCGTGCGGTGTCATCGCGATTGCGCGCTTCAGCCCCTCGAAGCCGCCAAGGTCACGGTAGTCACCCAGCGACAGCGGATCGATGATGCCGCAGCGTCTGAAGGTCAGCCGGGTCTGGTTGGCGAGATAGGGATGCTTCTGGATGTCGCCGATGCGCTTGGGGTGCTGGCCGCCCGTGAGGAAGCCGGCCTTCAAAAGTCCCGCGATCTCGCCCGGCTCGATCGGACCGTAGGCAATGCGCCCTTCCGGCGTTTCGACCTCGAGCAGCGGCTCCAGCCAGGCAAGGCCGTGCGAGCCGTTGCGCACGATGGTCGCGTCGAGATCCGATCTGGTGATGGCGAGCGCGAGTTCGTCGGCGATCTCGTCCGCGCCGAGAGCGACGGCAAAGGAGTCGAGCGGAATGAAGACGCGGATCACAGGCGGATCTCCTCGGCGAGCAGCGCGACCTTGGCCTCCGACAATCGGCCGATCAGTCGTCCGTCCAGCATGGCCGAAGGCGCGACGGCACAGAGTCCGAGGCAGTAAACGGCTTCCAGCGTCACCTGGCCGTCGGCGGACGTCTCGCCGAACTTGATGCCGAGCGCCCGTTCGAGGGAGTCGGCGATGGCATCGCTCCCCATCGACTGGCAGGCCTCCGCCCGGCAGACCTTCAGGACGTGGCGGCCGTGGGGCTCCTTGCGGAAATCGTGATAGAAGGAGACGACGCCGTAGACCTCGGCACGCGACAGGTTGAGCTCTGCCGAAATCAGCCGGACGGCTTCCTCGCCGATCAGCCCAAAACGCCCCTGAAGGGCATGCAGGATGGGCAGCAACGGCCCCTCCAGATGCCTGTGCTCATTGATGACATCAGCAGCATCCGCGGCGTCAAACGCCGTCTGGTAAGTCACGAGCTCCCGCCTCCCTTAGAACCATTTCAAGGAGATGGCGCTTATTTCACACTGAAATCAATGCCCAACTTCCGTCTGACGATAGAGGATTTCTATCACTCGAGCCCAGCATCGGCCGACTCCGACCAGAAGGCGGCGATCAGCGGCGGCCGGGGATCGCGTTTGGCGGCGACGAGGCCGATACGGTAGGCGGCATCCGGCTCGACGATCGGAATGGTGCACATGGGATCGCCGAGCCCCAAGATTTCGGCCGAGCGGAACGGCATGATGGTGGCGAAGTGACCGGTGCGCACATGTGCGATCAGCGCGATCATGGAGTTGGATTCCAGCACCGTCTCGAAGGGCGCCCCGGTCGAGCCGAGGAGCCCGTTGAGGATCTTGCGGTTCTGCATGGTATTGGAGAGAAGGCACAAGGGGATCGACGCCGCCTCGGCCCAGGTCACGGTCTCGTTGTCGGCAAAGGGGTTGCCCCGCGTCGTCACCAGGCAATAGCGCTCGTCGTAGAGGGGCCGCTTGTCGATGCGGCCGAGCCTCTCGTCGTCCAGATAGGTGATGCCGAGGTCGATCTCGAAATCCTCGATCCGCTTGATGATTTCCGACGAGGTCTGCGAGACGATGTCGAAAGTGACGCCGGGATGGCGCTTGAAGAACGGCGTGGTCAGCCGCGAGACGATGGCGAGCGCCGTCGGGATGACCGCGATGCGCAGGTGCCCCGAAATGCCAAGGCGCACCGAGCGGATCTCGTCATGCATGGTTCGCACGTCCTCGACGATCCGGCGCGCCCAGACGAGCACCCGCTCGCCTTCCGCGGTGATCCCCTGGAAGCGCGAGCCTCGATTGACGAGCGTCACGCCGAGCCGCTCTTCGAGCTGCCTGATGCCCGCCGAAAGCGTCGGCTGGGTCACGCCCAGCCGCTCGGCGGCGCGGCCGAAATGGCGCTCGGCGGCGAGTGCGATGAAATATTCCAGCTTGTCGATCATCCCTGCAGCATAACATCGCCGCGGCGGCGCGCGACAGGCGGCGGGCCAAACCGGAAATTTAGTCGGGATCGAAGGTCCCTTCCGTGTGCTGTCGCCGGCCCGCGCCATGCACAGAGTGTTTCGCCCCCACAGTGGCCAGGAGCCCGCGAATGAACGAAATCTTCTGGGCCGCGGAGTTCAGCGCCCTCCTTCAGGTGCTCCTGATCGACGTGGCGCTGGCCGGCGACAACGCCATCGTCGTCGGCATGGTGGCGGCGGGCGTGGCGCCCGCGATCCGCGCACGGGTGATCTTCTGGGGCATCGTCGCGGCCGTCTTTCTGCGCATCCTCCTGGCGGTGGTCGCGGTTCAGCTTCTCGAGATCGTCGGGCTGACCCTCGCCGGCGGATTGCTCCTCCTCTACGTGTGCTACCGCATGTTCCGGGAGGTGCGGCAGGGCCCGACCGACATCACCGCTGCGGATGAAAGCGTGCCGGCAAAGAGTTTTGGCCAGGCCATCTTCCAGATCATGCTCGCCGACGTCTCCATGTCGCTCGACAATGTCCTTGCCGTCGCCGGCGCCGCGCGCGACCATGTCGAGGTGCTGGTCGTGGGCCTTCTGATCTCCGTCGTCCTGATGGGCGCCGCCGCCACCTTGATCGCACGCCTGCTTCAGCGTTATCGCTCCATTTCCTGGATCGGCCTTGCGGTCATTCTCTTTGTCGCCGTGGAAATGATCTGGCAGGGCTACTCGGAAGTCGCCCAGGCAGGGATTCTTCCCGGCCTGCCGATGCCGCCCGATCTTCCCGGCGCCCGCTGAAGCGTCCTCTTTGAAGGCCTGACATGACCGAGATGAACCTGACCCAGCTCGGCGCCGACGCGCGTCCCGCCACCTCGCCAGACGAGGCGGTGCTGGAAACCGTTCCCTACACCCGCATTCCGGGGCCGCCGACCATCGTGCGCTTCGCCTGCCCCGAATTCACCTCGCTCTGCCCGGTCACCGGCCAGCCGGACTTCGCCCATCTCGTCATCGACTACGCGCCGGATGAAAAGCTGGTGGAGTCCAAATCGCTGAAGCTCTTTCTCACCAGCTTCCGCAACCATGGCAGCTTCCATGAGAGCTGCACGGTCGAGGTCGCCCGCCGGATCGTCGAGGCGACGAAGCCCCTGTGGCTGCGGATCGGCGGCTACTGGTACCCGCGCGGCGGCATCCCGATCGACGTGTTCTGGCAGACCGGCGCACCGCCCGAAGGCGTTTTTCTGCCCGATCAGGGCGTTCCGCCCTATCGCGGCCGCGGCTGATATCCGCAGCGTCAACGCCCAGGCCGTTGATCCGGACGCGCCCACGGCGTACGAGCGTCGCAAAGGTGCAAGCCGGCAGGAGCCTTCTCATGGAACTCGACACAATCGAAGATGCGATCGCCGCGATCGCCGCCGGCGAGATGGTCGTGGTTGTCGACGATACCGATCGCGAGAATGAGGGCGACCTGATCATGGCCGCCGCCAAGACGACGCCGGAGAAGATGGCCTTCATGATCCGCCATACCAGCGGCATCATCTGTGCGCCCATGCCGGCCGAAAGGGCCGAGGCCCTGAACCTGCCGCCGATGGTCGCCAACAATCTCGATCCCATGCGCACGGCCTTCACCGTCTCGGTCGACTACAGGGTCGGCATGACCACCGGCATCTCCGCCGAGGAGCGCACGAACACGGTGCGGGCACTGGCCAACGACAACTGCTCGGGCGGCGATTTTCTGCGTCCCGGCCACATCTTCCCGCTGATCGCCCGGGCCGGCGGCGTGCTGACACGGTCGGGCCATACCGAGGCCGGCTGCGACCTCGCCCATCTCGCCGGCCTGCCGCCGGTCGGCATCCTCGCCGAGATCGTCAACGACGACGGCACGGTGAAGCGCCTCGCCGAGCTCATCCCGTTCGCGCGCGAGCACGGGCTCAAGATCATCTCGATCGAGGACCTCATCTCCTTCCGTATCCGGCGCGAGTCCTTCGTCACCTGCGTCAAGGAGGAGACGATGCAGATCGCCGGCATGGAGGGCACGATCCGCATTTACGAGACGCCGTTCGACGCCATGCAGCATGTGGTCGCCATCTTCGGCGACGTGCGCGGCCGCGAGCGGGTGCCGACCCGCATCCATCGCGAGCAGCCGGTGCTCGACCTCTTCAACCGTACGACAGCCTCCAAGACCTGGGTCGACATCGCCGTCGAGACGCTGAAGACGCATGGCCAGGGCGTGCTGATGCTGCTGCGCCAGCCGCATGTCGACGATTTCGAGGCCACTCCGGTGGGCATTGCCGACCATGTCGAAGCGCCGAGCGACGGCGAGCGCCATGTCAGCGCCCGCAACCGCATGCGCCGCTGGCGCGAGGTCGGCGTCGGCGCGCAGATCCTGCGCGATCTCGGCGTCCGCTCGATCTCCGTTCTCGCCACCCAGGAGCGATCCTATGTCGGCCTCACCGGCTTCGGCATCGAGGTCGCCGGAACGATCCTCGTCGAGGACTGAGGCGGATCGGCCCTGCGCCGCGCCAGGTTCGGCGAAGCAGGCGCGTGTGCGAGGCGCGCTGCCGAATTGTCCGTTCGCCGGGACAAAAGCCGACCATCGCCTCCCGTGCAAAGGGGGCGATTTCGACCGCAGCGGATGGTCGATGGCAGACCGGCCGGGCCGCCTCGGCCAGCGTTTCGGGCGATTTTCCGGGATCGCGCGAAACGCCGGCTTTCAAGTTGCCGCGCCGGATACTGCGAAAACCGGTTCCCACTTTTTCGCCCGACGCTCTATGTTGCACCTCGGCACCGACGCGTTGCCAGCGAGCGTCTGCCGGTGACGGCGGACGAACTTCCCCCGCCGCGACGGTCATGGCCGGCGGCCGACAACCGGAACGGTGACATGTCACAGGCTCACGCACTCCCGCACGGCGACGATAGCCGCGCCCTCGTCCTCGAAGCGAAGGATCGGCTGTCGCTTCGCGATTTTCCCATCGACGAGAAACTCGGACCCCACGACGTCCGCATCGCCATCCACACCGTCGGAATCTGCGGCTCGGATGTCCATTACTACACCCATGGCGCCATCGGCCCCTTCGTCGTCAAGGCGCCGATGATCCTCGGGCACGAGGCGTCCGGAATCGTCACCGAGACGGGCGCCGAGGTGACGGGCCTCAAAGTCGGCGACCGCGTCTGCATGGAACCCGGCATTCCCGAGCCGACGTCGCGGGCGACGCGGCTCGGCCTCTACAATCTGGACCCTGCGGTGCGGTTCTGGGCGACACCGCCGATCCATGGCGTGCTGCGCTCGAGCGTCGTCCACCCCGAGGCCTTCACCTTCAAGCTGCCGGACAGCGTCTCCTTTGCCGCCGCGGCCATGGTCGAGCCGCTCGCCGTCGGCGTCCACGCGGTGACGAAGGCGCGCGCGGCGCCGGGCCACATCGCCGTCGTCATCGGTGCCGGGCCGATCGGTCTCGTCACTGTGCTGGCGGCGCTGGCCGGCGGAGCGGCGCGGGTGATCGTCTCGGACGTCGACGACACCAAGCTCGACATCGCCCGCGGCCTCGGCGCCGTCACCACCGTCAACGTCTCGCGGGAAAATCTCGCCGACGCCGTGAAGGCGGCGACCGATGGCTGGGGCGCCGACGCGATCTACGAATGTTCCGGCTCCGAGCGTGCCGTCGCCGGCATCTTCGAGCCGCTCTGTCCCGGCGGCGTCCTCGTCTTCGTCGGCATCCCGCTGAAGCCCGTCGCCTACGACGTCGCGGCGGCCATGCTGAAGGAGGCGCGGGTCGAGCACGTGTTCCGCTACGCCCACGTGTTTCCGCGCTGCGTGGCGATGCTGGCCTCCGGCACGATCGATGTCGCGCCGCTGATCACCCGCAGCTTCGCCTTCGCCGACAGCGTCGAGGCCTTCGAGATCGCGGCATCGGCGCCAAAGGGCGAGGTGAAGATGCAGATCACCATGGGGCTCGGCGGAGAATAAGCGCGCGCCGGCCGGCCGGTCCGGCCGGAGCCCCGCCCTCCCGGGGCGATGGCCACCGGCAGGGGCATTCACTCTGGTGATGCAAAGCAAACAGTCGGCTCGAAAAAGCCCGCCCGGATCGCTCCGGGCGGGCTTTTCACGTCAGCGCGGAGAGGAGCTTCAGGCCTTGCCGGCGTCCGCGGTTCCCGTCGTCACGACCTCGGCGGCAGCGATGCGGCCGCGGCGGCGCGTGCGCCAGTCGCCGAGGAAGAGCAGGATCGGCGCGGCGATGAAGACCGACGAGCTCGCCGCGACGAGAATGCCGAACACCATCGGCACGGCAAAACTCTCGACCGCGCTGCCGCCCCAGATCGCCAGAGGCAGCATCGCCAGGAAGGCGGTGATCGAGGTGTAGAGGCTGCGCGCGAGCGTCTCGTTGATCGACTTGTCGATCATGTCGCGCATCGGCATCGCCTTGTAGAGCCGCATGTTCTCGCGCATGCGGTCGTAGACGACGACCTTGTCGTTGACGGAGTAGCCGATCAGCGTCAGCAGCGCGGCGATCGCCGTCAGATTGAACTCGATGCCGGTCAGGGCGAAGAAACCCACCGTCTTGGTGACATCGAGGATCAGGGTGGCGATGGCGCCGACGGCGAAGGGCCATTCGAAACGGAACCAGATGTAGAACATCATCGCGAAACTGGCGAGAATGACCGAGATCCAGCCGGCCTGCGCCAGCTCGCCGCTGACCTTCGGGCCGACGACTTCCGTGCGCTCGATCGTGGCGGTCGGATCGATGGTGGCGACCGCCGTGCGGATCTGCGCGACGGCCACGTTCTGCGCCTCCTCTCCGCCCGGCTGGCGCTCGGCCCTCAGGAGCACGCTGTTCGGCTCGCCGAACTGCTGCAGCCCGACGCCGCCGAGGCCGAGGGCCTCCAGCCCCGAGCGCATCGCCGCCAGATCGGTTGGCCCTTCGGTGCGCACCTCCATCTGGATGCCGCCCTTGAAGTCGACGCCGTAGTTGAGGCCCGGCGACAGGAACAGGATGATCGAGGCGATCGACAGGACCGCCGACACGCCGATGCCGAAGAAACGGCCCTTCATGAAGCGGATCTTGGTGTTGTCCGGGATCAGCTTGATGCCGAACAGCGGCTCGATGCGGATCGTCTTCAGGCGCCAGCGCCGGACGATGAAGGTCATCACCACCTTCACGATCGACACGGCGGTGAACATCGAGATAGCGATGCCGAGGAACATGGTGATGGCAAAGCCGCGCACCGGGCCGGTGCCGAAGTAGAAGAGGATGGCCGTCGCGATCAGCGCGGTGACGTTGGAATCGACGATGGTCGAGTAGGCCTTGGAGAAGCCGGCATCGAGCGCCGGGAAGGCGGTGAGGCCCTTGCGGCTCTCCTCGCGGATGCGCTCGTTGATGAGGACGTTGGCGTCGACGGCCAGGCCGATTCCCAGAACGATGCCGGCGATGCCCGGCAGGGTCAGCGTCGCCCCGAGGATGCTGAGCGCGCCGAAGGTCAGGATGACGTTGAGGGCCAGCGCGAAGTTCGCCAGGAGCCCCCAGCGGCCGTAGAGCACGAACATGAACAGGAAGACGAAGCCGAAGCCGACGAGACCCGAGACGATGCCGCGCTCGATGGCGTCGGCGCCGAGATCGGCGCCGACCGTCCGCTCCTCGATCACCGTCAAGGGGGCCGGCAGCGCGCCGGCGCGCAGGAGCGCCGACAGAACGGTCGATTCCTCGACGGAGAAGCTGCCGCTGATCTGGCCCTGGCCGCCGGTGATCGGCTCGCGGATGACGGGCGCGCTCAGCACCTTGCCGTCGAGGACGATGGCGAAGGGCCGGCCGACATTGGCACGGGTGATGTCGGCAAATTCGCGCGCGCCGGTCGAGTCGAAGGTGAAGGAGACGATCGGCTCGTTGGTCTGCGAGTTGAAGCCGGGACGGGCATCGGTCAGCCGCTCGCCCGACAGAGCGACGCGGTCCTCGATCGGATAGGTGCGGGTGCCGTCGGCATCCGGCAGCATGGTGACGCCGGGGGTATTGGCGCCGCCGTTTTCCGACAGCATGTGGAAGCTCATCTGCGCCGTCGAGCCGAGAAGTTCGCGCAGGCGCGCCGGATCCTGGACGCCCGGCAGCTGGACGAGAATGCGGTCGGCGCCGACGCGCTGGATCGTCGGCTCGGAGACGCCGACCTGATCGATGCGCTGGCGCACGATTTCCAGACTCTGCTGGATCGCCTGCGTGGTGCGATCGGAAAGCCCCGCCTCGGTGAGCGAGACGCGGATCTGGTTGCCGGTGGCGGCGATGTCGAGGTCGCTCGCGGTCGTCGCGCCGAAGGAGGACGTCGCCAGCGGCGTCGCCAGGGCCTGGATGAGCGGCAGGGCCTTGTCGCGGTCGGCGTCGTTGGCGAGAGTCGCGGTCACGGCCTCGGCGTCGCCGCGCACCGAACGGATCGGCACGCGCGCATCGCGCAGCGTCGAGCGGACCTGGTCCTGCAGCGCCTGCAGGCGGTCGGCCTTCAGCGCGGCGGCATCGACCTCGAGCACGAGATGCGAGCCGCCGGAGAGATCGAGGCCGAGGCTGACGCCGTGCTTGGGCAGGAAGGCGGGGAAATTCGCCTGCTGTTCCTTGGTGAAAAGATTGGGCAGAGCGGCGAGCAGGCCGAAGAAGATGATGACGGCATAGAGGCCGAGCACCCAGCGGGACGTGCGCATGGTGGTATTTCCGGAAAAAACGTCGCCAGCCGGCGGGCGGCATGGCGGAAATGACGGAAGAAGGGGGCCGCCTCGGGCGGCGTCAGGCCGACAGGCGCGGCGGCGCGCGGGCCCGGAAGTTCAGGCCGGCAATGCCACGCAGCCCGGCAGAGGCGGCCAGCGCCGGAGTTTCGCGGCCGGCGTGCAGCGAGACGAAGGCGACGGCGTCGGCCGAAACAGCCGGATCCCCGCCGGCGGGCGCCGCCTGCTGCTTGCCGTCCTTGGCGCGAAGGTCCGTGCCGCCGAGCTTGGCAAGATCGCGCAGCCGCGGTGCCGAGGAGCCGAGACTGTTTGCGGCCTGCCGGGCCACCGCCGCCTGCCGCTCCAGCCCGCCGATGGGGCCGACGGAAAGGCCCCATTGCAGGAGGCAGAGCGACGCCAGCACCCATAGCAGCGGCACGGCACGAAGCCGTCGATCGTCTCGCAAGGGGGCACGGTTCAGATGCATCGGTCCTGTCGGGTTCGCCGAGTTTCGACTGACATAGCAGGACAATGCGGGTTTTGCACGTCACGGAAGGGAAAGGTGAATGTCGGGCTCTGGGGCATCGCCACCGAAGGAAATGCCTTTTCCCCTCATTCAGTTTCTCGACGCAGAGGGTGAGGAGCCTGCGACCGTGGACGTTTCCCGCCTTGCCCTCATGATCGCCTCGTCCCCACTGTCAAAGGTAAAGGTGATTTCTATCGTGCCGTCATCCAGCAATTCGGCATGGCCATCGCCGCTGACCTCGGTCATTTCGTCAGCGCCGTACCAGGTGAAGAAGACAAGCGACCGGCTGTAGCCCAGATCCAGGTGGGCCTGCAGAACGCCGAAAGCGATCTCGCCGTGATTGTCTGCGCCGATCGTCATCGTCGCCGGGACTGACGTGTCGAGGTAGGACCGGTCCCACAGATCCGATCCCGTGATGCGCCAGCGTCCGATGAGTTGGCAGTTTCCCGGTATCGGCATTGGGAACTCCGCTGGCTGATCGTCGAGACGCAGCAAGGCCGTCCTTTGCAATGGGGCTCGGCCCTTTGAGACTTGAACGCTTGCTGAGATGCGGTACGCGCGTCTTCGCAGGGCCTATCCAATTGGCTTACTTGAAGAACGGGCGTCTACCGTTCGTCATCCTCGGGGCCTTGGCCCCGGGGATGACGAGATTGGTTCGTGGCGCTCCGTCCTCATCATGCAGTGCCGCGTCCCTGCGGCCGACAGTTAAAGCGACTTTACAGCGCCAGATACTGCAGCCTCAATTCCTTGTTGTCGATCATCTCCTGCGCAGAGCCGTCGAACACGACCTCACCCATCTCCAACACGATCGCCCGGTCGGCCAGATGAAGCGCCGCGACGGCGTTCTGTTCGACGAGGATGGTGGTGATCCCGAGTCCCTTGATCTCCTCGACGATGCGCTCGATCTCCTGGACGATGACCGGGGCGAGGCCCTCATAGGGTTCGTCGAGCAGAAGCAGCTTGACCTCGCGGGCGAGGGCGCGGGCGACGGCCAGCATCTGCTGCTCGCCGCCGGACATGGTCGTGCCCTCCTGCGTGCGGCGTTCGGCCAGGCGCGGAAAATGGTCGTAGATGCGCTCCAGCGACCAGCCGATCGGCTTCTGGATCTGGGCGAGCTTCAGGTTTTCCTCGACCGTCAGGCCGGCGATGATGCGCCGGTCCTCGGGCACGAGCTGGACGCCCGCCTGCGCCGCCTCGTGGCTCTTCATCAGATGCAAGGGGGCGCCGTCGAGCCAGATCTCGCCGCGCTTCAGCGCCGGCGTCGTGGTGCGGGCGATGGTGCGCAGCGTCGAGGTCTTGCCGGCGCCGTTGCGGCCGAGAAGCGCGAGAATTTCGCCCTCGCGCACCTCGAAGGAGACGCCCTGCACGATGTAGCTCTCGCCGTAATAGGCATGGATGTCGCGCACCGACAGAAAGGGTTTGACGGCGGCCGCCGGGGCTGAGCCGGGTGCGATGCCGACGGCCGGGACGGTGCGGAGCGGCACGCTGCCGTAGACGTCGGTCATAGATGGGCTCCCCCGAGATAGGCTTCCTGGACACGCGGGCTCGCCTTGATCTCGGCGGGCGTGCCTTCCGCGATCACCGTGCCCTGCGCCATGACGCTGACGGTCTCGGCCAGCGAGAAGACGACATGCATGTCGTGCTCGATGATCACCTTGGTGATGCCGCGCCCGGCGATCTTTTTCAGGAGCTCGACGGTGTTGTTGGTATCGGCGCGCGACATGCCGGCGGTCGGCTCGTCGAGGAGGAGGAGTTTCGGCTTCTGCACGAGGCACATGGCGAGTTCCAGCCGGCGCTTGTCACCGCGCGACATGGAATCGACGCGCTGATCGCGCTGGTCGGCAAGCTGCAGGTCTTCGAGAATATGCTCGGCCTCCTCGCGGATCTCGGCCCGGCCGAGCGCGCGCTTCCACAGGTTGATGCGGAAGGCGCCGTCATGGCGGGCGAAGGCCGGGATCATGACGTTCTCGAAGACGGTGAGCTCGCCAAAAGTCTCCGGGGTCTGGAAGACCCGGGCGATGCCGGCCTGGTTGATCTCGTGCGGCTTGACGCCGAGGAGCGAATGCCCGGCGAAATCCACCCTGCCCTCGTCCGGCACGATGCGGCCGACGAGGCAGTTGAGGAGCGTCGACTTGCCGGCGCCGTTCGGCCCGATGATGGCGTGGACGCTGCCCTCCTTGACGTTGAGGTTGACGTTGTCGAGGGCGCGCAGGCCGCCGAAGCGCTTGTTGACGCCGCTGATCGAAAGAATGCTCATGGCGTGCCCCTCACTTCGCAGGCGGAACGGGGGATGATGGCGGGGCGTTCGCGGCGCTTTCGCCCCGCTTCGACCAGAGACGGCCGATGCGCTTGAACCCTTCCATCATGCCGCCAGGCAGGAAGATGACGAGCGCCATGAAGAGAATGCCGAGGGTCAGGTGCCAGCCTTCGCCGACGAAGGGGCTGGTGATCGCGACCATGAAGCTCTGCAGGGAATCCGGCAGGAAATCGAAGAAGCGGCTCAGCACGCCATCGTTGAACGAGGAGAAGATCTGCTCGAGATATTTCATCACGGCGGCACCCAGGACCGGCCCGAGCAGCGTGCCGACGCCGCCGAGAATGGTCATCAGCACCACCTCGCCCGAGGCCGTCCACTGCATCCGGTCGGCGCCGGCCAGCGGGTCGGTGACCGCCAGGAGCCCGCCCGCCAGCCCGGCATACATGCCCGAAATGACGAAGGCGGTCAGAAGATAGGGCCGCGTGGCAAAGCCGGTGAAGCCCATGCGGTTCTGGTTCGACTTGATCGCGAACAGCATCATGCCGAAGGTCGAGTGCTTGATGCGCATGGCGATGAAGAAGGCGACGACGAGAAGCACGGCGCAGAAGTAGAAGCCGGGCCAGCCCTCCAGCGTAATGCCGAAGAGATTGGGCCTCGGCAGCGCCGCCCCGGGCTCGGCGAACATCCGGTCGATGACGCGCGGATCGGCACGCGAGATCTGCAGGCCGGTCTCGCCGTTGGTGATCGGCGTCAGGACGGAATAGGCGAGATTGTAGGACATCTGCGCGAAGGCAAGAGTCAGGATGGAGAAGTAGATGCCCGAGCGCCGGAGGCTGATAAAGCCGATGGCCGCTGAGAATACAGCGCCGATGAAGACGGCGAAGAGGAGCGCCGGAATGGCGTTCATCGACAGCAGCTTGAACATCCAGACGGCGGCGTAGGAACCGGCGCCCAGGAAGGCGGCATGGCCGAAGGAGAGGTAGCCGGAGAAGCCGAAGAGGATGTTGAAGCCGAGGGCAAAGATGCCGAAGATCGCGAACTTCTGCAGGATGTCGGGGTAGCCGGCACCGATCGGCGCGAGCCAGATCGGCATGGTGAACACAGCCAGCGCGAATAGCGCGAGGAGCAGGAAGTCGCCAGCCTCGCCGCCGAAAAGCCGGGCCTTTGGTGGATCGGCCACGGGCCGGTCGGCGGGAAGCGTGGTGGAGGCGTTGGCGGCGGACCGTCCGATCGTGGTGCTCATCGGCTCAAGTCTCCATGACGCCGCGGCGTCCCATCAGGCCGCGCGGACGCACCAGGAGCACGACGACGGCAACAAGGTAGATGATGATCTGGTCGAGGCCCGGGATGATCGCCTTGACCTCAGTCATCGAGGCGAAGGACTGCAGTATCCCCAGAAGGAAGCCCGAGAGCACCGCACCCGGCAGCGACCCCATGCCGCCGACGACGACCACGACGAAGGAAAGGACCAGGAAGTCCATGCCGAGATGGTAGTTCGGCGCGAGGACCGGCGTGTACATGGCGCCGGCCAGGCCCGCGACCAGCGAGGCCAGCGCGAAGACGATGGTGAAGCGCTTGCCGATATTGATGCCGAGGAGACCGACCGTCTCGCGGTCAGCCATGCCGGCCCGCACCACCATTCCGAAGGTGGTGAACTGTAGGAAGGCGAAGACGGCGGCGATGACGATCAGCGAGAAGACGAAATAGACAATGCGCCAGGTCGGGTAGGAAAGATTGGCCGCGCCGATCAGCCAGCCGACATCGGTCGAGCCGGAGAACGCGCTGGGCGCGTTCAGCGGGATCGGGTTGGCGCCGAAAAAGTGCTTGATGATTTCCTGCAGGACGATGGCGAGGCCGAAGGTCACGAGGATCTGCTCGGCGTGGCTGCGCTTGTAGAAGAAGCGGATAAGCCCGCGCTCCATTATGAGGCCGACGAGCAGCATCACCGGAATGGTGAGGAGGATCGACAGCGGCACCGCCCAGTCCAGAAGGACCGTGCCGGTCTGGCCGAACCAAATCTCGACATAGGGCACTTCCTTGTAGGCCTCGAAGAAAGTGATGCTCTCGTCGCGGACCCTTTCCGACAGGGTGAGGAACCTCGAAAATGTGACGGCGCAGAAAGCGCCGAGCATGAAAAGCGCTCCGTGGGCGAAGTTGACGACGCCGAGCGTGCCGAAGATCAGGGTCAGGCCGAGGGCGATGAGCGCATAGGCGCCACCCTTGTCGAGCCCGTTCATGACTTGAAGAAAAATGGCGTCCATGTGCTCCCCTGGCCGCACAAAAGCGTGCCTGCAGATGGCGAAAAGGCTGCCGGCATGCCGGCAGCCTTTTCCGGTTCAGTCAGAGATCAGGCGGCGCACGCCTTAGCGTCAGCCGGGCCGAGCTCGCCGCCGAAAATCGACGGGTCGTAGGTGACGGTGTCGCGCGGCACGACCTTGACGACTTCCATCAGGTCGAACTGGTTCGTCGGAGCCTGCTTGCCGCGGACCACGAGCACGTCCTTGAAGCATTGGTGATCGGAGCCGCGGTAGATCGTCGGACCGTTGCCGAGACCATCGAACTCGAAATCCTCGAGCGCCTTGATCAGTTCAGGCGGATAGAAGGTGCCTGCTGTCTCGACGGCATTGGCATAGAGCAGCGTCTGCGCGTAGCAGGTGTGGGCTGCCTGCGATGGCGGTCGGCCATAGGCGGCACCAAAGGACTTGGAAAACGCCTTCGTCGCCTCGTCCTCCAGCTTCCAGTCCCAGTTCGCGGTGCCGAGAATGCCCTTCACGGCATCGCCCGCGCCCTGCGCCATGAGCTCGGAGAACAGCGGCACGACGATCTCGAACTGCTTGCCGTTGGCCTGCTTCGACTTCATGTCGAACTGGGTGACGGCCTGGCGCAGCGAGTTGACCATGTCGCCGCCGTAATGGTTCAGGATCAGGACGTCGGCGCCGGAATTCAGGACAGGCGTCAGATACTGCGAGAAGTCGCCGGCGCCGAGCGGGGTCCGCACGGCCTGAGAGGTCTTCCAGCCGAGCGCCTCGGTGGCGTTCTTCATCGACTCTTCCTGGGTCCAGCCCCAGGTGTAGTCGGCGGTCAGGTGGTAGGCGATACGGTCCTTGCCGTATTCCTCGCCGAGCACGGGACCCAGCGCCACGCCCGACATGTAGGCGTTGAAGAAGTGGCGGAAGCCGTAGCGCCGCTTATCCTTGCCTGTGGTGTCGTTGGAGTGGGTGAGGCCGGCCATAAAGATAACGCCCATGTCCTGGCAGAGTGACTGCACGGCGATGGCCTCGGCCGAGGACGATCCGCCGGTGATCATCACGGCACGGTCAGCCTCGACCATGCGCTTGGCGGAGGCGCGGGCCATGTCCGCCTTGGTCTGGGTGTCGCCGGTGACGTAGGCCACCTTCTTGCCGAGGATGCCGTTGCCCTTGAGGCTCGACGGCTTGAACAGCGGGATCATGCCGCCGTCGCCTTCACCGTTGAGATGCTGGACGGCCAGCTGATAGGCGCGAAGCTCGTCGGCGCCCTCGTCGGCATAGGCGCCGGACTGCGGCACGTTGAAGCCGAGCGTCACGGTCGAGCCGGTGGGATTGTTGCAGAAGGCCTTGTCCTCCTGCGCCCAGGCGCCGCGTGTGAAAACATGCGGCATCATCAGCCCTGCACCGGCGGCAGCGCCGGTCGTCAGCAACTGACGACGGCTCCATCCCGTCTTAATAATCGTCATCGATTTCCTCCCAGAGTGTCGAAGCCCACAACCCGCACCATCCCGGTATGCGTCTTTGTTGCGCATTCAGCCGGCCGGCAATTTGAAGTCTTGCCATCTGTTCCACGATGGCGGCGGGTTTGACTATGCTACTTTAGGGGAAAGACCGGGAGACGCAGGATTTCACTGCTCCCCTGCCGGAAGTCACGACGGATATGCTGCAATGCACAAATAAAGAAGCACGCGCCTGACATCTGCGGACCGCATTTCGGCTGTTTCTTCTAAGATGCCGGGACGGGATGTTTCGGTGCGGCGAACAGACGCGCGAGCGAGCGAGCAGACGCGCGAGCGGGAAGATCATCGAGGGCCGCGTCGGCGACGGATGGGCGCCCGCGGAGCTTTCGGCTCCCTCCGAAGACGCCGGGTGCCGATCGGTCACGACTCGGTACGGATGGTCGACGGCAATGCAAGCGTTGCGTCAGCCGTCAGGGATGCTATGGCAATGTGGGCGCGCCCGTGTTCGACACGGTATCGATGGGATTCCATCCGGCGCCCCTGTCCGACCCAATGCCGAGTAGTAGACCGCTTGTCCGCCGAATTCCCCCTCGTGCACACCCCCGTTTCCTGGACCGAGGCCGATCGGACGGCGGCGCTTCACGGCTACGGCATTCTCGACACCGAACGCGAGCAGGATTTCGACGACCTGGCCCGGATCGCTTCCGAAGTCTGCGGAACTCCGATCGCGGTGGTCAATCTTGTCGACACGACGCGGCAGTTCTTCAAGGCGGAAGTCGGCCTTGGCGTTCGCGAGACGCCTCTGGAGTCATCCTTCTGCGTTCACGCCCTTCTCGGCGCGGACGTGATGGTCGTCACCGACGCGCGGGACGACCCACGATTTGCCGGCAATCCGCTCGTCACCGGGGATGGCGGGATCCGCTTCTATGCCGGCGCCGTCCTGAAGACGGCGGCCGGACTGCCGATCGGGACCATGTGCGTTCTCGACACCGTGCCGCGCGATCTCGATCAGCACCAGATCCGGACGCTGCAGCTTCTTGCCCGGCAGGTCATGACCCAGCTGGAACTGCGGCGGTCGCTGCGCGAGCGCGAGGGCGCGTTGCGGCAGTCGCAGATGTACCAGACCCGCCATCGGCAGATCGTCGACAGCGCCACCGACTTCGCCATCATCACCATCGATCTGGAAGGACGCGTCACTTCCTGGAACATCGGGGCCGAGCAGATCCTCGGCTGGACGGAAGAGGAAATGCGCGGCGAGCCGGCCGAAATCTTCTTCACCGCAGACGATGCGGCCGCCAAAATCCCGCACAAGGAGATGACGGCGGCCCGCACCTTGGGCCGTGGCGCCGACGAGCGCTGGCACGTGCGCAAGGACGGGAGCATGTTCTGGGCGTCCGGCGAAATGATGCCGCTGATGGACGACGACAAGGCCCATGTCGGCTATCTCAAGATCCTGCGCGACCGCACCGCCTCGAAACTCGCCGCCGAGAAGCTGGCCAAGAGCGAGGAGCGCCTGAACCTGGCGCTGGGCGCGAGCAGCCTGATCGGCATCTGGGACTGGGACCTTGCCACCGATATCGTCTACGCCGACGCCAATTTCGCGAGGGTCTACAATCTCGACCCGGTGCTCGCGGCGCAAGGCGCACCGCTTTCGGAATATGTGAAGAACTTTCACCCGGAGGACATGCCCGAGTTTCGTGCCGAACTCGATCGTACGCTTGACGCCTTGGACGATTTCTCCTGCGAGTATCGCATCGTCCAACCGGACGGCAGCATTCGCTGGCTTCTGGCGCGAGGGCGCGTGGTTCTCGACGAGGCCGGCCGGCCCGTCCGCTTTCCCGGCGCTTCGATCGACATTACCGACCGCAAACTCGCCGAGCAGCAGCGCATCGAGCTGACGCGCGAGATGTCGCACCGGATCAAGAACATCCTCGCCATGGTCCAGGCGATCGCGACGCAGACGTTTCGGATGGTCACGTCCGTCGAGGAGGGGCGTGCCGCCTTTGCAGGTCGGCTGACAGCGCTGGCGCGCGCGCAGGATATCCTGACGCAGAAGAGCTGGACGACGGCCGATATCCGCGACATCGTCGAGGACGCCCTCGAGCCGCACCGTATCGGCGAGGGCCGGTACCAGGTCGACGGCCCGTCCTTCACCCTGACGGCCCAGCAGGGCCTCGGCCTCTCGTTCGCCATGCACGAGCTGGCGACCAATGCGGCGAAATACGGGGCGATGTCGACCGAGAACGGGGCCGTTGCGATCGAGTGGTCGCTGCTGCCGACCGGCGCCTTCGCCTTTCAATGGACGGAGACGGGTGGTCCCCTCGTCGCGTCGCCCGAGCGTCGGGGCTTTGGATCGCGCCTCGTCGAGCGAATTGTCGCCACTTATTTCGATGGCGCCGCGCAGTTGGACTTTCCCGAAAGCGGAGTGGTATTCCGGCTGCAGGGCAAGGTGCCCGTCGTCATCGAGAACCCCAGGCAAAACCTTGAAACCCGGCTCCGGTCGTAGCAACCAATCCTATTATTCTGCGTTGGATATGCAGGGGCAGAACAATGAAACCAGACCGTTATGCAGTCCTCGTCGTGGAAGACGATCCTCTGCTGCTGACAGATGCGATGGATCTCGTCGAAGAAGCCGGTCTGCTTGCCTACGGCGCGCGACATGCCGATGCCGCGATCCTGATGCTTGAGCGTCACCCCAACATTCGCGTCCTATTCACGGACGTTCAGATGCCGGGCTCGATGGACGGGCTGAAGCTTGCCCGTGCCGTCCGCGATCGCTGGCCGCCGGTCGTCATCATGGTGACTTCCGGGATGGTAAAGGTGGCGAAGGACGACATGCCGGAGAACGGCCTGTTCTTCGCCAAGCCCTACCCTCCCGCCGACATCATCGCCGCTCTCAACCGCATTTCCAGCCAGATCCAATCCTGACATCGGCCTTGGCACTGAACCAGTGCCATCCGCGGCGATCACGGGCGCCTCCGGCACGGTGACACCTGAACTCGAACCCGTCGCCCGCGCGGAGCCAGAGCCTCCCGGCGCGCCGCCGGTCCGCCTGACCGCTCCGATCCGGAGATTGTCCCTGACACTGGGCGCCGCAGTGATGGGCGAGTCCTGCGACTTCACCGCGACTTCGAGGCGATCGGGACGACACGCTTGCGCGTCCTTTCGACCCGCGATTTCCGGCGGTCTCTCGGCGGGCCGCGGACGAGAGCTCGCCCCTTCGTCGCCGATTTTCGATGTGATTTCGGAACCTGCAGGCCCGCCAGTGACTTGATCAGATACATCCTCATATCGGAGTGTTTCGATGAAGAAATTTTTCATGCGCGCTTGCGCGCTCGGACTGACGGCGTCCATGGCGCTCAGCAGCGCCGTCCCGGCCTCGGCCGCCCCCTTCGCAGCCGCTCGCGCCACCAGCGCCGCGCCGGCCTCCACAGTTTCTCCCGGATCCGCAGGGATTGCCGTCGTGCCGGTTCAGTATCGTCGGGGCGACCGCTCGGACTATCGTCGGGGCAAGATCATTCGCCGCAGCAATGCCCGTCAGATTCGTCGCGAAAATCGGCAGGTTCGTCGCGATCAACGGCGCTACGACAATCGCCGCGATTACTATCGTGGCCATCGCGGGTATCGCAGCAGCCGCCCGGGCTATCGCCGGCACAACGGCTACTGGTTTCCGCCCGCGGCCTTCATCGCCGGCGCGATCATCGGCGGCGCGGCGAGCAATCGCGGCGTGAGCAATGCCCATATCCGTTCCTGCCAGAGCCGCTACCGCTCTTACCGCGTTTCGGACAACACCTACCAGCCATACAACGGCCCCCGCCAGCAGTGCCGCTAAACCTCTGATCTTCTGAACGAAAACGCCGCCGCGATCGCCCTGTGATCGCGGCGGCGTTTTCGTGTCGGCTGCCGCAGCGTCTGCCGGTGGCGCGCTCCCGCCATTCGCGCTCCGTTCCGTCCGGCCGGAGTTTCGAGAGTTTCCCCTGGGCAGCCGGGAAGTTCGGCCCGCGTCCTTCTTACAAATAAACAAATGCGCTAAAAGAACCGGCCGCGGCCTTGCATCGGCCGGGTGTTTCGCCCATATCAGAACGGTCGGACGATGGCCTGACCATTTGGCCCCGCGTTGTTTTCAACGCATGCTCATTGAGTCTCCTCCAGATTATTCGATTGCAACGGGCCTCATCTCTTGAGTCTCGAGAACAATTCTTTCGTAGAAAGGTATCCCATGATCACGGGAACCGTAAAATGGTTTAACAACGACAAGGGCTTCGGCTTCATCTCGCCTGATAATGGCGGCCAGGACGCCTTCGTTCATATCAGCGCCGTCGAGCGCGCCGGCCTCAGCACGCTGACGGACGGCCAGAAGATCAGCTTCGAGCTGGTTTCCGATCGCAAGACCGGCAAGATGTCCGCCGACAATCTGGCGACCGTCTCCTAAAAATCCAGCTTCCCGCAAGGGAGGCTCTATACAGTTCTCGTTCTGAGAGACGTCGACCACGGATGTACTGGCGGCAGATTTCGGAACGATGCATGACGGGTCCGCCGCAAGGCGCCCGTCGTCGCTGAGGCCCTGCGCTCGACCGAGCCGCAGGGTTTTTGCGTTTTACGCTCGCTTTCGCTGCCGATTCGAAAACGATGGGCTTCTCGACCGGAAGCGTCGGCGTTGAAAAAGGTCTGCCCGTCTCCCTGCCCTGTAGATCGCCGACCGGTAATTTGGAGCCGATCGGCCGGATACGCCCCGTTTTTACCCCTGGGGTTCGCTTGTCCCGGCAATCCCGATAGAAATTATCGCAAGGCGCTACCCTCCTCGCTAAAAATATGCGAAGCGTAGGCCATCTCAGCCGGATCGGATGATCGGTCGGCTGGCGAAGCACGACCGATTGAACCACCGTCGCTGGTCCCTTGCGCCTAAAGTGCAGGGAGAACTCTATGGCGATGTCACACACGTTAGGACAGATTTTTGCGCGTTGAAGTTCGGGACAACAATATCGACCAGGCCCTTCGGGTACTGAAGAAGAAGATGCAGCGCGAAGGCGTCTTTCGCGAAATGAAGGCTCGCTCGTTCTTCGAGAAGCCGTCGGAGAAGCGCGTGCGCGAGAAGCAGGCAGCGATCAGCCGGGCCCGCAAGGTTGCCCGCAAGCAGCTGCAGCGCGAAGGCCTTCTCCCCGGCCCGAAGAAGAAGCTGCCGGAGCGCGGCGCCGCGCCCTCGCGCCCGTAAGCTTGTTGCTGCGCCCGTCAGGGCGCGACTGACGCCTCGGGGTGTCGACCCCACGATCCGCACCGGGCCGCGCAGCGCGCGAGCCCGGTTTTGGCTTTTCTCGTCGCACTGGTCCTTTGTGGCTGTAGGTTCGGCTCCGACCTGCTGTGCCCGCACCATCCGTCCGACCTGCTGTGCCGAACCATCCGCTGGAATGCCGCGCCAGCAGCACGCAAACGGCACATCGGCTGCCCTGGCTGAACGCTCGGCAGAACAGTCATGGCAGGGAGTGCGACCATGAAGCTCTTGCTTGTCGGATCGACCGGTCTTGTCGGCGGATTTGTCCTGGCCGAAGCACTGGCTGACATCCGTTTCAACTCCGTCGTGGCCCTGACGCGAACGCCGCTTCCGCCGCACGCAAAATTGCTCAATCCCGTCGTCGACTTCGACGCGCTTCCCGCGGACGCGCCATGGTGGGATGTCGATGCCGCCATCTGCACGCTCGGGACGACGCGCCGGCGCGCGGGTTCGGATGCCGCCTTCACCCGGGTCGACCATGATTATCCGCTGGCTGTCGCCCGGCTCGCCCGCCGCCATGGCGCGGGGACATTCGTCCTGAACTCGGCGCTCGGCGCCGATCCGCGATCGCGGCTTCTCTACAGCCGTACCAAGGGAGAGCTGGAACGGGACCTCGCGTCCCTCGGCTTCGGTTCGCTGACACTCGTCCGCCCTGGGCTCATCGGCGGGGACCGGGAGGAGAGACGGATGGCCGAGAGTCTGGCGTCGACCGTGCTCGGCGTCCTCTCGCCTTTGCTGCCGGCCCGCTACCGCATCAATCCCGCACCGACCATTGCGGCGGCCCTTCTCGATGCCGCCGCCGCGGCGCTTCCAGGCCGCCAGGTCGTTCCGTCGGAAGCGCTCATCTGAGAAGCGGCGCCCCCTTCCCGCCTCCGCCCCGGGCCGGTGCCGTCACTGGGCGGGGGAGGACTCGGTTGGCGCCAGGGCCGTCATCCCCGCCACGGGGGTCCCCGCGGCATTCTGGTCCAGACGCTGGCGCGCGATCGTCTCAATTCGCTGACGCAGGCTCGGATGCAGCGCCAGGAAACGCTGGAAATCGGACAGTGAGAGCTGCAGCATCGCCGAATAGGCGATCGCCCGGACATCGGCCTGGCGCCGCAAATCGAAAAGCAGCGCCATCTCGCCAAAGATTTCGCCGCGACCGAGCCGAAGTTGCGCCGATCCGGTGTCGATCTCGACGGCCCCGGAGAGAATGAAGAAGGCCGCCGTGCCGATCTCGCCGCGGTTGATGATCGACATGCCGGGCGCGGCGAAGAACGGCCGCAGAAACTGCTGGAGATCATCGCGGTGGCTCTCCGACAGCGGCTCGAAGAGCTCGCAGCGGGCGATCATCTCGCGCGTGTCGAGTCCGAGATCGAGCGGCGGGCTGGACAGCTCCCCCCTGTCGCCGAAGTTGAGAAGAACGTCGCGCTCGACCTCGGCGTTGATCAGTCCGGAACGGCGGAGATGGCCGATTTCCTTTGCCGCGAGGGCCCGCGCCGAACGGGCGACGACCGCGCGCTCCAGTTCGACGACATAGGCCGGATATTGCAGCCGCACCGCATCGATCTCGCGCTCGATGAGGGCCGCGCGCTCGCGCAGTGCGCCGACCGCCACGTCGACGGTCTCGGCACCCACCACAGGCCTCAGATCGCTGTCGACAAAGAGCTTTAGCTCGTTGACCACCAAAGCCGTCTCGATCAGCGTCTCGAAGCGTGCCGCCATCCGTCGCGACAGCATGCCGCTGTAGCCAAAGCGCCGTTGCAACGAAAAACTGAGGCGGTCGAGCCAGAGGAACTCGGTCTCCTCGCGATTGGCCGCGCGATAACCCTCGACGCCTGAGACGCGCGCCATGTCGAGCCTCCGCCGCGCATCCGCCGCCAAGCGCTGGGCGATCCGCGGCCCAACCGTGCCATTGGCGAAATGCTCGAGCACGGTCTCCCGCTCTCGCAGCGTCAGCGCAGCAAGAGCGATGGCGCTGCGCTCGGCATCCGAAATGGCTGCTGTGGCCGGGGGCTCATCCAGTTCGAGGAGATCGCCCGCTTCCGGCGCGGCCGTCCCCTCCCCGCCGAAGCGCGATGCCATTTCCTTCGACAGTTTCGCGACGCGGCGCGTGGTGACGTTGATGGCCAGATCGCGCAACACCCGGTCGACGCCGGTCAGGCGGTTCAGGCCGAGCCGCTGGATCAGCATCCGCAGCGTCGTCCCCTGGACGAACAGGGTCATCAGCGTGAAGCCCGTGGCGAGCGTGGCGACGAAAGCTACGACCGTGGGCGGGATGGCAGCGTTCTCCGTCACCGCCAGCGCCAGCGCCAGCGTCATCGACCCGCGCAGTCCGCCCCACAGGACGACCAGCCGGTAGGGTCGGGAAATTTCGGCGGAAAGGCCGAGGCGGGTCAGGAGCGGCAGCAGCCCGAACAGAACCAGAGCCCTTGCCAGCAGGGCGGCGACGAACAGGACGGCAAGCAGCAAGAGGTCGAAGAGGCCGACATCCGCCATCAGATGCGGAACCCGGAGCGAGGTGAGGACGAAGATCAGGATCGCCGACCAGGACGCCAGTTGCTCCCAGGTCTCGCGCAGATGGCGCCAGACTTCGGGTGTAACCCGGCCTGGTGCGAGGGTGGCGAGCGTGACGCCGGCGACGACGACGGCGATGATGCCCGAGACGTAGAAGACCGCCTCCGCGGTCCAGAAGGCGAGATAGGGCACGGCGAGGCTGAGGGAGATCGCCGTCACGCGGTCGTCCCGGATGAGGCGCAGCAAGGCGAGGAACGCCGATGCCGTCGCAAAGCCGAGCACGGCGCCCCCGATCGGCAGGACGAGGAACTGGGCGGCAGCCGTGGAGATGCTCAGTGTGCCGGGTGCAGCCAATGCAGCGGAAAAGATCAGGAACAGCGCGATTGCCGCCGCATCGTTGAACAGGCTCTCGCCCTCGACCAGACGGGTCAGCCGTTCCGGCGCGCCGACATCGCGAAAGATGGCGATGACCGCCACCGGATCGGTGGTCGCGACGAGCGAACCGAGCAGCAGGCAGGCGATCAGCGGCATGCCGGAAATGGGCCACAGCGCGAGCGCCACGCCGACGGTCGCCACCACGACCGCGACGAGCGCCAGGAGAACGATCGGCAGAAGATCCTCCCGGACGCGATGGACATCGACCACCAGCGCGCTCTCGAAGAGCAGCGTCGGCACGAAGACATAGAGGATGAGACTCGAGCCGATGGGCAGGCGAGAGATCATCTCGGCAAACTCCACCGGCAGGAGCGTACCGGGATTGGCGACGGAATAGAGGCTGGCGAAGCCGAGCGTCGCGCCGCCGAGGGCCAGGAGAATCGACACCGGCAGCCGCAGCCGCGTGGCCAGCGGACGGGCGAGCGCGCCGAGCGCGACGACGGAAGCGATCAGGACCACGGCGGTCGATACATTCATGGAATGCGCGTCCGAGACTGTCACCCTCGTGCCCGGCGGGAGTCGCACGAGCCCAAGGTGTAAGAAAGTTTCCCTAGGGAAAGCAAGAGTGGACGGCCGACGGCACCCTCCTATTCCGAGGTAGCCAGTTTGCGTGGATCCACGATCCGGGTCGATGCGGGCGGCGCCGTGATCGCGCTGCTCGGCCTCAGAAGGGCCCTGCCGTGATCAATGGTCGGTCAGGGGCGCTGGAGGCGTCGACGGAGAAACCGTGCGCCGTCAGCCGCGAGCCAACCGGGCCGGGCTTTCGATGGCAGGGTCGCGCACCGTCCCGGCGACCGTGCGCGCGATCACGCCGCCCCCCAGCACCCGCGCGCCGGCCGCCTCGCCATCGTAGAAGACGCAGGCCTGCCCGGGCGCAATGCCGTCCTCGCCATCCAGAAGCTCGATCGTGACGTCGCCGTCCTCCAGACCGAGCCGGGCCGGCACCGGCGGACGCGCGGAGCGCACCTTGACCAGGAGTTCGCGGCCGAGGTCCGCGGCAGCGGCGATTGGTTCGTCACCCAGCCAGTTGACGCTGCGAAGCACCAGCCGGCGCGTCGCCAGCGCCTCGCGCGGGCCGACGATGACCCGGCCGCCGGCGGCGTCGAGCGCCACGACGTACAGCGGCTCGGGCGAGGAGAGCTTGATGCCGCGACGCTGGCCGATGGTGAAGTGCACGACGCCCTCGTGACGGCCGAGCGTGCGGCCGTCGATATGGACGATGTCGCCGGGAATGCCGGCGCCGGGATGCAGCCGCTCGATCACGTCGGCATAGCGGCCCTTCGAGACGAAGCAGATATCCTGGCTGTCAGCCTTGTCGGCGACCGCCAGCCCATGGCGGGCGGCGATCTCACGGGTTTCGGCCTTGGTCAGCCCGCCGAGGGGAAAGCGCAGGAAATCGATCTGAGCCTGTGTCGTCGCGTAGAGAAAATAGCTCTGGTCGCGGTCGAGATCGGCCGGGCGGTGGAGGCCGCGGTGCGGCGAGCCGTTCATCCCGGCGCGGCTCTCGATGTAATGGCCGGTCGCCAGGGCCTCGGCGCCGAGATCCTGCGCCGTCGCCAGGAGGTCGCGGAACTTCACCGTCTGGTTGCAGGCGACGCAGGGGATGGGCGTCTCGCCGGCCATGTAGCTGGCGGTGAAGGGATCGATCACCGAGCGGCGGAAGATCTCTTCGTAGTCCAGCACATAGTGCGGGATGCCGAGGCTCTCGGCGACGCGGCGGGCATCGTGGATATCCTGGCCGGCGCAGCAGGCACCTGCCCGCCGGGGACCCGTGCCGCTGTCGTAGAGCTGAAGGGTGATGCCGACGACATCATAGCCCTCGGCCTTCAAAATCGCCGCGACGACGGACGAATCGACGCCCCCGGACATCGCCACGACCACCCGCGTGTCCGCGGGGGCCTTCGGCAGATCGAGGCTGTTCAGCATGGCAGCAACTCCTCTGCCGCTGAGCGGCAGGCAAAATAAGTCTTCGGCCCGGGTTTAGCGCCTGACGGCGCGGATGCCAACGCGGCCTTCGTTCGGCGTCTGCAAAGGCAGGGCGCCTTACGTCAATATGCTGGAATCCCGAGGGAATTGCGACAGCAATGCGGCCAGCGCGCCGGGTCGCCGTCAGCTTCCACTCGCTCCACATCTTATCAAATGATTACAGTGGGTTTAGCGGAATTTTAAAAGCGCCGCGCTAAGTTTGGGGGCGATTAGGTCTTGAGCATTAGTAGAGAGTACAATGACCGATCAGGTTAGACCACGAGTAAAGTACGTCATCGGCCCCGACGGAAGCCCTTTGACGATTGCCGATCTTCCGCCATCAAACACCCGTCGCTGGGTCATCCGCCGCAAGGCGGAGGTCGTCGCGGCGGTTCGCGGGGGCCTGTTGAGCCTCGACGAGGCATGTTCGCGCTACACCCTGACGGTGGAGGAATTCCTCTCCTGGCAGGTCTCGATCGACAGTCACGGTCTGGCTGGCCTGCGCACGACGCAGTTGCAGGAATACCGGAAGAAAATCGACATGCATCACTAGGGGCAAAACCACGCCTCCGCGACAAATCAGCCGGCTCACGCCGGCTTTTTTGCGCGCCTATTCCGGGTCTTGCGACAAAACAAACGCCACGAGAGCGTTGGCGTGACCATGGCCCATCCCGTGATCCTTCTTGAGGATCGCTACGAGCTCCATGTGTCTTGCCGGAAGGTGACTTCTGACAAGCGCCTGCCATTCGGCGACGGGCCGCCCGTATGTCTTTTCGATGGATGGAAAATACGAAGCCGGTCCCTTGATGGGTTTGTCCGCCACTGATGCCCTCCTCTCCCCGAGGTCGATGGCCTCATCTTCCTTCGCCGGACGGGGGACCGCAAGGCCGGCGGCAGGCGTGCTGCACCGAAGGCGGCCCGGCAGGGACAAGCACGGATTATTCCGTTGGGCTTGGTGGAGACGCCGGCGCCTCGCAACAGCGGCGCTGGCCAAGGCCCGCGAGGATGAGTTCACCCTGCCGCCGCGAAACTTTGACATTTCGGAGGATGCCATTCATGGCGATGGCGTCTCGGCCGGGGGAAGGACCGCAAGGACGAACGGCCGGGAACACACCGGCCGGTAATCTGCGCGCCACGGACGGGTCGCCCGCAAGCGATCGGCGGCAAAATCCCCCGATGTCGATGCCGCATGGCCCGGCTTGAATGTGCCGCGATCGTTCCCTGTCGGCGCTCGGCGCCGGGAGGGGTCGTTTCTGCGGTGAGCGGTGCCGGCGGCCGCTACTGCCGGCCGCGCAGGCGTCAGCCGTTGGCGATCCGGCGCTCTTCCGCCTCGTCCCGCTGCTCCAGCTTTTCGGCATGCACCAGTTCGGCCTCGGCCTCCTCATGGGCAATCCGGGCGGCGCCCAGCTGCACCTTCAGATCCTTGACGGAATTCATCAGATTGTCGCGCCGCGCCCGGGCCGCCTTGGCGAAGGTCGGATAGGCGAAATGCTTGATGTCGGTGATCCCCGCTTTTTTCTCTTCGTTGCCGATCTGGGCGTCGAGATCGCCGGCCATGCGGGAGAATTCTCCCATCATCAGTTCGAGCTGCTCGACCTGGCGGCGTTTCTCGTTCACCTTGAAGCGCGTCAAGCGCACGAGATTGTCCCGCTTCATTCTGTCATCCCTGATCTTCAGGCCGCCTTGGTGGCAACCTTTCCGGAGGCGCGATTGGGATGTTTCAGGCAAGCCTTGCCGGCTATGCCATTAACGATCTGTTTACGCGCACCGTTAATCATAGGGACGAGGGTTTAAGGCACGGTAAATCGGAAACCGCGGATGCTCAGCTTCTCCAGCCGAAAGGCACGGGGGGAGTTTGCGTCCGGGGATGTCGCGAGAGACGAGCCTGTGAGCCCAAAAGACAGAATGTCAGACGTGTCGGCCAAGAGTTTTTGTTAACCATTCCGTGGCAGATTTTAGGCACGGACACACGACGAACCAGGAACTTGCCGGGCAGCGGTCAAGGGCGAGTTCTGCGGAGAGGATATTTGGATGCGCGTGCTTTTGATCGAGGATGACAGTGCGGTCGCGCAGAGCATCGAACTGATGCTGAAATCAGAGAGCTTCAACGTCTACACCACCGATCTCGGTGAGGAGGGCGTCGACCTTGGAAAGCTCTACGACTACGATATCATCCTTCTCGACCTGAACCTTCCCGACATGTCCGGTTACGAGGTCCTCAGGACCCTGCGACTGTCCAAGGTCAAGACGCCGATCCTGATCCTTTCCGGCATGGCCGGGATCGAGGACAAGGTTCGCGGCCTCGGCTTCGGCGCCGACGACTACATGACCAAGCCGTTCCACAAGGACGAGCTCGTCGCCCGCATTCACGCCATCGTTCGTCGCTCCAAGGGCCATGCCCAGTCGGTGATCAACACGGGCGACCTGACGGTCAACCTCGACGCCAAGACGGTCGAGGTCAACGGCCAGCGCGTGCATCTCACCGGCAAGGAATACGCCATGCTGGAGCTGCTCTCGCTGCGCAAGGGCACGACCCTGACGAAGGAAATGTTCCTCAACCACCTCTATGGCGGCATGGACGAGCCTGAACTGAAGATCATCGACGTCTTCATCTGCAAGCTGCGCAAGAAGCTGTCGACGGCGACCGAAGGCAAGAACTACATCGAGACGGTCTGGGGCCGCGGCTACGTGCTGCGCGAGCCGGAAGCCGACACCCGCGCCGCCTGATCGGCGCCATCAGCGGTCGCCGACGGCTCGAGTGAGGGCCGTCCGACGGCGGGAACACTGCGAATGAGGAAAAGAGACCCGTGCCACCGGCATCGGTCTCTTTCTCGTATTCTGACGGATGGTGTGGACGCCCTCAGGCAGCGACGCTGGAATAGGGGCTGATCCACCGGACCATCGCCTCGCGATCGAAGGGCTTGAAGACGAAGCCCGTCGCGCCGGCTCGCTTCAGCCGCGTCATCGTGCCGAGATTGGCTTCCACCAGCGAGGCGAGGATGACAGCGTCCTTGCCACCCGGCCGCATGCGCAAAGCCCGCACGAACTCTTCGGATGGCATATCCGGCAGCATGCCGGCGACGATCACGATGTCGGGCACCTCTCCCCCGCCGATGAGACCCAGGGCCTCTGATCCGGACGCGGCATTCTCGACGGTGAACGACATCTGAAAGAGGATGCGGCTTGCGACTTTGCGAATGACGTTCGACTCGTCGACGATCAGGCAGGTTTGCATCGGTGCCTCCGTGCATGGCGGCAGTCAATTCCCGCGGGAAAATGCTGCCCTGTGCAAGGAGACTATCAAAACAAGTTTTCTCGAGGGTTGAAATTCACGGGTAAGATTGCGTGAATATCGAAGCTTCCCTTACGCTTCGATATCGATCGCCACCACCGGCTCGGGCGCGGCGAGCAGGGGCACAACGGTGAAGATCGCGCGGTCTTCCAACTGTTCGAGATGCACGTCGAGGCCGAGTTCGCGGGCAAGCAGCAGCGTGTAGTAGGGCTGGACACCGTGCGCGTCGACGGCTTCCTCTCCCGCCGTTCCGGCAAGAAGCGCCCTGAACTTCGCCGGCACCCGCAAAGGCGTCCCGATCGCCCGCACCGTCAGCTTCAGCTGCGGCTCCAGTTGCTCGACTTCCACCTGCACTTCGCGCCCCCGCGGAACGGAGGCATTGGCGATGACGACAAGGTTGAGGATCAGCTTGGCGATGTTCTTCGCCACGTAAGCGCGCTCGCCGGTCCAGCTGAGCGCGGCGCGCTCGAAGCCCATCATCCCCTCTGCCACCTGGCGCGCGTCGCCGAGATCGATCTGGGCCGTCGACGAGCCGGAGGCGCCATAGGCGATCCGGGCGAACTGGAGTTTCACGACGGCGCTCTTGGTCGAGCTGCGCACCAGCGCCATCGACTCTTCGTCGCCCGGCATCTCGTCGAGGAGTTCGAGCCCGCTCTGCACGGCGCCGACCGGCGAGATGATGTCGTGGCACAGCTTGCTGGCGAGCAGTGCCGCGAGATCGGGGGCCGAGACGTGTGGGAGGTCCGTCATCCTGAATCCGTTCGAAAAATACTGGTGCCGTGGCGCGGGAGTAGCGGCGAATCGAGCTGCCCGATGTCGCCGAAGAATGAGTCCCTCGTCCTTTTCAGTCAACCGCCACGCGGCTGCGGCAACCATCGATTCGGGGGTCAGCTTCCCATCGTTAGGCATTTAAAAAGCATATTCTGCTCAAATGCGTCGCATACCGCTCCGGCCTTGTCCTGCGGGGCTCCGGCATGCGCAGCGCATCATCCGACCGAGAGGGAACGCCATGCAGAGCCTGTTCGACGTACTCCGCCGCATCGCACTGGCCGCCGCGGCGGCCCTGGTATGGGCCATGGCGTTCGCGCCCCCCGCCTCGGCGCAGCAGACCGGCTACACGATGGAGGAAATCGTGGCGCAGGGCCACAATTTCTTCGGATCCACCGCCGGCGGGCTCGCCACCCTCGTCGAAAAAGCCTTCCAGCAGCATGGCCTGCCGAACGGCTACATCCTCGGGGAAGAGGCGTCGGGCGCCTTCATCGGCGGACTTCGCTTCGGCGAGGGCACGCTCTTCACGAAGAATGCCGGCGAGCACCGGCTGTTCTGGCAGGGTCCGTCCTTCGGCATCGATGCCGGCGGCGACGGCGCGCGCACGATGATGCTCGTCTACGACCTGCCTTCCGTCGAGTCCGTCTATGGACGCTTCGGCGGCGTCACCGGCACGGCCTATCTCGTCGGCGGGCTCGGGATGACGCTGCTCACCCGCGACGATATCAAGATCGTGCCGGTAAAGACCGGTCTCGGCGCCCGCCTCGGGATCAACATCGGCTATCTCAAGATCACGCCGATGCCGACATGGAACCCCTTCTGACCTGACGCCTTCACGCTGGACGATTCCAAGCTGTGGAATGAGCCCCGCGCCAGCGTGATGGCACCACTGCGCGAGCTGGGCTAGTGTCGGCCATGCTGCATACCGATCTTCGGGCCATCCGGCGTGACTCGGCTCAACCTGTTGCAGGATTTCCATGATCGCGACCGGCCTCACCTTTCTACTCGGCGTTCTCGTGGCGGCCCTCGTCGTGCTCCTCTTGGCGCCGATCGTATGGCGCAAGGCGCAGAGCCTCGCGCGCCGCGACTATGAAGCGACGATTCCGGCCTCGGCGAACGAGATTCGCGCCGAGTTCGACAGCGTGCGGGCGGCGGCGGCACTCAGCGTGCGCCAGCAGGAGATCCGGCTGGCGGAGGCCAGAGAGAAGACGGTGCGGGCCCAGGCCCAGCTCGGTCGCAGCACGGTCGAGAATGTCGAGATCCTCAAACGCAACCGGAGCCTCCTGGAGATTGCCGAGGACCGCGCGATGGAAATCGCCCGGCTGACCACGACGCTCGCCGCGCGGGACGACGAGAACCAGTCGCTGACCAGGACGCTGGCGGCCACGCGGCGCGAAGCGGAAATGAGCGGTCAGGAGCTCTCGGCGCTGGCGTCGCGGTTCGAGGCACTCGGCGAGATCGCCGAGGAGCGCAAGATCCAGCTCGTCGCGGCGGAGGCGAAGGTCGATCGGCTCTCCGATGCGCAGCGCGTGGGCGAGCGGCTGGCCCGCGAGCAGCAGGCGACCATCGAGCGCTTGCGGACGGAGGCTGCCGGCTTCGAACACACCATCGCCCGCGACAAGGCGACACTGGCTCAGCTCAACGAGCGCATCGCTGCGCTTTTGACCGGTATTGCCGAGCGCGACACCGAGATCGCGCGCCTTGCCGATCGCCAGGCCGTCCCGGCGGCCGCGCCCTCCAAGTCGCCGCGCGCCGCGGAGACCGTCCCCACTGACACCGTTGCGCTGCCCTCGGGGCCCCAATCGTCGCCCTCGTCGCCGGAGAGGCTTGCCGAGGTTCAGACCGCGAGCCAGCGCCTTCGGGCGGCCCTCGTGAAGAACGCCGATTCCGCTTCGCCCGAGACATCGCAGGCCGAGATCCGCGACCGCATCTCCGACATCGCCGCCCGCGTGATCCGCATGACGTCGGTTGCAGACGATCCCAACGCCGCGCTCGGTCTTGGCGCCGCCGGAAGTGCTTCCACCCCGGCCGGGGACGGCCGGGCGCCGAGCCTTGCCGAACGGGTGCGGCGGCTCGCCACCGCCGAGCCCAATGGCGGCCCCGGATCGACGCGCAGTCAGTCCGCAGCCGCGCACCGCGAATAAAGGCGCTGCAGGGCGATGGCTGCGGCCGTCGCGACATTGATGCTGTCGAAGCCCGGCACCATCGGTATTGCGATGGACCGCATCTGCGCCGTCAGCTGCGGTGGGAGGCCGGGTCCCTCGGCGCCGAGGAAAAGCGCGGACGGGCCGGGGCGGTCGAGCGGAGCAAGACCCTCGCTCGCCCCCGGCGCCAGGGCGAAGCAGCGGAAACCCAAGCCGAGCAGTTCTCCAAGAATGCCCTCCGCCGCGCCGAGGCGTGCATAGGGCATGGCAAAGACGCTGCCGGCCGACACGCGGATCGCCTTGCGATAGAGCGGATCGCAGCTTGTCGCGTCGAGAAGGATCGCATCCGCGCCGAAGGCGGCGGCGTTCCGGAATATCGCGCCGATATTGTCGTGATTGGCGATGGCGATGGCGACGACGACGGTTCCGCCGGCCGACGCGATCGCCTGCAGCCGTGTCGCTGCCATCGGGTCGGCCAGAACTTCTCCATGCGCCAGAAACCCCCGGTGCACGGGAAAGCCGGCAACGCCGTCGAAGGTTTGGCGGTCGGCGACATAGACCGGCACGTTATCTGGAACGCGCGCGAGGACCGGGGCCAGTCCCGCCAGGCGATTCTCGAGCACGAGGAGACTGAGGGGACGAAACCGGGGAGACGCCAGCAAGGGCTCGATCACCACCCGCCCTTCCGCGATAAAACCCTGGCGACCGACGAGGTCGCGCTCGCGCACGTCGCGATAGGCTGCAAGGCGAGCGTCCTGCGGATCGATGATCGGGATGGGGCCGAGCGTCATGTTCCCTCCGTTGCCGGGGTCTGGCGGTCCCGCCATCCGCGCGCCGGGATGAAACGTCCGGACGGGCGAGCTACAGGCTTCACGGCTGGGATAACGGCATAATTGCAACGTGTCCGGGGCAATAGGCATTTGTCCTTTACTTTTCCGTCGTTTGACCACAACCAAGGAACATGCGCTCTCGTCTTCTCATCCTCGTCGGTCTGGTTTCGGGCCTCGGTGCCTGCACCCCGCGCATGCCGACCATCGATCTGTCCGGCACGTCGCTGCCGCGTTTCGACATGTTCCGCAGCCAGAACGACAAGAGCAGCCCGGCGACGACGCCCTATCCGCTCAGCCGAACGGAACTTGCGATCATCAAGTCCGAGTTCTCTGCCGCGTTCAAGGATGGTCGCACGGTCCAGTTCGGCCCTGTGACAGCTCGGCGCAGGGCGACGGGGAACCTCGTCGTCTGCGGCCTTGTCAGCATCCAGAAACCCGACGGCACCCGGTCCGGCATGACGCTCTTCGATGGGGTCGGCAGTTTCGAGACGCTCGACGGCACCCTCACCTTCACGCCGCAACGGCTCGCCGGCGGAAACGCCAAGCAGATCGACGTCTATGGCGACTGCCGCGACGCAGGCGCGCTGTAGCCTCGCACCGTCCCCGCCAGACGGCGGACGGGCGGGACGATTGTGAAGATTCAAACAAATTTCGCGAGAGGTTGAGACTCGCAGCAAAAACGTGTTACGAGTGTTCACGGATCGTGATGACTTGCGGTCCTCGCACCGCGGAGCGGTGCCCGAATTTCTATAGGATTAAGTAACATGGCCCAGACTGGCACAGTAAAGTTCTTCAACGCGGACAAGGGCTTCGGCTTTATTTCGCCGGACAATGGCGGCGCGGACGTGTTCGTCCACATCTCGGATGTCGAGCGTTCGGGTCTTTCCCGCCTCTCCGACAACCAGAAGGTGTCGTTCGATTCCGAAGCCGACCCGCGCGGCAAGGGCCCGAAGGCCGTCAACATTCAGGAAGCCTGATCCTTCAGGTTTCCTTGACTGATGTGGCCCCGCTTCGGCGGGGCCATTTTCGTTTGGGGGTATGAGCGATGGCGGCGAAGGTTCTTTATATCGTGCAACAGTTCGAGCGGATGGGCGGCAAGCTCGTCGCCGGCCGTGCGATGGAATTCAAGACCGCCGACGAAGCCGCCGCCCGCGCCGAACGCGACGCCAAGCGCATGGCCGGCGTCGTCGCTCTGGCCCAGACCATCGACCTCGACACCGACGAAGTCATGGAAGAGCCGGAGATCCTGGCCCGCTACGGCGAACTCCCGGCCGAGTTTCGCGAGGAATAGAATCGAGGCCGCGCCGGCAAAGCGCCCTCTCCTCTCAGGCCCCCTCCCGCGCCGCTCCGGCTGCCGCGACCGCATCGGCGATGGCGCCGAGAAGGCTGGTGTCGTCGCCGGCGATCCCGTCCATCGCGACCATGCGGCCGATGACGATGGCAGCGATCCTCTCCTCCACCGTCCCTTCGGCATAGGTGTAGTAGATCACCGCCCGCTGACCGTCGCGGTGGCAGCGGCCCTCGATCTGCTGCAGCTGGATGGCGCTGTGGCGCATGTCATGAACCAGCAGCGAGCGCTCGCGGTCGCCGCCGGGCATTTCCCCTCGGTGCAGCGAGATCGATTCGGTGACGGTGAAGACGACGACGTCGAGTTGGCCCGTCTGAAATTCTGTCCGCACGGCCTCGTTGACGTCTCCCGACTGCGTGCCGTTGATCTCGCCCACCGTCCAGCCGCGCCCGCGAAACTTCTCCGCCAGCATGGCGCTGGTTTCTAGGAAAGCGACGGAGACGGCGATCTGCTGGCCGTTGTCGAGGAGATCGCAGCCGAAGTCCGCGGTTCCGGCCGTGCGCACGAGGCTTGCCTTCTGCCGGAAACGCAGGTCCGCGGCCCAGCCAGTGGGCTTGCGGATGCTGCCGCCGGCAAGGCCAAGCTCACGCCGGAACTCGCGCCAGGTCGCCTCGTAGAGCCGCTGGCTCTCGGCGTCGAGCGCCGTCGGCGCCAGTTCCCGCTGCACCTCGGGCCAGCCGGCGATGTGCTCGGGACGACGGCGCAGGCCGATGGCGTTCGCTCCCTTGTAGAGCAGGTCCGACATGACGGCCCGGTCGTCCTCGTTCGGTTCCCAGTGCCAGTTCTGCCAACGCCCGCGGGCGCGGCCGATCTTCAGGCGCTTCATCAACGCCCGGAACTCGTCCATGTCGCCCGACGTGCCGCCGGTGGCGAAGGCCAGAAGCTTGCCGAGATAGGAAAGCTCATGCGGCGACTGGCCGGCGGTGGCGCTCATGTACAGGGTAAAATCCGCCGCGGCGGCGACGCGGCGGCACACCACGCCCTGCTGCGAGGCGGGATTGCGGATGCGATGGCTCTCATCAATCACCACCAGCGGAAAACTGCGCTTCAATGCGCCGGCGCGGGCGAGTTCGTTGTTCTTCGCCCGGGCCGACCGTCGGGTGCTCGCGGGCGGCGGCGCCATCAGCTGCTTTGTCCGCTCGAAATTCATGATGGTGATGCGCTTGTCGGTCGGTGGCGAGCGCTGGATGGTTCGATGCCACTGCGGCATGGCACCCTTCGGGCAGATGATCAGGACCTCGCTCTCGGCCATCGCGCTGATTGCCAGCCAGGCGGACAGCGTCTTGCCGAGCCCGGTGAGATCGCCGAGCAGAAAGCCTGGCCGGCCCGCCCTTCGGGCTGCCAGAATCGCATCCCGCGCCGAGATCTGGTGGTCCCGCGGCACGAAGACGAAATCAGGCTGGTCATTCCGGGTCATCAGTCGCCAGCCCTCATCGTCGCGCCGCTCCTGCCGGGCCTGCGTCAATAGACACCGTGGGCCTCAACGTTCTGTGTGCAGCCGGACGCCCAAAATCGTCACGCCTCTTGAAAGGCGAGACCGGGCTCAAGGCAAAAAAAGGCCCGCCACGGCGAACCGGGCGGGCTGAATTTAGCAAAGTATCTGGGAGGAAACATTTGCATCACGATATAAACATGCTGCACCGCACATAACCAATGCAAATTCCGCATGGCTGCCATGCGATCCTCAGCGGCTATGCAGAGCTTGCCTGATCACGCCGTCCGGTCGTTTCAGAGCTCACATTAACTCCAGCCGGCCTTCCTCCGTGGTGGTCGCAATCAGCCCGCGATAGTCGGCGATCCAGTCCGAACCTTCGAGGAAGGCGGGTGTCAGGACCGTCGCCAGAGCGATCACATGCGCGCCCGCCGCTCGGCCCGCGGCGATTCCCGCTGGCGCATCCTCGAACACGACGCAGTTCCCTGGCGCGAACCCCAACCGGCGCGCCGCCTCGCGGTAGCCCTGCGGATCGGGCTTGCCGACGGTCACATCCTCGGCGGTGACCAGCACCGGTGGCGGTGTCAGGCCAGCTGCGCGCAGTCGGATATCGGCCAGAATGGCATCGGCCGAGGTGACGATGGCCCAGCGGTCGCCTGGAAGCGATCGAAGGAAGTCGGCGGCCCCCTCAACGGCGACGATACCCTCGGTATCCTCGCGCTCCTCCTGATCGAGCCTGGCCGCCTCCGCCTCCGCCGAGAGGCCGGACGGGCAGACTTCCCGCATCGTGTCGATCATCCGGCGCCCGTGCGAGACCGCAAGGATCGCATCGGCGTCAAGGCCGTGAGAATCGGCCCAGCGACGCCAGACCCGCTCGACGACGGCATGCGAGATCAAAAGCGTGCCGTCCATGTCGAACAGCAGGGCATCGGCCGCGAGAGGGCGACGGGGAGGTGATGACAAGGCCAATGTCCTTTCGCAGAGGGTCTGGCGCCGCGACGAACGGCGGAGCAGCTCCTCCTCTTAAGCTTGTGATGGCCGCGGGTGGTGGTGTCCACCCCTCGCGCACACGAAGCGTTGACGAGGCTCGACCCCGCGCCTGCGCGCTGCAGAGGATGGAGAACACCGGAGCGGATGATGGTCGATGCGATGCGCGACAAGGTTTCGCCTGCGATAGGCGCCACGCCCTCGCCGACATGGAGACGCCGCTAGGAAGGGCCTGACGGTCCTCCATGCCAGCCCGTGTGCTGGTGGACGACGATCCCCTTCGGATCTTCCACGTTGAGGCTAGGCCCAACTGCGCCATCGCACTGCAGGCCGCGCCGCGACGGCGTTCGGGCCGCCCGTGCCTGTATTCAGGTTCAGTTGGGAAACTGGTACGCCCAAGGGGAATCGAACCCCTGTTTACGCCGTGAGAGGGCGTCGTCCTAACCGCTAGACGATGGGCGCGTAACCAGTGCGGCCCGATATAGTCGGGGGTTTTGCGGAACGCAAGCCCTTTTCCGAGCTTCGTCGATCCGTTGGTAGGGCGAAGATCAGCCGGTCACGGCGTCGTCAGGCGATAGCGGGCGAGAATCGTGCCGGTGCCGAGGTCGACGCGCAGGAGGTCGGTGCTGGCGCCCTCGAGACGCAGAAGCGCCTCGTCGCCATCGAACGCGATGTCGGCGACCGTGCTGCCGGCGGGCAGCGCGATGGCAAGGTCCGCGCCGGCGATGACGGGGCCTTTCTGGTTGATCTTGTAGACAACGGCGCCGAGCACCGCCATAACGCCGATCAGCATCGTCGCGACCGCCACCGCCAGAAGTCGCACCATCTTCCGGCGCAAGCGCTCGGTGGCCGGGTCGAGCGGCGCGTCGTCGTCATCGTTTACGTCGGCCATCGCCGTCTTCTCCCCGAGCGCACGCGCTCCCGGCGCCTTGTCCAGCGCAAACCATCGTCCGGTCGGTCTTGCGGGGCCCGGACCATCCAGCGTCGCGGAGGCTCCCATCGATACCGGTCCTACAGTCGACGACGACGTCGAGGCAAGCAGCTTCGTCGTCAGCGCGGAAGAAGCGGGGCAGCGGCTCGACCAGTTTCTCGCCGCGCAGTTTCCCGGCGTCCTCTCGCGCAGCCGCCTCCAGGCGCTGATCGAAGCGGGCGAGGTGACGATCGGGGGGACCGTCAGCCGCATCTCCAAGCGCAAGGTCGCTGCCGGAGAGACGGTCGAACTGGTCGTGCCGGAGGCGGTCGACGCCGATCCCCTCCCCGAACACATCCCGCTCGACGTTCTCTACGAGGATGCCTGTCTGATCGTCGTCGACAAGCCGACCGGTCTCGTCGTCCATCCCGGCCCCGGCAACTGGACGGGGACGCTCGTCAACGCCCTCCTCCACCGTTGCGGCGACAGCCTGTCGGGTATCGGCGGGGTGAAGCGGCCGGGCATCGTCCACCGGCTCGACAAGGACACGAGCGGCGTCATGGTCGTCGCCAAGTCCGACATCGCCCACCGGCACCTCGCCGAGCAGTTCGCCGCCCATGGGCGCGACGGCCGGCTGGAGCGCGCCTATCTCGCCATGGTCTGGGGCGTGCCGCTGCGGGCCGCCGGCACCATCGATGCCCCGCTCGGCCGCTCGGGCAGCGACCGGACGAAGCGGACGGTGGTGCCGGCGACCCGTGCGGATGCGCGCGAGGCGATCACGCATTTCCAGGTTCTCGCCCGCAGCGCCGTCGCGGGCGAGGATTTCGCGTCGCTGACCGAGTGCCGGCTCGAGACCGGCCGGACGCATCAGATCCGCGTCCACATGGCGCATGTCGGGCATCCGCTGATCGGCGACGACACCTATGGCGCGGGTTTCGCCACCAAGGTGAAGCGGCTCGAGCCCGAAGCGGCGGCGGTCGTCTCCGCGCTCGGACGGCAGGCGCTGCATGCCCACCGCCTCGGCTTCGAGCATCCCATCACGGGCGAGCCGCTGGCCTTCGAGACGCCGATGCCCCCGGACATGCAGGCGCTGGCCAGGGCCCTCCGGCTGTGACAGCGCCGCACCCCGTGCGACGCCGACGTGATGGGTGGCCGACTTTTCGGACGGCGGATGGGCCCGGGATGAAAGCCCTTGCAATATAGACCGAATGGTATAAAACGGTTGCTCACGGTGTGGTGCATCGCCGCGTGCCCTTTTTCTGACGCGGGAAGCTGCGATGTACCCCCATTCCACATTGCCGGATCGGCCGTGTGCGGTCCGAGCATCGGCCGGCTTCGAGGGAAGCGGCCGACTTTTGAAGGAGGGTGCATTCCATGGCCCAGGCCAGTTTGCCCAGTATCGCGTCCAGCGAAGGCGGCCTCAGCCGCTATCTCGAGGAAATCCGCAAGTTCCCCATGCTGGAACCGCAGGAAGAGTTCATGCTCGCCAAGCGCTACGCCGAGCATGACGACCGCGTTGCGGCGCACAGGCTCGTCACCAGCCATCTCCGGCTCGTCGCCAAGATCGCCATGGGCTATCGCGGCTACGGCCTGCCGATCGGCGAGGTCGTGTCCGAAGGCAATGTCGGCCTGATGCAGGCGGTCAAGCGTTTCGACGCCGATCGCGGCTTCCGGCTGGCGACCTACGCGATGTGGTGGATCAAGGCCTCGATCCAGGAATACATCCTGCGTTCGTGGAGCCTGGTGAAGATGGGCACGACCGCGAACCAGAAGCGGCTGTTCTTCAATCTGCGCAAGATGAAATCCAAGATCCAGGCGCTCGAGGAGGGTGATCTCCGGCCCGATCAGGTGGATCATATCGCGACGCAGCTCGGCGTATCGAACGAGGAAGTGATTTCGATGAACCGCCGCCTTTCCGGCGACGCATCGCTGAACGCCCCGATCCGGGCCGGCGAAGGCGAATCCGGCGAATGGCAGGATTGGCTGGTCGACCAGTCGGAAAGCCAGGAATCCATGCTTGTCGAGCAGGACGAGCTCGACCAGCGCCGTGGCATGCTGCGCCAGGCGATGGACGTCCTCAACGACCGCGAGCGGCGGATCTTTGAGGCCCGCCGCCTGTCGGAGGACCCGCTGACCCTGGAAGCTCTGTCGGACGAGTTCGACATCAGCCGCGAGCGCGTGCGCCAGATCGAGGTGCGCGCCTTCGAGAAGGTGCAGAAAGCGGTCAAGGACACGGCCGAGGCGGCGCAGCGACAGCTGCGGGTGCTCGAAAGCGCCTGACACGGCCGCAAGCATAAGCGCGGCCCCGGATTGGGGCCGCCACGCCGATTATCGCAGGCCAGCGCGGCAGAGACCGGTCGACATGCCGCAGACGGGCGGGTGTCAGAACAACGGGCGCCCTGAGCCTTGGCGATGTCATGTGTGATCCACCGGTGGAGCGTGCGCCCGTGGAGCGTCCCCGGCCAATTCCCGACCGCTGCCCGCGCCTGCTCCGGTCTCGCGATGGTGCGGACCGCGTCCCAGGTCGCGGTCCGCAACCGCCGTCCAATGCCGATCGGTCCCTTGCCGATTTTGATCGGACGCCATTGTCCGCCCTTGATCCAGCACAAACCATGGCTTCGTGCACCTTTAGACGCTCGGCCATCTCATGGGCGGATCGACAGCGATCATGGGGCACGGGATTGCCCTATTTTTCTGCACTATCCATCAGTTTGGTCGCGGCTCGCACGTCTGGTTTGACTTGGGTCAAGTCGGGCAGCGTTCAGGCGTGCTTAGTCATGGTGAAAGCCGCAAGAAGGCCTTTACGAAATCCCCAGGGATTTCCCTGCCTTCCGCAGTGCAGCAAAGAAAGGACCTCCCATGTCGCCCATCCGTCTCGCCTACATGCCCCTGGTCAGCTACCCCGATTCCGCCCCCGACACCGCCGTCGAAGGGGCACTGGCCCTGGCGGAAGCTCTCCGGTGCGAGCTCAGTGCCACGGCCTTCGCCGTCGACATTCCCCACGTCCCACTCCCGGTAGGCAGCATGCTGCTCAACATGCCCGAGTTGAGGCAGATGGCTGAGAAGCACAGCCTGTCGCGGTGCCGCGACCTCGAAGCGTTGCTGAAGGCGAAGGCCGGCCCTGGCATCAATGTCGATTTTTCGATACGGCACGCCGGCATGGGACGGGCGGAATTCGGCGCCGCCTTGGAGGCCCGGTCCTTCGATGTCGTGCTGCTGCCATTGTCCAGCGATGGCAACGCCGTTCGTGACTTCGCGCAGACCGTCGTGTTCGAGGCTGGTCGCCCGTCGATCCTTGTTCCCCCCGGCGCAACGTCGGCCCCGATCACGCACGTGGCCGTCGGCTGGGATGCGAGCCGCGTCGCGGCAAGGTCCCTGGCCGACGCCATGCCCCTCCTCCCCGACGACTGCAAGATCACGGTCATGACCATCGAGGACGACAAGACGCTCCCGGGAAAGGGTCTCGCCGAGGCCCTGGCTGCCTCGCTTCGACGCCGGGGCTACCGTGCCGAGCCGCAGATCGTGACGCTGAACGGCAGAAAGGCGGCAACGGCCTTGCAGGAGACGGCCTTGCTGGCCGGCGCGCAGATGCTGGTGATGGGCGGCTTCGGCCATTCCCGCATCCGCGACTTCATTCTCGGCAGCGCCACCACCGGGGTGTTCAACGACCTGCGTCTGCCGGTCCTGTTGTCGCACTGACGGTCCCCCGGCACGGCGTCATCGATCGAGGCGTTACGCGACGCGTGAGACCGGGTGCCGGGCAGCGCGGGGCTTACCCTTCGCCGAGGCCGGAACTGATCGGCCCGAGGCGGAATGAAACGCCGTCGATGGCGCGGGCATTTGCCATCGACACCGTGCCGCGGCAACAAACGGCCCCGCAGCGATGCGGGGCCGTTGTCGTTCGTGTCAGTCACGGGCGCCGAAACTCAGGTTTTCGCGGCCCAGGCGTCCATTGCCTGCTTGAAGGCGCGGTCGCCCGGAATGCCCTTGTCGATCGAGATCAGCGCCCGCCGCCCGGTTGCATAGGCGATCGGAATGTCGATCCACTCTTCCCTGCCCATCAGGTCGAGATTGCTCTTCGTCGCTTGCTCGAGATTGTTGAGGGCAATGATGAAGAAGCCTTCGGAGATCTGACCGGCGACGCCGATCAGCGGCTCGCCGCGTGCCTCCTCGGTCGGCTTCAGCGCCAGCCGCTGGACGTTGGCAATCTGGCCACCGGCAAAGTTCTCCGGAACCTCGAACATCAGTTCGATGACGTGGCTCGCCGGCAGCGTCGCATCGGCGTTGCGGCGGATGGTCATCGTCAGCTTCAGGTTCCGATCCGGAATATCGGCCACGGCGCGGATCGCCGGTTCCGGCGGCTGTCCCTCGGAAGGCGATTCGTTGACGACGCTCCAGACGACGTTGCCGGCCTGCTGCGAGCCCTGCTCGGTCTCGGTGCGCTCCTCGTAGAAGACAGCCTTCTGGCCGACGGCCAGCGCACCGGAGGCGCTCTCGGGCGGCAAGGCGGCCGTCTGCGTATCCACGGCAGCCGGAGGCGTTGCCTCGACCGGGGCAGTATCCGGCGTCGCAGGCGGAACGACGGGAGAGCCCGGCTCCCCCGGGATCGCAGCCGCATCCGTGGCAGCCGGCGGAATGGCCGGCGCAAGCGTCGAGCTCGTCTCCGGCGGCGACGCCGCTGCGATATTGGTGCCTTCGTCGAAGGCGTTGGCGTCCGGCGTGCCCGGTCCCTCGTCGACCTCGGTGCCGTCGGGCATCAGGCGCTGGGTAAACCGCCGCTTCGGCGACTGGAGCGCAATGCCCTCGGCGGCGTTGTCCGGCGTCAAAGCGGCGATCTCGTCGTTCGCGTCGTCGGGCGTCGCTGCCGGCGGAGCCACCGGTGTCTCGCCAGCGACCGGCGGCGAGGTGGCAACCGGGGGCGTCGTCGCAGGCGTCGCTTGTCCAGCATCCGGAGCCGCCGCGGTCGTGGCTGGCGCAGTGGTGGCGGCGACCTCGGTCGTCTCGCTTGCCGGCGCGTTCAGAAGCGCCTGGATCTCGTTCTGGTAGACATAGGCAAGCGCAGCGCCACCGCCGAGAAGAAGGATCGCAAGACCGGCGAGGATCGGCGTCCGGCTCCGCTCTGCCTTGCCCGGACGGCGACCGTTGGTGTAGCGCGGCGCGGCAATGTCGGCAGCAGGAATGCTGTCGAGGCCAGACTCGGGCTCGGTCCTGTCATAGGTCGGTTGAAGTTTCAGAACGTCGACACCGGGCTCGCGGCGCTCGCCGGGCTTAGCGACAGCAGGCGCGCGCTTCTCGGCCGATGGCGCGGAGGCCTCCTTCTTCGGTCGGGCCGGCACTGGGGAGTCCGATATCGGACGACGGGCGCCATCCTCGGGACGAACCTGGGGCGCGCCGTTGCCGGCTTCGGTGCGGCGGAGCTCGCCGGTCTCGGCGACGGCAACCTTCGGCCAGGCCGGCTTCTGGGCCGGTGCGGACAAGGAGGGCCGCGCAAGCGCGGGACCGGCCGGGCTAGGCACCGGGGGGCGCAGGGGCTCGGACGGTCCCCGATCGGCGCGTGGAGCGTCGACCCGCGGCATTTCCGGACGGCCCGTTTTTGCCTGTTCCAACCGTTCCTGGTCCGACCGACCCCGTTCTGGCTCTGGCCGATCAGGCTGCGTGCGCTCCGGCTGCGGGCGGGGTGGCGACGCCTTGGGCGGCTCCGCAACAGCTTGAACCTCTCGGGCCGTGCCGGATCCGCTTCCGGCGGCATCGAGGTCGAGATAGTGGTCTTCGGTCCTGTCGATGGCGTCGGCCAGCGCCGAGCGGCGGGCCTCGATGACAGACTCCGACAAGGGAGGGCTCGCGGTGGCGATCTGCCGCTCGATCGCCGAACGCGCCTTTTCATAGACCTTCGCCCGGAGGTCCGGGGTGGCCCTTGGCAGGCCGTCGATCGTCTTACGCAGAACCGCGCTCAAATCGGCCATGGATTGCCGTCACTCACTCGTCATGGTGCTCGGTGCACAACGGATTGGGCCGAAGCCAGCGCTGCTGGCTTCGGGACGAAAGGGTCGCCGCCGACGAATGCGGCCAGAGGGAACGGGCGTCGTCCACCCCAAAGGACTATCGCCGGCAGCTTTCGCGAAACGAACCTCTAGTCTTGAAACGGATCGCGAACAAGTATCGTGTCTTCTCTCTCAGGAGAGGTAGACAAAAGAGTGACGGGCGCACCGACAAGTTCCTCGATGTGCCGAACATATTTTACCGCCTGGGCCGGCAGGTCGCTCCAGCGGCGCGCCCCCGCGGTGGTTTCCTTCCACCCCTCCAGCGTCTCGTAGATCGGCTCCAGCCGTTCGGTCGCTCCCAGCGTCGCCGGAAGATAGTCGATCACCTCGCCGTCGAGGCGGTAGCCGACGCAGATCTTCAACTCGTCGAGGCCGTCGAGGACGTCGAGCTTGGTCAGCGCCATGCCGGTCATGCCGTTGATGGCGACGGCCTGACGCACCAGCACGGCGTCGAACCAGCCGCAGCGGCGCTTGCGCCCGGTGACGGTGCCGAATTCATGGCCCTTCTCGCCGAGGAACTGCCCGATCTCGTCGGTCAGCTCGGTCGGAAACGGCCCCTCGCCCACCCGTGTCGTGTAGGCCTTGGTGATGCCGAGCACGAAGCCGACGCTGCCCGGCCCCATGCCGGAGCCGGCGGCGGCCTGGCCGGCGACGGTGTTGGACGAGGTGACGAAGGGATAGGTGCCGTGATCGATGTCGAGCATGGTTCCCTGCGCGCCCTCGAACAGGATCCGGTCGCCGGCCTTTCGCCGCTCGTCGAGCAGCTTCCAGACACGATCGATGTAGGGCGTGATCTCGGCGGCGACCGAAGTCAGTTCGTCCATGATGGTCTCGGCGGCGACTTCGGCGACGCCAAGGCCACGCCGCAGCGGATTGTGATGAGCAAGCAGCCGCTCGACGCGCTCGGGCAGGATATCGGGATCGGCGAGGTCCATGACCCGGATCGCCCGGCGCCCGACCTTGTCCTCATAGGCCGGGCCGATGCCCCGCCGGGTCGTGCCGATCTTCGTGCCGGCGTTCGAGTTTTCGCGGATGGCGTCGAGTTCGCGGTGCAGCGACAGGATCAGCGAGGCATTGTCGGCGATCCGCAGCGACTGCGGCGTGATCGACACGCCCTGGTCGCCGAGTCGCTTCTTCTCGGCGACGAAGGCATGCGGATCGAAGACGACGCCATTGCCGATGATCGACAGCTTGCCCTGGCGCACCACGCCGGACGGCAGCAGCGACAGCTTGTAGGAAACGCCGTCGACGACGAGGGTGTGGCCGGCATTGTGCCCACCCTGGAAGCGCACGACGACGTCGGCGCGTTCCGACAGCCAGTCGACGATCTTGCCCTTCCCCTCGTCTCCCCATTGCGATCCGACGACGACGACGTTGGCCATGCATTCTCCTCGCGGCAGACGCCCATTGCGGCGCCGCCCATTGTCTCTGTGCTCTCGGCCGATTCGGCCGGAAGTCGCCGTGTATCCGGTGGCGGCGCCCGACGAGGGCTCTCGCAAACGATCGGACTATAAGGTCAGTCGCCGCGTGAAGCGAGACGCGTGCCCGCCTTTTAGCCACGATCGATCTGTTTCAAACGGCTTATTTGCCCGCCGCACCCTTTGCGGCAAACGCGCGTCACCGTAAACCCGGCGCATGAAAAAGCTGATCTCCCATCCCTATGCGATGCTCACGCTGGTCGCCCTGATCTGGGGCGCCAATGCCGTGGCCGGAAAGCTCGCCGTCGGGCATGTCTCGCCGATGATGCTGACCCTCTTGCGCTGGATCGTCGCCTGCGCGGTGCTGACGCCCTTCGCCTGGTCCCATGCCCGCCACGACTGGCCGATGATCCGTCCGCGCCTGCCCTTGCTGATCGCGCTCGGCATCTTCGGCTTCAGCGTGTTCAACGCCCTCTTCTACCTCGCCCTGACCTATACGAGCGCGCTGAACGTGGTGATCGAGCAGGCGTCGATGCCGCTCGTCGTCTTCGCGCTGTCGTTCGTCCTGTTCCGGACGGCCGTGACGCGATGGCAGATGATCGGCTTCGTCGTCACGATCACCGGCGTCGCGGTCACGGCGTCGCATGGCGACCTTTCCGCGCTGGCGAGCCTGCAGCTGAACCGCGGCGACGCGCTGATGTTGCTGGCCGTCCTGCTCTATGCGGGATTTACGGTGGGCATCCGCGCCAAACCGCCGATCCACTGGCTCAGCCTCATCTTCGTGCTGTCGCTGTCGGCGCTCGTCAGTTCTGTTCCGCTGGCCGCTGTCGAAGCCGCCTATGGCGGAATGATCCTGCCGGACAGCAGAGGCTGGGCCATCGTCGTCTTCGCCGCCCTCCTTCCGTCGATCGTCTCGCAGTCGCTCTACGTCCGCGCCATCGAGCTGATCGGGGCGAACCGTGCCAATCTCTTCACCAATCTGACGCCGATTTTCGGCGCGATTCTCGCCATTCTCGTCGTTGGCGAGAAGCCATATCCGTACCATGCGGTGGCGCTTGGCCTGGTGCTGGGCGGGATCGTGCTCGCGGAGCGGCGAAGCGCGCGCGAGGAGGTCGAGGCGTCACCAGGCACACTCTGACAGCCCGTCGGCCATCGCTCGAGGGCGCCGCCCCCTGTCGCCTTGGCAAAGTGAGACCCGAAGGACCTGATCTCGTGCGCCGCCCCGCCTCCGGCGGGCAGCGGTCGCGACAGCGCTAGGGAGCCTGCCGCGACCCCTGGAGGTCTGAAAAAGATCAGACGTCGAAGGACAGGAGCTTGGCCTGCCCGATCTTCTTCAGGCCGCGGATTTCCGCCATCACGGCATCGTCCACCGGCTCGTCGAGATAGATCATGGCGATCGCATCGCCGCCCTTGGCATTCCGGCCAAGGTGGAAATTGGCGATGTTGATGTTGTTCTTGCTGCACACGGTGCCGAGCTCGCCGATGACGCCGGGCTCGTCGTGGTTGGTGGTGTAGAGCATGTGGCGCCCGATCTCGGCCTCCATGTTGATGTCCTTGATCTGGATGAAGCGCGGCTTGCCGTCCGAGAAGGACGTGCCGGCGACCGAGCGCGAGAACTTCTCGGTGGTCACGGTCAGCTTGATATAGCCGTCGAAGACGCCCGACTTGTCGCGCCGGACCTCGGAGACGATGATGCCTCGCTCCTTGGCCATCAGCGGCGCCGACACCATGTTCACCGACTGCATCAGCGGCTTCAGGAGACCGGCGAGCGCCGCGCTCGTCAGGGCCCGCGTGTTCATCGCGCCCGGCGCACCGTCATAGACGATCTCGACCGCCTTGATCGGATCTTCCGTGACCTGGCCGACGAAGGAGCCGAGGATTTCGGCCAGCTTGACGAAGGGTGTCAGAAGCGGCGCCTCCTCGGCCGAGATCGACGGCATGTTCAGCGCGTTCTGCACGGCGCCGGAAATCAGGTAGTCCGACATCTGCTCGGCGACCTGCAGCGCGACGTTTTCCTGCGCCTCCTCGGTCGAGGCGCCGAGATGCGGGGTGCAGACGACGTTCTCCAGGCCGAAGAGCGGCGATTCCTTCGCCGGCTCGGTCTCGAACACGTCGACGCCGGCACCGGCGACCTTGCCGGATCTGATCGCCTCGGCGAGATCCTTCTCGACCACGAGACCGCCGCGGGCGCAGTTGATGATGCGCACGCCGTCCTTCATCTGGGCGATCGCCCTGGCATCGATGATGCCCTTCGTCTTGTCGGTCATCGGCGTGTGCAGGGTGATGAAATCGGCACGCTGGAACAGCGTCTCGAGCTCGACCTTCTCGATGCCGAGATGGGCCGCCCGGTCGGCCGAGAGGAAGGGATCGAAGGCGATGACCTTCATCTTCAACCCGACGCCGCGAGTCGCGACGATCGCGCCGATATTGCCGCAGCCGATGATGCCGAGCACCTTGCCGGTGATCTCGACGCCCATGAAGCGGTTCTTCTCCCACTTGCCGGCCTGCGTCGAGACATCGGCCGCCGGCAGCTGCCGGGCGACGGCGAACATCAGCGCGATGGCATGCTCGGCGGTGGTGATCGAATTGCCGAAGGGCGTGTTCATCACGATGATACCCTTCCGCGAGGCCGCCGGAATGTCGACATTGTCGACGCCGATGCCGGCGCGGCCGATCACTTTCAGCTTGGTCGCGGCGGCGATGAGCTTTTCGGTCACCTTGGTGGCGGAGCGGATGGCGAGGCCGTCATACCGGTCGATGACGGCGAGGAGCGCATCCTTGTCCTTGCCGAGATCGGGGAGGTAGTCGACCTCGACGCCGCGATCCTTGAAGATCTGGACGGCAGTGGGGGAAAGCTGGTCGGAAACGAGAACGCGGGGGGTCATGATGTGTCCTATCGATCTGCTGGACGTTGCTGCCAGCTGCAAACGGAGGTGGGTCAGGCCGCGAACGGCCTGCAGGAGGGGATGCGGGGCAGGCCGCGAGCGGCCTGCCGGGATCGGTGGGGATCAGCCGCCGAGGGACATGGGCTTCTGTCCGGGTCCTTCGAGATCGAAGAGCCGGCGCACGAAATCGAGCCAGAGTCCGTAGGGGCGGCCGAGCACCAGCATGAGGGCGGCGAAGCCGAGCGTGCCCAGGACGATCGCCTGTCCCTCGGCGCCGCCCGCGACGATGATGGCGACGTAGATCGGCACCTGGAAGATCAGCAGGGCAGCCGTATCGGCCAGCATGCTCCCCCACCGCGTGGAAGGATCGATCTTTGCCATTAGCCAGCTCCGCCACAGGCCATAGGGCCTCGCCGTCAGCACCATCAGCACAGCACCGATCGACCGGGAGACGAGCACTTCGTCCCAGGTCATGCCGGCGACGAAGCGCTCGTTCAGTCCGCTGGTCAGCGTAAAGAACAGAACGAGCGCCAGCGTGTCGGCAATGAAGGCGCGAACGCCATCCGAGAGCCTCATGATGGTGCCGAGCCCCGGGACGCTCGCCAGCCTACGCCGCCTGTGCCAGCGTCGCCTTCTGCGTCGCATAGGCAAAGGCGAGCCAGGGCATCAGCGCCTCGACATCCGACGTCTCGACGGTCGCACCGCACCAGATGCGAAGGCCGGGCGGCGCATCGCGGTAGGCACCGATGTCGAGAGCGACGCCCTCCTTCTCCAGGAGCGCAACGACGCCCTTGGCGAAGGCCTCCTGCGCGTCGGCGGGGAGCGCGACGATTTCGGGCGCGACGAACTGCAGGCAGACCGAGGTGTTGGAGCGGATTTCCTTCGACGTCGCGAGGAAGCCGAGCCAGGAATTTTCGGCGACGAAGTTTTCGATCACGCCGAGATTGGCATCCGCGCGCGCCTTCAGCCCGTCGAGGCCGCCGACGGTCTTGGCCCAGGCCAGCGCGTCGAGATAGTCCTCGACGCAGAGCATGGACGGCGTGTTGATCGTCTCGCCCTTGAACAGGCCCTCGATCAGCTTGCCGCCGGAGGTCATGCGAAAGATCTTCGGCAGCGGCCAGGCGGGCTTGTAGGTGAGCAGCCGCTCGACGGCGCGCGGGGACAGGATCAGCATGCCGTGCGCCGCCTCGCCGCCGAGCACCTTCTGCCAGGAGAAGGTGACGACATCGAGCTTGTCGTAAGGCAGGTCCTGGGCGAAGGCGGCCGAGGTCGCGTCGCAGATCGTCAGGCCGGCACGGTCGGCCGGGATCGCGTCGCCGTTCGGCAGGCGCACGCCCGATGTGGTGCCGTTCCAGGTGAAGACGACGTCGCGATCGAAATCCACGGTGGCGAAGTCGACGATGTCGCCATAGCCGGCTTCGAGGGTGCGGACATCGGCCAGCTTCAACTGCTTCACCGCATCGGTGACCCAGCCGGCGCCAAACGATTCCCAGGCGACGAGGTCGACGCCGCGGGCGCCGAGCAGCGACCACATGGCCATCTCGACCGCGCCGGTATCCGACGCCGGGACGATGGCGATGCGGTAGTCGGCGGGCACGCCGAGGATCTCGCGCGTCTCGTCGATCGCCTGTTGAAGCTTGGATTTTCCGATCTTGGCGCGATGCGAACGCCCGAGCGCGGCATCTTGGAGCGCGTCGAGCGACCAGCCGGGTCGCTTGGCGCAGGGGCCGGAGGAGAATCGGGGATTTTGCGGACGCAGGTCCGGCTTTGCGGCAGTCGCCATATGGCTATCCTCACAGATAGATTGCATCCCGTTGGGGGGATGTGTCCCATCCATGGGGCTAGGCTTCCCTCGGCTTCGGGTCAAGCGACAATTTTGTATCGGTCGTTTCGCAGCAAGGTCGACACACGACAAGGCCGGCGGGATCGCTCCCGCCGGCCTCGTCGTTTCAGTGTGGCACCAGCGCCTAGAACAGCGAGTAGCGCAGGCCAGCTTGGATGGTGTGGCGATCGAAGCCCTCGTCCTTGCCCTGTGCGCCCGACGCGCCGAAGCCGGCCGTGTAGCTGTCGAAGGCGAACATGTCGCCCTCGTCGACATTGACGTAGCGATAGCCGACGTCGACCTTCAGGCTGCGCGTCAGGTCGTAGGACGCGCCGGCCATCAGGGCGTAGGCGAAGCGCCAGTCGGAAGCACCGGCATGGGTCGCGCTGTAGGCCAGGGCTCCCTCGGCGCCGTCGACGACGCTGTAGGACGAGTTGGTGAAATCGTCGTACTTGACGTGCACGGCACCGACGCCGGCGCCGACATAGGGTGTGAACCCGGCGAAGGTGCCGAGGTCGACATAGGCGTTGGCCATCAGCTCCCAGGCCGAGACCTTCGAGGTGTCCTTGGAGCGGCAGGTCGCGTCGGTGATGGCATTGCCATAGCAGTCGATGCCGAAGCCGCCCTCGTCGGTGCCGCTGACGTCGGCCTTCCAGTAATGCGCGGTCAGGTCGCCACGGAAGTAGTCGGTGAACTGATAGCCGAAACCGACCCCGACATTGGCGCCGGCTTCGATTTCGAAGCCGTCATAGTCCTGGTCGTCATAGATCGGGTCGATCCCGCATCCGCCGGGACAACCGACCGGGCCGAAGGTCCGGTAGCCGGCGTCGAGATCGCTCTTGAAGTCGTAGGAGACGTCGCCGCGCAGGTACCAGCCGGATCCGACCTCGACCGGGACAATCTCCGGAACCTCCTCATAGATCGGCTCGATAATGTCAGCCGCCAAGGAGGCATGGGAGACGGCCACCAGGGCGGCCACGCTCAGCAACAGGGATTTGACAACAGTCTTCATTGCCTTGGCTCTTCCTTCGATGAACATTTTGTCAATGGGCGGAGAATTGCGATCTCGAAAGCACTCTGTGGTAGAAACGTTAAGCAACGATTAACTGTGTCTGTTAACGTTAACATTTTCTCGCGCCCTGTCGCTCTGTGTTGCACGAGGGAGGCACGGCCGCGGCAATGCATTGCCGCACGCCGGCAGCCATGCTTGCCACGACGATCATTTCATCGTGGAGAATGCTCGCTCTTGCTGGGACGAGGCTTACCGGTAAGACGACAATCCGCCGGAATGCGCATCGCCATAGGACGTCGCGCCGAATTCGTAGCGAAGACCGGCCCGCACGGAGTGGAGATTGAGGCCGTCGTCGCGGCCCTGCACGCCGGTCGCCCCAAAGGACGTGTCGGCGGCGTCGTATCCGTAGGCGTCGCCGCCCTCGATGCGGGTATAGCGGTACCCGGCATCGAGTTTCAGCTGTCCGGTGATATCCACGGTCGCGCCGGCCATCAGCGAGGAAGCAAAGCGCCAGCTCGACTGTCCCTCGTGCACGCCCGTATACGGGCAGCTGTAGGGAGCACCGCAGACCTGATCCTCTGTGACGTCCTCGTATTTCACGTGGGCCGCGCCGATGCCGGCTCCGATATAGGGATTGATCCGGCCGAACTGGCCGATGTCGACATAGGCATTGGCCATGGCCGTCCAGACCGAGGCCTTGGTCGATGCCTTCAGGTCGCACGCCGCGTCAAACGGCAGTGCAAGGCCGTTCGGATCGGTCTGCACCATGAAGGGGCAAGGCGTCTCGCCTTCGACATTGGTCCTGAGGAAATCGACCGTCGCGTCCGTGCGCAGCTGATCGGTGAAGCGGTAGCCGATACCGCCGCCAAAGCTCGCGGTGCTGTCGAGGTTGAAGGTGTCGTAGTCATAGGTGTCGTCGATGCCCTCGACACCCGGGAACTGGTTCCAGAAATCCCACTCGCCCGAAGCCTTGCCCTTGAAGACGTAGCCGACATCGCCGCGCAGATACCAACCCGAGGTGGAAACCGGCAGCGGCGCTGGCGCCTCGTAGACCGGCTCGATCAGATCGGCGGCCCGGACGCTGGCCGTCCCCGACAGAAGTGCCGCGACGATCGCAGCCGATACTGAATACCTGGACAATGTCTTGATCCCCGCTGAGGCCCGGCTGCGCACGAGCAACCGTTCAACGAAGACGGTAAAAAAACTTGGTTAATAAACAGTTGAGTTCAGGGGCCGGTTACGTTTAGGCAGCTGCCTGCTTCAATGCACCAATGATGTCGTCGACGACGCTGCCGACAAGAACCGGATCGTCGCCTTCGGCCATGACCCGGATCAGGGGCTCGGTGCCGGACGGGCGAATGACGAGCCGTCCGTGATTGCCGAGACGTGCGCGACCAGAACTGATGGCCGTCTGCACCTGCGTCCTCTCGAGCGGCTCGCCGCCGGAAAAGCGGACGTTCTTCAGAATCTGCGGCACCGGCTCGAACTTGCGGCAGACCTCGGACACGAGGCCACGGGACTTGCGCACCACGGCCAGGATCTGCAGGGCCGAGATCAGCCCATCACCGGTCGTGCCGTAGTCGGACAGGATGATGTGCCCCGACTGCTCGCCGCCGACATTGTAGCCGTGCTCGCGCATGTGCTCGACGACGTGGCGGTCGCCGACCTTGGTCCGGGCGAGCTGCAGGCCGCGGTCGCCGAGGAAGCGTTCGAGGCCGAGATTGGACATGATCGTGGCGACGATGCCCCCGGCGGCCAGACGTCCGTCCTCGGCCCAGGATTCGGCAATGACGGCCATCAGCTGATCGCCGTCGACGATGTCGCCATTCTCGTCGACGATGATGAGGCGGTCGGCGTCGCCGTCGAGAGCGATGCCGATGTCGGCGCGCACTTCCCTGACCTTCGCCGACAATGCAGCGGGGCTGGTCGAGCCGCAATTCAGGTTGATGTTCGTGCCGTTCGGCTCAACACCGATACGGATCACCTCGGCGCCGAGCTCCCACAGGACTTCAGGCGCCACCTTGTAGGCCGCGCCATTCGCGCAATCGATGACGATGCGCAGGCCATCCAGCGTCAGCGTCTTCGGCAAGGTGCGCTTGGCGAATTCGATGTAGCGGTCGCGGCCGCCGTCGTCATAGCGCTTGGCGCGGCCGAGCCGGTCACCCATGACGAGGCGCGAGGACATGTCTTCGCCGACCAGCTGCTCGATCTGCAGCTCCACCTCGTCCGACAGCTTATAGCCGTCGGGCCCGAAAAGCTTGATGCCGTTGTCCTCGAAGGGATTGTGCGAGGCGGAAATCATGACGCCGAGATCGGCTCGCATCGACCGGGTGAGCATGGCGACGGCGGGCGTCGGCATCGGGCCGAGCATCAGAACGTCCATGCCGACCGACGTGAAGCCGGCGCAGAGGGCCGGTTCGATCATGTAGCCGGACAGTCGCGTGTCTTTGCCGATCACCACCCGGTGGCGGTAGTCGCCGCGCCTGAAGGCGATACCGGCCGCCATGCCGACCTTCATCGCGATCTCGGCATTCATCGGATAGGTGTTGGCGGTGCCCCGGATGCCGTCGGTGCCGAAGAATTTTCTGCTCATGGCAATCCCTTGAGAACATCATCTGGCCAGGCCCGAACGGCCCCATAGTGCGCAGAGCATGCCCCAAAAAGTAAAAAAGAATGTCAGCGAGACATCAGATGTCCCCGGCGACGACGCAAAACCCACCGCATAACGAAAAGGCGGCCCGAGCGGGCCGCCTTCGTCACGTCGCGGGATATCCTGTCAGATCGACGGCTGCGGCTCGAGCGGGCTGTCGGGAGCCCCCTTGGGACGCGGCGACGAGCCCGTCTTCGGCACGGCCGAGCCGCGCGAGGGCGGCGTGTCGTCGCCCATGTCGCGGGCGAGCGTCTTGCCGGCGATGAGGTCGCGGACTTCGTCGCCCGACAGCGTCTCGAATTCGAGCAGGCCCTTGGCGACGATGTGCAGTTCGTCGAGATGATCGTTCAGGATCTTGCGCGCCTTGTTCTCGGCCGCTTCGATGATGCCGCGAACCTCGGAGTCGATCATCCGCGAGGTGTCCTCGGACATGTTCTGCTGCTGCGAGACGGAATGCCCGAGGAAGACCTCCTCCTGGTTCTGCCGATAGCGCAGGCGGCCGAGCTTCTCGCTCATGCCGTATTCCATCACCATGGCGCGGGCCATGTTCGTCGCCTGCTGAATGTCGTTGGAGGCGCCGGTGGTCACGTTGTCGAGACCGTAGATGATCTCTTCCGCGGCGCGGCCGCCGAAGATCATGGCGAGGCGCGCCTCCATCTCGTTCTTGCGCATGCCGTACCGGTCACGCTCCGGCAGATTCATGGTGACGCCCAGCGCCCGGCCACGCGGAATGATCGTCACCTTGTGCAGCGGGTCGTTGAAAGGCTCGTGGATGCCGACCAGGGCATGGCCGGCTTCGTGATAGGCGGTCAGCGCCTTCTCGTCCTCGGTCATGGCCATCGAGCGGCGCTCGGCGCCCATCATCACCTTGTCCTTGGCATCCTCGAATTCGAGCATGGTGACGAGGCGCTTGGAACGGCGGGCGGCCATCAGCGCCGCCTCGTTGACGAGGTTGGCAAGATCGGCGCCGGAAAAGCCAGGCGTGCCGCGCGCGATGGTGCGCAGATCGACGTTCGGTGCCAGCGGGACGTTGCGGACATGAACCTTCAGGATCTTCTCGCGGCCGCCGACATCCGGGTTCGAGACCATGACCTGGCGATCGAACCGGCCCGGACGCAGCAGCGCAGGGTCGAGCACGTCGGGACGGTTGGTCGCGGCGATGATGATGATGCCCTCGTTCGGCTCGAAGCCGTCCATTTCGACGAGCAGCTGGTTCAGCGTCTGCTCGCGCTCGTCATTGCCGCCGCCGAGACCGGCGCCGCGATGGCGGCCGACGGCATCGATTTCGTCGATGAAGATGATGCAGGGACTGTTCTTCTTGGCCTGCTCGAACATGTCGCGCACGCGGCTCGCGCCGACGCCGACGAACATCTCGACGAAGTCGGAACCGGAGATCGTGAAGAAGGGCACGTTCGCCTCACCCGCGACCGAGCGAGCGAGCAGCGTCTTGCCGGTACCGGGAGGGCCGACGAGCAGGACGCCGCGCGGGATCTTGCCGCCGAGGCGCTGGAACTTCTGCGGCTCGCGCAGGAATTCGACGATCTCTTCCAGATCCTGCTTGGCCTCGTCCACGCCGGCAACGTCCGCAAAGGTCACGCGACCATGTGCCTCGGTCAGGAGCTTGGCCTTGGACTTGCCAAAACCCATCGCCTTGCCGCCGGCACCACCCTGCATCTGGCGCATCAGGAAGATCCAGACGCCGAGGATGAGGAGGATCGGACCGAAGGACAGGATCATCGACCAGAGCGGATTGGAGTTGTCGCTCGGCGGGCTCGCCGTGATCGAGACGTTCTTGCCCTCGAGGCGCTCGATCAGGTTCGCGTCCTGCGGAGCATAGGTCTGGAAGGGCGTCGAGGCGTCCGTATAGGAGCCGCTGATCTGCTGTCCCTGGATCGTCACGGCGCGAACACGGCCGGCGTCGACATCGCTGAGGAACTTGGAATAGGGAACGCTGGTCGCGCCCTGCGTCTGCGCGCCGTTGGAAAACAGCTGGAATACCGCGACGATCAGCAGACCGATAATCGCCCACAGCGCAATATTGCGAAAATTCTGGTTCATTTGAGGTCCTGACATCCGCGTCGTGGGCAATTGGAATATTGCCGCAACGGCTAGAGCGAAGATAGGTGCATGCTCACGGCTTGCCAACTGCATCGGGCGCATTTGCGGCGATTTGCGCACCCACCGGTTAACCCCCGGTGGCGGCATGGCGGCCGCATCCCCCCTGCGCTCCCGGCATGTCCGTGGGAAGATCGGCAAAAAGACGCCAGGACAGGCGCTCCCGAATCACCAGATCGTGCAGGCCGGGCCCGAGTTTGCGGTGAAGACAGGCGGGCGCCGCAACCGGCCGGCCCGCGACATCGATCGCGACGGGCAGCGTCCGCTCGGTCGCGTTGCCGAGACCGAGACGGCCCAGCGGCACCAGCGATACGGCTGCCTCGTCAGCCCTGCCCACAGCGCTCAAGACCGTGAACCGGCTGTCGAAGACGGTCGGGCCGCCGGGGACGATCGCGGCGGGTGGCGGCCCGGCGCGACCATATTCGCGCGCAAAGACCAGCATCTGCGTTCCGGCAACGCTTGCGCCGCCGAGCGTCGCCGCGACAGGGCGTCCGATGCCGCCTTGAAGCCTTTCGAGCAGGCGCGCCGTCGCGCCATGGGCTGGCGGATAGTCGCCGGCGCCGACGACGCGCAGGACGCGACCGACGAGGTCGATCGCCGTCTCGCCGCCGATATCGGCAAGTGCGCTGCGATCGAGACGGAGCGTTCCGAGCGGGCAAAGAGAGAACTGCCCACTCGCCTGCAGGCGGGCCAAAGCCGCGGCGAGCCGTTGGTCGGCCGCATCGCGCGTCGCGGCATGACCGGCAATCGCCTGGAGGACGGCGGCCCGGTCGAAACCCCTCTCGGCAAGGACATGGCGCAGGCGGGCACGGTCGAAGCGGGGATCGCGATTGCTCGGATCGTCGACGGGGTCGAGGCCGCACACGGCAGCCTTCAGCGCCGCGCCGGGGATATCGAGAAAGGGGCGCAGCAGGACGAGCCCCGGCGCCAGGGCGCGCTCAGCCCGCATTCCGGCAAGACCGCGATTGCCGGCCTGCCTGGCGGCGGCCAGAAAATGCGTCTCGATCTGGTCGTCCTGGTGATGGCCGGTCATGACCGCCGCGGCACCCACTTCCCGCGCGGCCTCGGCAAGAAGCGCATATCGTCCCGCGCGCGCCCTGCCCTGGAGATTTCCCCCAGGATTGGCACCGGTCCAGCGGCGAACGAGGTGGGGGAGACCGAGGTCGGCCGCGGCCTTTCCGACGGCCAGGGCTTCCGCCGACGATTCTGGGCGAAGGGCGTGATCGATCGTGACGACGTGGAAGGCGAGATCGGCTCGGCGGGCGCCGAGGGTCGCGGCTGCCCGCATCAGCGCCAGCGAGTCCGGCCCGCCGGAAACGGCAAGAACGACCCCCTGCGGTCCCGGGCCCAGAAGCGACAGACTTCGCCGCAGAGAGCCGTCGAGGCGGGCGGCGGCGGAGCCAAGCGTCAGCAGTTGCTGGCGGCCGCTTCCGCCTGCAGCTTCTTCTTCACGTTGGCGCTCATCTGCGGATAGCGCTTGGCGACTTCCTTGAAGGTGACGCAGGCCGTGTCGCGGTTGTCGAGCTTGGCGAGCGACATGCCGAGCTTCAGCATCATCTCCGGCGCCTTCGGGCTCTTCGGGTGGGTCTTCTGCGCGGTCAGGAAGACCTCGGCGGCATCGGTGTATTTCGCCTGCTGGAACAGACTTTCGCCGAGCCAGTACTGGGCATCCGGGGCATCCGCCGCATCGGGATAGGTGTCGGCATACTGGCGGAAGGCGTTCTCGGCGAGATTGTAGTCGCCGGCGAGCATGTAATTGTAGGCAAGGCCGTAGAGTTCGCCCTCGCTGCCGGGCTTGATCGAGGCGACGGTGGTCGACCCGGCCGCCGGTGCCGCCGGAGGCGTTGCCCCCGATGTGCCAAGGCCGGTGGTGTCGAGACCCCCGCTGAGGAGACCGCCGATCTCGTCGCCGCTGCCGGCGGTGGGCGCGGAGGTCGAGGCCACCGTGTCGGAAGCGGCCGGAGCAGTGGAGGGCAGTCCAGCGGTGGCGGTGGGTGCCGCGGCAGGGGCCGGTGCGGCCTCGGTCCTCTTTTCGCCTTTTCCTTCCAAATCCTGGAAACGGAACTCGTTGTCCTCCTGCGTCTTGCGCAGCTGTTCCTGCAGCTGCAGCACCTGGAAGGACAGTTCCTCGAGCTTGCCGTTCAGCCGGCGGTTGTCCTCTTCCAGCTGGTTGATGCGCTGCACCGGATCGCTCGCCTGGGCGTAAAGCACCGGTGCGTCGACGCGTGCGGCAGGGGCGGCTGGAGCTGCGCGATGGGGCGCGGACATCGTGCCGAAGTCGAGGGGCAGCTTCAGGGCGTGGGCCGGAAGGGCGGCCGTCATCAGGACCGCCGCAGTCGCCATGAAGCGGGTCAGGGTCAGCATCGTCATGGGCAATTCGTCCTCTCTCGTCCGCCACCGAGGGCCTCTGCGCCCTCTCCTTACGCGGGCGGACGCTCGCAGGCCAGCATGGGCAATGCAGTGCGGCCAAAGTGTGCCCCGTTGCATTCCTGCCGCAGATCCCTGCTGCAGATCCCTGCTGCAGATCCCTGCTGCAGATCCGGCACGCGATATTGAGCCCCGGCAAACGAAAGCGGCCCCGAAGGGCCGCCGGCATCATTCGATGAGGAGCGTGGTTAAGCCGGTCAGCTGCCGGCGCCGTTGAGGACGGTGACGGCGCGGCGGTTCTGCGACCAGCAGGAGATGTCGTCGCAGACGGCGACCGGACGTTCCTTGCCGTAGGAGATGGTGCGCATGCGGGCCGCTGCGACGCCCTGACGGGTGAGGAAATCGCGGGTTGCCGAAGCGCGGCGCGCGCCGAGCGCAAGGTTGTACTCGCGGGTTCCGCGCTCGTCGGCATGGCCCTCGACGGTGATCGAATACTGCGAATACTGGTTCAGCCAGCGCGCCTGGGCCGTCAGGGTCTGCTGCGCATCGGCGCGGACGACCGAGGAGTCGGTGTCGAAGAAGATGCGGTCGCCGACATTGACGGTGAAGTCCTGGCTGGTGCCCGGTGCGGCAGAACCACCGACGCCGCCGGCGCCACCCAAGCCACCGTTGGCGCCGTTGAGGCCGAGGCCGTTCGCGTTGTCCGGCAGGCCGCCGTTCTTCTTGGCGCAACCGGCCAGGGCGAGGGCCGCCATCAGGGCGAGTGCGATGCGGCTATGGGCCAATACGGCGATCCGGCTCATGGCCAGCTCCTTCAAATCAGATGAATTCGTGTTGGAAGACGTTTACCCTAATCGACCTTAAAGCGAAGTAAACGCTCGGAAACCATCGCTGATGCAGCACGAGGCCAGGGCAATGGCTGGACAGGGTTTGAGTCGAGACGAAGGCGGTTCTCGTGGGGACCGCCTCCGTCGTCTGGGATGCCGTTTTTCCCTGCCGGGTTGTTGCAGCGGGGCAACGCCGTCCTGGGATCTCCAGATCCCTGCGGCTACTCGCGCGAGGGCGACCAGGCAGGGTCGGACGCGTATCCGGGCGTCGTCACCTTCTGCTCGTTGCGGCCGGTGAGGTCGATCGAATAGAGCTGCGGTCCGGTGCCGCCCTGTGGATCACGGAAGAACATCAGCACCCGCCCGTTCGGCGCCCATGTCGGGCCCTCGTTGTGAAAGCCGGAGGTGAGAATGCGCTCGCCCGAGCCATCCGGGCGCATGACGCCGATCTGGAACTGGCCGCCGGTCTGCTTGGTGAAGGCGATGAGGTCGCCGCGCGGCGACCAGACGGGGGTCGAGTAGGAGCCGTCGCCGAAGGAGACGCGCTGCTGGCCCCCGCCGTCGGCGCCCATGATGTAGAGCTGCGGCCGGCCGCCGCGATCGCTTTCGAACACGATGCGGGCGCCGTCGGGCGAGAAGGACGGCGAGGTATCGATGGCCGTGGTCGAGGTCAGCCGGGTCGTGGCGCGCGACCGCAGGTCCATGGCGTAGAGATTGGCGTTGCCGTCCTGCTGCAGGCTCATCACCACCTTCTGCCCGTCCGGCGAGAAGCGCGGCGCGAACGTCATGCCGGGAAAGTTGCCGACGACCTCGCGCTGGCCGGTCTCGAGCTGCAGGAGATAGACCCGCGGCTCCGACTTGCCGAAGGACATGTAGGTGATTTCCTGGCGGCTCGGCGAAAAGCGCGGGGTCAGGACGAGGTCGCTGCCGTCGGAGAGGTAGTTCACGTTGGCGCCGTCCTGGTCCATGATCGCCAGACGCTTGACGCGCTGCGTCTTCGGTCCGCTTTCCGAGACGAAGACGACGCGCGTGTCGAAATAGCCCTTCTCGCCCGTCAGCCGCTCGTAGATCGCGTCGGCGATGATGTGCGCGACGCGGCGCCAGTTGTCGGGCGTCGTGTAGAACTGCTGGCCGTCGAGCTGCGTGCCGGCGAAGGTGTCCCAGAGCCGGAACTCGACGCGCAGGCGGCCGTCGGCCTCCGGCGTGACCTTGCCGGTGACGATCGCCTGGGCGTTGATGACGGTCCAGTCGGCAAAGCGCGGCGCGACGTCGGGGCCCAGATCCTTCTGGATGAAGGCGGCGGGGTCGATCGGGGCAAACAGGCCGGACCGCTTCAGGTCGGCATTGACGACCTGCATGATCTGCGCGCCGACCTGACCCTTGGCCTGGAACTGGTTGATGGCGATCGGCAGGGGATCGACGTTGCCGCTGGTGATGTCGATGTTGATCGCCGCCTGGGCCGGCATCAACGTGCCGCCGATCAGGAGTGCGATGGCGGCCAGCGCCGCCTTGAAGTCAAATTTCATGTCGGGACCTTCGTTGCATTCGGGACGCTGGCGGCGTGGCGGGCCTTGCCCGAGCCGCTCCGGCCGTCCGTGGCTCGCCGCGGCGATGGATCGGAAAAATCAGTACATGGCGCTGGGGTCGAAATTGAGGGTCGTGTCCTCCCAGCCCCCGGCATACATCTCCGCCGGAAGGTTGAAGGGCGCGCAACGCCTGATGGCGCGCACCGCAGCCTCCGCCGCGATGCGGGCGGCGCCCGAGCCACCGCCGCCGGCGACGATGTCCGGCGCGCCGACGATGGCGCCCGAGGGATCGAACTGGATGCGGATCGAGACCTTCATCTCGTCGCCTTCGGTGCCGCCGCCCGGCACCGAATAGCAACGCCGCATCTGCTCGTTGAGAAGCCCCTGGATCTCGCCGAGCTGGCTGCGCGACAGTTTCGTGCCCGTCGTCCGCTCGCTGCCGAGCGAAGCCTGCTGGTTGGACCGTTTGGCGCCGCCACCGGCGGCCTTCTGCTTGTTGATCGCGGCAGCCGCCATCGCCTCGAAATCGGACGGCGCGTCGGAATCGCTGTCGGCCGCCGCGTCGGCGTCGCGCGCCTTGGAAGGCTTGGCCGGAGCGGGTTTCTCCGCGGCCGGCTTGGCGTCGGCGGCCTTCGCCTCGGCGACCTTGACGGGCGCCGGCGGCTTCGGCTTCGCCTGCGGCACCGGAACATGCGCGGGGGCCGGATCTGGCTTCGGCTCCGGATCGGGCTTCGGCTCGTCGTCCTTGGCGGCGGCGATCATCTCGGCCAGCGGGTCGATCTCGGGCGTGGTTTCCGTCGGTGTCTCGGTCTTGACCGGAACCGGCTCAGGCGTCGGCGCCGGTGGCGGCGTTTCGGCAACCTTCGGCGGCTCGGGCGTCGGCTCCGGCGGCGGCGGCGTCTCGGCGACCTTCGGCGCCTCGACCGGCTTGACCTCGGGCCGTGCTGCCGGCTTCGGCGCGCCGGTCTGCGGCGTCTGGTTGTTCGTCTTGTCGGGGGTCGGCGGCGTCTTCAGATCCGCCTCGTTGTCGCCGACGTTTTCCGCCGGCATGGGCAAGGTCTCGGGCCGCTGCGTCGGGGTCGGGGCCGGCGCGTCGGAAATCGGCGCGGTCTTTTCGCCTTTCACGCCCTCGAAGGCGTTCGACATGACGATCTCGACCGGCAGCGCCTCGGCATAGGTCGCGTCGAGAGACGGCGGAGACGACGACGACCACAGCCCCAGGGTAAGGGCTGCGACGTGCAGGACAGCGGAGGTGGCGACACCGGACTTCATCTCAGCCGATCAGCTCGTCGTCTCTTGATCGGTCACGAGACCGATATTGGTGAAGCCTGCGAGCGAGATGCGCGACATCACCTGCATGACCGTGCCGTAGTCGACGGCGCGGTCGGCGCGCACGAAGATGCGCTCCTCGTAGCCGGCCTTGGCGATTTCGGTGAGCTTGGAGACCAGTTCCTCGATCGGATAGGTCTCTTCCTGGATGTAGATCTGCCCATCCGACTTCACCGCGACGGTGATCGGCGTCTTCTCGGCGTTGAGCGCCTTGGCCTGTGTCTTCGGAAGTTCGAGCGGAACGCCGACCGTCAGAAGCGGCGCGGCGACCATGAAGATGATGAGCAGCACCAGCATGACGTCGACCATCGGCGTCACGTTGATCTCGCTCATCAGTGCCCGCTTACGGCTCCTGCGCCGGCGCGAACCGCCCGATGCCGCTCCGCCTGTGGACATGCCCATATCGATCGGCTCCTGAGTTCCGAAGCGGCAGTGCTCCGGTCGGTTTCTGCGGCGCCGGAACGCGGCGTCGTCGTGCGTGTTCGGCTCAGCGGGTCGTGGTGCGCTCGTCGATCTGGCGCGACAGAATGGCGGAGAACTCGTCGGCAAAGGCCTCGAGCCGCATGCCGAGCTTGCCGGCATCGGCAGACAGCTTGTTGTAGGCGATGACCGCGGGGATGGCGGCCACGAGGCCGATCGCCGTGGCGAGCAGCGCCTCGGCGATACCCGGCGCGACGACGGCAAGGTTCGTCTGCTTGGAGGCGGCGATCGCCTGGAACGACGTCATGATGCCGACCACCGTACCGAACAAGCCGATGAAGGGCGCGGCCGAGCCGATGGTGGCGAGGAAGCCGAGGCGCGATTCCAGCCCGTCCATCTCGCGGGCCAGCGTCACATCGAGCGCCTTTTCGATGCGGGTGTGCAGGCCGATCGGCGAGCGGGCCCCCTTCTCGAAGGATTTTTTCCATTCCCGCATCGCGGCGACGAAGAGCGCGCCCATGCCCGTCGTCTTCTTCTCGGAGAGCGTGTGATAGAGCTCCTCGAGCGACTGGCCGGACCAGAAATTGTTTTCGAAGGTGTTCAGCTGCCGGCGGAAACTTCCAAAGCGCATCGACTTGTCGATGATGATCGCCCAGGTCCAGACGGACGCGCCAAGCAGGCCCAGCATGACAGCCTTGACGATGAAGCCGGCCTGCCAGAAAAGATGCCAGAGCGAGACCGTCGCTTCGGGTGCCGCAAGAGCGCTCTGGGCGATCTCGTTCATTTGCTAGACCCTCGAAATCTCAAAGCCCGGTTGCCGGGCAGGCTGTTCGCACACGCAACAGGGAAATGCTCGATCATCCCCGTCGGGGCGATCGAACCGCCTTCGCGCTCTTAATGCTCTGTGCTGCCGATGACCCGACCGTTCTACACAATTTGAATCAAGCGAAAGAATGGCATGCGTCACCGGCAGTCCCGGGCCCCTGCATTCAAACAGCATTAACCTTAAGCAATCGTTGACGTGAATGCTGCACTGCCGTTGCGGGAGTGGCGGACCTGGCGATTCAGGGAGAGGCGGCGGGACGGGCGAGGATCGCCGAGACGGCTTCCGGCATCCGGCGCGGGCGACCATCCGGCGAGATCACGGCGACCTTCACCTTCGCCTCGATCAGGACGTCGTCGCCGCGAAGGATGCGCTGGGTGAGGATGATCCGGGCGCCGCCGAGAAGCTCGGTGCGGGTCTCGACGCGAAGCACGTCGTCGATCCGGGCCGGGCGCAGGAACTCGATCGACATCTGGCGCACGGCGAAGGCCATCGGCTCGCCGTAGGCACCCTCCGCCAGGGCGCGATGCCCGATCCCCTTCAGGCGGAGGAAATCGGTGCGACCGCGCTCGAGGAAGTGCAGATAGCGGGCGTGATAGACGACACCGGAGAAGTCCGTGTCCTCGAAATAGACCCGCACGTCGAGACAGTGGCCGTCATCGGTGAGCCAGCCGGAAAGTTCGGTGTTCATGGCGTTCCGGTAAGGCATCGAAGCGGCGTTGTCATCGTCTGGAGCCCGCGGATGCGGCGATCGGGGCTGTCATCCCCGTGTAACAGTCAGCTGTTTAGGAAGGCTCCCCAATCCTTTTCGAGAGCTCCGATGATCGCCAAGACCGCCTCGCTCGCTGCCCTGCTGCTCGCATCGACCGCGCTGGCCGCGTCCGCCGCGCCGATGTTCAACCGCGTGGCCTCCTTTGCGGTCGCCGAGAACATTCCGGCCGACAAGGACCAGAAGTCGACGTCGTCATCTGAGATCATCACCGCGACGCCGGACGGCATGACGCTCATCTACAGCGACAGCCCGCTCGGCGGCATCGGTTTCGTCGACATCGCCGACCCGAAAGCCCCCAAGGCCGGTGGCTTCCTCTCGCTCGACGGCGAGCCGACCTCGGTAACGGTCGTCGGGACAAAGGCGCTCGTCGGCGTCAACACTTCCCAGTCCAAGACGGAGCCTTCCGGGAAGCTCGCCATCGTCGACATCGCGACGAAGACCGTGGAGGCCACCTGTGATCTCGGCGGCCAGCCCGATTCCGTCGCCGCCTCGAAGGAGGGCACGCTTGTCGCCGTCGCCATCGAGAACGAGCGTGACGAGGATCTCAACGATGGCGCGATCCCGCAGCTGCCCGCCGGCGATGTCGTTATTTTCGACCTGAAGGATGGCGTCGCCGATTGCGGCAGCCTGAAGCGCGTGGACGTCACCAAACTTTCCGACGTCGCGCCGACCGATCCAGAGCCGGAATTCATTGCCTTCAACGACCGGAACGAAATCGTTCTGTCGCTGCAGGAGAACAACGCCTTCGTCGTGATCGACGGCAACACCGCGAAAGTCACCGGCCACTTCTCCGCCGGCTCCGTCGACCTCGACAAGATCGACACGGTCTCCGACGGCAAGTTCGATTTCACCGGCAGCCAGAAGGGTCGGCTTCGCGAGCCCGACGCCGCCAAGTGGCTCGACGACAACCGCTTCGTCGCCGCGAACGAAGGCGACTACGAGGGCGGCTCGCGCTCCTTCACCATCTGGAACAAGGATGGCACCGTGCTCTACGAGAGCGGCGCGTCGCTCGAAAAGGCGGCCGTCATGGCCGGCCACTATCCGGACAAGCGCTCGCGGGCCAAGGGCATCGAGCCGGAGGGCCTGGAAGTCGGCAAGTTCGGCGAGGATACGCTGATCTTCGTCCTCGCCGAGCGAGCTTCGCTGGTCGCCGTCTACAAGGATACCGGCGCCGAGCCCGAACTCCTGCAACTGCTGCCGTCGGGCGTCTCGCCGGAAGGCGGGATCGCGATCCCCTCGCGCAACCTCTTCGTCAGCGCCAACGAGGCGGACCTTGGCGAGGACGGCGGCGCGCGCTCGCATGTCATGATCTACGAGAGGTCGGAAGGGCCGGCGGCCTATCCGCAGATCGTCTCGACCGAAGTCGATGGCCAGCCGATCGGCTGGGGCGCCCTTTCCGGCCTTGCCGCCGACCCCGAGACGGCCGGCACGCTCTACGCCGTCAGCGACAGCTTCTATCGCTCGCAGCCGGCGATCTTCACCATCGACGCGACGAAGCGGCCGGCCGAGATCACCAAGGCGCTTCCCGTCACCCGCGACGGTACCGCGGCGCAGAAGCTCGACATCGAGGGCATCACGCCCGATGGCGACGGCGGTTTCTGGCTGGCATCGGAGGGCGACGCCGCCAAGCTGACGCCGCATGCGCTCTACCGTGTGAACGCCAAGGGCGAGATCAAGGAAGAGATCGCCTTCCCGGCCGAGCTTCTGGCCGGCGAGACGCGTTTCGGCGCGGAAGGCATCGCCAAGATCGGCGACGTGCTCTGGGTCGCCATGCAGCGCGAATGGAAGGACGACCCGAAGGGGACGGCCAAGCTCCTCTCCTACGACATCAAGGCCAAGGAATGGGGCGCCGTTCGCTATCCCCTGGAGCAGACCGAAAGCGGCTGGGTCGGCCTGTCCGAGATCACCGTACAGGGTGACAACATCATCCTCGTCGAGCGCGACAACCTCATCGGCGCGGCGGCGAAGCTGAAGAAGCTCTACCGCGTCGCGGTTTCCGAGCTGCAGCCGGCCAAGCTCGGCGGCGACCTGCCGACCGTGAAGAAGGAAGAGGTGCGCGACCTCATGCCGGACCTCAAGAAGAACGGCGGCTACGTCGTCGACAAGGTCGAGGGCTTTGCCATCGACAAGGACGGCACGGGCTATGTCGTCACCGACAATGACGGCGTCGACGACTCCTCGGGCGAGACCATGTTCTTCGCCATCGGCAAGGTCGAGTAGCCGGATTTCTCAAGCCCCTCAGCCTCCGTCGCCACCATCATCAGCGCCCGGCCGAAAGGTCGGGCGTCTTGCGTCGGTGTCCCGCTCGCCCCGCCTGTCAGTCGACGTCCGGCGCATCCTCGAACAGGGTCGCCTGCGCCCCCTGCCAGCCCTGAGGCACGGCCAGGCCGATATGGCGGAAGGCGCGGGCGGTCAGCACCCGGCCGCGCGGCGTGCGCTGCAGAAAACCCTGCTGCAGGAGATAGGGCTCGACGATGTCCTCGATCGCGTCGCGCGGCTCCGAAAGGGCCGCCGCGATGGTCTCGATGCCGACCGGCCCACCGCCGAAGTTCAGGGAGATCAGGTCGAGATAGCGCCGGTCGAGCTGGTCGAGGCCGAGGCTGTCGACCTCGAGCCGCGTCAGCGCCTCGTCGGCAATTTTACGGTCGACGAGCGTGACGGAAGCGACATCGGCAAAGTCGCGCACCCGCCGCAGAAGCCGTCCGGCGATGCGTGGGGTCCCCCGGGATCTGCGGGCGATCTCGCGGCCGCCGTCCTCCGACAGCGGCAGGCCCATGATGCGCGCGCCGCGCCGGACGATCAGCTCCAGTTCCTCGACGGTGTAGAAATTCAGCCGGACCGGAATGCCGAACCGATCGCGCAGCGGCGTCGTCAAAAGGCCGACGCGGGTGGTGGCGGCGACGAGCGTGAACTTGGCGAGGTCGATCTTCACCGAGCGCGCCGCCGGCCCCTCGCCGATGATCAGGTCGAGCTGGAAATCCTCCATGGCGGGATAGAGGATCTCCTCGACGGCCGGGTTCAGCCGGTGGATCTCGTCGATGAAGAGGACGTCGCGGTCTTCCAGATTGGTGAGGAGCGCCGCGAGATCGCCGGCCTTGGCGATGACCGGTCCGGAGGTCGAGCGGAAATTGACGCCGAGTTCCTTGGCCATGATCTGCGCCAGCGTCGTTTTGCCGAGACCGGGCGGGCCGACGAAGAGGACGTGGTCCAGCGCCTCGCCGCGCCCCTTGGCCGCCTCGATGAACACCTTCAGATTGGCGCGCGCCGCCGCCTGCCCGACGAAATCGTCGAGCCGCTGCGGGCGCAGCGTCGTGTCGAGATCCTCGCCGCGGGCATCGGGGTCGAGAAGGCGGGTTGCCTCGTTCAAGAAGATGCCTCGCAGAGGTTCGGGCTCGTGGGGGCGTTGATCATTCGGTATCCGCGTCTGTTCAATGAAATTGTTCACTCCAGGAGCGACATCTGAGCCAGCCTGCGGCTAACCTCGCGATCGAATGTCACTGTCCGATCGCATCCTGCCGCTTCGTTGCCCAAAGCGATCAGGGCGTCTGAAAAACCGGCTCCTGCTTTCGCTTTTTCCACGGCGTCGAGGACAAGAGCCACCCTCTCGATCCGGACGTCGGGTCGCCGGCAGAGCTCGCCGACAACAGTCAGAATATCGGAAACCGCGTATCCGTAGCGTGAACGAAGCGTCCATACGAGCTCAACGAGAGCGATCCAACTCACTTGGACCGGAAATTGAGGAGACCGTGACTGGAAGAACTCCCGCGCGGTCGCCGCCTGGGCACCGTCGTCATCGACGAGCAGGCGCAGAAGAACATTGGTGTCGACGCCCGTCGGCGTCATGGGTCCCCGCCCCCATCCAAAACGTGACGAGCCGTGGCGGCGGCGATGACATCGTCGATCTCCTCGACCTCTAGACCTCTGCCTTTCGGAGGTCTTCCAAGGGTTCCGGCCATGTCGGAAATCCGCTCGTTGCGAGCGATGACCGAGGCACGACCATCGACCACCTTCCACTCAATCAGAGATCCCTCCGCCAAGCCGAGCTGATCGCGCACTGTCTTTGGAATGGTCGTCTGACCTTTGGAAGTCACGGTCCCCAGAATTGCCATCGCGACACCCCAAATTCCTTACCTGTTCCAAAGTAAGGAATAGCACAACTCGCAGCTGCCGTCATGCTCGGCTCAGTTCCCTCAGTCCCAGCCGGATCAGCGTCGCTGAGCTCGGCTCTTCGCCCGCCCCCTTCAGGGCAGCCGAGACGGCTGTCGCCGCCTGTTCGCGGGAATAGCCGAGATTGGTGAGGGCAGAGACGGCGTCGGTGATCGCCGCCGGAGCAAGGCCGTCGCCGAGATTTCGCTTCAGACCCATCGACGGCGCGTCCAGAGCTCCGGCGAAAGCCGGCGCCTTGTCCTTCAGTTCGATGACGATGCGCGCCGCGACCTTCGGCCCGACCCCCGGCGCTCGCGAAACCATGGCCTTGTCCTGGAGGGCGATGGCGCTCGCCAGTTCGCCGGTCGACAGGGTGCCGAGGATCGCCAGCGCCACCTTGGAGCCGACGCCTTGGACGTTCTGCAGGAGTCGGAACCAGGCGCGTTCGATCTCCGAGGCAAAGCCGTAGAGCCGCAGCATGTCCTCGCGGACATAGGTCTCGATGAACAGGGTCACCGCCTCGCCCGGCCCCGGCAGGCTGCCGAGGGTGCGCGCGCCGCAATGGGCGACGTAGCCGACGCCGTGCACGTCAATGACGACGTGATCCTCGCCGATCTCGTCGACCGTGCCCTTCAGTTTGCCGATCAAGGCTGCGTCTCCGGCGAGATAAGTTCGAGGTCGGGAAAATAGGCGCGGTAGCGGGAGGGGTTGCGTGTGAGCATCCGGTACCCCCGATACATAGCATGAGCACCGATACAGAAATCGGGAAGCGAAGACCGCTTTTCTCCCCCCTGCCGATGATACGCGACGAAGGCCCGTGCAGCATCAAAAGCCGCAGCCCACGGCAGTGCGTCCAGATCAAAGACGCGCGCATCAAGGACGGCATCGACGGCCTCAACCGACGTGTAGCCGATCGAAAACTCGGCATAGACAATCGGATTGATCACCAGTGGACCCGACCGCCGCGCAGCAGCCACAGCTTTGCGGGACCATGCGTTCCAATGCTGGCTCTCCCCGTAGAGATCGATCAGTATATTGGTGTCACACAGTGTTGCCATCGGCTCAGTCTCTCAGCCAATGGAAGACGTCATCGGCCTGCAGACCGTCAAAGCTAAAGCTGCCGGTGTACCGGTCTATGTGGCGCATCAAAACCGCATCGGGGATTTCAGCAGCGTCAGTATTGGCCTCAACCAAGATCTCGCCGTTACGCAGGACGAACTCGACCTCGCTTCCCGGACCGATCCCGAGCTTGTCGCGCATGGGTTTGGGGATGGTCACCTGGCCGTTTTCCGTCACGCGCACAGACGCCGCACCTTGCCTGGAGAGGTAATACCTTGTCGGTATTACTTACGTCGCCGTCAAGAACAAGTCAAGAACATCAGCGCGCTTCGAAGGCCGCCCGGGCGGCCGCGGACTGGCGATGGTGGGTGTGGCAGATGGCGATGGCGAGCGCATCGGCGGCGTCTTCCGTGTCGAAGGTCGCCCGCGGCATCAGGACCTTCACCATCATGTGGATCTGCTTCTTGTCGCCGTGGCCGACGCCGATCACCGCCTTCTTCACCGCGTTCGGCGCATATTCGGCGACCGGCAGGCCGGCGAGCGCGGGAACGACCATGGCGATGCCGCGGGCCTGGCCGAGTTTCAGCGTCGCCACCGCGTCCTTGTTGACGAAGGTCTGTTCGACGGCGGCCTCGTCCGGCCGGTAGGTGGCCATCACCGCCTGGAGCCCGTCGTAGAGTTGCCGCAGGCGCGTGGCGAGATCGAATTTCGCGTCCGAGGTCACGGTGCCGGCCGCGACAAAACTCAGCGAATTGCCGATGCTTTCGACGACACCCCAGCCGGTGCGACGGAGGCCAGGATCGATGCCCAGAATACGAATTGTCGGTCGCTGTAACACTTTGTTAACCCTCGCTTCTCTTCGAATCAGTCGAGAGCATGAAGACAGAGAGTGAACGAATTGGAACATAATGCCAACAGGGAGGCGAGCAGGCTGCAATGGGCGATGCGGCGATGAATGCGGCCCTGGTGTGCGTGTCCGTGGCGGGACGAACATCCTGCTTTGCGTTTGCCCGCGTTCCTCCTATGATATGGCGATTCTCGTCGCGAGGCACGGAATGAGCCGAGCAAAAACGGTGCAGCGAATGACCGCCGACGAGTTTCTCGTCTGGCAGCTCGATCAGGACTGCAATTACGAGCTCGTCGACGGCGTGCCCGTGCTGACGCCGAAGGCGATGACGGGAGCGTCGCGTCGGCACGACACGATCACCGTGAACATCCTGACTTCCCTGCGAAACCAGTTGCGCGGCAGCCCCTGTCGGCCGCACACCGACGACATCGCCATCCGCAATCCGAACGGCAATGTCCGCCGCCCTGATATTCTCGTCGACTGCCGCTCGGAACCGGACCGGTCGATGGAAGTCAGTGAACCGCGGGTCCTCGTCGAGGTGCTGTCGCCGTCGACCATGCGCTTCGACCGATTCCAGAAGGTCGAGGAATATAAAGCGCATTCGGCGGTCGCCGTGGTGCTTCTCGTCGACAGCGAGGCGCCCCGCGTCATCGTCTGGCGTCGCGGCGTCCGGAACGTTTGGGCGTCGCTGGTCGTGGAAGAGCTGGGAGCGAGCATTTCGCTGCCCGAGATCGGCGCGACGCTGACGTTGGCCGACATCTACGATGATGCCGGACTGCCGACCGAGGCGTAAACAGGATGCCCCGGCCGGTCAGCCGTGACGAAGCTGGCCGACAATCGGCGGCGACCGATCAGGCGGCCGAGAGCTTCGCCATGACGGCGTCGTCGACTTCGAAATTGGCATAGACGCTCTGCACGTCGTCGTCGTCTTCGAGATTGGCGATGAGGCGCATGACGCTCTCGGCCTTTTCCTCGTCGACAGGCACGCCATTCTGCGGACGCCAGATGATCTTGACGCTTTCGCTGGGTCCCAGTGCCGTCTCGAGCGCGCTCGACACTTCGCCAAGGCTTTCGAAGGTCGTGACGATGGTGTGGCCGTCCTCGTCGGAGACGACGTCGTCGGCCCCCGCCTCGATGGCCGCTTCCATGACGCTGTCGGCATCGCCAGCCTTCGGCGCAAAGACGATCTCGCCGACCTTGTCGAACATGAACGAGACCGAGCCGGTTGCGCCAAGGGCGCCGCCGGACTTGGTGAAATAGGAGCGGACGTTGGAGGCGGTGCGGTTGCGGTTGTCGGTCAGCGCCTCGACGATGACGGCGACGCCGCCCGGCCCAAAGCCTTCGTAGCGGACCTCGTCATAGTTCTCCGCATCGGCGCCCGATCCCTTCTTGATCGTCCGCTCGATATTGTCCTTGGGCATGGACTGGGCCTTGGCGTTGTTCACCGCCAGGCGAAGCCGGGAGTTCATGTCGGGATCGGGAAGTCCCGCCTTGGCGGCCACGACGATCTCACGCGCCAGCTTGGAGAACAGCTTGGACTTGATGCCATCCTGCCGCCCCTTGCGGTGCATGATGTTCTTGAACTGTGAATGGCCGGCCATGGGGCACCTGTCTTGCGAATGTCGTTTCGTCGCGGACATATAAAAAATTGCGCACCAAAGGTCCAGAACGCTTCTCCCGCCCCGCGCAATACCGCGCAAAAGCCAAACCTTCGGATGACGCGATTATGATCTGCCGACGCGGCGATCGGGCATAGGCTGAGATGCCCTCACCGCCATGGAGCCGCCCATGATCGCCCATCGCATCGCTGCCATTCTCGCCTTCACCGTCGGCCTGGTTCCGGCGGCGCTGGCGCAGAGCGTTCCCAGCTCATGCCACGCCATTGCCGATGCCCTGCCGAAGGCCATGTTTGCGTCCTTCTCCGGCCCGGTCCGCCTTGCCGCTTTCGGCCGCGACGAGGTCAAGATCACCTATGCCCACCATTCGACCTACGTCATCGAGAGTCCGGCCGGGGTGACGATTGCCACCGACTATTCCGGTTATGCCGGACCGATCGTGCCGCGCGTGGTCACGATGAACAACGCCCACTCGACGCATTATACGAATTTTCCGGACCCGGGCATCGAGACGGTGCTGCGCGGCTGGAACCCGGACGGTGGACCTGCCCGCCACCAGGTCACGGTGGACGACGCCTATATCCGCAACGTTCCGACTGACACGCGCGGCTACGGGGGCGACGTGCCCGACGGCAACTCCATCTTCGTGTTCGAGATCGCCGGGCTCTGCATCGGCCATCTCGGCCATCTGCATCATCTGCTGACGGATGGGGATTTTGCCGAACTCGGTCGTCTCGACATCGTCATGGTGCCGGTGGACGGATCCTGGACGCTCAGCCAGGAAGGCATGGCTGAAACGGTCGCCCGGCTGCAGTCGCGCATCGTCCTGCCCATGCACCGCTTCGCCGGTCCGATCGAACGGTTTCTTCAGCGCTTGCCGGACTTCGCGGTGGAGCGAAGGACCGAGCGCAGCCTGACCGTTTCGATGCGCAGCCTTCCCGATCGCCCGACGATCATCGTCCTCGACGGCGTTTGAGACTGCCCTACCCGTGGGCGAAAGAGCCGGCTTGCGCCGGCTCTTCAGCGTCATGCGGCGATGGCGATCGTCATAGACCCTTGCGGGCCTGCGAACGGCTCTTCAGCAGGCTCGCCACCGTCGTCACGACCAGGATGCCGACGATGACGGACAACGAGAAGCTTGTCTCGATGTGCGGCAGACCTTCAATGCCCTGCCCCCCGTTGAGGAAGGGCAGCGTGTTGGCTTCCATCGCATGGATGATGAGCTTGATGCCGATGAAGGCCAGGATCAGCGACAGGCCGATGCCGAGATAGACAAGCCTGTCGAGCAGGCCACCCAGCAGGAAGTATAGCTGCAGCAGGCCGAGCAGGGCGAAGGCGTTGGCGGTGAAGACGATGTAGGGCGCATCGGTGAGGCCATAAATGGCGGGGATGGAGTCCAGCGCAAACAGCAGATCCGTCATGCCCAGCGCGAGGATCACGATGAACATCGGTGTGAAGAAGCGCTTTCCGTTCAGGACGACGGTCAGTGCATTGCCGTGAAACTCGGGCACGGTCGGGATGTGGCGCTGGACGTATTTGACGATCGCGTTCGGCTCATACGCCTCATCAGTCGATTTGGCGCCATGCTTCAGGCTTTCGGATGCCAGCTTCCAGGCGGTCCAGATGAGGAAGATGCCGAAGATGTAGAAGACCCAGGAAAACTGCTCGATCGCTGCCGCGCCAAGCGCGATAAAGATGCCGCGCATGACAAGAGCGATGACGATGCCGATCAAAAGCGCCTTCTGCTGGAAGGCAGCGGGCACGGCAAAGCTCTTCATGATGATGACGAAGACGAAGAGATTGTCGACCGATAGCGATTTTTCGGTGATGAACCCCGCGAAGTACTCGATGCCGTGCTGGCGATCCCAGTAGATCCAGAGGCCCCAGCCGAAAAGCAGGGCGATGGTGACATAGAATGTCGACCAAAGTGCCGCTTCCTTGAACGTCGGCTCGTGCGGCTTGCGCACATGGGTCAGGAAGTCGAACACGAACAACGCGCCAATGGCGGCGATGGTGGCAAGCCAGATCCAGGTTGGCACCGTGTCCGGCGCTATGCCTGTGAGTGCGGTTTGCGCCACCGCATTCGATACCGGTTGCTCCAAGACTTCCTCCTTCGCTCCCGATCATGTGATGCGAGCGTTCACTAAAATAACAGCGCACAGCGCAGATGACAGCGAAGCCGTCTCAAGGGAGTTGTCTACAGGAAGCGGTACGCGCTGCCGGTGGATAACGCTCTTTCGACGCCTCGACGCCGACCCCGTCGCGGCAGCCGGCTGTCGACAGATGGCGACGGACAGCGGAAACACAATGCAGTCACCGCCAGAAAGCGCGAATTTATCGCCAGAAGTCGGGAACCGTCTCCTCCAGCCGCGGACCGATGCGCAAGGGCGCCACTTTCTCGGCCAGCCCCGTGCGGTCGGAGATCTCGACGCCAAGCCCGGCAATGGTCGCCGGCCCCTGCGCGGCGTCGAAGCGCCCGGAGGCGATCTTGGTGAGAAACCGGTTCAGCGGCTCCTCCTTCTCCATGCCGAGCGACGAGTCGTAGTCGCCGCACATGCCGGCATCCGACTGGTAGGCGGTGCCGCCGGGCAGGATCTGATGGTCGGCCGTCGGCACATGCGTGTGCGTGCCGACGACAAGGCTCGCGCGACCGTCGAGGAAATGCGCAAAGCACTGCTTCTCGCTCGTCGCCTCGGCGTGGAAGTCGAAGATGACCGCGTCCGCCTGTTCGCCGAGCGGGCAGGCCGCGACGATGTCGCCGGCGCAGCGGAAGGGATCGTCGAGGTCGGGGTTCATGAACACCCGTCCCATGACGTTGGCCACGAGCACGCGCGCGCCGCTGCGTGCCTCGAAAAGGCCCGAGCCGTTGCCCGGCGCACCCTTGGGGTAATTGGCGGGCCGGAGGAAACGGTCGTGGCGGGTGGAAAACTCCAGCGCCTCGCGCTGGTCCCAGACGTGGTTTCCGGTGGTCATGACATCGGCGCCGGCCCGGCGGGTCTCCTCGAAAATCTCCTCGGTGACGCCAAAGCCGCCCGCGGCGTTCTCGCCGTTGACGACGACGAAGTCGAGCTTCAGGTCCGAAATCAGGCCGGGCAGCTGCTTGAACACCGCGGTGCGGCCGGAACGGCCGACCATGTCGCCGAGAAACAGGAAACGCATCAGCCGAGCGCCTTTTTGGCGGCGGCCAGTTTTTCCAGCGCCGCGATGACCTGCGGACGGGCACCGATCCGTCCGATCCAGGCGGCGAGTGCCGGGAACTCTTCCTCGGCGCCGAGCTCGGCCAGACCCGTCTTCGCCCAGGAAAAGTTCATGACGTCGGCAATCGAATAGTCGCCGGCGAGAAAGTCGCGCCCTTCGAGCCTTCCGTCGAGAACGCCGAGCAGGCGGCGCGTCTCGTTGCGATAGCGCTCGATGGCGTAGGGCAGCGCCTCGGGCGCGGCGCTCTTGAAATGATGCCACTGGCTGATCATCGGCCCCGTCCCGCCAGCCTGAAAGAACATCCAGGCAAAGGTTTCGGTCCGGTCCGTGCCGGTGGCCGGAAGGAGCTTGCCGGTCTTCTCCGCCAGATGGACGAGGATGGCGCCGGATTCGAAGACGCGTTGACCCTCATCGGTGATGGCGGGAATACGACCGTTCGGATTGATGGCCAGGAATTCCGGCAGCTTCTGAGCGCCCGCCCCGATGTCGACAAGATGCAGGGTGTAGGGAAGACCGACTTCCTCCAGCATGATGATGGGCTTTTCGCCATTCGGCGTCGTCCAGGTGTAGAGGTCGATCATGTCGGGCTTTCGCAAGTGGCGGATGAGCCCGACATAGCGCGGATGACGCCAAAATCGCGAAGGATTTCCGCCGCAGTGCGGCGAGGATCGCTCGCAACAGGAAAATCCCATGCCTCTCCAGAAGTCTTCTTCCTCGCAATGCCTGAAAATCGCGGGGCGGATGTTGGCTTTCGGCGTCTGTCTCGCCGGGCTCGGCGCCTGCGCCAGCATCGCTCCCAACACGGCGACGACGGCCGTCTCCTTCGATCAGGAGAGCGCCCTTGCCGCCGTGAACAGTTTTCGCCGTCAGCACGGGCTGCAGCCGCTGGCGATCGATCCGGTGCTGACGCAAGTCGCCGGGGATCAGTCGGCGGCCATGGCCGCGCGCGACAGGATGGATCACGGCGTCGCCGGTGCGCTGTCCCGGCGTATGAAGCGGGCCGGCTATGCCTGGTCGACGACGGCGGAGAACATCGGCCACAGCTATCCGACCTATGCCGCGGCGGAGGCCGGCTGGGAGCGCTCGCCCGGTCACCGCGCCAATCTCCTCAATCCCGCCGTCACCGAGGTCGGTTTCGGCGCCGCGCGGCATCGGAAGATCGGCCGGAACTACTGGACGCAGATCTTCGCGGCACCGAAGCAGGCGACGCGAACGGTGATCCTTCGATAGGGGCCAACTGGCTTCCACCATCGAGTGTTTGCAGAGTGCCCCGAAGCGGCGGTCGCACCGCCTGGAAGGGCTTGGCCGCAGCCCCGAGGCTATGCCGCGGCTGCCTTGCCGAAGTCGCAGATCCCCTGTTCCGTGGCGACCATGTCGAGGCGCCTGTCATGGGGCTGGGCCGGAACCGCCTCGATCTCCTGGACGGCAAAGGCGATGCCGCAGAGCGTCGGATCGATTCCCTTGTCCCGCAAGGCGCCGATGGCGCGGTCGTAATAGCCGCGGCCATAGCCGATGCGGTGGCCCTTGCGGTCGAAGGCGGCCAAGGGCACCAGCATGATCGCCGGATCCATCACCGCGGCGCCCGCACCCGGCGCATAGGTGCCGAACCCCTGCGGCTCGAGCGGCGCGCCGCGGACGAGGTGGCGGAACTGCAGCCGGCCCTCGACGATGGCGGGCACGCACAGCCGGGCGCCGCGGTCGGCGAGCGCCATCATCAGGGGACGCGGATCGACTTCCGAACGGATGGGGAGGAAGCCCGAGACGACGGTGCCGGGATCGAAGGTCAGCCTCGCGGCGACGCTCTCGGCGATCGCGAACGAGGCCTCGATGCGCGCCTCCTCGTCCATGGCGTCGCGCCGGGCCAGGGCCTTTGCGCGCAGCGTTGCCTTCAGCGCCGCAACATCGTCCATATCTCGCGCCCTTCCCGCCGTTTCCGGAGGATGTCTTAGGTCGTTCTTGAAAAAAGGGGAAGTTGGCGAGCCACCTCGGCCGATGAGATGATCGATCCCGGGAACCTACAATGTAGGTGGGCGCCATATATTCCAGCCCACGGGCCGGAACAGGGACAGCTCCCTAAGGGATGCGTAAGGCCCCGGGGAAATGTTACCCCTGTCGGACCGCGCAGCTCGCCGAGGCCAGACATAGGCTCCTTGCCGGTGCTTCGCTAGTGCGCATCCCGCAATTTCGAATTCCGCGGAATTCAAGCCGACGCACCCCTTGCAGAACCACTGCCGCGCCCGACCTAAGCGGCGCGCCCGGGATATTTGTACCGCTCGGTCGCGTTTGGTCGGACGGCATGCTAGACGGCGCGTCCGACGCCTTTTCGAGTGACTGAGTTGCCCGGCAGGCAGGCACGCCCGACTGCCACGCCCGACCGCCAAGACCGACTGGAGTGACCCATGACGCCGATCATCACCGTCTCGAAACTCGGCAAGACCTACGGCACGGGCTTCCAGGCCCTGAAGAGCATCGACCTCGAAATCCGGCGTGGCGAGATCTTTGCGCTGCTCGGGCCGAACGGGGCCGGCAAGACGACGCTGATCTCGATCATCTGCGGCATCGTCAATCCGTCGACCGGCACGGTCGTCGCCGACGGCCACGACATCATCCGCGATTTCCGCGCGGCGCGCGCGACCATCGGTCTCGTGCCGCAGGAACTGACGACCGATGCCTTCGAGACGGTGTTCGCCACGGTCTCCTTCAGCCGCGGCCTCTTCGGCAAGCCGGCAAACCCGGCCTATATCGAGAAGGTGCTGAAGCAGTTGTCCCTCTGGGACAAGAAGGACTCCAAGATCATGACGCTGTCGGGCGGCATGAAGCGGCGCGTCCTCATCGCCAAGGCACTCAGCCACGAGCCGCGCATCCTCTTCCTCGACGAGCCGACCGCCGGTGTCGACGTGCAGCTGCGCCAGGAGATGTGGGAGGTCGTGCGGCAGCTGCGCGACGACGGCGTCACCATCATCCTCACCACCCACTACATCGACGAGGCCGAGGAGATGGCCGACCGCATCGGCGTCATCTCCAAGGGCGAGATCATCCTGGTCGAGGAGAAGGCCGAGCTGATGGCCAAGCTCGGCCGCAAGCAGCTGACGCTCACTCTCGCCGAGCCGATCGAGATCATTCCCGAGGCGCTGGCGCCCTTCGCGCTGACGCTCGGGACCGGCGGCCGGGAACTGACCTACACCTACGACACGCGCGGCGAGCGCACCGGCATCACCGCGCTGCTGCGCGCCCTTGCCGAGGCCGGCATCGTCTTCAGGGATCTCCAGACCAAGCAGAGTTCGCTGGAAGAGATCTTCGTCAGCCTGGTGGGAGAAAAGGCATGAATTTCCACGCGATCAAGGCGATCTACCGCTTCGAGATGGCGCGCGCCTGGCGCACCGTCTTCCAGAGCATCGTCGCGCCCGTCATCTCGACATCGCTGTATTTCGTCGTCTTCGGCGCGGCGATCGGCGGGCGGATGGCCGAGATCGACGGCGTCAGCTACGGCGCCTTCATCGTACCCGGGCTGATGATGCTGTCGATCCTGACGCAGAGCGTCTCCAACGCCTCCTTCGGCATCTATTTCCCACGCTTCTCCGGGACCATCTACGAGGTCCTCTCGGCGCCGATCTCGGCGATGGAGATCACGCTCGCCTATGTCGGCGCGGCCGCGACGAAGTCGATCATCCTTGGCCTCATCATCCTCGCCACCGCGACGCTGTTCGTGCCGCTGCGGATCGAGCATCCCTTCTTCATGCTGCTCTTCCTGGTGCTGACGGCAACGACCTTCAGCCTGTTCGGCTTCATCATCGGCATCTGGGCCGACGGCTTCGAGAAGCTGCAGATCATCCCGCTCCTGATCATCACGCCGCTGACCTTCCTGGGCGGCAGCTTCTACTCGATCGCGATGCTGCCGCCCTTCTGGCAGAAGGTGACGCTGTTCAATCCGGTGGTCTATCTGATCTCCGGCTTCCGCTGGAGCTTCTACGGCACGTCCGACGTGCCCATCGGCATCAGCCTCGGCATGACGGTGGTCTTCATGGCGATCTGCCTGGCAGCGATCTGGTGGATCTTCCGCACCGGCTACCGGCTGAAGACCTGAAGGCCGCCGACGGGGGCGGCGCTAGCCGCGCCCATCGATCTTGCCGGCGACGGTCTCGATCGCCGCGGCGACCTCGTTCATGTGTGAGACGAAACGCCGCTCGTCCGCCGCGACGCGGCGCAATGCCTCGTCGCGGTCTCTCCGAGCCGCGGCGATCTCGGCCTCCAAGGTCGCGACCTTGCGGCGCTGCTCGGACAATTCGTCCGTCGCCATGATGGCGGCCATGACGACGAGACGCTGGTCGCCGATCTCGCCAAAACTCTTGCGCAATTCGTTGACCCGGCCGTCGACCTCGGCGGCGAGGCTGGCGAGGTGGTCCTCCTCGCCCTCCGCGCAGGCCATGCGAAAGGTCTTGCCGTCGATCGTCACCACCACCTGCGGCATGGTTCAGCCTTCCTGCCGGCGTTCGAGCACGGTTCGGATCGTTTCCATCGCACCGACGAGACGACGGGAGACCTCGCGATTGGCGTGCTCGAGCCGCTCGGACCTCGCCAGCGCCGAATCGAGCTCGCCGGCCAGCCTGCCGCGGTCGGCGGTCATGCGCTGCACTTCCTCTTCAGCCGAGCGCACGATGCTCTCGCGCTCCAGCTGGCCGTCGATGGCCCTGCCGAGACGTTCGAGCGCCTGCTGAAGGCGAAGGGACACCGCATCGAGCGGATGATCTGCAGGCATGATCGGGCATTCTCCTGGGTTCGCGGCCCAGTCTAAGCAAAGCTCGCAAGTCCGGAGAGTCCTGCGGCATTCGCCGCCCTGTTGCAACCGTCAAAGCGAGACGGCGCCGACGGCACCGTGGATACCGGCATTCCTGCCGTCACGCCCGCAGCAACCGCCACGGGGACCTCGGCAGGAATGATCACATCGACGTGATGAGATTGACGGCTTCGCCCTCTTAAACACCCTCCGCCGGCTTTACCTCCGGGGGAAAACCGGTAAGAACACGGGCGTCGTCACGCAGATCTTGCACCGCAGGCTCTCGGTCCGGTCGGTCCGCGCTGTAGAGCCGGGATGGCCCGGACGACCCGTGATTCATGGTGGGCCGGATCCCTCAGGAGGTACCAGGAATGGCAGTTCGCGTCGCTATCAACGGGTTTGGCCGCATTGGCCGCAACGTGCTTCGTGCGATCATCGAGTCGGGGCGCACCGACATCGAGGTCGTCGGCATCAACGATCTCGGCCCGGTCGAGACCAACGCCCATCTTATCCGCTTCGATTCCGTCCACGGCCGCTTCCCCGGCACGGTCATCGTCGACGGCAACACGATCGACGTCGGCCGCGGGCCGATCCGCGTCACCGCCGAGCGCGACCCGAAGAACCTGCCCTGGGCCGAGCTCGGCGTCGACATCGCCATGGAATGCACCGGCATCTTCACCGATGCTTCGAAGGCCGCCGCCCATCTCGAGGCCGGCGCCAAAAAGGTACTGATCTCCGGCCCCTTGAGCGGCACGCCCGGCACCGAGAAGACCATCGTCTACGGCGTCAACCACGACACGCTCACCGCCGACGACAAGATCGTCTCCAACGCCTCCTGCACGACGAACTGCCTCGCCCCGGTCGCCAAGGTGCTGCATGACGGCATCGGCATCGACAAGGGCTTCATGACGACGATCCATTCCTACACCGGCGACCAGCCGACGCTCGACACCATGCACAAGGATCTCTACCGCGGCCGGGCGGCCGCGCTGTCGATGATCCCGACCTCGACCGGCGCCGCCAAGGCCGTCGCGCTCGTCCTGCCGGAGCTGAAAGGCCGTCTCGACGGCGTGGCGATCCGCGTTCCGACGCCCAATGTTTCGGTCGTCGACTTCAAGTTCGTGCCGAAGCGCGCGACCACGGTCGAGGAAGTGCAGGAACTGATCCGCAGCGCCGCGAACGGCGCGATGAAGGGCATCCTCGGCTTTACCGATGCGCCCAACGTCTCCCACGACTTCAACCACGACCCGCATTCCTCGATCTTCCACATGGATCAGACCAAGGTCATGGACGGCACCTTCGTGCGCATCCTGTCCTGGTACGACAACGAATGGGGCTTCTCCAACCGCATGTCGGACACCGCGGTCGCCATGGCCAAGGTCGGCTGACGAGGGCACGGCCTCCTGCCCTTCGGAAAACCGACTGCGCCCGGGCCCTTCCCGGGCGTTTTCGATTCGGCGCCGGCGTGGCGTCCCCGCCTGCCCGCGCCAACCACCCAACCGTCGCCTCGTGCCTTGCTTAGGGCACAGCGAATTGCTGCAGTGACGTGTCGGAGCCTGCCGCGACAGGTTCGTCCTTCCCCTCCCGCCGAAGCAGGATGCCTCGCCGATGCACGAATCCATGTATCTCGCCATTCTCATCGGAACGGTGCTGGTGCTGGTCGCTGCGTTTTCGAGCCTTCTGGCCCTGCGGTTCGGCGCACCGCTCCTTCTTCTCTTCCTGTCGATCGGCCTCTTTGCCGGCGTCGACGGCCTCGGCCTCGACTTCGACAATGCACCCCTGGCCTATTTCATCGGGTCGATCGCCCTGGCGGTCATCCTGTTCGATTCCGGCTTCGGCACGTCGCTCGCCTCGTTCCGGCAGGCGGCCCTTCCCGCGCTGACGCTGGCGACCCTCGGCGTGCCGATCACGGCCGTGCTGTTCGGCACCGCCGCCTGGTATCTCCTCGACATCACCTGGCTGCAGGGCGTGCTGCTCGGCTCCATCGTCGGCTCGACGGATGCGGCGGCGGTGTTCTTCCTTCTGCGCATCGGCGGCATCAATATCCGCGACCGCGTGCGCTCGACGCTGGAGGTCGAGTCGGGATCGAACGATCCCATGGCCATCTTCATGACCATCGCGCTCGTCGAGATCATCGCGGCCGGCGGCGAAGTCGGCGACATCGGCTTCGGCGTGCTCGGCCTGTTCGTCAAGCAGATGGGCCTTGGCCTCGTCTTCGGCCTTGCCGGCGGCTGGATGATCCGCTTTCTCGTCAACCGGCTGAAGCTCGAGCGCGGGCTGACGCCGATCTTCACGCTGGCGTTGTCGCTGCTGGTCTTTTCCGTCACCGGCGCAATCGACGGCTCGGGTTTTCTCGCCGTTTACGTCGCCGGCCTCTATGCCGGCAACAGCCGCATCCGCTCGCACGCCTCGCTGAAGCAGTTCCAGGACGGAATGACCTGGCTCGCCCAGATCATCATGTTCCTGGTGCTCGGCCTCTTGGCGACGCCCTCGCAGTTCGGCGAGATCGCGTTGCCGGCGCTCGGGCTTGCGGCCTTCCTGATCTTCATCGCGCGCCCGGCGGCGGTCTGGCTGTCGATGCTGCCCTTCGACTTCAATCCCCGCGAAACCGCCTTCATCTCCTGGGTCGGCCTGCGCGGCGCGGTGTCGATCCTGCTCGCCATCCTGCCGCTGCTCGGCGGCATCGACGGCAACCACATGCTCTTCAACGTCGCCTTCATCATCGTGCTCGCATCGCTGATGGTGCAGGGCTGGACCATCGGCTTCCTCGCCAACAAGCTCGGGCTGATCGTGCCGAAGCGTATCGGGCCGGTGGAGAAGGTCGAGCTGGAACTGCCGGGCACGGCACATCACGAGCTCCTGTCCTACCGCGTCGTCGCCGACAGCCCGGTGGCGCGTGGCGAGCGGGTGCCGCGCTGGGCAAGGCCCGCACTGGTGATCCGCGACGGCAAGTCGATGCGCTACCAGTATGCAGGTCCCCTGCGGGCCGGCGACTACGTCTACCTCTTCATCGCGCCGCGCTATCCCCGGCTGCTCGATCGCCTCTTCGCCAGCACCGTACCCTTCGCACCGGACGACGCGGAATTCTTCGGCGAATTCACCATCGACCCGTCGAAGCCGGCCAAATTCCTCGACGCGGCCTATGGCATCGGCCTCGGCGAGGAGATCGGCGATGCCACCGTCGGCGATCTGATGACGTCGCGCCTCGGCGGTCGGGCGGAATATGGCGACAGGGTAGCGATGGGGCCGGTCGAACTGATCGTCCGCGACACCGACGACGACGGGACGATCACGAGCGCCGGCCTGTCGCTGGAGCCCGACGGCGGGCGCGCGGGCATTCCGCTGTTTCTCAACATTCGCGACATCGTCAAGCTGTCCCGCGCCTTCATGGCAAGGCGGCGGTTGCGACGCGAGGACCGACTGGAAAAGCGCGAGGACCGGGCCGAGGCGCGCAACGGACTTTTTGGAACGTCGGGCAGCGATGACCTCGCCGCGCCGCTGATGGACCCGGCCGATTCAGACGGCGCCAGCGTCCCGGATGCCAAGATTCCTCAGTCGCCTTCGTCCTCGTAGCCGACGAGGTGCAGCGGCCGCGCGGGCAGGCCGCGCAGGGCGCACCAGCGCACCAGCGCCTCCTCGCGGCCATGCGTGACCCAGACCTCGGACGGGCCGAGCTCGGCGATGGTGTCGGTCAGCTCGTCCCAGTCGCCATGGTCGGAGATGATCAGCGGCAGCTCGACGCCGCGCTGGCGGGCGCGCTGGCGCACCTGCATCCAGCCGGAGGCGAAGCAGGCGACGGGGTCGGGAAAGCGCCGCGCCCATTTGTCGGCGAAGGCCGAGGGCGTCCCGACGATCACCGCGCCGGCGAAAACGCCCTTGTCGCCGCCCTCGACCGTTGCCGGCCTGAGATCGCCGAGGTCGATGCCTTGCGTCTGGTAGTAGTCACAGAGCTTCTTCAGGGCGCCGTGGATGTAGATCGGCCGGTCGTAGCCCTCGTCGCGCAAAAGCTTGATGACGCGTTGCGCCTTCCCCAGCGCATAGGCGCCGACAAGATGGGCACGCTCGGGAAACTGCTCGGTCGAGCGGATCAGCCGGATGATCTCCGCCTGTCCCGTGGGGTGGCGGAAGACCGGCAGGCCAAAGGTCGCCTCGGTGATGAAGACGTCGCAGGGCACGGGCTCGAAGCCGGCGCAGGTCGGGTCGAAGCTGCGCTTGTAGTCGCCCGAGGCGACGATCTTCAGCCCGTCCTTCTCCACCGCGATCTGCGCCGAGCCGAGCACATGGCCCGCCGGATGGAAGGAGACGGTGACGCCGGCAATATCGAGACGTTCCCCGATGACCGCGACCTGCCGCGTCTGGCAAAACTCCTCGCCGTAGCGGATGGCCATGATGTCCAGCGTCTCGGCCGTCGCCAGCACCGCCGTATTGCCGGGGCGGGCATGGTCGGCATGGCCGTGGGTGATCAGCGCCCGCGCCACCGGGCGCACGGGATCGATGTGGAAATCGCCGGGCGGACAGTAGAGGCCTTCGGGCGTCGGGCGGAGGAGATCTTCAGGGCGCAGCATCGGCAGGGACATAGGTGCGGGACGGCGCAGGACCACACCGCTTCGTCCAGCACCGGGTCATTGGGTCCGGGCGTCTGAGCCTTTGGGCCTCAAGGAACGAAAGCCGACCGGAGAGCCCGGATCGACAAACGCTGCCGGCGACTGCGGCTTCGATGCGCCGCCCGAGGAAAAGAACGGCATGGCCGTCCTCCGGGTCGCGGCGGCGGCACGGCGATGGAAGCCGCCCGTCCGTCAAGATCTTTTGGCAGCGAACGATATCGTCGACTGATTATCGACCCGGCAGGAACGATCCCCATCGACGTCGGCTTTGTCCCTCAACAAGGAGAGACACTTCATGACTGATACCAACCGCCGAATCTTCCTGGCCGGAGCGGCACTGACCGCGACAGCGGCCGCGACCCTCGGCGCCGGCACCGCCGCCTCCGCACAGTCCAACCCTCCCGTCACCGCCCCGACCACGCCGGCGGCCGGTGCCTATCCCAAGCCGCCTTATCCGACCGACATGCAGCCTTGGCCGGGCCTCGCCTCCAAGATGAACCCGCGTCCCGACCATGGCGAGACGAGCTACAAGGGCTCGGGCCGGCTCGCCGGCAAGAAGGCCCTCGTCACCGGCGGCGACAGCGGCATCGGCCGTGCCGCGGCAATCGCTTACGCCCGCGAGGGCGCCGATGTCGCGATCAACTATCTCCCCGAGGAGGAGCCGGATGCCCGCGAGGTGATCGCCCTGATCGAGGCGGAAGGCCGCAAGGCGGTCGCCATCCCCGGCGACCTTCGCGACGAGGCCTTCTGCCAGAGCCTCGTCGAGCAGGCCGCGGACCAGCTCGGCGGGCTGGATATCCTCATCAACAATGCGGCGCGCCAGCAGACCCGCCCCGACATCGCGTCGATCTCGTCGAAGGATTTCGACGACACGATGAAGACGAACATCTACGCGCCGTTCTGGCTGACCAAGGCTGCCGTCGCGCGGATGCAGGCGGGCGCGGTGATCATCAACACCTCATCGGAGCAGGCCGGCAGCCCCTCCGCGGACCTCATCGACTACGCGATGACCCGTGCGGCCGTTCTCAACTTCACGAAGGGCATGGCGAAGCAGCTTGCGCCGAAGGGCATCCGCGTCAACGCGATCACTCCCGGCCCGTTCTGGACGCCGTTGCAGGTCAGCGGCGGCGCGACAGTGGAGAAGCTGCGCACCTTCGGCAGCGATGCCCCGCTGGGACGCGCTGGACAGCCGGCCGAGATCGCCGGGCTTTACGTCGCGGCGGCAGATCCTCTGCTTAGCTTCTCGACGGGGCAGATCTTCGGCGCCACCGGCGGCAACGGTCAGCCTGCCTGATGCGGCATCGTGACGGCCCCGGCCGTCGTTCTGAGACACCGGCAGAGGCCGTCCTACGGGGCGGCCTCTTTTTTGTCCGAACGGTCCACTGCGCAGAATGGCGGCGTAGCTTTCCGCGTTCGCTCCGCAGGACCCGCCGGCAATCGTGGCATCCGAAGGACGGACTTGCCGCTTGAGCGCCGCCCATTTCCGGCGCATATGCCGGGCTCCACGGAGCCCCCGGCATGCACCTCTCTTCGTCCGGCGACGCGCTCGCCGATCGCCGTGCCGACTACGCCCTGCGGTTGTCGGAGGCGGGTGATGTCGGCGCGGCGGCGGATTTGATGAGCCAGGCGCTGGAGCTCGCACCGTTCTGGACCGCCGGCTGGGTCGCCCTTGGCGGTTACAGCGAAAAATCCGGAGCCATCACGGCGGCGATCGCGGCCTATGAGAAGGCCCTGACGCTCGACCCGGCCGACGGCGAGGGCGCCGGGCTGAAGCTCGCTTCGCTCGGCGCGGCACCGATGCCGCAGACCATGCCGCCGGCCTTCGTTCGCGGCCTGTTCGACCAGTATGCCGAGCGCTTCGAGACCTCGCTCGTCGACCGTCTCGGCTACCGCATGCCGGAGCAGCTGTTTTCCGCCCTGCAGGGCGTCGCGGGCACCGAGCACCGCTATCTCCGCGCTTTGGATCTCGGCTGCGGCACGGGGCTTGTCGGCGTGCAACTGCGGCCCGTGACGGCATGGCTCGAAGGCGTCGACCTCTCTCCGGCCATGCTCGGCAAGGCGCGGCGCAAGGCCGTCTACGACCGTCTGACCGAGGCCGACATCACCGCCCTTCCCCCTGCTGCGACAGGCTTCGATCTCGTGACGGCGGCGGACGTCCTCAACTATGTCGGCGACCTCACCACCATCGTCGCCGCGATCGCAAAGATGCTCGTGCCGGGCGGGCTGTTCGCGCTGTCGCTGGAGGCCCATGACGGCGACGAGCCTTACCTGCTCCTGCCCTCGCTGCGCTTTGCCCATGCGCTTGCGCCCGCATGCCGTCTGGCTGAAGCCGCGAGCCTGTCGCTTCGCCACCAGTCGCGCGTCCTCCTGCGCCGTGATCGCGGCGTGCCGCTGGACGGTTTCCTTCTGATCTTCGAACGGGACGTGGCCATTCCGTCGGGATAGCGGGCCTCGCGGCGATCGCCGGTACAAGTTGCCCTGGGGACGCTGGCCGAGACAGCCCGACTCGCCTATCGTCTTCGCACCTGCAGCATGACAGCACACGGACGGAAAGAGACTGCAATGGCCGACGAGACGATCGCCCGCAGACGCCTGCGCGGGTTCGGCAACTGGCAGGCGACGGCGACGCGGCATACGCCGCTGGAGGATGCGCAAGGGCTCTTCACCGGCACGGTCCTGACCGCGCTCGGCATTTCGATCCTCGCCCATCTCGGCCTCCTCACCGGCGGCACGGCGGGCCTTGCCTTCATCCTGCACTATGCGACGGGCTGGAATTTCGGCCTCCTGTTCTTCGTCGTGAACCTGCCCTTCTATTTCCTCGCCGTCCGCCGCATGGGCCTTGCCTTCACGGTGAAGACGTTCGTCGCCGTCGCCCTTCTCTCCCTCCTCACCGCCGTGCAGCCGGCGCTCCTCGCCTTCGGCACCGTCGACCGCACCACCGGCGCCGTTCTCGGCGGCCTCCTGATGGGTTTTGGCCTCCTCGCGCTCTTCCGCCACCGCACCAGCCTTGGCGGCGTCGGCATCCTCGCGCTCTACCTGCAGGACCGCTTCCACTGGCGCGCCGGCCTCACCCAGCTCGCCATCGACCTCTCCGTCCTGGCGCTCTCCTTCACCGTCGCCGACCCCGTCTCGATCGCCTTCTCGATCCTCGGCGTCGTCGTCCTCAACCTGTTCCTCGCCATCAACCACCGGGCGGATCGTTATATCGCGATGTGAGCGTCGGCAGGGATTCGTCCGGTGGACGCCGGTCGGCGCCCTATATGGGTGGATTCGCCGCGTCCAACGCGTCCCATAATGAGACCAGAATGCCGTCTACGCTTCTCATGACCGCCCTCGCGATGCTGGCCTTTGCCGGCAACTCCCTTTTGGCGCGGCTGGCCTTGGCGGACGGGGCGATCGATGCGGCGGGCTTTACCGGGGTGCGGCTGGCATCGGGCGCGCTGGTTCTGGCCGCGATCCTGTTCGCGGCGCAGCGGCGGACCGCAGGCCTTTCAGGCGATGGCTTGCTTGCAGACCGCGATGCGGGACGGGCTTCTGCTGCGCCCGCGGCAGCACGGGTCGGCCGATGGGCCGATCATCTTGCCGGCAGCTGGATCTCTGCCCTCGCCCTCCTCGTCTACGCGCTCGCCTTCTCCCTTGCCTATCGCGAGATCGGCGCGGCGGTGGGTGCGCTGGTGCTGTTCGCCTCGGTGCAGGCGACGATGATCGGCGACGGGCTGATGCGCGGCGAGAAGCCACGGGGGCTGGAAGTGGCGGGACTGGTGCTGGCCTTCGGCGCCTTTGTCGTCTGGATCGCGCCGACGGCGGCAACCCCGGCGATCACGGGTGTCGTCGCCATGATCGTCTCGGGCGTCGCCTGGGGCGTCTATTCGCTACGCGGACGGCGGATGGGCGGCGATCCGATACGGGAGACGGCGGGCAATTTCATCCGCACCGTGCCCGTCAGCCTGCCGCTCGTCGCCGCCTCGGCCTTTGCCGGAGGGCTCGAGGCGTCCGGCGTGTCGATCGCGCTCGCCTCGGGGATCCTCGCCTCGGGCCTGGGCTACATCGTCTGGTACCAGGCGCTGCCGGGGCTGACGCCGACACAGGCGGCGATCGTGCAGCTTTCGGTGCCGGTCCTCGCTGCCTTCGGCGCCATCCTCTTCCTCGGTGAAATGGCGACGCTGCGTTTTGCGCTGGCCGCGGCTGCGATCCTCGGCGGCATCGCGCTGGCTCTGGCGGCTCGACCGCAATGAGGACGGACCCAACCGGGATGCCCGCCCTCCCCGCGCCTTTCCGCGACTGGTTCGCGCGAAAAGGCTGGGCGCCGCGGCCGCATCAGATGGATCTTCTCGCCCGCGCCGAGGCCGGGGCGTCGGTGCTGTTGATCGCGCCGACGGGGGCGGGCAAGACGCTGGCGGGGTTCCTGCCGGCGCTGGTCGATCTCACGCGGCGCGGGCGGCCGAAGCCGGGGACGCGGCCGCGTGGCATCCACACGCTCTACATCTCGCCGCTGAAGGCGCTCGCGACCGACATCGAGCGCAATCTTTCCGCACCCGTCGCCGAGATCGGCATCAAGGTGACGCTGGAGACGCGCACGGGCGACACCAGCCAGGGAAAACGCCAGCGCCAGAAGCTGAAACCACCGGACATTCTCCTGACGACGCCGGAGCAGCTGGCGCTGTTGATCGCGGCGAAGGACGCCCGCGCCTTCTTCTCGGACCTGCGCTACGTCGTCTTCGACGAGCTGCACTCGCTGGTGACCTCGAAGCGCGGGCAGCTGCTGGCGCTCGGCCTTGCCCGGCTGCGGCAGTTGCAGCCGGATCTTCAGACCATCGGCCTGTCGGCGACGGTGTCGGAGCCGGACGACCTTCGGGAATGGCTGGTCGGCCAGGCGCCCGGCACCGCGCCGCTCGCCGAACTCATCACGGTCTCCGGCGGCGCCAAGCCCGATATCACGATCCTTACCTCGAAGGAGCGCGTGCCCTGGCAGGGCCACACGGCGCGCTATGCCATGCCCGAGGTCTACGAGGCGATCCAGGCGCACAAGATGACGCTGCTCTTCGTCAACACCCGCAACCAGGCGGAAAGACTGTTCCAGGAACTGTGGCAGATCAACGAGGAAACGCTGCCGATCGCCCTCCACCACGGGTCGCTCGACGTCCAGCAGCGGCGCAAGGTCGAGGCGGCGATGGCGGCGGGAAGCTTGCGCGCGGTGGTCGCGACGTCGACGCTCGATCTCGGCATCGACTGGGGCGATGTCGACCTCGTCGTCCATATCGGCGCGCCGAAGGGCGCCTCGCGCCTTGCCCAGCGCATCGGCCGCTCGAACCACCGCATGGACGAGCCGTCGAAGGCGATCCTGGTGCCGGCGAACCGCTTCGAGGTGATGGAGTGCCAGGCGGCGCTAGACGCCAACTATCTCGGCGATCAGGACACGCCGCCCCTGCGCGACGGCGGGCTCGACGTCCTCGCCCAGCACGTCCTCGGCATGGCCTGCGCCGAGCCGTTCCGCGCCGACGACCTCTATGCCGAGGTGATCTCGGCCGCGCCCTACCGCGATCTCGACCGCGAAACCTTCGATCGGGTGATCGATTTCGTCGCCACCGGCGGCTATTCGCTGCGGGTCTACGAGCGCTACGCCAAGATCGTCCTCACCGAGGACGGCACCTGGCGCATCAGCCATCCGCGCATCGCCCAGCAGTACCGGATGAATGCCGGCACGATCATCGAGGCGGAATCGCTGACGGTCCGGCTGATCCGGCGCAAGACGCCGGCGGCCATGGCGCGCGGCGGGTCGGTCCTCGGCAAGATCGAGGAGGGCTTTCTGGAGATGCTCGGGCCCGGCGACACGTTTCTCTTTGCCGGCCTCGTGCTGCGCTTCGAGGGCATCGTCGAGAACACCTGCCTCGTCACCAAGGCGGTATCGGAAGACCCGAAGGTGCCCTCCTATGCCGGCGCGAAATTCCCGCTCACCACCTATCTCGCGGCACAGGTGCGCGACATCCTCGCCGATCCGATGCGCTGGGGCTCGCTGCCGGAACAGGTCCGCGACTGGCTGAAGATCCAGAAGCGCAAATCGATCATCCCGCGCGCCGACCAGCTTCTGATCGAGACCTTTCCGGCGGGAAAGCGCTTCTTTATGGTCGCCTACTGCTTCGAGGGCCGGGCCGCGCACCAGACGCTCGGCATGCTGCTCACCCGGCGGCTGGAGCGGGCGCGGGCAAAACCCCTCGGCTTCGTCGCCACCGACTACGCGCTGTCGATCTGGGGCCTCGGCGATCTCGGCGCAATGATTAAGGATGGGTCGCTGTCGCTCGACGGCCTGTTCGACGAGGACATGCTGGGCGACGACCTCGACGCCTGGATGGCGGACTCCTACCTCCTCAAGCGCACCTTCCGGCAGTGCGCCGTGATCGCCGGCCTGATCGACCGGCGCCATCCCGGCCAGGAAAAGACCGGCCGCCAGGTCACGGTCTCCGCCGACCTCGTCTACGACGTGCTGCGCGCCCACGAACCCGACCACATCCTCCTACGCGCGACCTGGGCGGATGCGGCGTCCGGCCTTCTCGACGTCCAGCGCGTCTCGGACCTCCTCGCCCGCATCAAGCACCACATCGTCCACCGGGACCTTCCCGAGATCTCGCCGCTCGCCGTGCCGATCATGCTGGAGATCGGCCGCGAGAGCGTCGTCGGCGAGGCGCGCGACGAGCTCCTGTCGATCGCCGCCGAGGCGCAGCTGATCGAGCAGGCGCTGAGCTGAACCCCACCAGGCGGGCGCGACCAGGTGAAGACACCGTCGGCGCGTGGCCGATATCGCGCCGCCGGGCAGCGGTGCTCGGCCCTCCCGCGACCCGGCGACGGTCACCGTCCCGATTGCGCGATTTGCCGCCTTGCCTTTGCCGCGAAGCATGAGTCGATAGAGGCAGAAACGAATCACGGGGAATGCAGGGCCGAATGAATGCAGTCGTGCGCCGGATGCGGCAGGCGGAGTGCGAAGGCCATGCGGCGGCGCTGAACGGCGGCTCGGTCGTGTGCGATCCGTCGGGCGCGCTCTATTGCCCGGACGAAAGGCTGCTGGTCGTCTCCGACCTGCATCTGGAAAAGGGCGCAGCCTTCGCGCGGCGCGGCATGATGATGCCGCCCTACGACACGGCGGCGACGCTGGCGCTCCTCGGGGCCGTCATCGGCCGTTACGATCCGGCCCGCGTCGTGTGCCTCGGCGACAGCTTTCACGATCGGCACGGCGCCGCCTTCATGCCCGCGGCCTATCGCGAGATCCTCGTCGGGCTGATGGCCGGGCGCGACTGGACCTGGATTTCCGGCAATCACGATCCCGAGCCGCCGGCCTTTGTCGGCGGGGAGACGCTCGGCGAGATCGCGATCGGCCCCTGGCACTTCCGGCACGAGCCGCGCGGCGGGGCGCGACCGGGAGAGGTCGCGGGCCATCTCCACCCCATGGCGCGCGTTGCCGGCGGCGGTCGCAGCGTGTGCGGCGCCTGTTTCGCCACCGACGGCGAGCGGATGGTGATGCCCTCCTTCGGCGTCACGACGGGCGGGTTGAACGTCCTCGACCGCGCATTTCACGGCCTGTTCCGGACTGACCGGGCCATGGCCCATGTCATTGGCGTCGCGCGCATCTATCCGATCCGCTTCCGCGCGCTCTGCCACTGACGCCGATGGCGGGCTCTCCACAAGCCCGCGCGGCATCCTGTCAAAGCGTCGAGAAATAGGCCGCGACCTCACAGAGGACGACGATCGCCGTCAGCACCAGGCGCAGACGGCCGAATTCCGGCGGCAGCTGGCCCCGCCTCGTCGCGGCGAAGTCCCAGACGCCCTGTCCGAGGAAGGCCAAGGCAAAGCCGGCGAAACACCAGGGCGCCGGTGCCAGGAGAAGCAGCCAGGCAAGGATCGAGGGCACGACCGAGAGCATCAGCGTCGTGCGCTGCGGGTTTTGGCCCATCAGCGAGGCGCCCCAGCGAATGCCGCCAAGGAAGGAGAGGATCACCGCGCTGTAGCCGGCAAGGCCAAGCTTCAGCGTGTCGAAGGCGATGAAACTGCGTCCGGCGTAGACCAGCAGCACCGACAGGGCGAGAAAGGGCAAGAGGCCGCCGAGGCCGAGGATCCACAGCGTCCTGACAGGGGCGAGCCCCCCGGCCGCCGGGCCGCCGTCGGCGGAAAAGTCGGTGCTGGGCGGGTGCTGCAAGGCGTCCGTCATGATCAATCCCGCTTGAAGACCAGCCTGCCGAACCAGCCCGTCACGATCGCCAGGAGGACCGCGAACACACCGTACAGAAAGCCGTAGCGCTTCGCGAGGTTCGAGACGGTCGTCTCGAATCCCGACTTGACCACCCGCAGCGGTACGTCGCGCTCGCGCAGGAAGACGCCGTTTCGAAAGAGGAAGGCGCGGGCGGTGTGGAGGCCGACAGGAAGGTCGGCGGGCAGTGCGAGGTCGGCGCGGAACAGTGTCGCGCTGACGAACTCGATCGTTCCGAAGGACTGCTGGTACAGCCCGCGGCTGATCCGGATCCGCCGCATGGCGGTCGCATATTCGTCGCGGTTGGGCGCGACCGAGGCCGCATCGCGACCGAGATCGGTGCGAAGGCTCTCGATGCCGATCGAGAGCTGGTCGAGCAGCTTCTGCGGCGCAATGTCGGTGAGTCGCCGCGTCGAGGCGAGCGTGTAGGAGGCCGGCGCGCTGTTGAAGGTCTCCGAACCACTGTTGACCCAAAGGCCCAGCACGCGCTCCTTCTCGCGCACCACCAGCGGCGTCTTCGGACCCTCCAGGACGACGACGATGTCGTAGCCGCCCTGGCGCAGCACCCGGCCGTCGGCATTGTCCAGCGCGCCGAAGACGACGAGCCGGGCGCCACTGAAATTGGAGGCGATGACGATCTGCTCGGTCGACAGGCCGATCTCGAAGGTCTCGTTCAGTCCAGGCGTCTCTTCCGCCTGGGCCGGAATGACCTGCGCCATCACCTTCGACTCCTGCGCCCGCGCAAGCTCCGCTGGCAAGAACAGCACGATCGCCGCGATGGAGAAGACCAGCGCCCTCACTTGGCCTCTCCACTCGGCAGACTGATCGAGTAGATGTCGCTGGGGTAGATCACCAGCTCGATGCCGAGACGCAGGCACACCGCCAGCACCAGGAGCGCCAGCAGCGCCCGCAGCTGCTCGCCGCGCAGCTTGCGGCCGGCCTGCGCACCGAACTGCGCCCCGACGACGCCGCCGAGCATCAGGAGAAAGGCCAGGACGACGTCGACCGTCGTGTTCGTCGCGGCCTGCATGATGGTCGAGATCGCGGCGGTGAAGATGATCTGGAAGAGCGAGGTGCCGATGACGACGCTGGTCGGCACACGCAGGAGGTAGATCATGGCCGGCACCATGATGAAGCCGCCGCCGATGCCGAGCACGGCGCCCAGAATGCCGATGATGAAGCCGAGGCCGAGGACCGGAATCACCGAAACGTAGAGCTTGGAACGCTGGAAGCGCATCTTCAGCGGCAGGCGGTGGACCCAGTTGTGCTGGCCGTGGCGGCGCACCTCGCCCGAACCGCCCGCATGGACGCGGCGCATGGCGTTGACGCTCTCGACGAGCATCAGGAGGCCGACGGAACCGAGCAAAAGGACGTAGAGGATGGAGATGACGAGATCGAGCTGCCCGAGACGTCGCAGCAGCGTGAACAGCATGACGCCGAGGACGGAGCCGACCGCCCCGCCGACAAGCAGCATGAAACCGAGCTTCAGGTCGATCGTGCCGCGCTTGTAGTGCGCGAGCGCGCCCGAGAAGGAGGCGGCGATGACCTGATTGCCGCCGGTCGCGACGGCGACGGCCGGAGGAATGTTGTAGAAAATCAGCAGGGGCGTGATCAGAAAGCCGCCGCCGACACCGAACATTCCGGAGAGAAAGCCGACAGCCGCGCCCATGCCGATGATCACCAGCATGTTGACGGAGATTTCGGCGATCGGCAGGTAGAGGTTCACGCGGCCATCGTTCTTGGGTTCGGCGCCCCTTGTCACATGGCGGCGGAGACCAGATCCGTCAGGGACCGACCTCCAGCATGCCAAATCCGGCGCGCGCTCTCGGTACGCGCCGAACCTAGCGGAAATATCCTAAGAACTTTAGCCGTTCTTGCGGGCCAGCAGTGCGCGGATCAGCGTCTCGTCGATCCTGCCGTTGGCGGTAAGGCCGGCCTCCTTCTGGAAGGCCTGGATCGCGGCCGTGGTCTTGCCGCCGACGACTCCGTCCGGCGTGCCGGCGTCGTAGCCGAGCTTGCCGAGAATGGCCTGGATGTTGCGCACCGCCCTCGTCATGTCGACGGATGCCGTATGGTCGTCGCCAGGCTTCGTCCACTCCGGCGGAAGTTCCACGGTGTTCGCCGACCCGATCGTCTCCTGCGGCGCCCATTGGGCGATCACGGCGTCGGCGGTCGTCCGCTGGGCGGGCGTCAGCTGATCGCCGATCTCCTTCTGCTTGGCCGCGGCGTCCTTGTCGCCGGCATTGGCGACGACCCCGAACCACTTGTAGGATTCGGGCAGGTTCTGTTCGACCCCGGAGCCACGGGCGTAGAGGATGCCCAGATTGTACTGGCTGTCGCGCATGCCATGACCGGCGGCCTTCTCGAACCATGTCGCGGCCGTTTCCGGCTCGGACTTGCCGTCGACGCCGGTGGCATAGAGCACGGCGAGATTGTGCATCGCCCGGACATTGCCCTGGTCGGACGCCAGAATGTACCAGTCGCGGGCAGCGCCCGTGTCGCGTGCCACACCGTTGCCCTTTTCGAACAGCGTGCCGAGGCTGTACTGCGCCGGGGCGAAGCCACGCTTGGCCGCCTGGCCAAACCAGTTCAGCGCACCGGCCGGATCGGGCTGCTTGCCGCGCCCCTCGAGCAGCCTGAGGCCGACCTCGAACAGAGCCTTCGGATCGCCCGTCTCGGCGGCGGAGACGAGCGCCGGCGTGCCGATGTCCTGCGGTACCGCAGGAATGGCGCCGGATGCGGATGCCGGCAAACGGGAGACGGCGCTGGCCAGGATCGTGGCCGAGTCGCGCTCCGCCGACCCCGGCTGCGAAATCGCGGCCTGCGCCGCAGTCGGCGAGGCCGCGTTCGACGCAGACGCATTCCCGGTCGAGACGGGCGGCACGGGTGCGGAGGGAGACGTCGCGCCGGAGTTCGGCGCGGTTTTCGGTGTCAGGGCCAATGGCGTCGGCGCGAGCGGAGACGGCGCTGCCGATCCCGTGACGGTCGCGGACGGAGCCGCAGCGTTGGCGGTGGCTTCGATCTGCGGGCCGTCGGCACGCTCCGTCGAGGGCGCCAGCAAGGCCTTGCCGATCGGCATCGCCGCCAGGGCGACCAGCACCGCGGTGACAGCCATCAGGATGGTCTTGCGCCGGCGCGACAGAAGCGCGGTCAGTCCTTCGCGGGTCGGCTTTGCCGAGCCGGGGAAGGAGCGCAACGTCTCGGCCTCGGCCACCGCGGCCTTGGCGGCGCGCCGTGCCGCGGCGCGCGTTTCGGCCTCGCCGACCGCTTCGCCGCCGCCCTCGATCTTGCTGCGCTGCTGCAGGCGCACGCGTTCGAGCAGGGCACCAATGTCGGGGGCTCCCGAGCCCGGCTCCAGCGGCCGGTTGGCCTCGCTGCGATCGAGCATGTCCGACGTGTCGAGTGTGGGGGCTTCGAGGCGCTCGCGCTTTCCCGCGTCTGCCATCGGGGCCTGCCGTTCAAGGACCGCCTGGTCGCCAGCTTCGGCCGCAACTTCGGGGGCAGCGCGTCCGGGAAGATGCCGGGCGATCGCGGCCCTGAGACCACGCGGGGTCGCGGCGGCCTCGAAGCCGACACCCACGGGAGCCGGTTCGACAGCCGAGCCGACGGGCGTCGCAATGGCGGCCAAAGGTGTCCGAACCTCGTTGCGGCCATCGCGCGTGAGTTCGGTCTCGATCATTTCGAGCCGGTCGACGATCTTTCGAAGCGTCAGATGGACGGCGTCGAAGACCTGATTCGAGCGGTCGCCAGTGTCCCGCGACAATTGTTCGAGAGAGCGCAGATTGTCCGAAAGCTGCGCGACATGCTCGCTCTGGCGCCGGTCGCCCGCGGCCTGCATGCGCCGTGCGGTCTCGTCGGCAGCTTCCCGCGCGGCGGCGATCAGCGCCTCCCGGTTTTCGTCGAGCCGCTGCTCGACGGCGGCGAGTCGGCGGTCGAAGTCATTGTCGAAATCATCGGCCGACAGCGTGCCGGCGGTGGCGAGATGCTCGGACAGGCGGCCGATCTGGGCCTCCAGCGAGCGCATCATCTCGGTGTCGACCCGCGGCTGTTCGGCCGCTTCGAGCCGCACCGCGAGCGCGGCGAGCCGCGCCTCGATCGCCGCGGTATCGACCTGCGGCCGTTCCCATTCCGCCGACACCGCCTCCAGGCGGTCGGCGAGCCCGGCGATGCGCTCGGACAAGCGGTCGGTCAGCGCGTTGCTGGCGAGATCCTCCACCCGCTGCGACAGTTCGGCGATGCGGGCCGTCAGCGCTTCCTTGTTGTCCTCGGCGGCGAAGCGATCGACGCGGGCGGTCAAGGTGGCGATGCGCGCCTCGATGCGCTCGATCGGCGCCATGTCGAGGGCCGGCGCCTTCAGGTTGGTCGAGATGATCGCCTGCGAGATCTCGTCGAGACGCTCCTCGAGCGACAGGAAATGCTCGAGATCGGCGTCTCCGCCGCGCCGAGCCAAGCTTTCGACGCTCGTGGCAAGAATCTTGATGCGCTCTTCCAACTGGCCGATGCCAAGGCTTGCCGGAAGTCCCGCAAGGCTCGCTTCGATGTGGCCGATGCGCTCGGCCAGCCGATGCACGCTTGATTCGACCTCGCTGGAATCCAGCCGCTTTTCGAGCGCGCCCCAGCGCTCCGCCTCGGCGGGCGAAGTGGAGCCATGCATGGTCTCGAGCTTTTCGCGCATCGTCTCCAGTTCGTCGCGCAGCAGCTTCGACAGCGCTGCCCCGTCGGCACCGGACGCCGGGCCGTGATAGCGGCTCTCGAATTCCTCCCACCGCTTCTCGACCGCCCGCACCTGGTCCTCGCTGGCGAACGATCCGAGCGACTCGCGCAACCGCTCCAACTCGTGCCGCAACTCGTGGCGCGACGCCGGATCGCCCTCTTCCTCGGCCGGATCGCGGCGTCCGACGGACCGCAGCGTGCGATCCATGCCGGTGCGCCTTGTCAGGCCAGCCTGCCCGCGCAGCTCCTCAAGCTCCGCCCGCAAGACGTTCAGGGTCACCCGGTCGGCATCGTCGTCGCCGAGATGGGCAAGAGCGGAAGAGATTTCGCCGATGCGCGCGTCGACCGCCAAGCCGTCCGATCCCGCCAGGATCATCTGGCGCAGACCATCGAGCGAGCGCACCAACGCCTCGACGCGGGAGGTGCTCTGGCCTTTTGCGTCGATCATTTCGCGGCGAAGATTCTGCAGTTCCGTGGCGACTTCCGCCATGACGGAATAGCTGCTGCCTTCGGCCCGCAGCGTGTCGACCTCGCCGACCAGAGCCTCGAAGCGTCGGCTCAAGCCTTGCTCGGTCTCGGCGCCGGCCCGGGTATGAATGCCGCTGTCGCGCGGAAGTGGTGCGGCATTCCGGGCCGTCTGGGGCGCTTCGTCCAGCATCTGCCGACGCATGACGATCTCGGAAACCGCATCGGCCAGAGAGGGGCGCCGGCGCTCGGGTGCGGTACCGACGCTCGGCTGCGTTGCCGCTGGAACGGTTGGTGCCGCCGTGGCACGCCTGCCCGCGAACGAGCCCTCATGCGGCACTGCCGCGCCGGCGGCCGGCGTCATCTTTGCGAGCCGCGTTTCCAGAAGCTCCAGCGAACGATGGAGAGCGGTCAGCGAGGAACCGTCGTCATTGCCACTCGTCGTTGCAGGGTGCGACTTTGCCATCGTTAGCTTTCTCTTGCTCTGCGAGAGCGACCGGGGCCTTCGCGAGATTGCGACACGCACTGCTGCGTTCGACGGCTCTCCGGTGGAGAATAAGCCCCGGGCTGGTGGCCGAAATGTTCGTTAACGTTATAGAAAGCGGGGCATGAGCGAAGCTGGATTTGCCAGCCAATCGACACGGCGTCTTGTTCGCGCCGCATTCCACGAGATATGTCAGCCCATACCCGACGACCCCGCGAATTTTGTCGACGCCCAGGCGCCGGAGCTGAAATCGCCTATGGAATTCAAATGAATAAAATCAGTGACGCCGAATCGATCGGCGAAGACGCGATCCCCTTCGACATCGACTTTCTTCTTGGGCAGAGCGGGTCGGCCTCCACCGACAAGCACGTCTTCCGTATCGGCGACCTCGCCCGCGAATTCGCCGTGACGCTGCGCACCCTGCGTTTCTACGAGGACCGCGGGCTGCTCAATCCGGAGCGACGCGGAACCACCCGGCTCTACTCGCGCCGTGACAGGGTGAGGCTTCGCCTGATCCTGCTGGCGAAGACGCTTGGCTTCTCCCTGACCGAAGCCAAGCAGATGATCGAGATCTATCACGAGCCGAACGGCAAGCGCCGCCAGCTCGAAGTGGCCCTCAAGCGCTTCGAGGAGCAGCAGCAGGTGCTTCTCGATCAGAAGCGCGAGCTGGACGCTTCGATCGAGGCGATGGGCGTGTCGATCGAATTCGTGCGCGATCGTCTGAACAGCACGGGCGCATGAACAACGCCGGCGTCTGAGCGACCTTTTCCCGGTCGCGGCTACCGACACGCGCCGAAACCACCCCCGGAACGATCGGTCGGAATGCCATCGCATTTCGGCGGGCATCGCTGCGTCGACAGGACTGCGAGCCGACCGAGGGGATCGAGACGTCATCTCCTCGCTTCCGACCCGGTCGCAGCAGAATCCTTTGCCCGTGACACAATGTCTCCCGTCATGAGAGCACTCCACTGTCATGGCGGAATGCCGATCGCCCAAAGGTGAGCTCTCCGCATCGGCAACGCTCTTGTGCCGACCGCCCGGAGGCGATATATCGAGGTTCAATTGACGTAAACGTCAAAGTTGGAAGTCTCGGGAGGACAATCCATGCCGACCTATCAGGCGCCCGTCGCCGACACGCTCTTCATTCTCAACGACGTCCTCGGCTTCGAGCGCTACAGCAACCTGCCGGGCTTTTCCGATGCGACGCCCGACATCGTGTCGGCGGTTCTGGGCGAGGCCGGCCGCGTGGCCGCCGAGGTCTTCCATCCCCTGAACCAGTCTGGCGACGCCGAGGGCTGCACGCGCCACGCCGATGGCTCGGTGACGACGCCGACGGGCTTCGGCGATGCCTACGCGACATTTCGAGAAGGCGGCTGGGGCGGCATCTCGGCCGATCCCGCCTATGGCGGACAGGGGTTGCCGCACACGCTGACCGCCGCCATCAACGAGTTCATGTCGTCGGCCAACATGGCCTTCGCGATGTATCCCGGCCTGACCGCCGGCGCGATCGCGGCCATCAGCCTGCACGGCACGGAGGCGCAGAAGCGCCAGTACCTGCCGAACATGATCGACGGCCTGTGGACGGGGACGATGAACCTGACGGAGCCGCATTGCGGCACCGATCTCGGCCTCCTGCGCACGCGCGCGACCCCTCAGGAGGACGGCTCCTACAGGATTTCCGGGCAGAAGATCTTCATCTCCGCCGGCGAGCACGATCTGTCCGAAAACATCATCCACCTCGTCCTTGCGCGGATCGACGGCGCGCCGGAGGGCGTGAAGGGCATCTCGCTGTTCATCGTGCCGAAATTCGTTCTTGGCGCGGACGGCCGTCCCGATCAGCGCAATGGCGTTTCCTGCGGCTCGATCGAAGAGAAGATGGGCATTCACGGCAATGCCACCTGCGTCATGAACTACGACGCGGCAACCGGCTTCCTGATCGGCGAGGCCGACAAGGGCCTGCGCGCCATGTTCACCATGATGAACGAGGCACGGCTCGGCGTCGGCATCCAGGGCCTGGCGATTTCCGAGGTCGCCTACCAGAATGCCGCCGCCTACGCCAAGGACCGGATCCAGGGCCGCGCCCTTTCCGGCGCGAAGGCCCCCGACAAGCGCGCCGACCCGATCATCGTCCACCCCGACATCCGCCGCATCCTGATGACGATCCGCTCGATCAACGAGGCGGGTCGCGCCCTGGTCCTGTGGACGGCGCTGAAGGGTGACCTGTCGCATCTCGCCGAGGACGCCGCCGAGCGGCAGGCGGCCGACGACTGGATGGGCCTGATGACGCCGGTCATCAAGGGCGTCCTCACCGACAAGGGCTTCGACAACGCCGTGATGGCGCAGCAGGTCTTCGGAGGCCACGGCTACATCCGCGAATGGGGCATGGAGCAGTTCGTCCGCGACGCCCGCATCGCGCAGATCTACGAGGGCGCCAACGGCATCCAGGCGCTCGACCTCGTCGGCCGCAAGCTGGCGCTGAACGGCGGTCGCGCCGTGCAGGCCTTCTTCGCCGAGGTCGCCGCCTTCTGCGAGGAGCATCGCGCCGACGAGGCCATGGCGCCCTACACCAAGGCGATCCACAAGGGCTCGAAGGACCTGCAGCAGGCGACGATGTGGCTGATGCAGAACGCCATGATGAAGCCGGACAATGCCGGCGCCGCCTCGACCGACTACATGCACCTGTTCGGCCTCGTGGCGCTTTCCTACATGTGGGGCAGGATGGCGAAGGTGGCGCAGGACAAGCTTGCCGCCGGGGCAAACGGCGATGCAGCCTTCCTCGAGGCCAAGCTGGTCACCGCCCGCTTCTTCATGGAGCGAGTGCTGCCGGAAACCGCGGCGCATCTGGCGCGGATTTCAGCTGGCGCCGACACCATGATGGCGCTGGAGGCGGAGGCGTTCTAGACAAGGGTCCCGTGGAACTGGGAAAGCAGGATCTCGCGATGCTGAGTTTCGACAGCCTGTCCTCTGTGCAGACGCTCGAGCGCGCCGGCGTCGATCGCAAAATCGCCGAAGCACACGCCTCCGTCATGCGGGACGTGGTCATGCAGGAGGTGGTCACACGGGAGACCCTGCGGCTCGAACTGGCGGCTCTCGAACGACGGGTTCTGGTTTCCACCGGCAGCATGTTGGTCGCGGCCGTCGGATTTCTCTCCGCCATGATTGCCTGGTTCTGATGGCGAAAGCTGTATGTTCCGCGGGAGGGCGGTTGCCAGTCCGCGTCAAACGCACAAACACGCCGATGCGGCGTCCCTCCATCTAGGGCGCTTGGACAATGACTGCCGGTGAACGCCCGCTCCGGGCGGCCACGGCGCAGAAAATGGGAGGCTCCATCATGGCCGAAGCGTATATCTACGATCACGTCCGCACCCCGCGTGGCCGCGGCAAGAAGGACGGCGCGCTGCACGAGGTGCCGGCGGTGCGGCTCGGCGCCAAGGTGCTGGAGGCCCTGCGCGATCGCAACGGCATCGACACCGCCAAAATCGACGACATCATCTATGGCTGCGTCGACCCGGTCGGCGAAGCCGGCGCCGTCATCCCCCGCGCCTCCGCCTTCGAGGCCGGCTACGACTTCAAGGCGCCGGGCATCCAGATCTCGCGCTTCTGCGCCTCGGGTCTGGACGCGGTCAACATGGGAGCGGCGAAGATCGCCTTCGGCGCTGACGACCTCGTCATCGCCGGCGGCGTCGAATCGATGTCGCGCGTCGGCATGGGCATGTCGGGCGGCGCCTGGTTCATGGACCCCTCCGTCGGCATCCCCTCCTACTTCATGCCGCAGGGCGTTTCGGCCGACCTGATCGCGACGAAATACGGCTTCTCCCGCGACGACGTCGACGCCTATGCCGTGGAGAGCCAGAAGCGCTCGGCGCGCTCTTGGGAGGAAGGCCGCTTCGACCGCTCGGTCGTGCCGGTGAAGGACCAGAACGGGCTGACCATCCTTGCCCGCGACGAGCACATGCGGCCATCGACCGACATGCAGTCGCTCGGCGCACTCAATGCCTCCTTCGGCATGATGGGCGAGATGGGCGGCTATGACGCCGTCGGCATCCAGGCGCATCCCGAGATCGAGACGGTCAACCATGTCCACCATGCCGGCAATTCCTCGGGCATCGTCGACGGCGCCGCCGCCGTGCTGCTCGGCTCGAAGGAAGGCGGCGCCATCCTCGGCGCAAAGCCGCGCGCAAAGATCCGGGCCTTCGCCAATATCGGTTCCGATCCCGCGCTGATGCTGACCGGTCCGGTCGACGTCACCCACAAGCTGCTCGCCCGCGCCGGCATGTCGCTCGACGACATCGACCTGTTCGAGCTGAACGAGGCCTTCGCCGCGGTGGTTCTGCGCTACATGCAGGCCTTCGACATCGACCACGCGAAAATGAACGTCAACGGCGGCGCCATCGCCATGGGCCATCCGCTCGGAGCGACCGGAGCGATGATCCTCGGCACGGTGCTGGACGAGATGGAGCGCACCGACAAGACGGTGGCCCTCGTCACGCTCTGCATCGGCGCCGGCATGGGTACGGCGACCATCATCGAAAGGGTGTGACACCGATGTCCAACACCGGCTCCATCGCCCGCGAGTTCGAAGCCGTCCGCGAGCAATGGTCGCCACGGGTCGTTGCCGAGCTCAACGGGCAGAGCGTCAAGGTCGCCAAGATTTGTGGCGAACTTGTCTGGCACGCCCATGCCGACGAGGACGAGTTGTTTCTTGTCTGGAAGGGCGCGGTGACGATCCGTTATCGCGACCGGCCGGACGTGCGGCTGGAGGCAGGCGACTTCCACGTCGTCCCCCGCGGTGTCGAGCACAACCCTCTCGCGGCGGAGGAATGCTGGGTCCTGCTGTTCGAGCCGAGCGAGACAAAGCACACCGGCGACGCGATCAGCGAGCGCACGCGGAGCCTTGCCGACCAGCGCGCCCATCTGTCGGCCTGATCGATGGGTCGCGCCGCTCAATCGATCCAGCGCGCAACGGGAAGCCTTTGGTACCGAGGCGGCCGCGCCGACGGGGATCGTCCCGGGTGCGGCCGACGTCAGATCGAGGCGGCTCTTTATGCCGCCCGCATGCCGTCAGGCAACGGCAGTCAGAGCGGGCGTTATCCCCTGCATGATCGGCGGCAGGGCCTCGAAGGCCGGGCGGGCGAAATAGTAGCCCTGGAAGAGGGCGATGCCTGCAGCCTTCAGCATCACGAATTCCGCCTCGGTCTCGATGCCTTCGGCCAGGACAGTGATGTCGAGTTCGCGCGCCATGCCCACGATGCCGCGCACGATCGCCTGGCGCGCACGATCGGTGTCGACGTCCCGGATGATCTTCATGTCGATCTTCAGAAGGTCCGGCTGAAAATCGGCGAGAAGGCCAAGCCCGGCGAAGCCGGCACCAAAATCGTCGATCGCCGTGATGAAGCCCTGACGGCGGTACTCCGCGATGATCCTGAGAAGATGGTTGGTGTCGGCGATCTCTTCGGACTCCGTGAATTCGAACATCATCGACCGACGCGGAAAGTCGTGGGTGCACGCGGCAGCCAGCGTCGCGCGCAGGCAGGCCGCCGGTTCGTAGACGGCGTTCGGCATGAAGTTGATCGAGAGTTTCAGGTCGTTGCCCCGCGGAAACAAGCCGGCCGCCAGTTCGATCGCCTTCACGCGGCAGGATTGATCGAACAGATATTTCTGCTCCGGCTGGACTTTCGAGAGCACCTGGTAGGCGCCCTCGCCCGCCGTGCCCCGGATCAGCGCTTCGTAACCCCAGACCCGCTCCGATCCGACGTCGTAGATGGGCTGAAACGCCATCGAGAAGGTGAAATCGAGCTCCTTGCCGGAGCGACAGCCTTCGCACGCGTTTTTCACCAGACCGATCCTTTGAGGCGTCGTTGTCGGTTCGGAGTAGAACATTTTTCTTTAGATTTCCTAAAGGCCTGCGTCTCGTGCGGCAAACCGGCAGCATCAAGCGTAGCCAGCGCATAAACCCCGATCGATAACTCTTCAGGAGACACTCATGACCACGAAGAACTTCAGCATTGCGGTCGACGCCGACGGGTTCGCCCTGGTGACGTGGGACATGCCGGATCGTTCGATGAACGTCTTCACCGAGGAGGTGATGGATGAACTCGACGCCATGATCGATCGCTTTGCCGGCGACGCGGCGGTCAAGGGCGTCGTCATCACCTCCGGCAAGGACGGTTCCTTCACCGGCGGCGCCGACCTCAACATGCTGCAGTCGATGTTCGCGCAGTTCGAGGCGAAGAAGACCGTCGACGAGGCCGCCGCCGTGGCCGAACTCTTCGAGCGCGCCGGCCGCATGTCCTGGATCTACCGCAAGCTCGAAACCTCGGGCAAACCCTATGTCTGCGCCATCAACGGCACCTGCATGGGCGGCGGCTTCGAACTGGCGCTGGCCTGCCATGGCCGTATCGCCGCGCCCTCGGCCAAGATGGGGCTGCCCGAGGTCAAGGTCGGTCTTTTCCCCGGCGCCGGCGGCACCCAGCGCGTGCCGCGCCTTGCCGACACGCAGGCCGCCCTGCAGATGCTTCTGAAGGGCGAGACGCTGACAGCGTCGAAGGCGAAGGCGATGAAGCTCATCGACGAGGTCGTGCCGCAGGAGGAACTCGTCGCCAAGGCCAAGGACATGCTGAAGGCCGGCCTCTCGCCGGTGAAGCCCTGGGACCAGAAGGGCTTCAAGCTGCCGTCGGGCCCGGTGTACTCCGCCGGGGGTGCGCAGCTCTGGCCGGCCGTGTCCTCGCTTTATCGCAAGGAGACGGCAGACAACTATCCGGGCGCCCGCGCCATCGTGAAATGCGTCTATGAGGGCCTGCTCTTGCCGATCGACCAGGCGCTGAAGGTCGAGCAGCGCTGGTTCGCCAACGTTCTGCAGACGACCGAGGCGGCCATGATGGTGCGCTCGCTCTTCGTCTCCCTGCAGGCGCTGAACAAGGGCGCGCGTCGTCCGGCCGACATCGCGCCGACGGCGCTGAAGACCGTCGGCGTGGTTGGCGCCGGCTTCATGGGCGCCGGGATCGCCTATGTCAGCGCCAAGGCCGGCCTCGACGTCATCCTCGTCGACCGCGACCAGGCCGCCGCGGACAAGGGCAAGGCCCATTCCGAGGAGTTGATGAAGAAGCTTGTCGGTCAGGGCCGCGCGACGAAGGAGGAGGCGGAAGGCGTGCTGGCCCGGATCACCGCGACGCCCGACTACGCCGCGCTGAGCGAAGCCGACCTTGTCGTCGAGGCGGTGTTCGAGGACCGGGCCGTGAAGGCCGACGTGACCGGCAAGGTAGCCGCGGTGATGAAGCCGGGCGCGATCTTCGCCTCCAACACGTCGACCATCCCGATCACCCATCTCGCCGAGGCTTTTCCGGACCCCGCGCGCTTCATCGGCATCCACTTCTTCTCGCCCGTCGACAAGATGATGCTGACCGAGGTGATCATGGCCGAAAAGACCGAACCGACCGCGCTTGCCGTGGCGCTCGACTTCGTCCGGGTGATCAAGAAGACGCCGATCGTCGTCAACGACACGCGGGGCTTCTTCGTCAACCGCTGCTTCCTGCGCTACATCTCGGAAGCCTACGACATGATCATCGAGGGCGTGCCCGCGGCGATGATCGAGAACGCGGCGAAGTTCGCCGGCATGCCGGTCGGGCCGCTGGCCCTGAACGACGAGACGGCGGTGGACCTCGCCCAGAAGATCATGAAGGCGACGATCCGCGACGAAGGCGAGGCCGCGATCAACCCCGCGCATTTCAAGCTGATCAATCACATGGTCGACGACGAGGACAGGCTCGGCCGCAAGAACGGCAAGGGGTTCTACGACTATCCCGCCAAGCCCGCGAAGAAGAGCCTGTGGCCCGGGCTGAAGGCGCTCTATCCGCAGCAGAAGCCCGATGACATCGACTTCGCCGAGCTGCAGCAACGCTTCCTCGTCACCATGGCGCTGGAGGCGGCGCGCACCATCGAGGAAGGCGTCGTCACCGACCCGCGCGAGGCGGACATCGGCTCGATCCTCGGCCTTGGCTTTGCGCCCTATACCGGCGGCATGATCTCCTACATCGACGGCATGGGCGTGCCGGTCTTCACCGCGCTGTGCGAGCGTCTTGCGGCGAAATACGGTGACCATTTCGCCCCGACGCCGCTCCTGAAGGAGATGGCGGGTAAGCGGGAAAGCTTCTATGGGCGGTTTGCCCCGGTGGATGTCGCGGCGGCCTGAGGACCAACGGGACGGTGGTGCCGGCGGCGCCACCGTCTTTCCCCTTGACCGCAAGGCCCCTTCGCGCTGCTATCGGCGGGACGGACGGAGCCAGGGCATGACGGTCCATCTCGACACGCTCGCCATCGCCGGGAAACTGAAGGCGGCAGGATTTTCCGAGGCCCAGGCCGAGGCCATGTCCTTCATCCTGCGCGACGCGCGGGAAGTCGAGCTCTCGCAATTGGCGACCAAGGCCGACCTCGCCGTTCTCGCCACGGCAAGTGACCTCGCAGCCCTTGCGGCGGCAAACGAACGCACTTTTCTTTCGGTCGCCAACGATCTGGCAGCCATGGCGGCGGCCAACGAACGCACCACCCTGTCCACGGCCAACGACCTCGCAGCCCTCGCGGCGGCAAACGAACGCACCGCCCTCTCGGCCGCCAAAGATCTGGCAGCTCTCGCGGCCGAGTTTCGGGCGTTGGAGCTCCGCCTCGACGTGAAGATCGAGGCGGGCAAGGCCGAGACGATCAAATGGGTCGTCTCGGCCATCGGCTTTCAGACGCTCGTGATGGTGGCTGCCATCGTGGCCCTCTCCCGCAGCTTTCAGCCCTGAATCGTGGCGACGGCGCCAGGAGACGAGGTCGTCGTCTCAGGCCGCGGCCGGCCCCTTCGACCGAAACCGCTTCAGGAATCCCTTCTTCTCCGCCGTCGGCGGGCGACCCTTGGACGAGCTCTTGCCGATCGTGTCGGCGACGCGGGCCCCGCGCTCGCCGATCGGCTTTTCCGGCAGGTCCGTGGTGTCGAGCGCCGTCTGGTGTTCCATCTCGGCATTGATCTCGGCGCCGAGAATGAAGATCACCGAAGATACCCAGACCCACATCATGAAGCCGATCACGGCACCGAGCGAGCCGTAGGTCGCGCCGTAATTGGCGAAATTCTGGAGGTACCAGGAGAAGCCGATCGATGCCCCGAGCCAGACGAAGGCGGTGAGCACGGCGCCGAATGTCACCCAGCGCCATCGCGCGCGGTTTCGGCTCGGGCCGTAGCGGTAGATCATCGCGATCGAGCCGACGATCAGGAAGAAGATCACCGGCCAGCGCAGCGAGGCGATCAGGCTGTCGGAGAAGCTCGACAGGCCGAAGATCTTCATGATCACCGGGACGACGCCGACGGCGACGATCAGCGTGATGCCGATGAACACGGCGCCGACGGTGAAGCAGAAGGCGACGAGATTGAGCTTGATGAAGCTCCTTTGCTCCTGTTCGCCATAGGCGATGTTCATCGCCTCGAACAGCGTCTTGATGCCGTTGTTGGCGCTCCACAGCGTGATGGCGAGGCCGATGATGAAGCCGCGCGACAGCGAGGCCGGATCCTGGGCGATCAGGCGTTCCAGCTGCATCTGCAGCAGATCGGTGCCGGCCTGCGGCAGGAAGCGGCCGATGAAGGCGATATGTTCCGAAATCGTCGTGGGATCGGCGACGAAACCGTAGAGCGAGACGAAGACGGCAAAGGCGGGAAAGAGCGCCAGCAAGAGATAGAAGGTCGCGCCCGCGGCGATCAGCATCACCCGGTCCTCGAAGAACGAGAAATAGATGCGCCAGAGGATGTCCTTCCAGCCTTTCCAGGGGATGCCGAACGGCTGGCCGGCATCGCGGCCCCGGCCGGGTTCGCCGGCCCGACGACGCAGTTCGTCGCTGGTACTCTGTCCAAATCTGAGAGCCATCGGTTTCGTCGTCTCTCTTCCAGGCCGCAGGCGGTTTCGGCAGTCTTTTGCAGGGCAGTTCAGGCGCGGCGGCAATTGCCGGCCCGTCCCCGACAATGCCACATTTATCCCCCGGTTCCGCGCCAGAGCTTGCCCACGGATGCTTTGAACCGATATGGGCGGAGAACCCGCTGCAAGGAGTCCAGCATGGCGACGATCGACTACTATTTCACCTCCTCGTCCCCTTACGTCTACCTCGGACACGAGGAAATCCGCTCGGTGGCCGGCCGCCACAACGCGGTCCTGCGTCCTTTGCCGGTGGATCTCCAGGCCATGTGGGCGGTCTCCGGCCAGGTGCCCGTCGCCAAGCGGCCGCAGATCCGGCAGGGGTAGTGTCCGCGCTCGTGGTGGAAATTCCGACATTGAAAGGTGTGGCTGAGGCGGTCACCGGATAGGGCGGCTAAGGTGGAGTTGCGAGACTTCAACCTGACCGGAGAACCCGATGACCGAGGACAGACTACCGCTTGCCGAGCTTTTTGCGAAAGCCGGGGACGGCGATTTCCTGAGAACGATAGCCGAGAGCGTGATGCAGCTCCTTATGGAGGTCGACGTTGAAGGCATGATCGGCGCCGGGCGCCACGAACGGACGCAGGAACGGGCGACTTATCGCAATGGCTACCGCGACCGCTCGCTCGACACGCGGCTCGGCTCGTTGCAGCTTCGGATACCCAAGCTTCGGCAGGGCAGCTACTTCCCGCCGTTCCTGGAGCCGAGAAAGCTCTCGGAGAAGGCCTTGGTTGCCGTCATTCAGGAAGCTTGGATCAGCGGCGTTTCCACCCGGCGGGTCGACGATCTGGTACAGGCCATGGGGCTGTCGGGGATCGGCAAGAGCACCGTATCGAAGCTGTGCAAAGACATCGACGAACGCGTCGGCGGCTTCCTCGACCGTCCTCTCACTGGCGACTGGCCCTACCTCTGGCTGGATGCGACCTACCTGAAGCAGCGCGAGGGTGGACGCATCGTTTCGGTCGCCGCCATAATCGCCGTGGCCGTGAACACGGACGGCAAGCGCGAGATCGTCGGCCTTCACATCGGCCCCTCGGAAGCGGAGACGTTTTGGTCGAGCTTCCTCAAGAGCCTCGTGCGCCGCGGCCTGTCCGGCGTGAAGCTCGTGATCTCGGATGCTCACGAAGGGCTGAAAGCCGCCATTCGCCGGGTGTTCAGCGCCTCCTGGCAGCGCTGCCGGGTGCATTGGATGCGCAACGCCCTGTCGTATGTCCCGAAGGCGCAGCAGAGCATGGCGGCGGCCGCGCTGCGCCAAGCCTTCGCCCAGCCCGATCGTGCTAGCGCCAGCCAGGCGCTGCGCCACGTCGCCGACCAGCTTCGGGGAAAGTGTCCAAAGCTCGGGGCCTTCATCGACAACAGCGAGACCGACGTGCTGGCGCACATGGATTTTCCCAGTCAGCACCGGACCCGGATCCATTCGACGAATTCCCTGGAGCGCCTGAACAAGGAGGTGAAGCGGCGTGCCGACGTCGTCGGAATCTTCCCGAACGAGGGATCCATCATCCGGCTCATCGGCGCCGTCCTTCTCGAGGCCAACGACGAATGGCAGATCCAGAACCGCTACATGCAGACCGAACCCATGGCCGACCTCATGGCCATGGGCAACACTGCAAAACCCGAACAGATTTCCACCGAAGTCGCCTGAAACGGAGCCGCTTCAGCTACACTCAATTTCCACCACGTTGACGGACACGACCTCCGGCAGGACTACCGCCTGATCGACCTGAAGCGCGTGGCCGAGCGGCGGGGCCTTCCCCTCAATGTCAGCCCGAAGTTCTACCCCGTCGATCCCGCCTTCGCCGATCTCGTCGCCGTGGCGTTGATCGCCGAGGGCCAGTCACCGCTGGACTTCATGGACAAGGTGCTGTCCGGCTACTGGGCGCGTGAGGAGGACATTTCCGACCGCCTTCAGATCGAGACCTATCTGGGCGAACTCGGCTTCGATGCGGCGACCATCATGGCAAGGGCCGAAGCCCCGGAATCGGCCGCCGCACGCAAGGCGAACGCCGGTGCGGCCGTCGCGGCATCGCTTCCCGGCGTACCCGGCTTCGTCCTCAACGGCGAGCCGTTCTTCGGGCAGGACCGCATCGACGATCTCGAACACGCGCTGGATTCGGGTCGGGCGCCGTACCGCGTCGGATGACGGCGGAAAAGTCGGCGAAACCACGCTCCGGTCTGGACAATCGGGAAACTCCCTTTTACAGGTAGTGTCTGAGGTATTTATTCCTTGCCGCAGCGACGACCGGGAGCCGATCGAGATGTTCTCGCACGAGCGGGTCTGGGCCGCGATCGACGGGCTTGCCGAGCGTCACAAGATGACGCCGTCGGGCCTCGCCCGTCGAGCAGGTCTTGATCCCACGACCTTCAACAAGTCGAAGCGGCTGGCGGCCGACGGGCGGCCGCGTTGGCCCTCGACCGAGTCCATCGCCAAGATCATCGATGCGACCAGCACCTCGATCGAACAGTTCACGGCGCTGATGGGCGGCTCGATGCAGGCGGCCGGCAGCCTGCAGACCCCCGCCTCCGTCCCGCTCTTGGGTTTTGCCGAGGCGGGTGCCGGCGGCTATTTCGACGACAGCGGCTTTCCCGTCGGCCAGGGCTGGGACGAAATCGCCCTGCCGCAGACGGGGGGCTCCGAGCCGGTGTACGCACTCGAGGTATCCGGGCATTCGATGATGCCGCTGTACCGCGACGGCGACATCGTCATCGTCTCCCCCGGCGCGGCCGTCCGGCGCGGTGACCGCGTGGTGGTGCGCACCAAGGCGGGCGAGGTCATGGCGAAGATCCTGCAGAGGCGCACATCCAAGACGATCGAACTCGCCTCGGTCAATCCCGACTATCCGGAACTGCAGTTCGGCGTCGACGAGATCGAGTGGATCGCGCGGATCCTGTGGGCGAGCCAGTGATCGCTGCGTGCCGGTGGCAACCGCCGACCGGCCGATGCTGAGGGCGGCGGGCGCCGACGCCAGGCCGGCTGCCGCAACGCAGGCGTTCAAGATCGCAGCCTGCCTGCTGGCGCTCGTGGCGCTCCTTGCCTGGGGCACGGCGAGCCATGCCCCGGCATGGAAGGAGCGGGCGGCGGCGATGACGACACGGCCTGTCCCCGCCGCGCCGCAGACTGCGGCCAGCCATGCGGGAGTGCCGGTCCAGCGACCGATCGGGCCGGGCCTCAGGCCGTCGCCCGAAAAACTCCTGCCGGTGGACAATTCGCGGTTTGACCGGAAGAAGCCCGCGGACGAGCCTCAGCCGATGTCGACCGCCGAACCGATGGACGAGAACATGGCGCGTCCGATGCTGTTGCCGCGGCCAGTCGCAATCGACGGCGGCAGCTTCCGCGTCGGGCGCGGCACCATCCGGCTGGAGGGCATCGATCCGCTGCTGCCGAACGAGACCTGCGGTCCAGGATCATCGCCGTGGCCGTGCGGGGTCAAGGCGCGGTCGGCCCTGCGCGCCCTCGTCCGGTCACGGTCGATCACCTGCACGGTCCCCGGCGATTTCATGGAGAGGGAAGCGACGGTCGACAGCGCCTGCAGCCTGGCCGCCATCGATCTCGGGGAGTGGCTTGTCGCGAACGGCTGGGCGCGCGCCCGGGATGGCGGTCGCTACGCCGATGCCGAGGCTGTGGCGCGCGGCGCCCGTCTCGGGCTTTGGGCCGGGGCCGATCGGGCGAACGAAAGCAGGCGAGCGACCGACACCGGCCCCGCAGACGATCAGGCGCCCCCCACGACGGAATCGCCCGCCGGCGTCACGTCGCCAGCCGTCCCTCCAGCGCCGCCGCGATGAGGGCACGCGTTTCGGCGATGCCGTAGAGCTCGACGAAGGAGCCGAAGCGCGGGCCGCGTTCCTGGCCGATCAGGGTCTGGTAGAGCGCCTGGAACCAGACGCCCGAGACGCCCGGTCCGCCGTTCGGTCCGGTCTTCTTCAGGTCCTGGTAGCGCTCGATCGGCCGGGCGACGTCGAGGATGGCGTCCTGGATGGCTTCCGATCCCGCCCCTTCAGGCAGCGAGGCGAGCTTCTCGTCGAGATCCGCCAGCGCTGCCCGCTCGACCTCATCCGGCGCCCGGAACACTTTCGCCGGCTCGACGAAATCCCTGAAGTAACGCAGGGCATAGCCGACGAGACGGTCGAGCTCGGGGGCGGTCTCGGCCGTCGTCCCCGGCGCATAGCGGGTGATGTAGCCCCAGAGCGTGCCGGCGTCTCCGGCATTGGAGGCGGAGACGAGGTTGAGGAGCATGGCGAAGGGAATGGCGATGCCTTCCGAGGGCGGGGCGCCGGAATGGATGTGCCAGACCGGGTTCTGCATCTGCTGCGCCAGCGTCTGGCGGCCGAAGGCTGCAAGGAAGGTATAGTACTCGTCGACCGCCTTGGGGATGACGTCGAAATGCAGGCGCTTGGCCGCCCGCGGCTTCTGGAACATGTAGAAGGAGAGGCTCTCCGGCGAGGCATAGGCGAGCCAGTCCTCGATCGTCAGGCCGTTGCCCTTCGACTTGGAGATCTTCTGCCCCTTTTCGTCGAGGAAGAGCTCGTAGTTGAAACCTTCGGGCGGCCGGGCGCCGAGGGCGCGGCAGATTTTGGAGGACAGGGTGACCGAGTCGATCAGGTCCTTGCCGGCCATTTCATAGTCGACGCCGAGCGCCGTCCAGCGCAGCGCCCAGTCGGCCTTCCACTGGCACTTCACGGCGCCCCCCGTCACCAGCGTCTCGATCCGCTCGCCGGTGTCGGGATCGGCATAGGCGATCATCCCGCGTTCGGGATCGCGGTCGATCATCGGCACCTGCAGGACGATGCCGGTGCGCGGATGGATCGGCAGGAAGGGCGAATAGGTGGCGCGGCGATCGGGACCGAGCGAGGGCAGGATGATCTCCATCACCTCGTCGTAGCAGCGCAGCATGGTCAGCAGCGTCGCGTCGAAACGGCCTTGCGCATAGTAGTCCGTCGCCGAGGCGAACTCGTAGTCGAAGCCGAAACGGTCGAGAAACGCCCTCAGCCGCGCGTTGTTGGCGGCGCCGAAGGAGGGATGCTCGTTGGAAAAGGGATCGGGCACCCGGCTCAGCGGCTTGCCGAGATAGGCCAGCATCATGTCCCGGTTGGGTACGTTGTCGGGCACCTTGCGCAATCCGTCGAGATCGTCGGAAAAGCACAGGAGCCGCGTCGGCACCTTGTCCGCGGTCAGGACGCGAAAGGCCGTGCGCACCATCGAGGTCCGGGCGACCTCGCCAAAGGTGCCGATATGCGGCAGGCCCGAGGGGCCGTATCCGGTCTCGAACAGCACCGTCCCGGAACCCGTCTCGGCGTGCCGGGCAACCAGCTTGCGCGCCTCCTCGAAAGGCCAGGCGCTCGAGGTCTCGGCCTCCGCGGCGAGGGCGTCGGTGACGGTCAGAAAATCGTGCCGATCGGCGGCCATGGCAGTCCTGCAATGCTGGAGGTCGGCACCCGTGCGGCCTGTCGCCGCCCAAAACCGTCAGGATCGTCTATGGCGCGCCTTCCGCGCCGTCAACAAGAAGGCGTGCCGACAGCCGGTCGTCAGAAGGCACTGACGGGAAAATAGCGCAGCATCAGTTCGGAAAACCGCCGCTTGGCGATGACCTGGCCGATGCCGTAGTCGAGCGCCTTGGCAAGGTCGGCGTTCTTCCGGGCGACGGCGATCGCCAGGCCCTCGCCGAGAAACCGCTGCGACAGATAGGGACCGCCGGAAAAGCTGCAGCACCGATCGGCGGCCTCGCTTTCCAGCCAGAAGGAGAGACCGACCCCGTCGCCGAAGACGGCGTCGACGTCTCCCTTGCGCAACGCTTCCAGCGCCAGTTCACGATTGTCGAAGGCCACTCGCGCGGCCATGGGAAAGAAGGTCGCCAGCATGGCGACATGCGCGCTGCCATCGACGACGCCGACCTTCTTGCCGGTGCTGGAGAAGGCGAGCGGCTCGGCGAGGGGCCTGTCCTTGCGGGTGACGAAGCGGGCGGGATAGCGAAAGTAGCTTTCCGTGAAAGCCAGTGTCGCGCGGTTCGGTGCGGTGACGGCCACGCCCGCAACGACCGCCTCGCCCTCGCCCCGCAAGAGCGCCGGCACGAGGTCGGCGAAGGGACGCGCCTCGATCTGGCAGCGATCGATGAGGCCGAGTTCCTCGCAGGCGGCCTGGACGAGGTCGACGTTGAAGCCGCCGAGACGGCCGCGCGCGTCGAGAAAATTGAAGGGCGGATAGTCGACGCTGGTGAGAAAACGGATACGTTCAAGGGTCGGGAGGGCCGGCTTGGCGAGCCGTTGATGCTGGTCCCAGAAATTGACGGTCCCCACGTCCTGAGCGGCCGCGGTCGATCCGACGAGGATTGCGACCAGCAGAATGACAACCCTGCGTATATTCAGCACGTCGTATCATTCCCCCTAGGGTTTGTTTCCGGCCACGAGAACCTGGCGGAAGATGCACGCTTTCCGAGTGTGGCGAGATGCGGCGTATGACCCGTAGATCAGTCTCGGCATCCCCCTGTGCGTGACGACGCCGGCTCTCTTGCCGACGCAGCAGGTCGATTCTACGACCCCTTTCCCGATTCCCACAAGTCCGGAGCGGCGGGCCTTGCGGCGGGGCCTTTTGCAGCCAGGCCATTCTCCGACCTGATGCTGGCGACCCTTGCATCGCTGGGACTGGCGCGCGGGACATGCGACGATGCGTGGGCCCGTGCCTGCGGCAATGGGACGGACATCGGACTGGAACTGGTTTCGGCAGGAGCGGTGAGCGAGGAGATGCTGGCGGCGGCCATCGGCCTCGCCCTCGGCATCGCGGCCGAAGCGATCGCCGAGACGGCCAGCATCGTGGATTGCGAAGGCCCCGGCGCCGGACCGCCATTTTGGGAGATGGAGCTCTGCCGGACTGTCCGAACGCTGCGGGTCTGCACTCCATGCCTGGAGGCACGGCTGTTCATGGCGCCGCGGATCGAGGATCTCGACGCCGTCCTGAGGCTGATTGACGCGCATCCGGGCCGGCGATCGATCCTGCGCGTGACGACGCTACGCGCCCTCCAGCGCCACCGTGCGTCGACCTCCCTGATGCAGCGGGCGGAAATTGCCCGGTTCGGCCTTTCGGCATGCCATCCGCATCTTTCGGCCCGCCAGGTCTGGACGGGCCAGCAGGGCATGGTGGCCGGCGTGCTGATCAGCGGGCTGTCGGCCCTCGCGGTTCTGGCCCCCTGGCTGCTTCTCCATCTTCTGCACCTGGCGATGCTGCCCTTGTTTCTCGCCTGCGCGGTGGCGCGCTTGCAGGCGGCTCGGCGGCTTCTGTCATCGCGCCGGACCCATGGAGGTTTTACGGTGGGGCCACCCGGCGCATCCGCGACGCGCCGTCCCGTCTATTCCGTCCTGGTCGCCCTCCATGACGAAAAGGAGATGGCCGGCGAGTTGGTCGCCGCGCTGTCGGCGCTGCAATGGCCGACCTCGCGGCTGGAGGTGATGCTGGTCTGCGAGGGAGACGACGCAGGAACGATCGCCGCAGTGGCGGCGGCGATCGCCGGCAGGCCGCAGTTCGCCATCGTCCTCGTGCCGCCTTCCCTGCCCCGCACCAAGCCAAAAGCCCTCAACGTCGCGCTGCCGCTCGCGACGGGCGAATTTCTGGTGATTTACGACGCGGAGGACCGTCCCCGGCCCGATCAGCTGGAGGCCGCCTTTCAGCGGTTCTGCGCAAGCGAGCCGAGGCTTGCCTGCCTGCAGGCGCCGCTGATCGTCCGGAATGGCGCCTCCTCCTGGCTCAGCGGCCATTTCGCGCTGGAATACGCTGCCCTCTTCCGTGGCTATCTGCCGTGGCTGTCGTCCGTGGGGCTGCCACTGCCGCTCGGCGGAACCTCCAATCATTTCCGGCGGGACGCGCTGAAGGCGGTCGGGGGCTGGGACAGCCACAACGTCACCGAAGACGCCGATCTCGGCATCCGTCTCTGCCGTGCGGGCTACAGGATCGAAACGATCGACGTGCCCACCTTCGAGGACGCGCCCGAACGCTTCATCGACTGGCGCAACCAGCGCACGCGCTGGATGAAGGGCTGGCTGCAGACCTGGCTGGTCCATATGCGCGACCCCGTCGGTCTCTGGCGGGACCTCGGCGCGAAGGGTTTTTTCGGCTTCCAGCTCCTGTTCTTCGGCATGCTGACCTCCGCGGTCGCGCATGCCTTCCTCCTCGCCTTCCTGGCCTATACCGCCTACGTCGTCTGGTCGGCGGGGAGCCCGGACATGCTGACCCAAGGGCTGTTGGCAGCCGACGTCTTCGCCCTCGTCGCCGGCTATGTCGCCTTCGTCATCCTGGCCACGAGAGCGCTGGACGAAGAGGAGGCCGCGGCCCTGCCGCGCCACCTCTGGACGCTCCCCGCCTACTGGCTGTTGATCAGCCTCGCCGCGTTCCGGGCGTTCCGCCAGCTGAAGAGCGATCCCCATGCCTGGGAAAAGACGCCGCACTACGCTTCGAGGTCCCCGGCCATCCCCGCCATGGCGGCAGCCGCTGTTTCCGTCACGGCCCGGCTGGACGCCATCGCCGATCAGGACAATGCCGGGTCAGGTCCTGCCCATGACATGGCGGGGTCGGTGCTCCGCCCATCTGCGGCAACGCCGATTCACCTTTAGGCACATTCCCCGAGGACCCGATCGGCGATGCCGAAGCGCGACGCGGCGAACTGGGCCTGGTGCCAATGCGGATAGATCAGCGGCGGACGGCTGACCGCATCGAGGCGAGCCAGATCCTCCGGCGAAAGCGTCAGGGTGACGGCCCGGAAATTGGCCTCGAACTGCTCCACGCTCCGCCCTCCGACGATGAGCGATGCGACGGCCGGGCGCGTCAAAAGCCAGGCAAGCGCCACCTGCGCGGCCTGCACGTCGTGCCCGCGCGCGATGTCGACCAGTTCGTCGACGATGCGCCACAGACGGTCGTGGTCGCGGATCGGCGGCTCGCTCCAGCCCTTGTCCTGCCTACTGCCGGCAGCGACGGGTGAATCGCGGCGATGCTTGCCGCTCAGAAGGCCTGCCGCCAGCGGGCTCCACACGGTGACGCCGATGCCCTGATCAACGGCGATCGGCAAGAGTTCGTATTCGGCCTCGCGCGCCTCCAGCGTGTAGTGGATCTGCTGCGTGACGAAGCGGGCGAGCCCCGCCTTCTCCGAGGCCATGAGGGATTTCATCAGCTGCCAGCCGGTGTAGTTGGAGCAGCCGGAATACCGGATCTTGCCTTGGCGGATCAGCGTGTCGAGCGCCTCCATCGTCTCCTCGACCGGGGTCGAACCGTCCCATTCGTGGATATGATAGATATCGATGTGATCGGTTCGCAGGCGTTTCAGGCTGCGCTCGCATTCCCGGATCAGATGCCAGCGGCTGGCGCCTTCGTCATTGGGCCCGTCGCCGATCCGCATGCGCGCCTTGGATGAAATGACGACCTCGTCGCGACGACCGGCCAGGGCTTCTCCGAGAACCTCCTCGGCCTGTCCCGCGGAATACATGTTGGCCGTGTCGACGAAGTTCACCCCGTGATGGAGGCAGCAGTCGATGAGACGACGGGCCTCCCGGGCGTCCTGGGCACCGACCATGGCAAAGGGTCCCTGACCACCGAACGTAAAGGTCCCCATGGCGATGGCGGAGACCTTCAGGCCGCTTCTCCCCAACAGGCGATATTCCATCAGTCGTTCCTTCGATTGTGTGTGGACGCTTTCCGCGTCGACCTAACCCTTTTTGGAGGCGACGAAATCCCGCAGCGTCTCGACGAGGATCACCGCGACGGTTCCGCCGGCGTCGGCAAGGCCGCGCGACTTCTCCTGGAAGGCCGCGGCCTTGCCATGCTGGGCGACGAGGTCCTTGGTCGCTTCGAGGGCTGCGGCAGCAGAGGCGGCCGCAGCGGTCAGGGCCGCCTCGAGCGGGGAATTTTGCCCGGCTTCGGCGGTGAACGTCTCGGCGACGGGATGCAGCACGTCGAGAACCGTCTTGTCGCCGACGGCGGCGCGGCCGCGCTGGGCCACCCCGTCGCGATAGGCCGTCCAGAAGCGGGCGAGGGCCGGCGTATCGATACGATCGACGCCCTCGATCGCCTTGGATCCGCGCAGGAATCCCGTCGCCATCAACGTGCCCATCGTCGAGGGCGCGGCCCTGGCGATCGCCGTCCCCGCGATCTTCATCTGCTCGGCGGGGCTCGGCGCCTCGAGGGCTGCCACCGCGTCGCGGGCGGCGGCAAAACCCTTCGCCATGGTGATCCCGAGATCGCTGTCCCCGACCTTTCCGTCGAGCGCGATCAGAAAATCCCGCTTGTCCTCGAAAACCGCGGCGAAGCGCTCGAACAGCGCTGTCACGTCTCGCGTGGTCAGAGCTTCCATGAGGCGCCCTCAGCCGGAAATATGCTGGAAGAACGGCGTGTTGGCCGCCCGTGCGATCAATGGCGCGAGTTCGTCGTCCAGATGCAGGACCGACACGGATGCACCGGCCATCTCCATCGAGGTGGCAAACTCGCCGACAAAGACGTGCCGCACACGCACGCCGATGGCGTCGAACCGCTGCCACACCCGGCGGTACATGATGTAGAGTTCCTCGAGCGGCGTGCTGCCGAGGCCGTTCATCAGGACGGCGACCTCGTCGCCCTTCCGGTAGTCCTGCTCGGCGACGATGCGATCGATCAGCGCGTCGACGACGTCGTCGGCGCGGGCGAGGCTGGTGCGGGAAATGCCGGGCTCGCCATGGATGCCCATGCCGATCTCCATCTCGTCCGCCCCGATCTCGAAACTCGGGCGTCCGATTTCCGGAACGATGCAGGCCGACAGAGCGACGCCCATCGTCCGGGTGCGCTGGCGCGCCTTGTCGGCGATGCGCGTCACTTCCGCGAGTGTCCTCATCTCCGCCGCCGCCGCGCCGGCCGCCTTGTAGAGAAAGAAGATGCCGGCCACGCCGCGACGCTTGTGTTCCTCGCCGACCACCGAGGAGGCGACATCGTCATTGCCGATGACCGTGGAAACGCTGATCCCGTCGAGATCGGCGAGTTCTGCGGCCATGTCGAAGTTCATGATATCGCCGGTGTAATTGCCGTAGAGGTAGAGGACGCCCGAGCCCTGGTCCACGTATTTGGTGACCTCGAGGATCTGCTCGGAACTCGGCGACTGGAACACGCCGCCGACGGCGGCCCCGTCGAGCATGCCGTCGCCGACATAGCCGAGAAACAGCGGCAGGTGGCCCGAGCCGCCGCCGGTCACGATGCCGACCTTGCCGGCGACGGGCTTTGCCGTGACGAAGCAGCGCTTGTCCTCGGCAACGCTGCGCACCTGTGGATGCGCGAGGTAGATCCCCTCCAGCATTTCGTCGGCGAAGTCTTCGGGCTTGTTCAGAAATTTCTTCATGGGGCTCACTTCACGCTCTGGGAGTGGAACTTGCGCTGGCGCGTCACGAAGAAGGCGCCCGCGAGGAGGATGAAACTGCCGACGACGACGCGCTGCCATGTGCTGGGAATGCCGATGAGCACGAGGACATTGTCGACGACCGTGATCAGGAGGACTCCGAGCACCGTGCCGAAGACCGATCCCGTCCCCCCCGTGATGCGCGCCCCGCCGAGGACGACGGCCGCGATCACGCTGATTTCCGTTCCGACCAGATCGAACGGATTGGCCATCCTGTTGGCGCAGACGTGGATGATGCCGGCGAGCCCGGCCAGCGCGCCGGCATAGGAAAAGACGAAGACGTGGACGATGCGCTGGTCGTAGCCGAGACGGGCGGCGACCTGCGGATTTCCGCCGGTCGCGAAGATCGCCCGCCCCATCAGCGTGCGCTTGAACAGAAACCAGGTCACCAGCGCTGCGGCGGGAAAGACGAGGAAGTAGAGCGGCAGGGAGATGACGGCGCCGTTGGCGGTTTCGATCGAAAAGAACGAGGCCCGTCCGAACGAGAGCATCTGCGGCGGCAGTTCCATCAACCAGACCGTGCCGATGAAGGCCAGGAGGATGCCGCGGAACAGGTACTGCGTCCCGATCGTCACGATCAAAGACGGCACTCTCAGACCATGCACCAGGAGCCCGTTGACCGCGCCGAGGGCGGCCCCCAGAAGGATGGCGATCCCCACGATGGCGACGGCCGGCATCCAGGGGGCGACCTGCAGCACGAAAAGCGTCAACGAGTACATCGCCAGCGCCGCGATGGCCGTGAAGGAGACGTCGATCCCGCCGGCCGCGAGGACCACGAAGACGCCGAGAGCAAAAAGCCCCGTCACGACGCTGGCCCGGCCCATGTCGATCAGCGAGGAGGCTTGCAGGAAGGCTGGATTGATCAGCGCGACGGCGGTGCAGATCGCGACGAGGATCGTCAGGCTGACGATTTCCGGACGTCGCCGCAGCAGATCCGCGACGGGTGCAAGGCCCTTCGACGGCGCCGCCTGACTGCTCTTTTCCTGCGCCATCGTCATTGTGCCGCCTCGACTGTCGACGCCAGCATCACGGCGTAGATGCGATCCTCGTCCGCCGCTGCGGCCTCGACGCTTTCCACGATCCGTCCATGGTTCATCACGACGATCCTGTCGCAGTTCTGCAAAAGCTCGGGCAGATCGTCCGATACGATGATGAGGCCGATCCCGCGCTCGGCCATCGCCTGGATGGCGCGGTAGATCGTGTCCTTGGAGCCGACGTCGACGCCGACGGTCGGGCCGTGCAGCACCAGCAGCTTCGGGTCGATGCTGAGCCAGCGCCCTATCAGAACCCGCTGCTGGTTTCCGCCCGAGAGCGAGCCGACGGGCAGGTCGATGTCCTGTGTGTTGAGCTGCATCTCCTGCGAAATCCGGCGGGCCGCCTCTCGGCCCTTGCGGTCGTCGAGAATGCCCAGCCAGCCGGTGATCTTGTCGAGGATCAGCGGGATCTCGTTGGCGTAGATCGATTTTTCCAGGAACAGCCCCTCGGCGAGCCGATCCTCCGGGACGTAGCCGATGCCGAGCGATATCGCGGCGGCCGGGCTTTCGATCCGAACCGGCGCTCCCTCCAGCTCGATCTTTCCCGATGTCGCCGGCAGATGCCCCGAAAGGGTCAGGGCGACCTCGTTGCGTCCGGAGTCCGACAATCCGGTGAGACCGAGAATCTCGCCGCGCCGGAGCTCGACGCTGACATCGCGATAGGCGTCGCCAGCCGAAACACCGGTCATGCGAAACATCACCTCGTCCCGCGGGGCGCCGAGGCGATAGCGCTGGGCCTCGATGGGACGCCCGGTCATCAGTTCGGCAAGCTGGCTGCGGGTGTAGTCCTGGATGGGCCCCTGGGCGACGCAGACGCCGTCGCGGAACACGATGGCCTGCCCGCCGATGCGATAGGATTCATCCAGCTTGTGCGTGACGAAGAGCACGGCCACGTTCTGCGCCCGCAACCGCGCGACGACTTCGATCAGCGTCTCGACCTCCTGGCGCGTCAGCGAGGTCGTCGGTTCGTCCATGATGACGAGCCGTGCCTTGCAGGCGATCGCCCGGGCTATGGCGACGCGCTGGCGGATCGCCAGCGGAAGGTCGGCCACGGGAGTCGTCATCAAGGCGCGCGTCGGATGCAGCCCGACCTCCTCCACGGCATGGACCGCGGTGACGGAAAGGCGCGCGCGATCGAGCCTGCGCAGCAGCCTCCCGCCTCCGTGCACGAGCTGTTCTCCCAGCGCCACGTTTTCCTCGACGGTGAGATTGGGAAGCAGCGACAGGTCCTGGTAGACCGTCTCGATCCCGGCCTCGAGCGCCATCAGCGGGGTCAGCGCCGCATGGCGCGTGCCGTCGAGGAATATGTCTCCCTCGCTCGGCGCGTGGGCGCCGGACATGATCTTGATGACGGTGCTCTTGCCGCAGCCGTTTTCACCCAGCAGGTGGTAGGCCTCGCCCGACCGGATCGCCATGTCCACGCCGCGCAGTGCGTGCACGCCGCCGAAGCGCTTCTGGATGCCGCGCAGTTCCAGGAAGTTGCCGTCTGGCCTCGGAGAATTCGACACTCGGTCAACCTCTTGAAAGATGAAACCTTCGCCCTGCCCCGGGGGCTCGGTCGTTCAGCCGTCATCGGGGAGGACGCACCGTCCCCTGTGCGGCGGCGGGAGACCTCCCGCCGCCGGGTCGCCGGATCTTCTAGAAGAGGTATTCCTTGTAGTTGGCCTTGTCGGCGAGAACCATGCCGTTGCCGACGACGAGCAGCCCCTCGCCGGCGCCCTTCGTCACGGTCACCTTCTCATAGCCCTCGACGCCGAGATCCATGCCGTCGGTGATCGTCTTGCCCTCGAGCAAGGACTTGGCGACCGAGTTCATCGCCATGCCCGCCTTCTGGGGATCCCAGAAGCCGATCGCCGTGATCGCGCCGGAGTCGAGATAGGAGGCCGAGGGGTTCGGAAGGCCGGTGCCGACAAGGCAGACCTTACCGGCAAGACCTGCCTCCTCGATCGCGCGACCGACACCGAGGACGTCGTTGCCGGCCGACGTCTGGAAGCCCGCGATGTCGGGGTGCTTGCGCAGGATCTCCTTGGCCTTCTCATAGGTGGCGTTGGCATCGTCGAAGGATTCGTTGTTCGGATCGACGAGCGTCATCTCCGGAAACTTCTTGGCGTTCTCCTCGCCCGCACCGACCCACTGCATGTGCGTCCGGCTGCCGAGCGAGCCGACGAAGGTCGTCCACTTGCCCTTGCCCTTCATGCACTCGGACAGACGCTCGTTCAGAGCCGTGCCGTAGGCGCCATTGTCGAAGGCCTCGACGTCGACATGGGTGTTCACCTGGTTGTCGGCTTCATGGGTGACGATGATCGTTCCGCGCTCCATGGCACGCTTGAAGATGCCCTCGAGAATGCTCGGATCCATCGGCACCACGGCCAGCGCGCTCACGCCCTGGGCGACGAGGTCCTGGATGATCTGTGACTGCTGCGCGGAATCGGCCGACGCCGGACCGACCTGGGTGATCTTGTAGTCGGGATGCTCGGTCGCGAACTTGTCGACGCCCGTCTTCATGCGGTCGAACCACGGGATACCGCTGATCTTGACGACGGTCGTGATCGACTTGGCGTCCTGGGCCCAAGCAGCCTGGGATCCGAGATAGGCGCAAGAGACGAGCAGCGCGGTCGCGGCGGCGGATTTCAATGACAGTTTCATGGTCGACGATTCCTCCCGGGATGGTTGCCCTCTGGATCAGGACTTCGAGGCGCGAGGGCTGCGCAACGAGGTGAAGATCGTGCCGAGTTGCTCGATGATGGCGAACCGCCCCACCGCGAGGAAGCACAGAAGCAAGGCCCCCCAAGCGAAATCACGCACGAAATTGGAAAGTCCGATGAAGTTGAGCAGGCTCGACAACAGCTGCAGGACGACCGCCGACAGGACGACGCACACGACCCGTCCGTAGCCTCCCTCGGGGCGCACCCCGGCCATCACCGCGATCAGGATCGCGATCAGCAGGTAGGACGTCCCGTAGTCCCACTTCACGTTGACGTTGCGGGCCGCGATGATGAGACCGGAAAGCCCGGCCAGCATGCCGGACAGCGTGTAGGTCACCGCGATGATGCGGGTCCTCGGAAATCCGCTGTAGTGCGCCGCCTTCGGATTGGCTCCGGTCAGCATGAGCTGCAGTCCGTAGGGAGTGTAGCGCAGCACGCCGCCGAGAATGACGCCGACACCGCAGAAGATCAGAAAGCTCGTCGGAATCTCGAAGATGAGGCCGTTGCCGAGGGCATACAGCGGGTCGGGCGAGCCGATCGTCAGGGACCGGCCATCGGAGAGGACCACGGCGAGCCCCGTGTAGAGCATCTGGGTACCCAGCGTGCAGAGGATCGGCGTGATCCCCAGCCGCGCGATGATCAGCCCGTTGAGGAGACCGCCCAGGAGCCCCACGACCACCGCGCCCGCGGCGAAGGCGACGGTGAACAGCAGCGGCGACTGGGTCGCGTCGAAGAGACTGATGGCGACGAGCCCGGAGGTCACCCCGGCAAGATTGGCCAGCGCGATCCCGGAAAGATCGATTCCGCCGTTGCCCGCGCACATCGCCAGCATCACGCCGATCGCCAGCAAGCCGATTTCCGGAACCTGGCTGGCCATCGACTGGAGATTGAAGACCGAGAGATAGGTGTTCGAAATCAGGCCGCCCGTTGCCAGCAGCACGGCGACGAGCGCCAGAAGCAAGACAAAATGGCCATCGAATTTACGCATCCCTCCTCCCAAAGGTTTAGTAAATGATTTCGGCATTTACTAAATATCAGGATCGGTGCGGCGACTCAACAGGATTCTGGTGCGCGTTCCAGTGAATTTTCAGCCTATCCCGTGGCAAAACGGCGGCGACTTGTTTACTAAACTGTTTTGGCGAGACCGTCACCGCCGCGGAACCGGGAATGGATAGACAGAAAAGGCCGATCACACTGAGGCAGGTGGCGGAGCAGGCTGGTGTCTCGGCCTCCACGGCCTCGCTCGTGATCAATGGCAAGGGCGAAATCTCGGAGGCGACGCGCCAGCGCGTCCTCGGCGCCGTGAAGGATCTGCGCTATGCGCCGCGGGAGCCGCGATCGAGGCCCGACATTGCCAACACGCTCTGCTTCCTGAAGATCGCCAAGCACGGCCATACCGTCAACCGCGACCACAGCCACTTCATCTCCGACTACATCGATGGCATGTCGTTCGAGGCGACGCGGCGCGACTATTCGCTTCAGGTGGTCAGCCACGACGGCGAGGATACCCGCGGGCTTATCGACACGCTGACCGGAAGCGATCTTCGCGGCGTGGTGGCGCTCGGAACCGAGCTCGTGGACGAGGATGTCGAGACCCTTTTGCGATGCGGCCTTCCCATGGTTTTCATCGACACCTACAAGCCTTTCGTCGACGCCAACTTCGTCGACATGGACAATGAGCAGGCGATCTTCCAGTCGCTGGACTATCTGAAGAGCCTGGGTTTTCGGCGCATCGGGCTGGTGAGCAGCTATGCCGCCGTCACCAATTTCAGACTTCGGCACGAGGCGTTCCTGCGTGCCATGTCCTCGCTCGACCTTGCGGTCGAAGAGCAGGCGATCCTGTCGGTCGACTCCACCCTGGAAGGCGCCTATCGGGACGCCCAGGCGCAGCTTGCGGACGACCGCACCATCGCGGAAGCGTATTTCTGCGCCAACGACATCATCGCCTACGGCTTCATCAAGGCCTTGCGCAAACGTGGCTGCGACGTCCCGCGCGATGTTTCGGTGATCGGCTTCGACAACCTGCCGATGAGCGACATGTTCGAGCCGGCACTGACGTCGGTCAATGTCCCCAAGCAGAAGATCGGTGCCATGGCCATCCGGCTCCTCGACGACCTCATCATATCCAAGGAGCCCCAGCCGGGCGTGAAGGTTCTGGTCAGCGGCAACCTCGTCGTCCGAAAAAGCGTCGGCGAGCCCCTCAGGAGACCGACGCCGCCGATCGACGCGTAGCGCACGCCCCGCCCCGAAATCCATGAAGCCGTGCTTGCCGGAAGTCGCCCAGGCCGGGTATCCGGAACGCGAAACCCGCATTCTCCATGGCCTGAGAGCCTGCCCAGTCCGGCCGCGGCTACCGGTGCGATGCGTCCGTGAAACTTGCGCCCGACAACAGACGGTCGGCGACGACGAGTGCCGCGCCCGCCGCCTCCGCGATCTGCGGAAGAAGCATCCATTCGAGCATCCAGGCCGCCCCCGAGCGCTCGTTCTCGTGGATCATCGATTGCCCGAGCGTGCCCGTCAGCCCCGCTGCCAGACGGCCGAGGGCGACGAGCGCTTCCGCCCCGACGGGATTGTGCTTGTGCGCCATGGCGGAGGAGCTGCCGCCACCGGAGAGGCGGATGGCGCCGACCTCCGTCTGCGCCATCAGGGCGACATCCTGGCCGATCTTGCCGAGCGTTCCGGCCAGAAGCGACAGCGTGGTCGCGACATCGAGGATGGTCGTGCGATCGGAATGCCAGGGTTCGGCATCGTCACCGCCTTCTTGCCGGCATTGATGAGGTCCCAGTCCTCCTCGCCCGCGGCCGGCGCCTCGCCGAAGCCGAGGATGCCGTTCTCGGTATGGAAGATCGCCTGCCTTCCCGGCGGCTGGAAGCGCGCGACCATTTCGGGAAAGCCGATGCCGAGATTGACATAGGCGCCGTCGGCGATGTCCTGCGCAGCGCGCCAGGCGATCTGGGTGGAGGTCAGTCTGGCCGTCATCGGGCGGACTCCGGATAGACCGCGTCGGCGCGGTTCAGCTCTTCTTCCTGGGCGGGATCGGACACCTCGACGATCCCTTGCACGAAGATACCGGGCGTGACGACGTGCTCGGGATCGATGCTGCCGGGCGCGACGATCCTGGAGACCTGGGCGATGGTGACGCTGGCTGCCGTGCACATCAGCGGATTGAAGTTCCGCGCGGCCTTGTTGAAGGTGAGGTTTCCCAGCGTGTCGCCAAGATGGGCCTTCACCAGCGCGAAATCGGCCTTCAGCCACAGCTCGCGGATATAGGGGCGGCCGTCGAACGTCTCGACCGGCTTGCCCTCGGCAAGGTCGGTGCCGTAGCCGGTGGGCGTGTAGAAGGCCGGAATGCCGGCGCCGCCGGCACGAATGCGCTCGGCGAGCGTGCCCTGCGGCACCAGTTCCAGTTCGATCTCCCCGGCAAGGTAGCGCTCGGTGAAGACGCGCGGATCGGCCGAACGCGGGAAGGAGCAGATGAGCTTGGCCGCCATGCCCTGCTCGATCAGGGCGGCAAGGCCGACATGGCCGTTGCCGGCATTGTTGTTGACGACCGTCAGCCCCCTGGGATGTCCGGTGGCGAGAAAACGGTCGATCAGCGCATGGATCAGCTCGATCGGAGCCCCCGAGCCGCCGAATCCGCCGATCATCACCGTCGCGCCGTCCCCGATCCCGGCGACGGCTTCGGGCAGGCCGGAAAGCGTCTTGTCCATGTCTCTCCTTTACGGACTTTTCGCGCCGCATGGCGGCCGTCGTCCGGCATGTCCCGGCAGCGCCGGATAAACGGTCTCAGATGTCGAGGAACACGGTCTCGCCCTCGCCCTGAAGACGGACGTCGAAGGTGAAGACCGGCACGCCGTCACGCTCGGTGCGTGGCGCGATCAACGTCTCGCGCCGCTCGGGCTCGGGGATGCGCTGGAGAAGCGGGTCGCGCGCATTGGCCGCCGCCTCATCGGCGAAATAGAGCCGCGTGTGCAGGCCGACATTGATGCCGCGCGCGACGATCCAGACCGTGATGTGCGGCGCCTGGAGGCGCCCGTCGGATATCGGCACGGGCCCGGGCCGGATCGTCTCGAAGCGGAAGGAGCCGTCGACGTCCGAAACGGGCTGACGTCCCCAGCCGGCGAAGTTCGGATCAGCGGCACCGCGCGTTTCGGCGGAGGAGTTGTGAAGGCCGCCGGCATCCGCCTGCCAGATCTCGACCAGCGCATCGCACACGGGCGAACCCGCCCCGTCCGTCAGGCGTCCCTCGACGAGGATCCGCTCGCCCAGGGTTTCCGGCCCGACGAGCACAAGCCCGAGGTCGTCGCGCCAGACGCCCGATATCTCCGCCCAGTTGGGATCCCGAGCTTCACCGTCCGGAACTCGTAGCCGCCGCGGTCGTCGGTGATGGCGCGGCCGCAGCCGCCGAAGTTCGGGTCGAGCGCGGCGCGGTACCCCTCCCTCTTGTGGCGATAGCGGCCGCCGGCATTGGCCTGCCGTACAACTCGGTGCCGGCGGCGCAGGCGCGGCCGTCGCCCGCGCCATGCTGCAGCTCGGCACCCGGCAGCTGACGATTTTCGACAGCGATGCCGCACGCGCCGAGATGCTGGCAGACAAGCTGACGCATCAGTTCCCACAGGCGATCGTCGAGGCCGGCCGGGATCTTCGGGCGGCCATGGAGGCTGCGACCGGCCTCGTCCACGCCACACCGACGGGAATGGCCGCCCATCCCGGCCTACCGCTCGATCCCGACCTGATCGAGGCCCGTCATTTCGTTGCCGAAATCGTTTATTTTCCGCTGGAGACCGAGCTTTTGCGCGTTGCCCGGGCGAAGGGCTGCCGCACGGTGGATGGCGGCGGCATGGCGGTGTTTCAGGCCGCCGGCGCCTTCCGGCATTTCACCGGCATGAAGCCCGACGCCGAACGCATGCTGGCCTGCTTCGCCGCCATGGGTGCCTGACGAAGGTGGATGCCGACAGCCGACGCCCCATCCGAAACGGATCGGCCAGCCACAAGGCACGGGCCACACCCTGCCGGATCTGACAGGCAACTCTCGCGGTGACGCCAAAGGCTTGGTTCCCGGCGAGCCTGGGCGGAAAGATCGCGGAGAATTCGGTCGTTTTGGGCAATCTGGCTGGGGCGCCAGGATTCGAACCTGGGAATGGCGGCACCAAAAGCCGCTGCCTTACCACTTGGCGACGCCCCATCGACCCTCAGGTCGAGCGCCCGGTCTATAGCGTCTCGGCGCGGGGCTGGCAACGGATCGGGCGGTAGTGTCCGCGCTCGTGGTGGAAATTCCGACATTGAAAGGTGTGGCTGAGGCGGTCACCGGATAGGGCGGCTAAGGTGGAGTTGCGAGACTTCAACCTGACCGGAGAACCCGATGACCGAGGACAGACTACCGCTTGCCGAGCTTTTTGCGAAAGCCGGGGACGGCGATTTCCTGAGAACGATAGCCGAGAGCGTGATGCAGCTCCTTATGGAGGTCGACGTTGAAGGCATGATCGGCGCCGGGCGCCACGAACGGACGCAGGAACGGGCGACTTATCGCAATGGCTACCGCGACCGCTCGCTCGACACGCGGCTCGGCTCGTTGCAGCTTCGGATACCCAAGCTTCGGCAGGGCAGCTACTTCCCGCCGTTCCTGGAGCCGAGAAAGCTCTCGGAGAAGGCCTTGGTTGCCGTCATTCAGGAAGCTTGGATCAGCGGCGTTTCCACCCGGCGGGTCGACGATCTGGTACAGGCCATGGGGCTGTCGGGGATCGGCAAGAGCACCGTATCGAAGCTGTGCAAAGACATCGACGAACGCGTCGGCGGCTTCCTCGACCGTCCTCTCACTGGCGACTGGCCCTACCTCTGGCTGGATGCGACCTACCTGAAGCAGCGCGAGGGTGGACGCATCGTTTCGGTCGCCGCCATAATCGCCGTGGCCGTGAACACGGACGGCAAGCGCGAGATCGTCGGCCTTCACATCGGCCCCTCGGAAGCGGAGACGTTTTGGTCGAGCTTCCTCAAGAGCCTCGTGCGCCGCGGCCTGTCCGGCGTGAAGCTCGTGATCTCGGATGCTCACGAAGGGCTGAAAGCCGCCATTCGCCGGGTGTTCAGCGCCTCCTGGCAGCGCTGCCGGGTGCATTGGATGCGCAACGCCCTGTCGTATGTCCCGAAGGCGCAGCAGAGCATGGCGGCGGCCGCGCTGCGCCAAGCCTTCGCCCAGCCCGATCGTGCTAGCGCCAGCCAGGCGCTGCGCCACGTCGCCGACCAGCTTCGGGGAAAGTGTCCAAAGCTCGGGGCCTTCATCGACAACAGCGAGACCGACGTGCTGGCGCACATGGATTTTCCCAGTCAGCACCGGACCCGGATCCATTCGACGAATTCCCTGGAGCGCCTGAACAAGGAGGTGAAGCGGCGTGCCGACGTCGTCGGAATCTTCCCGAACGAGGGATCCATCATCCGGCTCATCGGCGCCGTCCTTCTCGAGGCCAACGACGAATGGCAGATCCAGAACCGCTACATGCAGACCGAACCCATGGCCGACCTCATGGCCATGGGCAACACTGCAAAACCCGAACAGATTTCCACCGAAGTCGCCTGAAACGGAGCCGCTTCAGCTACACTCAATTTCCACCACGTTGACGGACACGACCGATCGGGCGATCCTTCGAAGGGTGGGTGGAAGGAGTGCGATGACAGGGCTCGCCGACGTCCGCCAGCCGGTTCGATCGCCGGTGACGGCCAGCCCCAGTCTGCCACCGCTGCACCGTGTCTGCCGCTGCCGGGCGTCGGCAGCGGTCGACAGAGGTACGGGAGCGAGACGCGGCAAGAATCGGCGAATCCATCTTGCGAGCCGCCAGCAGGGCCGCTATAGACACCCCGCAGGTCACGGAGTGTAGCGCAGCCTGGTAGCGCACCTCGTTCGGGACGAGGGGGTCGCAGGTTCGAATCCTGCCACTCCGACCAGCCAGCCATTGATCTTCAAGGGCTTATCGCTTTCCCAGAAGCAGCATCGAAAAATCTGCCGAGGCTTCCGCGGGGGGCATGTGGCCGCATCTCGAACGGATCATCGATGAGGCGTGCCGACTTTCCAAACGGCATGGGATCCGTTCTCGGATTGCCCTCCGCACCAGGCGATCCACTCTCAACACTGCTTCGAATTCAGGGGACAATCTCTGCCCCTCACGACGCGGGGGAGTCAGCCTGCGGTGTCGCCTGGCAGTCCGGACCGCCCACAGCCGCCGCCGTCTTCTGCCGCATGTCCGGAAAAGCTGCCAGAACATCGAGGATGTCCAGCTCGCCCTTGGGCAGGTCAGCGAACGTGTGTCTGTCGAGGACAGCCAGGAAAGCACGCGCAGCCTCGGCGAGAATGCCGCGGATGCCGCAGGCTTTCGCGATGATGCAGGAACTGCAGTCGACGATTTCGAAGCCGTCTTCGGTCAGCCGCACGACCTCGCCGACGGTGATCTCGCTCGGCGGGCGACCCAGCCGGATGCCGCCCAAGCGCCCGCGGACCGTCGTCACCAGCCCGGCTTTCCCGAGCTGTTGCACCACCTTCATCAGGTGGTTCTGCGAGATGCCGTAGGTCCGGGAGATCTCGGCGATCGAAGACAGCCGGTCCGGCCGTGCCGTCAGGAACACCAGCACGCGGATCGAGTAGTCGGAGTAAAGGGTCAGGCGCACTTGGGGTCGGGATCCTCGGGATGTTAAAACATGCATTTTTGTTGCATGTTTTCTGCAACGTGATACGTCTCACGGCAAGACACATAGATATTGCATGTAAGCGATGACCACGAAATCCCCGCCTCCCAGTGCGCGCGCAGCGCCCGAGCCTCTCTCGGAAACGGACCTGCGCCGGTTGGTGGGCGCCTTCTACGAAGATGTCCGCGCAGATCCTCTCCTTGGCCCAATCTTCAAGATTCGGGTTGATGACTGGGACGCCCATTCCGATCGCGTCGCCGACTTCTGGTCCTCGATCATGCTCGGCAGCGGGCGATACAAGGGCAATCCCTTCGGCGCCCACCTGCCCTTCCGCGAACGACTGAGCGCGGAACATTTCGAGCGATGGCTGGCTCTCTGGAGCGCCACCGCCCGACGGCTATTCGAACCGGCGACAGCCGACCTCCTCGCGGCAAAGGCGAGGCGCATCGCGGACAGCCTCCAGGCGGGATTGCTGTTTCGCCCCGAGACACCCGCGGGGCAGAGAGCCGTCTCCCTCCCCTCCACCTGATCCCATCCGACAGTGCACACCAGGAGAGCATCCCATGACCTCGCCCCTCAGCGAGCGGACGATTACGATCGTCAAGGCCACGGTTCCAGCGCTTGAGGCGCATGGCCTCGAAATCGTGAGAACCATGTATGGCCGCATGTTCGAAGACCCGGAGATCCGCGCCCTCTTCAACCCATCGCATCACGGGGAAACGGGCTCGCAGCCGAAGGCCCTGACGGATGCGATCCTCGCCTACGCGCGGAACATCGACAATCTTGGCGCCCTCGGCGCAGCGGTCGAGCGTATCGCGCAGAAGCATGTCGGCCTCCAGATTCGCCCGGAGCATTACCCCGCCGTCGCGAACGCCCTACTGGGGGCGATCGCAGACGTCCTTGGCGATGCCGCCACCGACGAGGTGCTGGAAGCCTGGGGCGAGGCCTACTGGTTCCTGGCCAATATCCTGATCGGGCGCGAGAAGATCATCTACGGCGACCTCGCCGCCGCCGAGGGCGGGTGGCTCGGCTGGAGGGACTTCCGCATCGAAAGGAAGATACGGGAGAGCGATATCGTCACCTCCTTTCTCCTGCGTCCCGTCGACGCCGGGCCTGTCATCCGGCACCGCCCCGGCCAGTACCTGACCTTCCAGCTCGAACAGGCTGAGGGCGCTGCGCTGAAGCGGAACTACAGCATCTCCTCGGCACCGAACGGCCAGACCTACCGGATCTCGGTCAAGCGCGAACCTATGGGAGATGCATCCAACTGGCTGCATGACCGGGCCGACATTGGCACCGTCCTCAAGATTGCGCCGCCATCTGGTGACTTCTTCCTCAAGGATGAAGCCGAGGGCCCCATCGTTCTCCTGTCCGGCGGCGTCGGCCTGACGCCGATGGTCAGCATGCTCGAAGCAGTTGCGCTGCGCGGGACGAACGTGTCGCTCCACTATGTTCACGGCACCCAGGACGGAGGCACCCACGCCATGGGCGACCACGTCCGCAATCTCGTGCGGGGCCGACCGAACCTGAAGGCCACGACCTTCTACATGTCGCCGCGGAGCGAGGACGTCCTCGGCCGGACCCATGATGCCGAGGGCGTCGTCACGATCGATTGGCTCCGGGAGAATACGCCAATCAAACAAGCCGACTACTATCTCTGCGGCCCGAAGCCTTTCCTTGCCGCCTTCGTCAGGGGTCTTCGACGCGCGGGGGTGAACGACGATCGGGTTCACTACGAGTTCTTCGGCCCCGCCGACGAATTCAGCGAAGACCCAACCCTTCCGCTGGTAGCCTGATGGCGGGTGTTGCCGTCGTTCACCCTGGGCTTTTCGGCCTGCTCTGGAAGCCTCTGGTCCGCCGATTCGCTCTTCTTCATCCTCAACGCGGCCGTCTATCCGTTTGGCCGGCGCGTCATGGCCGACAGCACGGAAAACCGGGCCGGCAGGAAGCTGGGCCGTGCCCACCGTCGCTGTTTATGTGACCGAGGCGCGAGGCGAGATGTTGCAGGCGCGCGGCCGATAGGTCTTGGTGGGTTGTCATCATCCGCGCGTCGTCGCGGTCAGCCCATCGCCGTCACGTCGGAATTTTCGCATGCTCAACGATCCCAGATCCCATGGCCTGTGGGAGAAGACCGCCGCGGCAGCCCCGCCGACGCGACCGCTGCAGGGCAAGGTGACGGCCGACGTCGTCATCGTCGGTGCCGGCTACACCGGACTGTCGGCGGCGCTGCATCTGGCCGAGGCCGGCGCCCGGGTGGTCGTGCTGGAGGCGGCGGAAATCGGCTTCGGTGGATCGGGCCGCAATGTTGGCCTCGTCAATGCCGGCATGTGGGTCATGCCGGATGCCCTCCCCGGCGTTCTCGGCGCGGTGCACGGGCAGCGGCTGCTCGAGCTTCTCGGTCGCGGCCCCAGCGTCGTCTTCGACATCGTCGAACGCCATGGCATCGACTGCGAGCCGGTGCGAGCGGGAACGCTGCACTGCGGTGTCGGCGCCAAGGGCGCAGCGGACCTCGCCGAGCGGGCGCGGCAGTGGCAGGCGCGCGGCGCCGACGTCGAGCTCCTCGATGCCGCCGAGACCGCGCGCCGCGTCGGCACCAATGCCTACAGCGCCGCGCTGCTCGACCGTCGCGCCGGGACCATCCAGCCGCTCGCCTATGTCCGGGGCCTCGCCCGCGCGGCGATCGCCGCCGGGGCGGTGATCCACACGGCGAGCCCCGTCACCGCCTATGCCCGCGCGGGCGGGCACTGGCGGGTCGACACGGGCGTGGGCTCGGTGACGGCGGACTGGGTGGTCGTCGCGACGAATGCCTATACGAGCACCCCCTGGCCGGAAATTAGGGAGGAGATCGTCCGCCTTCCCTATTTCCAGATCGCGACCTCGCCGCTGTCGGACAATCTCGCGCGATCGATCCTGCCGGAGCGCCAGGGCTGCTGGGACACCAAGGACGTCCTCACCTCCTTCCGCTTCGACCGCGAAAACCGGCTCGTCTTCGGCAGCGTCGGCGCCTTGCGCGGCAGCGGCGCGGCGATCCACCGGCGCTGGGCGCGCCTGAGCCTGCAGAGGCTGTTCCCGCAACTCGGCGACATCGGCTTCGCGGCGCAATGGTACGGCCAGATCGGCATGACGGCGGATTCGCTGCCGAAATTCCACCGGCTGGACGAGCGGGTGATCTCCTTCTCCGGCTATAACGGCCGCGGCATCGCGCCGGGCACGGTGTTCGGCCGGACGCTGGCGGCGCATATTCTGGGAAAACTGCCGGAAAGCGAATTGCCGCTGCCGGTGACAGCGCCGGTGCCGCAGCGGTTTCGCGGCGTCCGCGAGGCCTATTACGAGGTCGGCGCGCAGGTGGCGCACCTTTCGTCGAAGATCTGAGGGCACGCGACCGTCAACGCTGGCGCAAGGCGCCCCCCTCTGGCCTGCCGGCCATCTCCCCCTCAAGGGGGAGATCAGTCTGGTTCATGCTCAGGCTCGTCTTGAAGCATCGTGACAAGGTCATTTGCGCTCGGCCGATCTCCCCCCTTGAGGGGGAGATGCCCGGCAGGGCAGAGGGGGGTGATCCCAAGCTCAAGCCAGTCCGCTTTAGGTAGTGTCCGCGCTCGTGGTGGAAATTCCGACATTGAAAGGTGTGGCTGAGGCGGTCACCGGATAGGGCGGCTAAGGTGGAGTTGCGAGACTTCAACCTGACCGGAGAACCCGATGACCGAGGACAGACTACCGCTTGCCGAGCTTTTTGCGAAAGCCGGGGACGGCGATTTCCTGAGAACGATAGCCGAGAGCGTGATGCAGCTCCTTATGGAGGTCGACGTTGAAGGCATGATCGGCGCCGGGCGCCACGAACGGACGCAGGAACGGGCGACTTATCGCAATGGCTACCGCGACCGCTCGCTCGACACGCGGCTCGGCTCGTTGCAGCTTCGGATACCCAAGCTTCGGCAGGGCAGCTACTTCCCGCCGTTCCTGGAGCCGAGAAAGCTCTCGGAGAAGGCCTTGGTTGCCGTCATTCAGGAAGCTTGGATCAGCGGCGTTTCCACCCGGCGGGTCGACGATCTGGTACAGGCCATGGGGCTGTCGGGGATCGGCAAGAGCACCGTATCGAAGCTGTGCAAAGACATCGACGAACGCGTCGGCGGCTTCCTCGACCGTCCTCTCACTGGCGACTGGCCCTACCTCTGGCTGGATGCGACCTACCTGAAGCAGCGCGAGGGTGGACGCATCGTTTCGGTCGCCGCCATAATCGCCGTGGCCGTGAACACGGACGGCAAGCGCGAGATCGTCGGCCTTCACATCGGCCCCTCGGAAGCGGAGACGTTTTGGTCGAGCTTCCTCAAGAGCCTCGTGCGCCGCGGCCTGTCCGGCGTGAAGCTCGTGATCTCGGATGCTCACGAAGGGCTGAAAGCCGCCATTCGCCGGGTGTTCAGCGCCTCCTGGCAGCGCTGCCGGGTGCATTGGATGCGCAACGCCCTGTCGTATGTCCCGAAGGCGCAGCAGAGCATGGCGGCGGCCGCGCTGCGCCAAGCCTTCGCCCAGCCCGATCGTGCTAGCGCCAGCCAGGCGCTGCGCCACGTCGCCGACCAGCTTCGGGGAAAGTGTCCAAAGCTCGGGGCCTTCATCGACAACAGCGAGACCGACGTGCTGGCGCACATGGATTTTCCCAGTCAGCACCGGACCCGGATCCATTCGACGAATTCCCTGGAGCGCCTGAACAAGGAGGTGAAGCGGCGTGCCGACGTCGTCGGAATCTTCCCGAACGAGGGATCCATCATCCGGCTCATCGGCGCCGTCCTTCTCGAGGCCAACGACGAATGGCAGATCCAGAACCGCTACATGCAGACCGAACCCATGGCCGACCTCATGGCCATGGGCAACACTGCAAAACCCGAACAGATTTCCACCGAAGTCGCCTGAAACGGAGCCGCTTCAGCTACACTCAATTTCCACCACGTTGACGGACACGACCCCGCTTTACTCGCAAGCGGCGTGCCCCACCCTCAGCGCGCGATGGCGTAGGCCTGCATCAGCCGCGGCGTTGCTGCAGCCCGCAGAAGCCCGTCGGATTCGCGCGCGACGGCGACGAGCCGGCCGATCGTCCAGGCCGGCGCTTCCTCGAGATCGTGGCCGCGGCGCTTCAGTTCGGCCAGCACCTCGGGGCCAAAGCTCTCCTCGATGTGAAGGCGGCCGGGAGCGCGCGAGCGGGGATGGAAGGAGCTCGGGAAGTGCGAGGTGTGCGACATCGGCAGGTCGATCGATTCCTGCAGGTTGAGGCCGTGATGGACGCTGCGCAGGAAGAGGAGCAGCTGCCACTGCTCCTGCTGGTCGCCGCCGGGCGAGCCGAAGGCCATGAACGGCTTGCCGTCGCGCGTCGTCAGCGTCGGTGTCAGCGTGGTGCGCGGGCGTTTTCCAGGCGCCAACGAGGCCGGCAGGTCCGGCTCCAGCCAGAACATCTGGGCCCGCGAGTTCAGCATGAAGCCGAGTTCGGGGATGGTTGGCGAGGACTGCAGCCAGCCGCCGGACGGCATGGCCGCCATGACATTGCCCCAGCGGTCGGCGACGTCGATGTGGACGGTGTCGCCGCGCCGGGCCGAGCGCATGGCCGCCGTCGTCGGCTCGTTCACCTGCTTGGTGCCCGTCTTGTCGGACAGGCGCTCCAGCGCCGCCATCATGCGCGACACCTGGTCCTCGAAGCCGGGCACGGTGCCGGGGCGCAGCTCGTAGGAGGCGGCGTCGGTGATGAGCTTGCGGCGCTCGTCATTGTAGGCGTCGGACAGGAGCGTCTCGACCGGGACACCAACGAAGTCGGGATCGCCGTAATAGGCCTCGCGGTCGGCGAAGGCGAGCTTCATCGCCTCGGTGACGAGGTGGATGAACTCGGCGCCCGCCGGCTTCGTCGCGCCGAGGTCGAAGCCTTTGAGCAGCGCCAGTGTCTGCAGGAAGACCGGTCCCTGCCCCCAGGGTCCGATCTTGTTGACGGTCTGGCCGCCGTAGTCATAGGTGGTCGGTGCCTCGTAATGCGCCTGCCATCCGGCCATGTCGTCGGCCGTCAGAACGCCTTTGTGACGGCTGCCGCTCTCGTCCATCACCTCGGTGCGGCGCACGAAACCGTCGATCGCCTCGGCCACGAACCCGTTGTAGAAGGCGTGTCGGGCCGCCTCGACCTGGGCCTCGCGGTCGGCGCCGACGGACTCGGCCTCCGAGATGATCCGCTTCCACGTGGCGGCGAGCGCCGGGTTCCTGAACAGCGCGTGCGCCTTCGGTGCCTCGCCGCCCGGCAGGAAGGTCGCCGCCGTCGTCGGCCATTCCTTTTCGAAGAAGCCCTTGAGGCCGGAAATCGTGTCGGCGACGCGCGGCAGCATCGGGTGGCCGGATTCGGCGTAGTAGATCGCGGGTTCCAGGACGTCGCGCACGGTCATCGTGCCGTGGTCGCGCAGCAAGAGCATCCACGCGTCGAAGGCGCCGGGGATGACGGTCGCCAGCATGCCGTTGCCCGGCACCAGCGTCAGGCCCTCGGCCTTGTAGTGCTCGATCGTCGCGCCGGCGGGCGCCGGCGCCTGGCCGCAGAGGACCTCGGTCTTCCCCGTCTTCACCGAATGGAAGATCACCGGCACGTCGCCGGCCGGGCCGACGAGATGCGGCTCGACGATCTGCAGCACGAAGGCGGTGGCGATGCCGGCGTCGAAGGCGTTGCCGCCACGCTCGAGAATGCCCATGCCGACGGCCGAGGCGATCCAGTGGGTGGAGGCGACGGCGCCGAAGGTGCCGAGGAGTTCGGGTCTGGTGGTGAACATGGAAATGCCTTTCAGGAAAACGCACGCCGAGCGACGCCCTGGCAGGGCGGCCGCCGCGGCATTTCAGGTGTCGCGCGGGTCGAGCGCGTCGCGCAGGCCGTCGCCGAGAAGGTTGAAGCCGAGGACGAGAAGGAAGATCGCCGCGCCGGGAAAGATCGACATCCAGGGCGCCTGGCTCATGAAATTCTTCGCCGTGTTCAGCATCGAGCCCCAGGACGGGTCGGGGGGCTGCTGGCCGAGGCCGAGGAAGGAGAGGCTGGCTTCCGCGATGATGGCGGTGGCGATGGCGAGCGAGGCCTGGACGATGAGCGGCGGCAGGATGTTGGGCAGGACGTAGCGCACCATGATCCAGCGCGCCGGCAGGCCGATGGCGTGCGCTCCCTCGACATAGTCCTCGGCCTTGACGCTGAGCGTCTGGCCGCGGGCGAGGCGCACGAAGATCGGGGTATAGGAGAGGCCGATGGCGATCATCGCATTGGAAAGGCTCGGCCCGAGAAAGGCCGCGAGCGCGATGGCGAGGATCAGGAAGGGGATGGACAGGAGCGCATCGGCGACGCGCGACACGGCCATGTCGGTCCAGCCGCCGAAGTAGCCGGCCAGAACGCCGAAGGGCACGCCGACGAGGACCGCGATCACCACCGAGACGACGCCGGCCAGAAGCGAGGCCTGCGCGCCAAACAGCATGCGGCTGAAGACGTCGCGGCCGAGTTCGTCGGTGCCGAACCAGTGCGCCGCCGAGGGCGCCTTGCGGATCGCCGAAAAGCTCGTCGCCAACGGGTCGATGGGCGCGATCCAGTGGGCGAAAACGGCGAGGAAGACGAACATCGCCACGACCAGCCCGCCGACGATGGCGCCGCGGTTGGCGAGGAACTTGCCCAGGGCACGGCCGCGCTGGCGGGGCGCCGCCTCTTCGATCGGTGCCGTTTCCAGCGAGGCGGACACTTCGACGGTGCTCATGCGCCCCTCAGCCGCGGGTTGATGAGGATGTAGACGACGTCGGCGACGAGGTTCATGGCGATGAAGCCGATGGCGGTGCACAAAACGATGCCCTGCACCACCGCGTAGTCGCGGTTGAACACGGCGTCGACCGTCAGCTTGCCGAAGCCGGGGATGGAGAAGATCTGCTCGGTAAGGACCGCGCCGCCGAGAAGCTCGCCGAAGAGGAGGGCGAGCAGCGTCACCAGCGGCACCAGGGCGTTGCGCAGCGCATGCTTGTAGACGACGGCGTTCTGGCGAAGGCCCTTGGCCCGGGCGGTGCGGATATAGTCGGACTGCAGCACGCCGATCATCGCCGAGCGGGTGTGGCGCATCAGCGTCGCGGCAAGTCCGGTGCCGAGGACGAAGGCCGGCATCAGCATGGTCTTGATCGACAGCCAGAAGTCCTCGCCGGGCGGCACGTAGCCCGAGGCCGGCAACCAGCCGAGTTGAACCGAGACGAGGAAGATCATCAGGAGGCCGAGCCAGAAGTTCGGGATCGACAGGCCTGAAAGCGCGACCACATTGGCGGCGTAGTCGGTGAAGCTGCCCTTCTTGACCGCCGAGATGATGCCCGTGGGCACGCCGATGAGGATGGCGACGAGCATCGCCATGACGGCGAGCTGGATGGTGACCGGCAGCTTCTGGACGATGAGGGTGCGCACGGGAACGTCGGTGCGCAGCGACTTGCCGAAATCGCCTCCCGCGACATTGGCGATCCAGGCGAGATACTGCACCGGGATGGGATCGTCGAGGCGGTATTTCTCGCGCAGGAATTCGATCACCGCGGGATCGCGCTCCTCGCCGGCCAGCATCAGCGCGGGGTCGCCGGGCAGGATCTTCTGCAGCCCGAACACCAGCATCGAGACGATGATGACGGTCGGGATGGCGACGGCCAGACGCTTGAGGATCAGCTGGAGCATGGACACTCTTTTCGTGGGACGGGCGGGCGGCGAACCGCCTCACCCTCTTGCTCTGACGCGGGCGGCCGGAGCCGACCCTCCTGCTCAGAGCGGGCCGCCGAAGCCGCCCGCCCTGGGTTCAGCTGCCGACGTTCATGCCCTTGAGACGGATCATGCCGTCGGGATAGGGCGTGAAGCCGGTGACGTTCTTGTTCAGGACGAACGGCCAAGGCTGATAGTAGACGTAGACCAGCGGCAGGTCGTCCTGGAGAATCTCCTGCGCCGCATCGTAGAGCGCCTTGCGCTCCGTCTCTTCGGTGACGCGGCGAGCGGCGTCGAGAGACTTGTCGACGGCCTCGTTGCAATACTTCGAATCGTTCAGATTGCCCTCGCAGGTGACGAACTGGTGGATGTTGCCGTCGGGATCGACACGGCCCGACCAGCCGATCATCGCCGCCTCGAAGTTGCCGGCCTCCATTTCATTCTGCATGGCGGCAAATTCGGTGGCGCGGAGCGTGATGTTGATCCCGGCCTCGGCGGCCATCGCCTGCATCAGTTCGGCCAGCTGCTGATTGTCGCTGCCGGTGCCGAAGGCGAGCTCGAAGCTCGGATTGGGCATGCCGGCCTCGGCCAGGAGCGCCTTGGCCTTTTCGACATCGCGTGCCACCGGCGGGAACTTGTCGCTGTGATAGGGGCTCGACGGCGGGAAGGGTTGCAGCGCCGGCGGATAGATGCCGTTGCCGGCGACCTCGTTGATGACGTCGCGGCCGATGGCGAGCTGGAAGGCCTGGCGCACGCGCTTGTCGGCGCCGGCCGGACCCTTGGCCCGCTCGCCATTGGCGGTGTTGAAGCGGATCGACAGGTAGCCGAGACCCGTCACCGGCACGAATGCAAGGCTCGTGTCCTCCTTGACCGAGGGCACGTCGGTCGGCGCGAGGCGCTCGAGCATGTCGATATCGCCAGAGCGAAGGTTTGCCAGCTTCACCGTCGCGTCGGTGATCGCGATGAAGGCGACTTCCTCGATTGGGTATTCCTTGGCGTTCCAGTAGCCCGGGAATTTCTTCAGGGTGATCCGGTCGTTCTGGACACGGCTGACGAACTCGTAAGGGCCGGAGCAGACAGGCTTCTGCGAGAAGTCGGCGTCGCCCGAGAAGGCGGCGGGCGACAGCATCATGCCGGCGCGGTCGGAAAGCGTCGCAAGCAGCGTCGCGTCCGGCTGCTTCAGCTTGATCACCGCGGTCAGCGGATCGGGAGCGGAAACGCTTTCGACCGAGGAGAGTTCGCTCTTGCGGTTGGAGTCGGGCAGCGTCAGCGCGCGCTCGATATTGGCCTTCACCGCCGCGGAATCGAACTTCGCGCCGTCATGGAAGGTGACGCCCTCGCGCAGCTTGAAGGTGAGTTCGGTCTGGGCCTCGTTCCACGACCATTCCGTCGCCAGCTGGGGTGCGAACTTCAGGTCGGGCGTGATGTCGATCAGCTTGTCGCAGAGCGAGGTGAAGACGATGCGGCCGACATAGGTGCGGGCCCGGTGCGGGTCGAGGACGTCCGGATCCTCCTTCAGGCCGATGCGAAGCGTCTGGGCCGAGGCCGCGGAGGTGGCGAGAAGGCAGGACGCGAGAAGCATCCATCTGAACTTGTTCATGCGGGTTCCTTTTCTGTCGAGGTCGTGTCGGAGATGAGGCCGGCGTGGCCACCCTGGCGGGCGCGGTAAAGGCCGAGACGCTGTGCCAGGACAGGATTGGAAGGAGGGCTCAGCTTCGGCGTGCCGCCGGCAGCCTGGATCTCACGCCAGAAATGGCAGGCGACCTGGCGGCCGCCTTGATCGGCAGGCGTTTCCAGGATGGGCCTTGCCTCGCGGCAAAGGGGCCTCGCATGCGGGCAGCGGGTGTGGAAGCGGCAGCCGGGGGGCGGTTTCGTCGGGCTCGGCACGTCGCCCTGCAGCGGCGTGCGCTGACGTGGCGGGCCCGCGGCCGCCACCGGGATCGCGTCGAGCAGCGCCTGCGAATAGGGATGCAGCGGCGTGTCGAAGAGCGCGTCGGTGGCCGCGATCTCGACGACCTCGCCGAGATACATCACCGCGACGCGGTCGCTCATGTGGCGAATGACGGCCAGATCATGGGCGACGATGATCAGCGTCAGCTTCAGCCGCTCCTTCAGCTCCTCCAGGAGGTTCACGATCTGCGCCTGGATCGAGACGTCGAGGGCCGACACCGGCTCGTCGCCGAGGATCAGCTTCGGCTCGCCGGCGAGCGCCCGGGCGATGCCGATGCGCTGGCGCTGGCCACCGGAGAATTCGTGCGGATAGCGGTCGGCCATGTCGGGGCGCAGGCCGACGGTGCGGAAGATCTCCATCACCCGGTCGCGCCGCTCGGACTTGTCGCCGATGCCGTGCAGCCAGAGCGGTTCGCCGACGATGTCGGTGACGCTCATCTGCGGGTTGAGCGAGGCGAAGGGGTCCTGGAAGACGATCTGCAACTCGCGCCGGAGCCCGCGCATCTCGGCTTTCGTCAGGCTGCCGAGATTGCGGCCGGCATAGATGACGTCGCCTGACGTCGGCTCCAGGAGCCGGATCATCAATCGTCCGAGGGTCGACTTGCCGCAGCCCGATTCCCCGACGATGGCGAAAGTCTCGCCGTTCATCACCTTCAGCGACACGCCGCCGACCGCCTGAACCAACGGGGAGCGCGAGAAGAGCTGGCGCTTGCCGCCGAAATGCTTGACCAGCGACACGGTCTCGAGGATCGGGGCCTGGACGGCCATCACGCGACCTCGGCGAAATGGGTTTCGAGCGGCGCATACCAGCAGGCGGCCCGGTGGCCGCCTTTGCCGATGGAGCCGAGAGGAGGCGCGGCCTCCGTGCAGCGCGTCTGGACGAAGGGGCAACGCGGCGCAAAGCGGCAGCCGGTCGGCATGCGCTCGATCGACGGCACGGTTCCGAAAATCGTCGTCAGCTGCGCCTCGCGCCGGCCGAGCGAGGGCATCGCGCCCATCAGTCCGATCGTATAGGGGTGCTGCGGATCGGCGAAGATCTCGGCCACCGGGCCGGATTCGACGATGTGGCCGGCATACATGACCGCGACATGGTCGGCGGTCTCGGCGACGACGGCGAGATCATGGGTGATCATGATGACCGCCGTGCCGGTGTCGTCCTGCAGAGCTTTGATCAGGTCGAGGATCTGCGCCTGGATGGTGACGTCGAGCGCCGTCGTCGGCTCGTCGGCGACGAGGAGGCGCGGGCTGTTGGCAAGCGCCATGGCGATCATCACGCGCTGGCGCATGCCGCCCGACATCTGGTGCGGATAGTTGCCGTAACGCGTCTCCGGCGCGGGGATGCGGACCTTGCGCAGCATGTCGAGCGCGAGCGCCGCCGCCTCCTTCGCCGGCACCTTGCGGTGCCGGACGATGCTCTCGGCGATCTGGTCGCCGATGGTGAAGGCGGGATTGAGCGAGGTCATCGGCTCCTGGAAGATCATCGAGATCCTGTTGCCGCGCAGGTCCGAGCGAGCGTCCTCGCTAAGGGTCAGCATGTCGGCGCCCTCGAAGTGCGCCGTGCCGCCGGTGATCTCGGCCGGCGGCATCTTCAGGAGGCCCATCAGCGCCAATGCGGTGATGCTCTTGCCGCAGCCGGATTCGCCGACGATGCAGAGCGTCTCGCCGCGCCGAACGGTGAGGTCGACGCCCTCGACGAGATTGGCGCCGGGCTGGAAGCGGATCGACAGGCCGCGAACCGCCAGCACCACGTTGTCCGGACCGCTTGGCGTCACCACGCCGCGCGCACCGTTGCCCACCGCCAAGACACTGCCGCCTGCAAAGCGTCGCGGCTTGCACGTCGCCGGTTCTCGGCCTGCGCCAGGACGGGTGGGATTTCTGTCGGCTTCAAACAGTTGCTCCCAAAAAAATAGCCTCGCGCACCCGCCCCGAATAAACCCGGGAAGGTGGCGAGGCGGGGATGCCAGTCCGGCAGGTCGGGGCCGGTATGTGACGTCAGCCTAGCCGAGTGCGAGGTGGTGTCAACCACATATGCCCAAGTTTATTGCGCGCCCATATAACGGGCACCGGCGTGCAAGGCGTTGGCGCGACGCGACCTTCATCCGCGGACTGCGGTCAGGCTGGACAGACTGCGGCTGCGATAGGCGCCGTCGCCCTTGTTTCCGACCAGCTCGCCGTCCCGGACCATGACCCTGCCGCCGAGGACGACGGTCGTCGGCCATCCGGTTACCGAGAGGCCTTCATAAGGCGTGTAATCGGCGCCGTCGTGGAGGTCGGCATGGCGAATGACGCGCTCCGCGGCCGGGTCCCAGATCGCGATATCCGCGTCTGCGCCGACGGCGATCGTGCCCTTCTGCGGATAGAGGCCGTAGACCTTGGCCTGATTGGTCGCCGTGAGCGCCACGAAGCGCGGCAGGTCGATGCGGCCCTTCATGACGCCTTCGGAGAAGAGGATCGGCAGGCGCGTCTCGACACCGGGGATGCCGTTCGGGATGTGCCGGAAATTGGCGGCGCCCTTCGGGTTCAGCTTGCCCTGCGCATCCTCGTAGCGGAACGGGCAGTGGTCGGAGGAGAAGAGGTCGAAGGTCCCCTCCTCCAGGCCGTTCCAACAAGCCTCCTGCTCGGCCTCGTCGCGCGGCGGCGGCGAGCAGACGAACTTCGCGCCCTCCCAGTCCATGCCCTCGAGATCGGCGGCGGTCAGCATCAGATATTGCGGACAGGTCTCGGCCACCACCTTGCGACCGCGCGCCCGCGCCCGCCGGATCTCCTCGATCGCCGCGCCGTTCGAGACGTGGACGATGACGACGGGCACGTCGACGATCTCGGCCAGCGACATCGCCCGATGCGTCGCCTCGCGCTCCGCCGCCACCGGCCGCGTCGTCGCGTGCGCGCGCGGGCGCACCTCGCCCTCCGCCTCGTGCCGGCCGATGAGATAGCGAATCGCGTCCTCGTTCTCGCAGTGGACCATGACCAGCGCCCCGGTGCGGCGGGCGACGTCCATGGTGGCGAGGATCTCGGCATCGTTCAGCCGGAGGTTCTCATAGGTCATGAACACCTTGAACGAGGTGTAGCCATCGGCGACGAGCGCCGGCAGTTCCTGACCCAGAACCGCGGCGGTGGGATCCGAGACGATGAGGTGGAAGGAAATGTCGGTGTAGCATTGGCCTTCCGCGAGAGCGTGATAGGCGCCGAGCGCCTCGCGAAGGCTCTCGCCTTTCTGCTGCAGGCAGAAGGGCATGATGGTCGTGTTGCCGCCAAAGAGCGCGGAGCGCGTGCCGGACTCGAAGCCGTCGGCCATGACGATGCCCTCGCCCGAGGGCTGGGCGATGTGGACATGGCTGTCGATGCCGCCCGGCAGCACGTATTTGCCGGCGGCATCGATGGTCTCCTTCGCCGGACCGAGATCACGGCCGAGCTGGACGATGACGCCGTCCTTGATGCCGATATCGCAGGAAAACATGTCGGAGGCCGTGGCCACCGTGCCGCCGGCGATGACGAGGTCGAATTCCATGCCGGCCGCCATCAGAGGTTCGGCTCGAGGGCGGCGATCAGCCGGTCGACTTCGGCTGCGGTGTTGTAGTGCACCATGGACACGCGCACGGCGCCCTCCTGGGCCGCAAGTCCATGCTCCTCGACGAGGCGCTTGGCGTAGAAGTCGCCGTGGCGGATGCCGACCTTGTGGCCGTCGACGGCCTCGACGATGCGGCGGGAGTTCTCCTGCCCGACCGTGAAGCTGACGGTCGAGACGCGGTCGGCGATCGCGGTGGAGGTGCGGCCGATGATGCGGACGGAATTGCGGCTGGTGAGGAAATCCATCAGCTGCGCCGTCAGCGCCCGCTCCTGCTCGGCAATGGCGGCAAAGCCCGCTTCGATGGCCGGCCGGCCGGCCGGAGCCCCTCCCCGCGTGCCGAGTTCCTCGACATAGTCGGCGGCGCCGACCGAGGCCCAGGCCGCCTCGTAGCTGACATTGCCGGGCTCCAGCTTGTGCGGCACGCGGCTCTTGTCGAAGAAATAGTGGTAGATGTTGTCGAGCTGCAGCAGCTTGTCGCGCTTGCCGGCCATGACCGCGAAATGCGGCCCGAACACCTTGTAGACGCTGAAGATGTAGTAGTCGGCGCCGAGCGCTGCAAAATCGATGGCGCGGTGCGGGGCATAGGCGACGGCATCGACGCAGAGTTCCGCGCCGCCGGCATGGACGATCCCGGCGATCTCGGCGATCGGGTTGATCGTGCCGAGGATGTTCGAGGCATGGGTAACGCAGACGAACTTCGTCTTCTCCGTCATCAGCGCCTTGAGGTCGGCCAGGTCGAGCTCGAAGGTCTCGGGATCGCACTTCCAGAACTTGATGACGACGCCGCGGTCGGCGTGCTTCAGCCAGGGGCCGATATTGGATTCGTGGTCGGTGTTGGTGAGGATGATCTCGTCGCCCGGCTGCAGGCGGCCCGTCATCGCCTCGGACAGGAAGCGGATGAGAATCGTCGTCGACGGGCCCATGACGATCTCGCCGGCGTCGGCGGCGTTCATGAACGTGGCGAACGCCTTGCGCGCCTCGCCGACGCGGGCTGTCGACACCTGGCTCGGTGCGTAGCTCGCCCCGGTCTGGACGTTCGACGTCAGGAGATAATCGCTCATCCGGTCGGCGACGCGCTGGAGCACCTGGCTGCCACCGGCATTGTCCATGAAGGCCCATTCGCCGGCGAGCGCGGGGAACTGGGAGCGAACGAAATCGAGATCGAGGGTCATGCGTCTGCCTTGTCTGGCGCCGGGCGCCGTCAGTCTGACTAGTGGTTGAGGACGGCGTCGAGAAAGGCGCGCGCCCGCTCGTTCGTTGTCGCGGTGAAGAACACGTCAGGCCTCGAGATCTCCTTGATCTCGCCGGCCTCCATGAAGACGATGCGGTCGGCGACCTGGCGGGCGAACCCCATCTCGTGCGTGACGAGAACCATGGTGACGCCGGAATGGGCCAGGCGCTTGATCACGTCCAGCACCTCGCCGACCATTTCAGGGTCGAGCGCCGAGGTCGGCTCGTCGAAGAGGAGGATGCGCGGCTCCATCGCCAGCGCCCGGGCGATGCCGACGCGCTGCTGCTGGCCGCCGGAAAGCTGCGTCGGAAACTTTTCGGCCTGCTCGGCGATGCCGACACGAGCGAGCAACGCCTGCGCCTTCTCACGGGCGGCCTCCCAGGACAGTTTCTTTACGCGGACCGGGCCGAGCGCGACATTGTCGAGTACGGAAAGATTGGGGAAGAGGTTGAAGGCCTGGAAAACCATTCCGGTTTGCTGGCGTACCTTCAGGAGATTGCGGCCACGCTCGACGCGGATGCCGCCGACGAAGACGTCGCCGGAGTCATATTCCTCGAGGTGGTTGATGCAGCGGATCAGCGTCGACTTGCCGGACCCGGACGGGCCGAGCAGCACGACGACCTCGCCCGCGGCGACGTCGAGATCGACATTCTTCAGGGCGTCGAACTGGCCGAAACGCTTGCCGACGCCGCGCATGCGGATGAGCGGCTCCATCATCTCGCCTCCCGTCTGGAATAGCGGCTTTCGAAGCGCGCGACGAGGCGCACGAGCGGCAGCAGAAGCAGGAGATAGAGGATCGCGGCACCGATCAGCGGTGTCGGGTTGGCGGCGAGCGCCTGCGACTGCGTCGCCTGCTTCAACAGGTCCGGCAGGGCCACGACCGAGGCGAGCGCCGTGTCCTTCATGACGTTGATCGAGTTGTTGGTCAGCGGCGGGATGACGATGCGGATGGCCTGCGGCAGGACGACGTCGCGCATCACGTGCCAGGAGGAAAGGCCAATCGACTGCGCCGCCTCGAACTGGCCCCGCGGGATCGCCTCGATGCCGGCACGGTAGATCTCGGCAGTGTAGGCGCTCGACACCGTGGTCAGCGCGAAGCAGGCGGAGACGAAGGGCGACCAGCGGATACCGATGAAGGGAAAGGCGTAGTAGACGATGACCAGCCAGACCAGCACCGGCAGCGCCCGGAACACGTCGATATAGGCCACCGCCAGAAAGCGGAACGGCGCCGCGCCATAAAGCCGGACGAGCGCCAGGACCATGCCGCCGACGAGCCCGAGCGCGATCGACAGCGCGCCCAGCGCGATCGTCACCCACAGGCCCTCGAAGAGTCGCGGCAGGCTCTGCCAGAGCACGTCGACGTTGAAGAAGGTGGTGACGATATCCATTCGGGCTTTCGGGTCGGTGGGGTGGTGGAAGTTCGGTCATTGCGAATGAGCGCGAAGAGTAGCGGTGCGGTGGCTCGAAGCTTGCCGCTTCCTTTGAAGATTGGTCATCCCGGACTTGATCCGGGATTCATGCCAAACCGTCGAACACAATCGAGAACGGTGGACCGGGTGCAATATCCGGACCCGATTTGGCAATGACAGCGTCTCGGCAGGGGTCCCCGGTCAAGCCCGGGATGACGACATCAAAGGTCAGCGCTTTACTGGAAGACGGTCGCGGCCTGTATCGATAGCTTCCTCTCCCCTTTGGGGAGAAGGTCGCGGCAGCGGGATGAGGGGAGCGCCGGGTCAGAACCGATGCCTTCTCGCCGGACGCATACCCCCTGATCCAGCCGTCGCTGCGCGACGTCCATCGTCTCCCCGGCGGGGAGAAGAGTGGCGTCTCGTCCCGATCAGTCCGTGGTCTTCGGCGTCTCGGCCTCGGCGACGGAGCTGGTCGTGGCCTCCGGCACGGTGCCGAACCACTTCTCGTGCAGCTTGGAGATGAAGCCCTCCTTCTTCAGCGCCGAGATCGCCTCGCTGGCCTTGGCGGTGAGCGGCGAGTCCTTGGCGAACATCATCGAATACTGCTCGCCGGTCTTGATGCGCTCGACCACGGCGTATTGCGGCTTGTCCTTGATGTAGTAGGCAACGGCCGGGATGTCGGAGATGTAGCCGTCGATGCGGCCGGCGGCGAGGTCGAGCATGGCGGGGGCGAGACCCTCGTAGCGGCGGATGTCAGCAATGCCGAGCTCGGCCTGCTTTTCCGTCGCATAGATGTCGCCGGTCGAGCCGGTATCGACGCCGACGATCTTGCCCTTCAGGGTCGACGTGCCCTTCACGTCCGAGGTCGTCAGCGCCGAGAGCGACTGGTCGCTGTCGTAATAGGGCTGGGCGAAGGAGACCGAGGACAGGCGCTTGGCCGTGATGGTGATCGAGGAGATCGCCGTATCGACGCGGCCGGACTGGACCGCGGAGAACAGGCCGTTGAACGGGATGTTCTCGATGGCGATGTCCTCGTAGCCGATCCGCTTGGCGACTTCCGTCGCCAGTTCGATCTCGAAGCCGACATTCTGGCCGGTTTCGTCCTGGAACTCCCAGGGAACATTGCCGATGTTGGCGCCGACCTTCAGGCTCTCGGCAAAGCTGGGATGGGCGAGCGCGAAAGTCGCGATCGCGGCGGCAAGGAGTTTCAGGCGCATCGGTTTCTCCAGTCGTTGGGTTGCAGAGGGTGGCGACGAGGTCTCGGGCGTCGAAGGCGGATCCAGAGACAGGCACGGCGGGCGGAAGCAGGTGGAATGACGACCGCGTCCGGTCGGCAGAGCAGGCGATGCCTAATTTGTGGCGTAAACCGGGGAAAACTGCCCAAAAATTCTGCATGCATTTTCTAGGTCAAACTGTATGACTGTTTTTCAGCGATGTGAAGAGGAAAACGCGATGACTGCATCCAATCCGCTCGGCGGAGCGCTCACAGCCGATGCGCAGATCGTTCACGACTATCTCGAGGCGTCGATGATTCCCGATCCCGATGCGGCCGCGCAATACATGGCGCCGGGCTGCACCATCACCTTCACCGGCGGGCGGGAATTCGATCATCCGCGGGGTCCGACCTCGGTGAACGCCGGCCGCTATGCCTGGGTGAAGAAGCGCATGCTGCGGTTCGACGTGGCGCCGGGGCACGGCGAGACCGTGGTCTATTCGACCGGCTATCTCTATGGCGCCTGGCCGGATGGCACGCCCTTCGACGGCAACCGCTATGTCGACCGCTTCGTCGTCAGGGACGGACGGATCGTCAAGATGGACGTGTGGAACGACAGCGCCGAATGGATCCTCGATCCAGCACTTCGCCGCTGAGGCCGGGCCTTTCTCCGCGGCGGCTCAGGTCTTGGCGGATGCCTGGCCGCTCTTCGGTTGCGGCTGCACCGCCTCGGCATAGGGCGCGAGGATGTCCATCAGGTCGCGGCCGCGCGGCTCGGGCGCGGTGAGAAGAGCGCGCTGGGCGACGGCGTCGAGATGCTCGGCCATCAGCGCCATCGCCCTTTCGCCATCGCCGGAAGCGAGGGCCTCCAGCAAACGCCGGTGCTCGCTGACCGCGCATTCCGACGAATGCGGCCGACCGAAGGTGGCGAGCGCCAGGCAGGAGCGGTAGGCGATCTCGCTGACATAGCGGATGAGGATCGGCTTCTTCGTCATCTCGGCGAGAAGGACGTGGAACTCCGTGGCAAGGCGGATGGAGTTCGCCTCGGGTCCACCATGCGCGGCCTCCTCGGCGGCGAGATGGGCTTCGAGGTCGCGCAACTGGGCCGGCGTCAGACGGCCGACGAGAGCCCGCACGACGAGGCGCTCGAGCTCGATGCGGATGTCGAAATCGTCGCGTGCCTCTTCGAAGGAGGGCGTCGCGACCACCGCCATGCGGTTGCGTCGGAGTTCGACCAGGCCTTCGGACGCCAATTGCCCCAAGGCGTGACGGGCGATGGTGCGGCTGACGCCGAAACGCTCGCCGAGCGAATCTTCCGGCAGCTTGTCGGCCGGCGCCAGGGCCCGCTCCAGGATCGCCCGGCGGATCGCCCGGCAGATGGTGCCGACCTTGTCCGCCGTCGCCTTCTTGATGTCGCCGTCGCCTCGCATGCCGATCCGCTCTCTCGCCAGTCGTCCTCCGGTGATAGCGCCGCACTGCACGCGAACGCAATGCACGCACTCAAATGCCTAGATCGCGCACAGTTATGCATGCACTTTCTGATCAAATCGAATGCGATCTCTACCCCTCTCGTGAACGCTGCAGCCGCGGCAGCGTCGGCGGCGTCGGGACGGAACCGGCTTCTCGCAAGGGAGAGAAAAGCGCTTCGGACAGGCTCGACCGCCGGACTGGCCGCTCCGACAGGTCGAGCCCGGCGAGAAGCTCGGCGAGATGGCGGCGCATCAGCGACGCCGCCCGCGCACCGTCGCCGGCCTCCAGCGCGTCGACGATGGCGTGATGGGCGCGGCTCTCGCACATCGCCTCCGGGCGCCGCCAGTAGAGAGCGATGACCAGCGAGGAGCGTGACAGGAGGTCGCCAAGGATGGACGCCAGCACGGCATGGCCGGCAAGATCCGCGATGACGCGGTGGAATTTAGCCGAGAGATAGACCGCCTCGCGCGGATTGTCGGCGGCAACGGCGGCATGCTCGGCAGCAAGGCAGCCGCGGAGCCGTTCGCTATCGCCGGCGGCAAATCGCGCTGCCGCCATCGCCGCGATCTCCGGCTCGACGAGCGCTCGGGCCTCGAAGATCTCGCGCGCCTCCTGCGGCGGCGGATGCGCCACGCTCGCCCCCCTGTTGCGCTGCATCACCACGACGCCGTCGCGTGCCAGCGCCTGCAGCGCCGTCCGGACAATGGTGCGCGAGACGCCGAAGAGTTCTGCGATCTCGTCCTCGACGAGCTTGGCGCCGGGATCCAGCCGATGGCGGATGATGGCGTCGTGCAGCGCGTCGTGGATCGGCTTCCATGACGCCTCCCCGCTCTGCCGCGCCATCGAAGGCTCCGCCATGTCCCCATCCTTCGCTGATGCCTCTAGGATGGCAGAAGCACCTTTGCAGTGCAAAAGAAAATCGCGCACAAAAATTGTACACAATTTGTGCAGATGAACCGGCAAGCTGCCGACGAATGCGACAGATCCCCCTGACAGCCGCCCCGCCTAACCCTCTGCCTTGCCTACCATCCTCGTCAAAAGCCGGCCGCGCGAGAATTGGCACGGCCGATGCATGGGAGAGAACGGATAGCCCGGAGACATGCATGAGCGACGGCAAGCTGGAACTGATCAAGGTCACCAAGCGCTACGGCGAAACCGTCGCCGTCGACGCGGTCGACCTCCGCGTTCCCGCCGGCACCTATTGCTGCTTTCTCGGACCATCCGGCTGCGGCAAGTCTTCCACCCTGCGGATGATCGCAGGCCACGAGATCGCCTCGACGGGCGACATCATCCTCGGCAATGCCAACATCACCAACCTGCCCCCGTCGCAGCGCGGCACGGCGATGATGTTCCAGAACTACGCGCTGTTCCCGCATCTGACGGTGCGCGACAACATCGCCTTCTCCTTGAAGATGCGCGGGCAGGACAAGACGGCGCGCTATGCCAAGGCCGGCGCGGTGATGGAACTCGTCGATCTCGGCAAGTTCGCCGAGCGCATGCCGGCGCAGCTCTCCGGCGGCCAGCAGCAGCGCGTGGCGCTCGCCCGCGCACTCGTCACCGATCCGGGCATTCTCCTCCTCGACGAGCCCTTGTCGGCGCTCGACCCGTTCCTGCGCCTGCGCGTTCGCACGGAACTGAAGCGTCTGCAGCGCGAGCTCGGCATCTCCTTCCTGCACGTGACGCATGGCCAGGACGAGGCCATGGCGCTGGCCGATCTCGTCGTCATCATGAAGGACGGCAAGATCGAGCAGTCCGGCACGCCGCAGGACGTCTTCCATCGGCCGCGCACCGCCTTCGTCGCGCGCTTCATGGGCGGGCATAACGTCGTGACGATGGAGGGCCGGCCGCTGACCGTGCGCGCCGACCGCATCCGCCTCGGCCAGGGCGGCGAAGCGACGCGCACGCTGTCCGGCGAAGTGCGCGGCGTCGAATACCAGGGCGCCTCGGTCACCGTCGTCCTCGCCACGCCAGACGCCGGCGAGATCACCGCCGTGATCCCGGAGGAACTGTATTTCCCCGACCCCGCCGCACTCGGCGACAGCCGCACCATCCACTGGGCGCGGGAGGACGAGATCGTCCTCTCCGCCAACGCCTGAACCCTTCCCGTCCCCGCAAGAACCAAAGGACAGACATGACCGACAAGCTCTTTTCCGGCGTCAGCCGCCGCAGCTTCCTGAAGACCACGGCCGCCGTCGCCGGCACCATCGGCGCCGGCAAGATCACCGGCTTTCCCTATGTCAGCAGTGCCCGCGCGCAGGAGGCGAAAACCCTGCGCTATCTCGGCACGGCGGTGAACCAGTCGAAGGAGATTGCCGACAAGGTCAAGGAAGACCTCGGCATCACCATCGAATACGTGCCCGTCACCACCGACGAGGTGACCAAGCGGATCATCACCCAGCCCAACACGTTCGACATCGTCGACACCGAATACTTCTCGCTGAAGAAGTTCGTGCCGTCGGGAAATCTGATGGGCATGGACGCGACCAAGATCAAGGAATTCGACAACATCACGCCCGTCTTCACCAAGGGCGAGATCGGCGGCAAGAAGATCGGCGACCAGGGCACCGCGCCCTGGGAGGTTCTCTACCTCAAGGAGAACAAGTCGAAGGAATTCGCCACCGAACCGACGCAGTGGATCTCGCTGATCCCGACCACCTACAATGCCGACACGCTCGGCATCCGCCCAGACCTGATCGGCCGGCCGATCGAGAGCTGGTCGGAGCTGCTGAACCCCGAATTCAAGGGCAAGGCCTCGATCCTCAACATTCCCTCGATCGGCATCATGGACGCCGCGATGGCGATCGAGGCGACCGGCAAGTACAAATATCCCGACAAGGGCAACATGACCCGCGACGAGATCGACATGACCATCGCGACGCTGATCGAGGCCAAGCAGGCCGGTCAGTTCCGCGCCCTCTGGTCGGACTTCAACGAGAGCGTCAACCTCATGTCCTCGGGCGAAGTGGTGATCCAGTCGATGTGGTCGCCGGCGGTCACCGCCGTGCGCGGCAAGGGCATCGACTGCGTCTTCCAGCCGCTGAAGGAGGGCTATCGCGCCTGGGCCTCGGGCTTTGCTTTGCCCGCCACCCTCGAAGGACCAAAACTCGACGCGGCCTACGAGTTCGTCAACTGGTTCCTGTCCGGCTGGGCCGGCGCCTTCCTCAACCGCCAGGGCTACTATTCCGGCGTGCTGCCGACCGCCAAGGCGGCCATGGAGCCCTATGAATGGGCCTACTGGATGGAGGGCAAGGAAGCCGAGCAGGACATCAAGTCCCCGTCCGGCGAGACCATCGCCCTGAAAGGCGCCAAGCGCGACGGCGGTTCCTACGAGGAGCGGATGGGCGCCGTCGCCTGCTGGAACGCCGTCATGGACGAGGACGCCTACATGGTCCGCAAGTGGAACGAGTTCGTCGCCGCGTAAGGCGGCGGAAGCTGGCTGATCTCCCCCCCTTGAGGGGGAGATGGCCGGCAGGCCAGAGGGGGGCGCCGTCAAGCGCCGGCGCTTCCACCCTCCGCGTCGACTTTGGTTCCGGGACCTCGCGCCCCGGGACCGGCAAGATGGAGGGGCGCCAGCGGCGGCTCACCCCCTCTGTCCTGCCGGCCATCTCCCCCTCAAGGGGGGAGATCAACAGCTTCGACCTCGCACCCGGATCCTCCCATGAGCACACGCGTCGGCATCGCCCCCTATCTGCAGGCCCTGCCGCTGGCGCTGGTCTTCTTCCTGTTCCTCGTCATCCCGCTGGTCTTCATCCTCGTCGTCAGCTTCTGGACCTACGAGAACTATTCGATCCAGCCGGCTTTCGTCGTACAGAACTACATGGACGTGTTCGACCGCTGCATCGTCCGGCTGCCGGACCTGTGCACGACCTTCAAGACCTATCTCTCGACCCTCTATTTCTGCGTCATCGTCTGGGTGCTGACGCTTCTGATCGGTTTCACCGTCGCCTATTTCCTGGCCTTCGAGGTGCGCAGCAAGGCGGTGCAGTCGGTGCTGTTCCTCGTCTGCACCATCCCGTTCTGGACCTCCAACGTCATCCGGATGATCTCCTGGATCCCGCTGCTCGGGCGCGAGGGCCTCGTCAACCAGACCTTGCAGAATATCGGGGCGATCGACATGCCGCTCGACTGGCTGCTCTATTCGAAGTTCTCGGTGACCATCACCTTCGTCCACCTCTTCACCTTCTTCATGGTGGTGCCGATCTACAATTCCATGCTGCGCATCGACCGGTCGCTGATCGAGGCGGCGCGCGATGCCGGCGCCACCGGCTGGCAGACGCTGACGAACGTCATCATCCCCCTGTCAAAGACCGGCATCGCCATCGGCTCGATCTTCGTCGTCACCATCGTCATGGGCGACTTCATCACCATCGGCCTCATGGGCGGCCAGCAGATCGCCTCGGTCGGCAAGACCATCTCGGTCGAGATCAGCTACCTGCAATTCCCGATCGCCGCGGCCAACGCCGTGGTGCTGCTCCTCACCGTCCTCATCATGATCTTCGCCCTGACACGGGTCGTCGACATCCGGAAGGAACTCTGAGCATGGGTGAGAGCCGCACCCCGACCTTCTACGTCCTCGCCGCCTTCTTCACGCTGTTCGTCGCCTTCCTCTACGGGCCGACGCTGACCATCGTCATCCTGTCGTTCCAGGGGCCGCAGGGCGGCATGACCTTCCCGATGAACGGCGTCTCGCTGCACTGGTTCGGCGTCTTGTGGGAAGGGCTCGGCGTCGTCGACGTCTGGGCCGCCTTCGGCCGGTCCTTCCGCCTCGGCCTTGCCGTCACCGTGCTGACGGTGGTGATCTCGGTCCTGGCAGGCCTCGCATTCCGCCGCCGCTTCTTCGGCTCGACGCTGCTCTTCTACATCGCCATCGCAAGTCTCATCCTGCCATCGATCGTCGTCTCGCTCGGCATCGCGCTGGAATTTCGCATCGTCGACGATTTCCTGAAATCGACGGGTCTCGCCGGCCCGGGCTTCCAGTCGGCCATGGGTCTCTTCACCTCGGCGCTCGGCGCCCATCTCACCTGGACGCTGCCCTTCGGCATGCTGATCATGTTCGTCGTCTTCAACCGCTTCAATCCGGCCTATGAGGAGGCCGCGCGCGATCTCGGCGCGACGCCTTGGCAGACCTTTCGCCATGTCGTGTTGCCGATCATTTCGCCCTATCTCATCGGCGTCGCGCTGTTCGGCTTCACCCTTTCCTGGGACGAGATCGCCAGGACCAGCCAGGCAATCGGCGGGCCGAACACGCTGCCGCTGGAACTCCAGGGCCTCACCTCGACGGTCACGACGCCGGCGATCTACGCGCTCGGGACGATGACGACGGCGATCTCCTTCCTCGTCATCGGCCTGACGCTCGGCACCGGCCTTCTCCTTCGCCGACGCCGGACGCGTGGCGCCTCCGATGCCGGCAAGGGCGTCTAGGCCGCCCCTCGTCGACGGCTGGGACAGAGCAGTCCGTGCGGGGCTCGCGCTGACTGCCGCCGCTTAAACTGCCCCCTACCGCCCCGTCCTACTGTAACCTCGTCGCGCTTTTCGCGGCCATGATCTGCTCCGAAAGTTCCCGATGCGCCTGTGCTTCATCAACCCCAATTCGACGGCGTCGATGACGGACAAGATCGCCGCGGCAGCGCGGGCTGCCGCGGCGCCCGATACCGAGATCGTCGCCCTCACCTCCCGCACGGGGCCGGCCTCGATCCAAGGACCGGAAGACGGAGAGGCAGCGGTGCCCGGGCTTTTGGCGCTGGTGGCCGAGCATGCCGACGCCGTGGACGGCTTCGCCATCGCCTGCTTCGACGACACCGGCCTCTTCGAAGCCCGCCGCCTGACGCACAAGCCCGTCGTCGGCATCGGCGAGGCGGCCTTTTTGGAAGCACGGACGGGCGGGCGGCGCTTCTGCGTGGTCACGACGCTGTCGGTCTCGATCCCGGTGATCCAGGAGAATATCGAGACCTATGGGCTGGCGGCGGATTGCATCAAGGTGCGCGCCTCGGAAGTACCGGTGCTGGCGCTGGAGCGCGAAGGCTCGGCGGCGCGCGAAACGGTCGCCGAGGAGATCGCCCAAGCGCTGGCGGAGGACCGCCCCGACGCCATCGTCCTCGGCTGTGCCGGCATGGCGGATTTGGCGCAGGCGTATGCGGCGCGTTTCGGCCTGCCCGTCGTCGACGGCGTGGTCGCCGCCGTCCGCCTTCTCGAAGGCCGCGTTCGGGCATAGACAGTCCTCCCTGCCCACGAGGAAACGGCGAACCTGCTTTGAGGAGCGACACCATGACCGTCACGGTCGAGATCGACGGCATCCGCTTTTCCGCCCGCTTCGAGACCGAGGCGGCGCCGCAGACCGTCGCGGCCGTGCGCCGCATCCTTCCCTACGATCAGCGCATCATCCATGTCCGCTGGTCGGGCGAGGCCTGCTGGATTCCGCTGGGCGCCCATGATTTCGGCCTCGGCTACGAGAATGCCACGAGCCATCCGGCGCCCGGCCAGATGATCCTCTATCCCGGCGGCGTCAGCGAAACGGAATTCCTCCTCGCCTACGGCCCCGTCGCCTTCGCCTCGAAGGCGGGACCGCTCGCCGGCAACCATTTCCTGACCATCACCGACGGCCTCGACGATCTCGCGCGGCTTGGGCGGGAAACGCTGTGGACCGGGGCAAAAACGATCCGGCTGAGGGAGACGGGCGGCATCGCCGCCTGAGGAGACGCGGCCCTCCCGACCGTCACCCCTTTCGGCGTGCGGGATAGGCCTGCGCGACCCTGTCGCGAAGAGCGTGAACAGCCGGCCGGCGCCCGCCGGCGGCGCCCAGTTTGAAGTGCGACAACAGCGCGTGCATCGCCGCGGCCTCGCTCGCCAGTTCGTTGCTTGCGGCGGTCGACTGCTCGACCATGGCAGCGTTCTGCTGCGTGCCCTGATCGAGGGTTCCGACCGCACCGTTGATTTCGGCGAGACCTGAGGTCTGGCTGCGACTGGCCTCGACGATCGTGGCGATCAGGGCGTCGATGGTGACGACGCTGGCGACGATGCCGCGAAGCGCCGTCCCGGCCTGGCCGACGAGGTTCACCCCGGAATCGACCTGCTTGCCGGACATCGAGATGAGGTCCTTGATCTGCTTGGCGGCCTCGGCCGAGCGCTGGGCGAGGCCGCGCACTTCCTGGGCGACGACGGCAAAGCCACGGCCCGCCTCGCCCGCCCGCGCCGCCTCGACGCCGGCATTCAGCGCCAGGAGATTGGTCTGGAAGGCGATCTCGTCGATGACGCCGATGATCTTGCCGATCTCCTCGGAGGACCGCTCGATCGCCGCCATGGCCGAGACGGCCTGTTCGACGACGGTGCCCGACTTTTCCGCGTCCTGCTTGGTCTGCGACACGATGGAGCCGACTTCCTCGGCGCGCAGGCTCGAATCCCTGACGGTGCTGGTCATTTCCGACAGTGTCGCGGAGGCCTCTTCCAGGGCTGCGGCCTGCTGCGCAGCGCGCTGCGAGAGATCTTCCGAGGCAGTCATGATCTGTGCAGAGCCGGAATGAATGACATCGGCATTGCGGCTGACCGACGACATCGCCAGTTGCAGCTTTTCCAGCGACGCGTTGAAATTCTCCCGCAGGGATTCCAGCGAAGGAATGAAGGGACGTTCCAGACGCTGGGCCAGATCGCCGTCGGCCAGGCGGCCGAGAGCCTCGCCAAGGCACGACACGGCCATCATCCGGTCGGACAGATCGGTGGCGAACTTCACGACCTTCACCACCACGCCATTCTCGTCGCGGATCGGATTGTAGGAGGCCTGGATCCAGACCGCCTTGCCGCCCTTGCCGAATCGCTTGAAGTCGGCCGCTTGAAAGCGCCCTGCGCGCAATTCGTCCCAGAACGCGCCGTAGGCCGGGGTTGCCGCATAGGCCGGATCGACGAAGATGCGGTGATGGCGGCCCTTCACCTCGTCGAGGGAATAGCCGACGGTCAGCAGGAAATTCTCATTGGCGGAGAGGATGTCGCCATCCGGCGTGAACTCGATGATCGCCTGTGAATCGGACAGCGCCTTGAGCTTGCCGGCATCCTCGATTGCCCGCCGCTTGGCGTCGGTGATGTCGGTCGCGAACTTCACGACCCTATAGACCCGTCCCTTGCTGTTAGTGATCGGATTGTAGCTCGCCTGGATCCAGACGGTCTTGCCGCCCTTTCCGATGCGCTTGAACTCATCGGAAAGGAAGGAGCCATCGGCAAGGTTTGGCCAGAACGACTGGTAGTCCTGCGAAATCACATCGCCCGGCTCGACGAAGATGCGGTGCTTCTGTCCGATGATCTCGCTCGGCTCGTACCCCATCAGCGCGCAAAAATTCGCGTTGGCGGCCAGCACTTTTCCCGAGGGATCGAACTCGATGACACCAAGCGATCGGCCCAGAGCCCTCAGAATATCGTCCGAACGACTAGCGAACAGGGTCATGTCATGGGTTCCAGCTGTGGCTCAAGGAAATACGCAGTGGTGGCAGGCAGGCTCAGAACTCTTCCCAGCTGTCGGCCGCCGGGGCGGCTTGGCCGGTGGTGCGCATCTGCGTCACCGGGCGGGCTGTCGGGCGAGCGGCGGCCGGGCGGGACGGCTGGCTGCGCGCCGGGGCGGCCTTGCCGCCGTGGCCGGTTCTGGTGGTGAAGCGCTCGACCATGGCGGCGAGCTCGTCGGTCTCGTCCGACAGCGTCTGCGCCGCGGCCGTCGCCTCCTCGACCATCGCGGCGTTCTGCTGCGTGACCTTGTCCATCTGGTCGGCGGCGCCCGAGACCTCGCGCAGCGAGATCGCCTGCTCCTTGGCGCTGCGGGCGATCTCGGCGACGACCGCCGACATCTCCGCGACCTGCGTGACGATGGCATCCAGCGACTTGCCCGACGCCGTCACCAGCTCGACGCCCTCGCCGACCTGTTTCGACGAGGTCGAGATCAGCGCCTTGATCTCCTTGGCCGCTTCCGCCGAGCGCTGGGCGAGCCCGCGCACTTCCTGCGCGACGACGGCAAAGCCGCGGCCCGCCTCGCCCGCCCGCGCCGCCTCGACGCCGGCGTTGAGGGCCAGAAGGTTGGTCTGGAAGGCGATCTCGTCGATGACGCCGATGATCTTGCCGATTTCCTCCGAGGAATGCTCGATCTGGCTCATCGCCGCGACCGCCTTGGCGACGATCTCGCCACCCTTCTCGGCATTCTTCTGCGCCGCCGTCGCGCCGACCTGGGCCTGGGCTGCGCCCTCCGCCGTCTGGTTGACGCCCGTCGTCACTTCCGACAGCGCCGCGACCGTCTCCTCGAGGCTCGCCGCCTGCTGCTCGGTGCGCTGGGCGAGGTCGTTGGAGGCGACGGAGATTTCGGCAAGACCGGTGCGCAGCGTCGCCACGCCCCCGGCGACGCCGCCGATGGCGGCTTCCAGCTCGGCGACGCTGGCATTGAACTTCTCCCGGATCGGCTCGAACTCCGGCGCCACGGCCTGATCCATGCGCACCGTCAGATCGCCCGCCGACAGAGCGTCGAAGCTGTTCTCGACCGCGTGCACGAAGGTGCGCAGGTCCTCTTCCTTGGACTGATCGATGGCCGACTGCCGCTCGCGCTGGCTTGCCTGCGCCGCCCGCGCAGATGCCGCCTCGGCCGCCAGACGCTTGTTTTCGATGGCGGCGGCCTTGAACACCTGAACCGCCCGGGCCATCGCGCCGATCTCGTCCGACCGGTCCTGGCCGACGACCGGCGAATCATGGTCGCCGCGCGTCAAGGCAGACATGCTGAGGCCGAGCGAGTGGATCGCACTGACGATCGAATGCGAGATGATCATCATCAGAGGTATGATGATCAGAAAGGCAGCGATCGCTGCGCCGAGCTGGAAGTAAAAGGCGTTGTGTGCGGCTTCGTCGGCGGTGGCGATCTCCTGCGCGAGCCGCGCATCGGCCTTCTCCTGGAGCAGCGTCAGCGTGTTGGAGAGTTGCTCGCCCGAGCCGTCGATGGTGTCGTCGATGACAGCGAAGGCCTCCATCGGCGCACGATCGCCGATCAGCGCAGGCAGCGTCGTCGAAATCGCCTCGGCGAGGCTTTCGACATTGGCGGCAAAGCCGTCCATGCCGCCGGTCATGCCAAGCGTCGCGGCGAGCGAGGGCCCGTCCTTGGCCATCTGGCGCAGGGTTTGGAACTCGTCGCTGATGATCTTCAGGCGCTCGGGGGAAACAGCGCCGTCGTCCCGGTCGATGATGCTGTCCATGGCGGCCAGTACCAGCCTGACATTGGCGAGGCGCGCGACAGAGATGTCGCCCAGTCCGTCACGCAGCGTGTCGGCGACCGTCATGCTGTCGATCACCCTCTGACCCTGCACCCACGCCATCGCTGCCATCACAACAAAGGCGGCCGCCGCCAGAAACATGACAAGACGAAGTCGTCCGGCGATGGAGAGTGAAGTGAATGACATCAGTCCGCCTTATCAAATGGTCAAATACCTATCCATTTCTACGCTCATATTATGAACCAAATTATAAAATTTTCCAGGTTATTATTGACTGCCCAAGCATATCACGGCCGCTTTAAAGCAATGCACACCATTCATATCCTGTATGTCGGTGACATGCCCCAGCGACATCGTCGCCCTCCCGGCATCGAAGGGCGGCGCGCAAGGCGGGCGGAACGGCCGAAGTTGCCGTCACTATGGCTCTCATGCCGACCGGAAAAACTCGATAGAAAATTTTTTATTTGACGGCGTTTCCACAGGCGTGTTGATCTCGGCGCGACACCGGAAGGGAGCGCAATGACGATCGGACGGCCGACACTGGCACGCCAGGCCTATGCGGAGATCCAGAGCAAGATCCTGTCGGGCGAGCTCAGTGCCGGCCAGCGACTGCTCCCGGACGAGCTCGCGCAGGAACTGGCCGTCAGCCAGACGCCGATCAAGGAGGCGCTGGCGCTCTTGGAACGCGACGGTCTCGTCACCGGCACCGATCGCCGGGCATCGCTGGTGCGCCGCTTCAGCGTCGCCGACATCGGCGAGATCTACGAGGCGCGCATTCTTCTCGAGACGAATGCGCTCAGCACCGGTTTTGCCGCGTCGCGGGTCGACGCAGCCTTCATCCGCAAGGCGTCCGATCTCTGCCAGGCGCAGCTCCGGCTGATGCCGGCGCGCAGCCAGGGCGTTCTGGTCAAGGCGATCGCGCTCGACCGCGAGTTCCACGAAATGATCATGAAGCTCGGCGGCAACGAGGTCTTGACCGGCTGGCATCAATCCATTCAGCTGCGCATCCAGACCGTTCGCACCTATTCGGTAGAGACCTACGTTTTCGAGCGGATGAGCCGGGAGCACCAGCGGATCATCGACGCTTTCGCCGGCGGCCGGATCGAGGAGATGGTCGCTGCCTTGCGCGATCATCTCGTCTCCAGCCGCGACGATCTCATCGCCCGGCGACCGGACGAGTTGCCCGTGCGCTAGGGGACCGGGGCAAGAGCCGGCACGGGGAGGCAGGGAGCTTTCGCCGGCACGGCCATGTGAGTACGAAGCCGCCGTCCGGGAGGGCGGTGACGGGGAGAGAGATCGCCTCACGCTCAGCGCCGGCGTGGGTCGCAATTCAAGTGCGCAATCATTTCTGGGAGGAAATCCATGTCGTTCACGAAACTTTCCGCACTGAGCCGTCGTGCTTTGCTTGGAACCGCTGCCGCTGCGCTTGTCGCCACGTCCGGCCTGCTGCCGTCTGGCTCGGCTTCCGCTGCCGACGTCACCATCCCGATCATCGTCAAGGACACCACGTCCTTCTACTGGCAGATCGTCCTCGCCGGCGCCCGCGCCGCGGGCAAGGACCTCGGCGTCACCGTGCCCGAACTCGGCGCACAGGCCGAGACCGACATCAACGGCCAGGTCTCCATCCTCGAAAACGCCGTCTCCGGTTCGCCGGCCGCCATCGTCATCGCGCCGACCGAGAAGGACGCTCTCGGCGCCCCGATCACGGAGGCTGCCGCCAGCGTTCCGATCATCGGCATCGACTCGTCGGCGTCTTCCGACAAGTTCTCGTCCTTCCTCACCACCGACAACGTCCAGGGCGGACGCATCGCGGCCGACGGCCTCGCGGCCGCGATTGCTGCCAAACACGGCGGCAAGGCCGAGGGCGACGTCGCGCTCATCACCAATGCGCCCGGCGCCGGCTCGCTCGAACAGCGCAAGGAAGGTTTTGTCGCGCAGTTGAAGGAGAAGTATCCGGGCCTCAACCTCGTCGCCGACAAATATGCCGACGGACAGGCCTCGACCGGCCTCAACATCACGACCGATCTCCTGACAGCCAACCCGAACCTCGTCGGGATCTTCGCCTCGAACCTCATCATGGCTCAGGGTGCCGGCCAGGCGGTCGCCGAGAACAAGGCGCAGGACAAGGTCGCGCTGGTCGGCTTCGACAGCGACGACAAGCTGGTCAGCTTTCTGAAGGAAGGCGTGATCTCGGCCCTCGTCGTCCAGGATCCCTACCGGATGGGCTATGACGGCATCAAGACGGCGCTCGCCGTCTCCAAGGGCGAGACGGTCGAGAAGAACGTCGACACCGGCGCGAACCTCATCACCACCGCCAACATGGAAGAGCCGCGCTCGCAGGAACTCCTCAATCCCAAAGTGAACTGAGCCTTCGTTCATCAAGGGAACGCCGGGAGGAGCGCGCGTGACAGAAAAGACCATCTTGCGTCCGGGGAGCCACGGCTCCCCGGCTGACGCGACCGCGCCTCCCGGCGCGCCCATTCTGGAACTGAGGGGCCTCGAAAAGAGCTACGGGCAGGTCCTCGCTCTGAAGCCCCTCAGCCTTGCCTTCGAGGCCGGCGAGATCCACGCCATCGTCGGCGAGAACGGCGCGGGCAAGTCGACGCTGATCAAGCTCCTCACCGGCGTCATCCGCCGGACGAGCGGCGACGTCATCTGGCAGGGTCGCCCCGCGGCACTCGCCACTCCGCAGGATGCGATCGACCTCGGCATCAATGCGGTTCACCAGGAAGTGGTGCTCTGCCGGCACCTGTCGGTCGCCGCCAACATCTTTCTCGGCGACGAGAGGGTCCGATACGGCCTCCTGCAGAAGCGCGAAATGACCCGCGCGGCTCAGGCGATCCTCGACGACATGGGTTTTCGCCTGCCGGCGGGCGCCGAACTGGGCTCGCTGACCATCGGCCAGCAGCAGCTGGTCGCCACCGCCAGGGCCTCGCTGCGCGGCACGAAATTCCTCATCTTCGACGAGCCGACCGCCTATCTCACGCGCCAGGAGGCCGACCAGCTGTTCACGCTGATCCGCCGGCTAAAGGCGGACGGGGTGACGATCGTCTACATCAGCCACCGCATGGAGGAGGTGTTCGAGCTGGCAGACCGCGTCTCGGTGCTGCGCGACGGCGTCCATGTCGGCACGCGGATGATCTCGGAGACCAACGACGCCGAGCTCGTGGCGCTGATGATCAACCGCTCGCTCGAACAGATCTACCACAAGGAAAAGATCGCGCTGGGCGCGACCATCCTCGACGTCCGCGACCTTTCCGGACCCGGCTTTTCCGACGTCTCGCTGTCGGTGCGCTCGGGCGAGATCGTCGGTCTCTACGGCCTCATCGGCGCCGGGCGGTCGGAATTCGTCATGGGCCTCTACGGCCGCACCGCCAAGACGAAGGGCGAGACCTTCTGGAAGGGCGAGAAGGTCGACATCTCGAGCGAGCGCAAGGCGATCGGCCTCGGCATCGCGCTGGCGCCGGAGAGCCGGCGCGACCAGGGCCTCTGCATGAACCTGCCGATCGGCCTCAACCTCAACCTGCCGATCTACGAGCGGCTGACGCGGGGGCTCACCGTGTCGCGCAAGCTGGAAGCGGAGGCCGCCGACGAGCAGATCAAGAGCCTCGGCATCAAGACGCCGAGCCGGCACTCGCTCGCCTCCTCCATGTCCGGCGGCAACCAGCAGAAGATCGTCATCGGCAAATGGCTGAACCACGGCGCCGAGCTCTTCATCTTCGACGAGCCGACGGTCGGCGTCGACGTCGGCACGAAGGCCGAGATCTACCGCCTGTTCGGCGCGCTCCTGAAGCGCGGCGCCGGCATCATCCTCATCTCCTCCTACCTGCCCGAGGTCTACGAACTGTCAGACCGGCTGCACGTCTTCCGCTCCGGCAGGCTCGTCGCCTCCAACGATTTCATGAAGAGCAGCCACGAGGAAGTCCTGGCGCAGGCGATCGGCGTGTGACCCCGTGACCCCACCCGCCTTCCGCCGACCGCCCCAAATCCCTGCCCCGCCACAACGAGGGCAGCATGCCCGCTCTGCCTGAGGAAACGCCCATGACGACCGACGCCACGCTGGCCCCGTCCGTCGCGAGACGGAACTACAGCTTTCTCTTCGCGCTGACCCTGCTCGGCTTCCTCCTGCTGCTCTGCCTGATCCTGACGGTGGCGACGCCGAACTTCGCCACCGCCAACAACATCGCTAACCTGCTGCGCCAGGGCTCGATGATCGCGATCCTGGCGCTCGGCCAGACCTTCGTCATCATCACCGCCGGCATCGACCTCTCGGTCGGCGCGATCGTCGGCTTCTCAACGGTGATCGTCGCCTTGATGCTGGAGGCAGGCTTCCCGATCTGGGTGGCGGTCGGCGCGACGCTGCTGCTGGGTCTTGCCATCGGCCTCTTCCACGGCTTTGCCATCGTGCGCATGGGCCTGCCGCCCTTCATCATCACGCTGGCGACGCTGACCTCGCTGCGCGGCGTCGGCCTCCTCATCACCAACGGCTCGACCATCAACATCAAGAACGAGGCCTTCAACGCCTTTTCGCGCGGCGATTTCCTCGGCCTGCCGAACCTCTTCTGGATGGTCGTCCTCGTCGCCGTGCCGGCCTTCATCTTCCTGCACATGAGCCGCTGGGGCCGCTATCTCTTCGCCGTGGGGTCGAACCCGGAAGCCGCGCGCCTGTCGGGCGTGAAAGTGTCGACGATGATCTACGTCGCCTACTCGCTCTCGGCCGTCTGCGCCGCCTTCGTCGGCGTGCTCCTGGCCGCGCGCATCGGCATCGGCAATGCGACGCAGGCCGAGGGCTGGGAACTCCAGGCGATCGCCTCCTCGGTGATCGGCGGCACCAGCCTCTTTGGCGCGGTCGGCTCGGTGCACGGACCGCTGATCGGCTCCTTCATCCTCGCCACCATCAACAACGGCGCCAATCTCCTCAACGTCAATTCGTTCTGGCAGCGGGTGATCACCGGCGTCCTCATCATCGTCATCGTCTTCTTCGACCAGCTGCGCCGCCGCAGCCGCTAGGAGCCGCTAGCGGCCGCTGACGGTCGTCGGTCGCCGGACGGGTCCCACGAAAGTTTCGAAAGCACCCCATGCAGGCACTCTTCATCGACGCGGTCGGAAAGACCCGGCTCGGCTCCATCGACGAGCCGGCACCGGGACCGGGCGAGATCGTCGTCGCGATCCGCCATGTCGGCCTCTGCGGCAGCGACCTCAACACCTTTCGCGGCCTCAACCCGCTGGTGCAGCTGCCGCGCATTCCCGGCCACGAGATCGGCGGCGAGATTGTCGCCGTCGGCGACGGCGTGCCGGCCGGCTATGCCGTGGGCGCCCGCGTCACGGTCCTGCCCTATACGAACTGCGGCACGTGCTCGTCCTGCCGCAAGGGCCGCACGAACGCCTGCCGCTTCAACCGCACGCTCGGCGTGCAGCAGGATGGCGGGCTGAAGGAGCGGCTGACGCTCTCCTTCGAGAAGGTCATCGTCAACGAGCGCCTGGCGCCCCGCCACCTCGCGCTGATCGAGCCGCTGTCGGTCGGGTTTCACGCCGTCGAGCGCGGCAGGATCACGGCGAACGACCGCGTGCTCGTCATCGGCTGCGGCATGATCGGCATGGGCGCCGTTCTCGGCGCGCTCGCCAAGGGAGCGGAAGTGACCGCCCTCGACATCGCCGCGGACAAGCTGGCGCTCGCCTGCGACTTCGGCGCCGCCCACAGCATCGACGCCGCCAGCGGGGACAAGGCCGAAGCGGTCCAGCGGATCACCGGCGGCGACGGTTTCGACGTCGTCATCGAGGCCGTCGGCGTGCCCGAGACCTTCACCGAGGCGATCGATTTTGCCTGCTTCTGCGGCCGCGTCGTCTACATCGGCTACTGCAAGGCGCCGGTCAGCTACCAGACGCAGCTCTTCAACCTCAAGGAGCTTGACATTTCAGGCTCGCGCAACGCGACCCTCGCCGACTTTTCCGCCGCCGCCGCCTGCCTCGAAGCCATGGGCGAGACCGCCGACCGGCTGATCACCCGGACCTTTGCCTTCACCGACGCCGACAAGGCCCTGCCCTACTGGGACATGCACCGTGCCGACGTGCTGAAGATCATGATCGAGGTCTGATGGACCGGTTCGTCCGCACGGCAGGAGAAGCAGAGTGAAACGCTACGCCATGACGATCGGGCTGAAGCCCGACTGCATCGACGAGTACAAGCGCATCCACGCCGCGGTCTGGCCGAGCGTTCTGGCGACGCTGTCGAAGTACAACATCAAGAACTACTCGATCTTCCTGCAGGAGCCGGAAAACCGCCTCTTCGGCACTTACGAATACCACGGCAGCGACCACGCCGCCGACCAGCGCGCCATCGCCGCCGACCCGGAGACGCAGCGCTGGTGGGAGATCACCGACCCGATGCAGGTGCCGCGCGAGGGGCGCGCTGCCGGGGAATGGTGGGCGATGCTGGAGGAAGTGTTTCATCTGGATTGAGGGGGGTTGCGATGGTGTCAGCAATAAACTTCTGGCAGCTTTCGACCCATTCAAGACGCTGGGGGCATTGTTCATCACACCCGACAGCGGACGGTAATTACCCACCCCCTTGTCACGGGCCGAATTCCCTGAATCCATGGACGGATGGATCGCGGTGATTTGCAGCGTCTGACGAAGGAAGAGTTGATCGATCTGGTGCTGAAGATTCAGCGTCCGGAGAAGACGTCACGCACATCCTCGAAGCCTCCGTCTAGTGACCGCAAGGAGCGCCGTGAGCAGGCAAGACCTGGCGGCGCCAAGCCCGGTCACGAAGGCCACAGCCGAGCGATGGGTGAGGATTTCGATCGGCTCGTCGATCACCGTCCCGAGCAATGCTCCTGCTGCCAGGCAGCCCTGGCCGATAGCCTTCCCGCGGAGATCGGCGGCACGTACGAGACGGTCGATCTGCCGGAGATCAAGCCGTTCGTGACGCGTCATCGCCGGCTTTCGGTTTGTTGTCCTTCCTGCGGCACGCTTGTCTCAGCGGGATTGCCCGATGCGGCAAGGGGGACGCCGTTCGGGCCGCGGCTGCATGCGGTGGCGACCTATCTTAAGACCTTCCAGGCCCTGTCCTATGAACGGCTTCAGAAAGCTCTGGCCGATCTCTTCGGCTTGCAGATCAGCCAGGGCGGGCTGATGAACATGCTGCGCCGGGCGCAGGGCACCTTCGTCGCCGACCGCGATCTCGCCATTGCCGCCCTGCGCCGCTCCAAGGTGGTGGCCTCGGACGAGACCGGCGTTCGCATCGAAGGCAGCAACGCCTTCCAATGGGTGTTTCGCTGCGATGACGCAGTCGTCCATCGTGCCGCTCCGACCCGTGGTGCCATCGTGGTCAGGACCCTGATGGACGGGCACCGGCCAAAGGTCTGGTGTTCCGATCGCTACTCTGCCCAGCAGGGACATGCCGACGCCCATCAGACCTGTCTGGCTCATCTGGCCCGCGACGTCGCCTACGCCGAACAGGCGGGCGAGGATCTGCTGCCGTCGCGGCTGCGGATCTGGCTGTCCAAGGCTTTCGCTTTGGCCAGCGGCATCACGACCTTCGCCGCATCGACCATCGTCGCCAAGCGCCGTGCACTGGAGCGAAGTCTTTCCGAGATCCTCGCCGCACCGACCTCCTGCCCTTTCGCTCGAGTGGTCCAGCACAAGTTCAGGCGAGCGCGCGACCAGCTCCTGACCTTCACTCTCTGGACCGGGATGGTCGAGGCCACCAACAACGGCTGCGAGCGCGCCCTGCGACCGGCCGTGATCCAGCGCAAGGTCACCAACGGCTATCGATCCATGTGGGCCGCCGAAGGCGAAGCTGACATCCGAACCGTCGTCGATACCGCCCGGCTGCGCCAAGGGGGCAACGTCTTCAACACAATTCTCGAGACGGTAGGCGCCTGACATTCTACGGAATGCGGGGGTGGGTAATTACAGCGGACGTGCCTGGAATGAAACAGAATACCAGAATTCTGTTCAATGACATTCATCTCTTAAGCCTGACGAGATCGAAAGCCAATTCTGAGCAATTGCGTTCTGGGCGTTACTTCTGAAAATCCATCATCATCTCATTTACACGCCATTAATTTCAAGCGAACGTTATGCATGTCGCGATACGAAAATTTGAAATATTTTTAGTGGAATTATTTAACGATAATACACTGGCATGATTATTGCAGCGCGTAGCGGATGACCTGACTGTGGCGTGATTTTCTTGGTATTTGCGGCGGTGATTCCCTTATCCTGGACGGGATGAGGGAGAGGTTCATGGCTCCGGAGATCAGCGACAGACATTCGGCATGTGAGCTTCGGGCGATGGCCCGCCGGGGAAAGGAATGGCCGTGTGGCGAGCCGGATGCTGGCGATCGCCAACGCGGCGGACCGGGTGAGCCGAGCGGATGCTGCGCGGGCCGCCGGCATGGATCGGCAGACGCTCCGCGACTGGGCGGTTCGCTGCGGCGCCGAAGGAATTGCCGGGCTGCATGATAGGCCCGAGGGTCATCCTGCGCCGCGGCTGACGGAGGGCGAGTTGGCGGCGCTGGCAAACGTCATCTTCTATGGCCCTGATCCCGAGAAGGACGGCATCTCGACCTGAACTTTGCCGGAACTGTGCCGCTGGATTGCCACCGAAAACTTCGAACGCTTCATCTCGCTCTGCAATTACCCACGGATCAAAGGGGTCAGTTCATAAGCTCGGCGGTATTATAGCGTGGCATTTGGTAGCAGAAATAATAAATTCTTTATTATCTAGGCAGAGTGAATGTACTGTCGCGCTACAGACCAACCTAAAAGAAAATAGGTCTTCGTGCCGTGTTAATTTGCTCGATTTCGTGCCCTTTTCTAAATAAATATTAACAGACAGCATGGGCACAGCCCAGAGGTTGAAGATGCGCTTCCATTCGATGCAAACGAAAATTGCGGTACTTTCCGGCGTATGCGTTCTCAGTGTCACGGGAGCGCTGATGGTCAATGGCATTATCGCTACCGGAGCGAGTCAAGAATTCGTCGGCAGGACCGTCGGAGACTGATCGATGTCAAGACCAGAGAAAGTCTCGCTGGCATTGCCGCGACGCAAGCGGGAAACATTCGAACGACGCTTGACCATGCATTCGACGCCGCCCGGATCATGGCCCGCTCCTTTGAGACGATGGCTGCGGAAAGGGGTGCCGATCCGCAGGCAACGTTCGCAAGGCGTACTCAGTTCAATTCTATCCTTCTCGGCGTTCTGAATGACAATCCGGGCTTCAACGGCACGTACAGCGCCTGGGAACCAGGCGCGCTCGACGGCAATGACGACGCATATAAAGGCCGTCAGGACGTGGGGTCAGATGTCACCGGACGCTTTCTTCCCTACTGGACCCGAGATGCAGCAGGGCAAGTCGCTGTACAGCCACTGGTCGAGTACGATAGCCAGGAACTTCATCCGAACGGCGTCATGAAGGGCGGCTGGTACATCGGCCCACAGGAAGGCAAGGGCGAGAGCATCCTTGCCCCGCTTCCCTATGTCGTGCAGGGCAAGAACGTCTACCTTGCCACCATGTCGGTGCCGATCATGATCGACGGCAAATTCCGCGGCGTGGCGGGAGCTGACTTCGATCTAGGATTCGTCCAGAAGATCGCTGTCGACGTCAAAAAATCGATCTACGGGGGCAGCGCCTCCGTATCGATCGTCAGCAATGACGGATTGGTCGTGGCATCAAGTGAGAAGCCAGAGGCGATTGGCCAGTCGATGGATAGTGCAGGGCTGGATGCGCAGCGTTATCTGCCGATCGTTCGCGACGGACGGGCCGATGTCTCGACCGGGACGGAGACCACCATGGCTGTCACTCCCGTCGTGCTCGGCCGCACGAATACGCCTTGGTCCGTGATCATAGAACTTCCGACCGCCGTTGCTAGAGCAGATGCCGCTAAGCTGGATGCCGCATTGGCATCCCGCAACGCTGACGACCGGTTATTTCAGTTCATCGTGGCTTTAGTCGTCGGTCTTATCGGGATCGCGATTATGTGGATTGTCGCGCGCAGCATTGCAAGCCCAATTGGCCTCATGACGGCCGCCATGCGGCGCCTGGCCAATCGCGATCTGGCAACTGACATTCCCGGGGTTGGTCGAGGCGACGAGATCGGACGAATGGCCGAAACTGTGCAGGTCTTCAAGGATAACGCGCTAAGAGCCATCGAGCTTGAGGGAGAAGCTAAGGATGCGCGCTCCCAGACGGAGGTAGAACGGGCACGGACCGAAGACATGCGTCGCAAGTTGGAAGCAGAGCAGAAGTTCGTGGTCGAATCGCTGGCTTATGGTCTCGACCAGATAGCAAATGGCAATCTTACGGCCGATCTCGACAAACCGTTTCCTGACGACTATCGACAGATCCAGAGTGACTTCAACGCCGCTATTGGTAAGCTCCGAGATGCTATGGGCTCAGTGGCACTTTCGGTCCAGAGCATTAAAGGCCAAACCGCCGAGATCAGCACGGCATCCGATGACATGGCGCGCCGGACTGAACAGCAGGCAGCTTCTCTTGAGGAAACCGCTGCCGCGCTAAGCGAGGTGACGCGCGCCATCCGTTTAACGGCGGAGAGCGCAAAGCAGGCCGCAGATGTCACGATCCAGACTCGACTGGGTGCCGAAAAATCCGGCGAAGTCGTCTGCCAGGCTGTTCTTGCCATGGGTGAAATCGAGAAGTCGTCGGACCAGATCGGTAGCATCATCGGAGTCATCGACGAGATTGCCTTTCAAACTAACCTTCTTGCCCTCAACGCCGGCGTCGAGGCCGCCAGAGCCGGGGAAGCCGGACGCGGTTTTGCCGTCGTCGCTCAGGAGGTACGTGGCCTTGCTCAGCGCTCCGCGGAAGCCGCCAAGGAGATCAAGACTCTGATTGCCACTTCCACCACCCAAGTCGCCAAGGGCGTCAGTCTGGTTGCCCAGACCGGAACTGCGCTGGAGAAGATGGTCGAGCAAGTTGCAGAGTTAACGACGCTGATTTCCGGTATCGCCGTGTCCGCCCAGGAACAGGCGGTTGGATTGAACGAAGTCAATACCGCGGTGAACCAGATGGATCAGGTCACCCAGCAGAACGCCGCGATGGTCGAACAGTCGAGCGCTGCCAACAAGGAGGTTGCGGATGGTGCCGAAGAACTGAGGCTCCTTGTCTCGCAGTTCCAAACAGGACAGAAGACGGCGTCGCCAGGTCGCGATCGTCATTCAAATGTCGTGGTGCCGTTTTCGAAGACTGCATTACGATAATTTCTCGCCCGCAGGAATCCGGTTGAAGCAGGATTACCAGTTCTGTTTCAACCATGAACCGCTATCCGAACGGCACATTTCGACATACCGTTCGTGAATGCGGACAGACCGCTTTTCCGCCCGAAATCCTCCCTCACGCCCCCCCGCGGCGCGAACAAGATAATCCCCGCACCGACGAGACACACGCCCGCGCCCAAAATATCCCAGCGGTCCGGGCGAAAGCCCTCGACGGCCCAGAGCCAGGCGAGCGAGGCGGCGATGTAGACGCCGCCATAGGCGGCGAAGGCGCGGCCGGCCTGGTCGGCGGGGGAGAGGGTGAGGAGCCAGGCGAAGGCGGCGAGGGCGGCGAGGCCGGGGAGGAGCCAGAGCGCCGAGCGGTCCAGCCGGACATGCGCCCAGAAGGCGAAGCAGCCGGCGATTTCCGCCAGCGCCGCGGCGGCGTAGAGGGGAAGCGTCGTCATCGTTCTCGTCTCCGTCTTTGCCCGACGCGCGAAATGACATCCCGTGTCCGCGGCGCGCCGCCGGCTCGTTTCGTCTTTTCGTGCCGCCGGCTCTTCACGTCTGGTCGTGACGCCTTGTCGTGCCGCGCTCGCTACGTCTCTGCGTATCGCCGGCTCGTTGCCCCCGTTTGTGCCGCCGGCTCTTCCCGTCGTGACGTGCCACTGCCTCGTTACGTCCAAGGCGCTCGGGGGTCGCCCGCAAATGCCCGACCGGCAAGCACCTCGTGCGTCAGCGGCATACACGCCACCGGCCGCATTGGATTTGAGAAGTCGGCTTACCATTTGCCTCCGCCATCCCTCGCGCCCCTGCCGCAAGCCGAGACCGCGGGCCCATCACCGCGCGTCCCGCCTCCGGCATAGCCTTTGCCCGCGCGGCGATATAGAGACGCGCCAGGATATGACGGAGATTTCGTGGCTGAAAAACTGATCACCGGCGTCTATGGCGCCCCGCCGCTGGACCTTGTCGCGCTCGGCGCCGAGGCGCTTGGGCCCGATGTCGTGCAGTTCTCGCCGCTGGTGCCGGGCGCTGCGGCGCTGGAGGCGCTTTCGCCCGGCAGCCTTGCCGCGATGACGATCCTCGCGCCCCCCGGCACGGTCGAGCGGCGCTATGTCATCGCGCTGGCGCTGAAGGCGCTCGGCCCCGGCGCGGCCCTGACGGTGCTGGCGCTGAAGGACAAGGGCGGTTCGCGCATCGCCAAGGAGCTCGCGGCCTTCGGCTGCGATGCCGGCGAGACGTCGCGAAAACATTTCCGGATCTGCGAGACGCTGCGGCCGGAAACCTTTGACCGCGAGGGGCGGGAATTCATCGCGACAGCCATCGAGGCCGGCGCGCCGCGGCTTGTCCCGGAACTGGGCTTGTGGACGCAGCCCGGCATCTTCTCCTTCGACCGGCTCGATCCCGGCAGCGCCCTCCTCCTCGACCATCTGCCGGCGTTTTCCGGCCGCGGCGCCGATCTCGGCTGCGGCATCGGCGTGTTGTCGGCTGCCGTCCTGCGTTCGCCGAAAGTCACCGCGCTGGCGCTCGTCGACATCGACCGCCGCGCGGTGGAAGCGGCCCGGCGCAATGTCGGGGATGCGAGGGCGAGCCTGCGCTGGGCCGATGTGCGGACGGCCGAGCTCGGGCTCGCCGGGCTCGACTTCGTGGTGATGAACCCGCCTTTCCATGACGCCGGCATCGAGGACCGGGGCCTCGGCCAGGGCTTCATCCGCCAGGCCGCGACCATGCTGCGGCCGGGCGGTTTTCTCTGGCTCACCGCCAACCGGCATCTGCCTTACGAAGACATCCTGAAGCCGCTGTTCAAGCTCGTGACGAAGCGCGCCGAGGACGGGGGCTACAAGATCTTCGAGGCGCGCAAGTGAAGTTCTCGACCATGCGGCTCGACCGCCTGCTCGCCAATATGGGCTATGGCTCGCGCCGCGAGATCCAGATGCTGGCGCGCAACGGACGCATCCTCCTCGACGGGGCGCCGGTCGAGGACGCGGAAAAGCGCATCGCACTCTCGCCCGATCTTGCCGCGCGCATGGTCGTCGACAGCGAGGCGCTGGACCCGATCCCCGGCATGGCGCTGCTCCTGCACAAGCCGCTCGGCGTCACCTGCTCGCACAAGGAGGCGGGCCCGCTGGTCTACGGCCTGCTGCCGCCGCGCTGGCGACGGCGCGATCCGGCGATCTCGACCATCGGCCGGCTCGACAAGGAGACGTCGGGTCTCCTCCTGATGACCGACGACGGCGCCCTCCTCCACAAGGTGATCTCACCGAAGAACCATGTGCCCAAGCGCTATGTCGTGACGCTCGACCGGCCGCTCGCCGGCACCGAGGCGGCGATCTTCGCCGCGGGCACCCTGATGCTCGACGGCGAGGACAAGCCGCTGCTGCCGGCCGTGATGGAGGTCTCGTCGCCGACGACGGCCACGATCACGTTGACCGAGGGGCGCTATCATCAGGTGCGGCGGATGTTTGCGGCCGTCGGCAACCACGTCACCGCGCTGCACCGCGACCGGATGGGCGGGCTCGGTCTCGGCGATCTCGAGCCCGGCGCCTTCCGCCTGCTCGGGCCGGAAGACCTGGCGCTGGTGCTGCCGCCCGCCGCAGTTCCGGCGAAAATCTAGCCCGGCAGGGCTCGGGCGCCTTTGCCGGGAGCACGCCCGGCCCCAGATGGAGCGGCATGGACATCGCCTTCGACACGATATTCGATCCCCGCCACGGCGATGGCGTGCCCGTCGCGCCGCAAATCCTGCGCGTCACGGCGCCCAATCAAAGCCCCTTCACCTTCACCGGCACGAACAGCTACCTCCTCGGCGGGGCGAGCCTCGTGGTCGTCGATCCCGGTCCCGACGACGACCGGCATCTCGCAGCCCTGCTCCAGGCGATCGCCGGTCGGCCGGTCGAGGCCATCCTCCTGACGCATACCCACCGCGATCACACGGCGCTGGTGCCGAGACTGCAGCAGGCCGTCGGCGCCCCGGTGCTGGCGGAGGGACGCCACCGCGTCTCGCGCCCGCTGCACGAGGGCGAAGTCAATCTGATGGACGCGGCGGGTGACATGGCGCTCGTCCCCGATCGCATCATCGCCCATGGCGAGATCCTGACGCTCGCGGGCCTTGCAATCGAGGCGGTGGCGACGCCCGGCCACACCGCCAACCACATGGCCTTTTCCATCGGCGACACGCTTCTCAGTGGCGACCATGTGATGGCCTGGTCGACCACGATCGTCGCACCGCCCGACGGGGCGATGGCGGACTACATGGATTCGCTGGAGGTTCTGATTGGGCGCGAAGAAGCGCTCTACCTGCCCGGCCATGGCGGTCCGGTGCTGAAGCCGCAGGCCTTTCTCCGGGGTCTGCGGTCGCACCGGAAAATGCGCGAGACAGCGATCCTCGAGCGACTCAAGGCGGGCGACCGAAGCATTCCCGACATCGTCGCCGCGATCTACCGCCAGACAGACCCGCGCCTCCATGGCGCCGCCGGCCTGTCGGTTCTCGCGCATCTGGAGGACCTCGTCGCCAAAGGGCGCGTCGTGACGGACGGCCCCGCGCTCCCCGGTGGGCGTTTCGAGCCGGCGTGATCGCGCGGGATCTGGTGCGCGGCGGATGCGGCTTGGGCTAAAACTCAGTCTGCGGACGGGCTGCCGCGTCGGACGGATCGGCGCGTGCCGCTATCCGGGCTTTGCCGGTGCGATCGCGGTGACGCCCGTCATCGCCTCGTCGAGACGCGCGAGAAAATCGTCGATGAAGCGGCGGTTCTGGCCGAGGTCCCAGGCGACGGCGCGCGAGGTCGACCGGAGGTCGACGAAGGTCTCGTTGCCGTCCTCGACGATGCGGATGGTCATGTCGCTGGGAAGGCCGAGCAGGAAATCGCGGGCCTCGACGGCCAGCGCGTAGTCCTTGGCCTCCGGCAGGTCGAACCGGTCTGCGGGCTCCGCGGCCTCGGCGGGCGTCCCGCGCGGCGTCGGCATCGGAATGTCGACCGTGCCGCTCGTGCCGAGATCTCCGTTTTCGGGACCGGCATCCGCCACGTTGGCCGCAGCGCTGTCGGCGGTGTCGGTCACGACGTTCACGAGCGTCCAGCCTTCGTCGCCCAGGACGAGGCGCGCCACGTCATAGACCTGCGCGGCACTGGCCCGGAAACGGCGGCCGGTCGGCGCGGCAAGCCCGTCGCCGGCATCGGCGTCCGGATCGGCGTCGGCGGCCAGCACCTCGTTCAACGTCGCGCCGTCGACGATGTCGTTGACCAGCATTCCGTCGGTCTCGGCACTGTTGGTGCGGGGATACTGGTAGGCGAGAACTGCCGCGAGAGCGAAAGGCGCGGCGACGAGGAGGGAGATGGCGAGCGCGCCGACCGCGGCCCCACCGCCTTCGCGCCCGCTGTGCCAGACCCGCGCGAGCCCGACCAAAGCCGTCAGCAGCGCAACCGACACAAGCGCGACGACGAGCGCGAACATCAGCTTCAGCGACGGAAAATCGATGCCGCCCAGGCGATAGAGAGCGATGGCGACGATCAGGAGGAGGCCGGCAAAGCTCGCGGCACGCCGGGCCGGAACCGCGGTCCGCAACCGTTTCCTGATATAATGTCCCGCCAAGTGCGCGCGTCCGGCCGTCATCTGCATGAATTCACCCCGGCCTGCCTCCTACCTCAGATCGCGCCATCGCAGAAGTGTCATGGCGCATCAGGAGAGCGGCAATCGGTAGTCTGCGAAATCCTCGCGCAACCGCATCTTCAGGATCTTGCCCGTGGCCGTGTGCGGGATCGCGTCGACGAAGACGACGTCGTCGGGCAGCCACCAGCGCGCGACCTTGCCCTCCATGAAGGCGAGGATCTCCTCGCGCGTGGCCTGTCGCCCCTCCTTCAGCACCACGACCAGCAGCGGCCGCTCGGCCCATTTGGGATGGGCGACCCCGATCACCGCGGCCTCGGCGACGTCGGGATGGCCGACGGCAAGGTTTTCCAGATCGATGGTCGAGATCCACTCGCCGCCCGACTTGATCACGTCCTTCGAGCGGTCGGTGATCTGCATGTAGCCATGCCGGTCGACGTGCGCGACATCGCCGGTGTCGAACCAGCCATCCCCGTCGAAGACCTCGCCGCCGACGCCCTTGTAGTAGCTGCTGGCGACCGCCGGGCCCCGCACCTTCAGCCGGCCGAACGTCTTGCCGTCCCAGGGCAGGGTCACGTCGTCATCGTCGGTGATCTTCATCTCGACGCCGAAAGGCGGATGGCCCTGTGTCTGCGCCACATCGAGATAGGCCTCGCCATCGAGATCGGCCACCTCGGGCTTCATCGAGCAGAGCGTGCCGAGCGGGCTCATCTCGGTCATGCCCCAGGCGTGGATGACCTTCACGTCGTAGTCGTCCCGGAACTTCTGGATCACCGCGCGCGGGCAGGCCGAGCCGCCGATGACGACGCTCTTCAGGTCAGGCAAGGCGCCGCCTTCCTTCTCCAGATGCTGCAGCAACATCAGCCAGACCGTCGGCACCGCGGCACTGAAGGTCACCTTCTCGGACACCAGCAGCTCGTAGATCGACGCGCCGTCCATCTTCGGGCCGGGCATGACCATGCCGGCGCCCGACATCGGGCAGGTGAAGGCCAGACCCCAGCCATTGGCATGGAAGAGCGGCACCACCGGCATCACGAGGTCGCGCGAGGAGAGGCCCATGGCGTCGCCCTGCTGCGCGATCATCGAATGCAGGAGGTTGGAACGGTGGGAGTAGACGACGCCCTTCGGATTGCCCGTCGTGCCCGAGGTGTAGCACATGCCCGCCGCCGTGGTTTCATCGAAGCTCTTCCAGGCGAAATCCTCGTCGGCCTCGGCAAGCCAGTCCTCGTATGCCACGGCGCCCGGAAGCGCCGTCTCGGGCATGTGCGCCGCATCGGTCAGGACGATGCAGCGACGCAGGCTCGGAAGGCGCGGCGCCAACGCTTCGAGGATCGGCAGGAAGGTCAGGTCGACGAAGATCAGTCGGTCCTCCGCGTCGTTGATGATCCACGCGATCTGGTCTGGAAAGAGGCGCGGATTGACCGTGTGGTAGATCGCCCCGATACCCGTGATCCCGTACCAGCATTCAAGGTGACGCCAGGTGTTCCAGGCGAGCGTCGCCACCCGGTCGCCGAGACCGACGCCTTCCTGATCGAGCCGCTTGGCGAGCTGCAGCGCGCGCCGGCGCACCGTCCGGTAGTCCGTCCGATGGATCGGTCCCTCGACCGAGCGCGACACCACGGCTCGTCCACCATGATAGGTCGCGGCGTGGTCGATGACCTTGGAGCACAACAACGGCCAGTGCTGCATCAGTCCCTGCATCGGAACGTCCTCCCTTTTGTCACATTCTACGGTCTTCATCGGCTCCTCTGCGGGAGCCTTGCCAAAGGCTGCGTTCTTCGGACGTGCCGGGCCAGTGTCCTGAAGCTGCAGAGGTTTGTCCAGCGACGTCGCAAGGCGCCGAGGGAGAGCGGGCCGCCCGAGGCGGCGCGACATCGGAAGGAATGAGACGATGCGGATGCAGACAGCGGACGACAGGGCGGCTGAACCAGCCTTGGATGCGCTCGAATCGGTCGAGTTCGAGCTGGCGCTGGACATGCAGGATCCGACCGAACAGGCCTTCGAAACCTGCGTTTCCAATGCCGCGCAGGTCGTCGGCGGAGAAATCCTGTTCGACATGCCGGCAGACGACTCGATCGAAGATGCAACGCGCATGGCGGCAGTGCGTATCCCCGGTGCGGCGCGCGACCGCATCCTGTTCGTCGTCCTGGACGAGGCCGGCTCGACGCTGCGGATCGCGTCGACCGACGAGGTCGGCGAGCGGTTTCACGGCTTCGCCAGGGCTTTCGTCAGCGTGCTGGAGCGCATCCGCGACGATCTTCCGGAGCTGCGCCCCGTCGGCACGGCCTGATCGCCTTCGCCGCAAACGTCGCCTGCGGCTTTCCTCAAATTCGGCACGCGGCGGTTACAGGCGCGAAGGCAATGGCACCGTCATGCGGTTCCCAGCGCCGCGTCGCTCTTGATCCGCGTCTTCGCCACGCCCGGCCCGCGCAGGGAACGGCGTAGCCGGATCGCCGACTGCGCCGCCGCCAGGCGGGCGATCGGCACGCGGAAGGGCGAACAGGAGACGTAGTCGAGCCCGGTCTGCTCGAAGAAGGCGATGGAGGCGGGATCGCCGCCCTGCTCGCCACAGACGCCGAGCGAGATGTCCGGCCGTGTGCGGCGCGCCTTTTCCACGCCCATGGCGATCAGCTCGCCGACACCCTCGACGTCGATCGACTGGAACGGATCACGCTCGAGAATGCCCTTGCGCTCGTAGGTGGAAAGGAAATTCGCCGAATCGTCGCGCGAGATGCCGAACACCGTCTGCGTGAGGTCGTTGGTACCGAAGGAGAAGAAATCGGCGACCTCGGCAATGGTATCGGCCCGGATGATGGCGCGCGGCAGTTCGATCATCGTGCCGACGAGGTAGGTGACGCGCTTGCCGCGCTCGGCGGCGACGAGATCGGCGACCTCGTCGATGCGCGCCTTGACGAAGTCGAGTTCCTTGCGCAGGCCGACGAGCGGCACCATGATTTCCGGAACCACCGCCTCGCCGGCGCGCTCGCCGGCCTCGATCGCCGCCTCGAAGATGGCGCGGGCCTGCACCTCGACGATCTCGGGATAGGAGATCGCCAGGCGGCAGCCGCGATGGCCGAGCATGGGATTGAACTCCTCGAGCTTCTCGATGCGCTCGCGCAGCACGCGCTCGGGAATGTCCATCTGCAACGCCGTCTCGGCGATCTCCGCCTCGCCCTTCGGCAGGAATTCATGCAGCGGCGGATCGAGCAGACGAATGGTGACGGGCAAGCCCGCCATGATCTCGAACAGCTCGATGAAATCGGAGCGCTGGATCGGCAGCAGCTGCTGCAGCGCGGCGCGGCGTCCTGCCTCGTCCGGGGCGAGAATCATCTCACGCATGGCGCGGACGCGGTCGCCCTCGAAGAACATGTGCTCGGTACGGCAGAGGCCGATGCCTTCCGCCCCGAAGGCGCGAGCCGCGCGCGCTTCGATCGGCGTTTCGGCATTGGTGCGCACGCCCATGCGCCGCGCGCGGTCGGCGAACGTCATCAGCCGGGCGAAATCGCCGGTGAGTTCGGGGCGCTGCAGTTCGGCGGTGCCCTGGATCACTTCGCCGCTCGAGCCGTCGATGGTGATCGAGTCGCCGGCCCGAAGCGTCACGCCCGGCGCGCGCAGCTCCTCGCGCTCGGCGTCGATCCTGAGCGAGCCGGCACCGGTGACGCAGGGCTTGCCGATGCCGCGCGCGACGACGGCGGCATGGCTCGTCGTGCCGCCGCGCACGGTGAGGACGCCTTCGGCGACATGCATGCCGTGGATGTCTTCGGGATGTGTCTCGTTGCGCACGAGGATGACCGCGCGGCCTTCCGAGAAGAGCGCCTGCGCCCGCTCGGCCGTAAAGACGATCTCGCCCGTGGCGGCCCCCGGCGACGCCGGCATGCCCTTGGCGATGGTGACGAGATCGGCATGCCGGACGATGGTCGGATGCAAGAGTTGGTCGAGCGAGGCGGGGTCGATGCGCAGGAGCGCCTCCTCCTCCTCGATCAGCCCTTCCTCGACGAGCTCGACGGCGATGCGGATGGCCTCCGCTGCCGTCCTCTTGGCGATGCGCGACTGGAGCAGGAATAGCTCGTTGTCGCCGATCATGAAATCGACCTCGACCGCGTCGCCGACATGGTGCTCCAGCCGTTGGACGTGATCGGCGAGAGCCGAGAGGTCGGCGGGGAAGATGGCCGCCCCCCCCTGGCCGGCACTGTCCATCAGGCTTTCCAGCGCCCAGACCTCGGGCCGTTCGCCGATGTCGCCGCGCTCGCGGCCGCCGAGGCCGAACTCGCCGGTCAGTCGCGCGGCCCCCGTGCGGAGGTCACGCGACACCGCGCGTCCCGTGCCGGAATTCTGGTCACGCTCATTGAAGATCATCGCATGGGCCGTGACCGCGAGGCCGGCATTCTCGTGGATACCGTGCAGCACGCGGAAGGCCCGAGCGACGGGGTTGCGCCAGCTGGCGAAGCTCGCCTCGATCACCTTGAACAATTGCTCGATCGGCGTCTGCGGCAGCGTCTCGCCGATCTCGTCCTCGATGAAAGCGAGGTAGCGCCCGATCAGCGAGCGCCATTCTTCCGCCGTCGACGGCTCGACACCCGACCAGGCGGCGGCCATCCGTTCGTCGTCGGCCAGGTCCTCGAAGTCCGAGGGCTCGACGCTGTAGACGAGGAAGGCGAAGGATTCGATGAAGCGGCGATAGCTGCGGAAGGCGAAGTCGATGTCCTCGAGCTCCGCGCTGAGCGTCTCGACGGTGCGATCGTTCATGCCGACGTCGAGGACGGTGTCGGCAAGCCCCGCGATCGGCGTGCGCGAACTCGTGCGGACGGCGAGAAGCAGGGGGCGTTCGGCGCCGTCGAACTTGCGCCCTGTCGCCTCCTCCAGCCACTCCACCGCCAGGCTGATGTCGGCGCGCAGGGATTGCGGCAATCCGTCCGCGATCCCCTGCGCTTCACGCCATGCCGCGGAGGTCACGGTGAAGCCCGGCGGGACCGGCAGATCGAGCGAGGCGAGCAGCGCCAGATTGGCACCCTTGGCACCCAGTGCCTCGAAGGCGTCCGCGGTTCGCTCGGCAGATCCCCGCTTGAAGGTTTGGATTCGCTTGGCCATCGGACGTCGCGCACTCTTCCCGCATTGCGTTCTACCGCCTTCGGATCGGGCGGGTCTGAAATGCTTACGGTAAATCCGCGTCGCAGCCAATTGTTGCATTGCAAAATGCAGCGAGGCGCCCCCCGGCAAAGAGGGTCGCCTCGCGTCATGTCCCGAACCGGCTTCCAGCCCTTGCGAAAAGGCGGAAGGAGCGGCGGTTATTTCGCCGCGTCGATGACGGCCCCGAATTCGGCAGGGCTCATTGCACCCGAGTACTTCTGGCCGTTCACAAAGAAGGTCGGTGTCGCGACGACGCCGAATTCCTTCTCGCCGCGCTGCTGCGTGTCGATGACCTTCTGCTGCAACGCCTTGTCACTGAGACAGGCGGTGAAGCTCTCCTGGGTGAAGCCGGCGAGCTTGGCGATCCCCAGCAGCGCCTGCGAGGCGTTTTCCGCCCGGGCCCACTGGTCCTGCTGGCTGAACAGGACGTCGACCATCGCGCTGCGCTTGTCGTCCGGCGCGCAACGCGCGAGCATGAAGGCCGCAACGGCACGCGGATCGAACGGGAACTCGCGCAGGATGAGCTTGGCCTTGCCGGTATCGATGTAGTCCTTCTTCAGTAACGGCAGTGTCGTCGCGTGGAAATCGGCGCAGTGGCTGCAGGTCATCGAGGCGTATTCGACGATGGTCACGGGCGCGTTCACGTCACCGATGACGACGTCCGGCAAGGGACCCGGCTCCATCAGATCGGCCACGTCGACGCTGCCTTGTGCTTCGGGCGCCGTCACCGGCGTCGTCGCGCCGGCGGCCGGTGCGGCAGGTGCGGCCGGTGTCGCAGCGTCCGCCGCGGGTGCCGGGGTCGCCTCCTGGGCCTGAGCGGGCGAGACGAGGCCGAGCGACGCTTGTTGGCCAGTGGCAGCGGCCAGGAGCACGAGGCCGAGGCCGCCGGCCAAGGACGCCGCCGTCAGACGGGCGCGGCGCGCCGCGTGACCTGGAGTTTGCTTCGCGTGCATCGGGTTCACCTTCCATTGTTGCCGCAGCCGGCTTCGTCGGGGACACAGTGTCCCGAGCGTGAATAGGAAGAGATTGCGGCCTTGCCAAGGGCCGATGCCGGCGCGCCGCCTTACGCTTTTGTCATCGGCCGGCGTTGCAGGATGCCGGCGCCGAAAGCTGCGAGCGCGGCCTTGAGCCTGGGATCCTCGATACGGTCGGTCATCTCGGCGATGTCGGACAGCTCCGACGGCTTCAAAGTGCGCAGAACCGGCCGGCGATCGGGCCGCTGCGTCCTCACCGAACGCTGAACGATCTTCAGCCGATCGATGGCGGGATAGCCGAAGAAGGCGTTGACCCGCGCGATCACTTCCGACGTCTGGTGCTGCAGGCGCAATACCGACGCTCCCTCGCAGGCGACGACGAGCGTCGCTGGCTTGAACGCGTCCGCCTCATGCAATCTCGGCGGCCAGACGAGCTTGTCCGGACGGCACACGCCATCCAGTTTCGTTCCCACGAGCTCGGACCAGGCCGCGATCAGGCCCGTGGTCATCCCGGCCTTCCGCGCCAGCACGGGATCGAGAAGCTGCGAAACGAGGTCGCCGACGGGTCGCGCGCCGCGTCGTTGTTGAAGCTTGGCCATCGATCGTCACGTCCCTGCCTTGGGAGCCTTGCCGTCCAGCCATGATGGCGCCGGCACGGATGCGGCGAGCAGCGAGACGGAGAAGACCCAGACGGCATCGATGATATCATGAAAGAACATGATGTTCGTCATCCCGGCGCCGACAAAGGCGACGACCAGGATGAGGCTCGCCCCAAGCCTGCGGCCGCCGCCCAAAGCGTGGCGCGCCCGCCAGGCGACGATCAGGGGCGAGAGGATGACGGCAAGAAGGCTCGCAACGCCCACCAGTCCTGCATCGACGCCGACGGTGAGGAAGACGTTGTGGAAATGCGTGAAGGAGAGGCCTTGCAGCACCGCGGGATCGAGGTAGGGCGAGACGGCCGTCCAATGGTTCTCCGCGCCGTAGCCGAACCAGGGCCGTGCGGCGATCGCTTCGACCGCAGCCGAGTACATTTGCCTGCGCAAGTTCAGGGAGGTCGGACTTTCGACATTGGCCGCGATCAGGGCGAGTTCTCCCCACATCTGGCTGAGCCGCATGGCCACCATCGGCGCCACCAGCACGCAGACGCCGGCAAGGACCGCGACGGACAGGACGACGAGAAACCAGCGGGTTGCGGGCGACCATGCGCGCCAGAGGGCGGCAAGCTCGCGGCGCTGAGTGAACAGGGCGATGACGAGGCAGATGGGCAGGAGCGGCCAGGTGCCGCGCATTCCCGACAAGACCACCGCAATGCTGCCGCCGAGCGCTCCCATCACGGCAAGGCCGAGATGCCGGCGGCTGCTGTCCCGGGACACATGCAGGAGAGACCAGCCGGCGCAGAGAAGCGCGGTCACGGAGAGCGGCCCCTGATTGCCCGAAAACCCCTGGACGCGCGTCGAGAAGAAGGAGAACTCGACAAGAACGATGACGAGGAGGAGGCAGCCGCCGACAGCGATGGCGAAAAATGCGATCGGGAGCGTATCGGCATAACGCGACAATCGCATGCGGGGGATGAGCACGAGCGGCATGACGAAGGGGAGCAGCGCCCCGACTCCCAAGAGGCTGGCGTCGAGATCCATATGATGGAAGTTCGAATATGCCATCACCGCGAAGAAGAGCAGCGAGGCTGCCACGACAGGACCGTCCGACGCCGTCAGACGCAGGCGAAAGCGACCGAGGAGGAGCGACAGGAGCGCCCAGGCTGCCAACAGGCCGGCGACAACGGACGCTGCCGACCCCCCGGCCGCGGCCAGCAGATAGAAAGCGAAGGTCGACAGCCGATTGCGGCGACCCAGCCCGTCCTGGTCGGGTGTCAAAAGAAGCGTCAGCACTGCCGGACGATCGAAGGGGCGGGCCGGCACTAGACGCGCCGGGGCGCTCGCGATCAGGCTGGGTGAAGCGCCTGCCAAGGACGACTCAGCACCGGTGCGCAAAGGCCGAGCGGCGCCATCTGCGGTGGGCGCGGCGCCCGCCAAGTTATCCATTGCGCTTCCCTCGCGCGGACGTTCCATCGATATCAGGCTGCGCCGGTGCTAGCATGCCGCTGCCCATGAAATGTCCCACTCCAAGATTGTCCCGGCCTGTCGAGGCTGGGCAAACGCCTCTCTGTCCAGCACTCGTCACGATGCTCTTTCCATTGTTCACGCCGCTCCCTATCACAGGCCCATCGACGATGTCCTGCCAGGTTAGGCGAAAGCGAAATGACAAGGCGATATCGGGATGGCACCCCGTGGCAGGGTCCAGCCTGGCCGCGACCCTGCCAAGAGACAGCCCGGACATGAAGGACGAGGGAAAAGCCGTGCCGAAGGCCACGGAGTCGCCGTCCGACAGGCTTCTCGCCTGGTACGACCGGCATGCTCGCACGCTGCCATGGCGCGTCCTGCCGGCAGAACGCGCCGCCGGCAACCGGGCCGACCCGTACCGTATCTGGCTGTCGGAAGTGATGCTGCAGCAGACGACGGTCGCGACGGTCAAGGCCTATTATCTGAAGTTCCTGGCGCGGTGGCCGGTCGTCGAGGCGCTGGCGGAAGCTCCCGCGGAAGAGGTGATGGGCGCATGGGCAGGGCTTGGCTACTACGCCCGCGCCCGCAATCTCCATGCCTGCGCCAAGGCGGTGGTGGCCGAGCACGGCGGGCGCTTTCCGGCGACCGAAGCAGGCCTGAAGACTCTGCCGGGCATCGGCGACTACACCGCGGCGGCGATCGCGGCCATCGCCTTCAATAAACCGGCCGCCGTCGTGGACGGCAACATCGAACGCGTCGTCACGCGGCTTCGTGCGATCGACACGCCACTTCCCGCCGGAAAGGCCCTGGTCCGGACGCATGTCGCGGCGCTGACGCCCTTGCTGCAGCCAGGCGATTTCGCGCAGGCGATGATGGATCTCGGCGCTACGATCTGCACGCCGCGACGCCCTGCCTGCGTGCTCTGCCCGCTGGCCGAGGGGTGCGAGGCGCGGATCCACGGGACCATGGAACTCTATCCGGTCAAGGCGGCGAAAAAGCCCAAGCCGGCGCGCCGCGGTGCCGCGTTCGTCGCGGTCCGGCCGAGCGACGGCGCGATCTTCCTTCGCCGGCGGACGGAGACCGGAATGCTCGGCGGCATGGACGAGCCGCCGACGACGGGCTGGGGCGTCGGGCAGGACGGTGCCACCGGCGCCGACGCCGCCCCCTTTGCTGCCGCTTGGGCGAAGACCGGGTCGGTCGTCCATGTCTTCACCCATTTCACGCTGACGCTCGACGTCTGGCGCGCCGAGATCGCGTCGGCTTCCGGGGCGGCGGGACGCTTCGTGACGCCGGCCGAACTCCCGGCTGCCGCCTTGCCGACCCTCATGAAGAAGGCCATCCAGCTGGCCGAACCCGCGGCTTTCGCCACCTCGCCCTCGCAGCGAAAGCGCCAGGCATGATCGACCACGTCGTCTTCGACATCGGCCGCGTCCTCATCCACTGGGATCCGGAAGCGCCTTATCGCCGGCTCATCGCCGACGCTCCGGCGCGCGCAAGGTTTCTCGCCGAAGTGTGCAGCCCCGCCTGGAACCTCGAGCAGGACCGGGGCCGGCCATGGGCCGAAGCCGAGGCGGAGGCGATTGCGCGCCATCCCGACATGGCGGAACTCATCCGGGCCTACCGCCGCCACTGGCGGGACATGGTGCCGCATGCCCATGACGACACGGTCGTCATCCTGCGCGACCTGATGGCCAGGGGAATCGACGTGACGATGCTGACGAATTTCGCGCCCGACACCTTTCGCGAGGCCGAGGCGATCTACCCCTTCCTCGGCGAGACGCGCGGCGTCACCGTCTCCGGCGAGATCGGCCTGGTCAAGCCGGATCGGCGCATCTACGCGCACCATGCCGAGCGCTTCGGCCTTGTTCCAGAGCGCACCCTCTTCATCGACGACAGCCCCGCCAATGTCGACGGTGCCAGGGCGGCTGGCTGGCAGGCCCTGCACTTCACGGGCGCGGACAGGCTTGCCGCCGATCTCGCCGCCCGCGGTCTCACGACCCGGTCCGACTGACCTCAGGCGCCGGTGACCGCCATGCGGTCGCGAATCTCCTGGCGAAGTTCGTCGATCACCTGCAGGCCCTTCGGCGAGCGCAGGTGCCAGAAGGTCCAGCCGTTGCAGGCGTCGAGTCCCTGAACCTTCGCGCCGAGGCGATGGATCGAGGCGGCCTGGTCGCCGATGGCGATGGTGCCGTCGGCGCGCACATTCGCCGTCCAGCGGCCGCGGGAGTCCGTCAGTTCAGCACCGGGCGCGACAAGACCCGCCTCGATCAGGCTGGTGAAGGGGACGCGCGGCTCGGCGCGCTTGCTGCCGACGGTCTGCAACGTGCGCAGGTCGAGGGGCTCGACGGCGTCGATGCGTGCCTGGGCCGCCGTGATATAGGCTTCTTCCCGCTCGATTCCGACGAAGTGCCGGCCGAGACGCTTGGCGACGGCGCCCGTCGTGCCGGTGCCGAAGAAGGGATCGAGCACCACGTCGCCCGGCTTGGTCGACGACAGGAGCACCCGCGCCAGAAGCGCCTCGGGCTTCTGCGTCGGATGCGCCTTGCGGCCGTCCTCGTCCTTCAGCCGCTCGCCGCCCGAGCAGATCGGGAACAGCCAGTCGGAGCGCATCTGCAGGTCGTCGTTCGCGGCCTTCATCGCATCGTAGTTGAAGGTGTAGGCCTTGGCATTCTGGTCGCGCGAGGCCCAGATCATCGTCTCGTGCGCGTTCTGGAACCGCCGGCCGCGGAAATTCGGCATCGGATTTGCCTTGCGCCAGACGATGTCGTTCAACAGCCAGAAGCCGAGATCCTGGACGATCGAACCGACGCGGAAGATGTTGTGATAGGAGCCGATCACCCAGATCGTGCCGTTCGGCTTCAACAGGCGGCGCGCGGCGAGCAGCCAGGCGCGGGTGAAATTGTCATAGGTCGCAAAGCTCTCGAAGCGGTCCCAGTCGTCGTCGACGGCGTCGACCTTGGACTGGTCCGGGCGATGCAGGTCGCCGCCGAGCTGGAGATTGTAGGGCGGGTCGGCGAAGATGACGTCGATCGAGCCGGCTGGCAGCGATTCCATCTTGGCGATGCAATCCCCCCGGATGATCGTGTCGAGCCAATCTGCCCGGCATGGCTGAGGATCGAGCCCAGAGGTCGTCGCAACGCGTAGTTTTGCCATTTTTCTCACCGGTTACGCAGAACAAATCACCAGCGACATGGTTACCGAACAGCGTAAACAATCGATGAAGCCGGCCGTCGATTGCGGCAGGGACCGATCGGCATGCGGCGGGGCTATGGACGAGGCCCCGTTCAGCTTATATCCGCGCCATGCCGCCTTCCGGCGCTTCCTGCCACATCGTCCCGGAGTTCCCATGCCCCCGCTTTCCCTTGCCATTTTCGACTGCGACGGCGTCCTGGTCGATTCCGAGATCATCGCGGCGCGGGTCGAGTCGGTGATGTTCAAGGAGTTCGGCATCGACATGGAGGCGGAGGAAATCGCCTCGCGTTTCGCAGGCCTCACGCTGCCGCGCATTCTCGACATTCTGGCCGATGAGAACGGAATCGTCTTCCCGGCCGATTTCGAGGACCGGGTCGAGAAGGAGACCGATGTCCGGCTCGGCCGCGAGGTGGAAGCGATCGCCGGCGTCGAGGCGATGCTCGACCGCATCGACCTGCCGCGGTGCATCTGCTCGAACTCGACGACCGTGCGGCTGGAGATGGAACTCGGCCATGTCAGGCTGTGGGACCGGTTCAGGCCCTATGTCTTCGCCGCCCGCGAAGTCGGCAGCTGCAGGGGCAAGCCGGCGCCGGACGTGTTCCTCTACGCCTGCGAGCAGTTCGGCGTAGCGCCCGCGAGGGCGGTCGTCATCGAGGATTCGGTGCACGGCGTGGTTGCGGCCGTCGCCGCCGGCTGCCGCGTCGTCGGATTTACCGGCGGGTCGCACACCTATCCCGGCCATGCCGACGCCCTCAGCGAAGCGGGCGCGGAGACGGTGATCAGCCGGCTTGCCGACTACCCCGCCGTCATCGAGGCTTTCGGCGCCTGGAGCGCCGCCTGAGGCTCCCAGACCGCCCGGCGAAAACCTGATCGCCGGACGGGCCAAGAGAAACGTCGGTCAGGCCCGGCGATTTAGCGGCGAGGCCGGAATCAGCGCCGCACTACTCGCCCTCGTCGAAACCCGCATAGATCACGAGATCCTTGCGGCTCGGCTCGGGAACGACGACGGTTGAATCGACATAGACGAAGGTCGGCGAATTCCCAGGCTGCAGGGCGACCGCCTGTGACCCCATCTCGGAATAGAGAACGTCGGCGCCGCGAAGAACGACGACGCGGATCGGCAGGCCGAGTTCGCCAGGTTTGGCTGCCGGTCCGGGTACGACCCTTCCCGAGATCCCCACCTTCATCCGCAGTTCGCCATTGAGCACGCGGCATTCGCGGCTGGTCGAAACGATCGACGCGACATATTGCAGGCCGTCGCCCTCACCCTTGCGCAGGATTGCCGTGCCTTCGCGCAGCGTGATCTGCGGGCAGTAGTCGGGCACAACCCCTTCGGCCTCGGCCGACATCTTCGGAGGCGTCCCGTCCAGCTGAACGGCGCGATCGCCGTTGGAGGTGCAGGCCGCGACGAGCGACACGGCCCCGATCAGCGTCATGGTGCGGGCGGCGTTGAACATATCCATCCGTCGGTTCTTCCCTTATTGTGGCGCGCCGTTCTATATCAGCCCTTCCGCCAATAGGCGACGGCGACGCGAAAATCGCGGATGCCTCCGCGGCGAAGGGTTTCGGCCTCCTGGAGAGGATACGACGTGGAATATGTGAGTACACGGGGCGAGGCTCCCGTGCTGGGATTTGCCGACGTCCTCCTGGCCGGCCTTGCCAGCGACGGAGGCCTCTATGTCCCCAAGGTCTGGCCGACCCTCTCGCCCGAGGACATCGGCGCGATGCGCGGCAAGCCCTATGCGGACGTCGCGCTGAAGATCCTGACGCCTTTCGTCGGCACGGACATCGCGCCTGCCGACCTCAAGGCCATGGTCGACGCGGCCTATGGCAGCTTCCGCCATCCGGCCGTGGCGCCGCTCGTCCAGATCGGCCCCTCGCATTTCGTGCTGGAGCTCTTTCACGGACCGACGCTCGCCTTCAAGGACGTGGCGATGCAGCTCCTGTCCCGGCTGATGGACCATGTCCTGAAGGAACGCGGCTCGAACGCCACCATCGTCGGCGCCACCTCGGGCGATACCGGTGGCGCGGCGATTGCCGCCTTTGCGAAAAGCGCGCGGACGGACATCTTCATCCTCTTCCCCAAGGGCCGGGTATCGCCGGTGCAGCAGCGGCAGATGACCACGTCGGGCGCGGCCAATGTCCATGCCGTGGCCATCGAAGGCACGTTCGACGACTGCCAGGCGCTGATCAAGGCGATGTTCAACGACCGGCGGTTCCGCGAGAAGACCGCGCTTTCGGGCGTCAACTCCATCAACTGGGCCCGGATCATGGCCCAGATCGTCTACTACTTCACCGCGGCGGCGAGCCTTGGCAGCCCGGCACAGGCGGTGTCCTTCACCGTGCCGACGGGCAATTTCGGCGACATCTTCGCGGGCTACGCGGCCAAGCGCATGGGGCTGCCGATCGACCGGCTGATCATCGCCACCAACGAGAACGACATTCTGGCGCGGACGATGACGACCGGACGCTACGAGAAGACCGGCGTCCATGCCACGACCTCGCCGTCGATGGACATCGAGGTGTCCTCGAACTTCGAGCGTCTCCTGTTCGAGGCCGGCGGACGCGATGCCGAGGGCGTCAGGCGGATGATGCAGCAGCTCGCCCAGTCGGGAAGCTTCGACCTGCCGGAAGCCACGCTCGCCGCCATCCGCGCCGAATTCGATGCGGGACGCAGCGACGGAGCCGAAACGGCCGAGACCATCCGCGGCTCCCTCGTTTCCTCGGCCTACATGCTCGATCCGCACACCGCCGTGGGGGTCGCCGTCGCTGACAAGCACCTCGGTGACAGCCCGATGGTGACGCTCGGCACCGCCCATCCCGCGAAATTTCCGGAGGCGGTGAAGGCGGCCTGCGGCGTCTCGCCGGAACTGCCGCCGAGCCATGCCGACCTGATGGCCCGCCAAGAGACATTCGACAGCCTGCCCAACGACCTGACAGCCGTCGAGACCTACATCGCGGAGCGCAGCCGCGCGGTCCGAACCGGAGCATCCGCATGAGCGTAAACGTCGAGATCACCAAGCTTTCGAACGGCATTACCGTGGCAACCGAGACCATGCCGCATCTCGAAAGCGCGGCGCTCGGCATCTGGGTGAAGGCGGGAGCCAGAGACGAGACCGAGAACGAGCATGGACTTGCCCATCTCCTCGAGCACATGGCCTTCAAGGGCACGTCGACGCGCACCGCCCGGCAGATCGCCGAGCAGATCGAGGACGTCGGCGGCGAGCTGAACGCGGCGACATCGGTCGAGACGACGTCCTATTATGCCCGCGTCCTCAAGGACGACGTGCCGCTGGCCATGGACATCCTCACCGACATCCTGATCGACTCCAATTTCGACGAAGCCGAACTCGAGCGCGAGCAGCAGGTCATCCTGCAGGAGATCGGCGCGGCCGAGGATACGCCGGACGACATCGTCTTCGACCATTTCCAGGAAACCGCCTTCCGCAGCCAGATCATCGGCCGTCCGATCCTCGGCACGCGGCAGACGGTGAAGTCCTTCACCCCGGCCGGCCTGAGATCCTATCTCGCCCGGCACTATTCGCCCGACAAGATGATCGTCTCGGCCGCCGGCGCCGTCTCGCATGAGGACATCGTGCGCCGCGTTTCCGAGGCCTTCGGCTCTTCGGCGGTCGCACCGCCGGCGATCTCCGACGCACCCCGGCCGCTTGCCGCCTATACCGGTGGCGAATTCCGCGAGAAGCGCGACCTGATGGACGCGCAGATGGTCCTCGGCTTCGAGGGACGGCCCTATTACGCCCGCGACTTCTACGCCAGCCAGGTGCTGTCGCTGATTCTCGGCGGCGGAATGTCGTCGCGGCTGTTCCAGGAAGTGCGCGAGACGCGAGGTCTGTGCTACGCGATCTACGCCTTCCACTGGAGCTTCTCCGATTCCGGCATTTTCGGCGTCCATGCAGCGACAGGCGAGGAGGAACTGGCGGAGCTGGCGCCCGTCATCATCGACGAACTGATGAAGGCCGCCGAGGGAATTCGCGAGGAAGAAGTCACGAGAGCCCGGGCGCAGATGCGCTCGAGCCTGATGATGAGCCAAGAGAGCCCGGCCTCGCGTGCCGGGCAGATCGCCCGGCAACTGCTCTTCAACGGCGCGACGATCTCCAACACCGAGCTGATGGACCGTCTTTCGGCAATCACCGCGCCCCGCCTGTCTGAACTGGCCGCCCGGACCTTTCTCGGCAGGGCGCCGACGCTGGCGGCGATCGGCCCGATCGCCCGGCTGCCGAGCATGGAGGAAATGGTCTCGCAGCTGGACGGAAAATCCGGCAGCGACACCGTCCGCTCGGCGGCCAGCCGCTAGGCGCCGCCATGCGGCTGTTCGACGTCTTCAGCGGCCCCCCCCTCCCCACGGTCAGGGGCGACGGGGTGCTCCTGCGTCTGCCACGCCGCCGCGACTACGAGGCCTGGCGCTCGCTCAGACAGGCGAGCCGCGACTTCCTGGCGCCGTGGGAGCCGAGTTGGACGAGCGACGAGCTGTCGCGCCAAGCTTTCAGTCTGCGCATGCTGCGCTATCGCCGCGACGCACGTGAACGGGCGAGCTACAGTTTCCTGCTCTTCGATGGCTCTGGGACGACATTGCATGGCGGCGTCACCGTGGGCCTCGTCCGGCGCGGAGTGGCGCAGTCCTGCACGCTCGGCTACTGGATGGGAGAGGCCTATGCCGGCAAGGGCCACATGCACCGGGCGATCGAGGCGCTGAAGCCCTTCGTCTTCGACATCGAGGGCCTTCACCGCGTCGAGGCCGCCTGCTTGCCGAGCAACCAACGCTCGATCTGCCTTCTCGAAAAATCCGGTTTCCGCCGGGAAGGCTATCTGCGACAGTACCTGAAAATCGCGGGGGCCTGGGAGGATCACTATCTCTATTCGCTGCTCGCCGACGACTGGATGCGACCGGAGGCTGCCGGCCGCCTTGAGTTTGCCGTTGCCCAGTGAGATAGGCCGCGCGGGAGCGGCGTCCGCCGCCCCGAAGCAGGCTGCCCCCAAGCAAGCTGCCGAGAAGCTAGCTGCCCCGAAGCAAGGTGACCGCCTGCCGATGCGTTTCTTCCACCGCCTCCTGCTCTTTTTCGCCGTCGCTTTCGTGACAGCGGCGCTCCCGGCGTCGCCCTCGCGGGCGCTGGAGCCTGTCGGCATCTCACGCGAAGACGTGGCGATCGATCTCGCGACGGCGGTCGACATCTACCGGAACCGCGGCGCGAGCTTCCAGGTCTCGACCGTGCCGGGCGCCGACGGAATCGTCAGGCGCATCGAGGTCGAGGCGAATGCTTCGAACTCCTCCGGCGACTGGGCAGTGTTCGCACTCGCCAACAACACCGACGTCCAGATCGACCGGCTGATCGTGGCGCCGAACTTCAGGCTGGCGGGCTCGGGCATCGTCTGGCCCGATCTCGGCGCGCAACGCATCGCCTCGATCACCCCGTCGGAGGGGTTCGGGCTGGAACGGCAGCCGAGCTCCGAGGCGGACGTCTTTCTCGTCACCCTCGACCCCGGCTCGGTCATCACCTTCGTGGCGGAAATGGCCTCGAACGACCTGCCGGAGATGCGGCTGTGGGAACCGAACGCCTACAAGGACACGATCAACGCCTACACGCTCTACCGCGGCATCGTCCTTGGCATCGCCGGGCTTCTCGCGGTCTTCCTGACCATCCTTTTCGTGGTCAAGGGCTCGGCGATGTTTCCGGCGACGGCGGCGCTGGCCTGGGCGGTTCTGGCCTATATCTGCATCGACTTCGACTTCTGGCAGAAGCTCGTTCCGACCATGCCGGGGCAGGAGCGGATCTGGCGGGCCGGCACCGAGGTGGCGCTGGCCTTCACGCTCGTGGTCTTCCTCTACGCCTATCTCAATCTCAATCGATGGCACGGCATCCTCTCGGCCTTCACGCTGCTCTGGCTGGCCGTACTGGCCGGCCTCGGCGCCACCGCGGTCTTCGACCCGTCGGTCGCAGCGGGCCTCGCCCGCATGTCGCTGGTGTCGACGGCGGTCGCCGGGCTCTGCCTCATTCTCTACCTTTCATGGCTTGGATTCGATCGCGCCATCATGCTGATCCCGACATGGTGTCTCGTGATCGTGTGGCTCGTCGGCGGCTGGCTGACGGTGACCGGCCAGATCTCCAACGACGTGATCCAGCCGGCGCTGGGCGGTGGCCTTGTCCTGATCGTGCTCCTCATCGGCTTCACGGTGATGCAGCACGCCTTTGCCGGCAGCGGCTTTTCCGGCGGTTCGATCTCGGACATGGAGCGCAGCGCGCTGGCGCTCGCCGGAACGGGTGACGCGATCTGGGACTGGGACGTCGTCCGCGATCGCATCTTTGCCGGCGCCGACGGCGACAGCCTCGTCGGCCTGCCCTTCATCGCGATGAACGGCCCCGCCCGCGACTGGCTGCCCATCCTCCACGCCGACGATCGCGACCGCTTCAAGATGACACTCGACACCATCATCGAGCACCGACGCGGCAAAATCACGCAGGATTTCCGCGTGCGCGGCAATGAGGGACACTATCACTGGGTGTCGCTCCGGGCCCGTCCGGTGCTCGGCAGCGACGGCGAGGTGGTGCGGTGCGTCGGGACGATGAAGGACGTGACGGAGCGCAAGAAGGCCGAGGAGCGGCTGCTGCACGACGCGCTGCACGACCAGCTGACCGGTCTTCCCAACCGCGAGCTCTTCGTCGACCGCCTGGAATCCATCGGCGTCCTCGCGGGCCTGCATGCCGGCGTGCGGCCGTCGATCTTCCTCATCGACCTCGACCGCTTCAAGCAGGTCAACGACGAGTTCGGCGTCGCGACCGGCGACACGATCCTTCTCACCGTGGGGCGACGGCTGAAGCGCGTCCTGAAACCGCAGGATTCCTTGGCGCGCCTCTCCGGCGACCAGTTCGGCCTGATCCTCGTCTCCGAGACGGAAGTCGCCGCCATCGTCGCCTTCGCCGAAAGCCTGCGCGAGGCGATCAAGGCGCCGATTTCCTTCGGCGGCCGCGAGATCGTCCTCACCGGCTCGATCGGCCTCACCGGCTGGACCGACAACACCCCGCCGGAAGAAATCCTGAAGGAAGCGGAACTGGCGATGTACCAGTCCAAGCGCTTCGGCGGCGACCGGATCGAGCCGTTCCGGCCGGCCTACAAGGGATCGGGTTCCGGGCGGCTGGAGATGGAATCGGATCTGCGGCGCGCCTTCGACCGCAACGAGCTGTCGCTCGCCTTCCAGCCCATCATCCGCCTCGAGGATGGCGAGATTGCCGGCTTCGAGGCGCTGCTGCGCTGGGAGCACCCCAAGCGCGGCTCGATCTCGCCGTCGGAGTTCATTCCGATCGCCGAAAATTCGGGGCTCATCGTTCCGCTCGGACAGTTCGCCCTCGAGGAGGCCTCGCGCCGGCTCTCCGACTGGCTGAAGCTGACGCCGGACGGCGACCTGACGATGTCGGTCAATATCTCCAGCCGGCAGCTGATCCGCCAGGATCTCGTCCAGGACGTCAAGAATGCGCTCGACCGCTATCAGTTTCCGGCCCGCTGCCTGAAGCTCGAGATCACCGAGTCGATCGTCATGGACAATCCCGAGCGCTCCGCCAAGCTTCTGGCGCGCCTACGCGACATGGGCGTCGGCCTGTCGCTCGACGATTTCGGCACCGGCTACTCCTCCTTGTCCTACCTCCTGCGCTTTCCCTTCGACACGCTGAAGATCGATCAGTCGTTCCTGAGGGACGACGGCCATCCGCAGCGGCCGATCATCCTGCAGTCGATCGTCACCATGGCGCACGATCTCGGCCTCTCGGTCGTCGCCGAGGGGGTCGAAAGCGAGGAGGATACGGTGCGGCTGCGTCAGCTCCGGTGCGAGTTCGCCCAGAGCTACATGTTCGCGCCGCCGATGAGCCCGGAAGCCGCCCGACGGCGCCTGCAGGACCGGCAGATGGGACTAAAGCGGGCGAGTTGACCGGAGGTTTTTCTGATATGCCGCCCTGCTGGCCTGGCATACGGGAAAGACGAGCGTTCAGGCACGCCGAAAGAACAGCGCCTCTGGGCAAGCTGGCATGGGCAAGCTGGCAGGCGACGGCGCGCGGCGTCAGGCGTGGCCGGCCTCGCTGTTGAGGAAGGCCGGATCGACGCCGAGAAGAGCCAGAGCGCGGGAGTATTTGCCGTCGAGCTCGGGCGCGAACATCACGCCGAAGTCGGCCTCGCAGGTCAGCCATCCATTGGCGGCGATCTCGGCCTCGAGCTGGCCCTCGCCCCATCCGGCATAGCCGAGGGCCATCATCGCCGAGGTCGGGCCGATCCCCGCCGATATCGCTTTGAGGATGTCGAGCGTCGGGGTCAGAGATACCCGGTCGGTCACCGCGACGGTGGATTCGGAATCGTAGTCGTCGGAATGCAGGACGAAGCCGCGACCGCGTTCGACCGGCCCGCCCATGCAGACCGAAACCTCGCGCCCCTTGGCGGGAAGACGGATCTCGTCCTCGTCGGCGACGATGCCGAGCTGCGTCAGCAAGGCGCCGAAGCTGATCTCCTGCGCCTTGTTGATGATGAAGCCCATGGCGCCCTTGGGAGAATGCGCGCAGATATAGACGACGCTCCGCGCAAAGCGCTCGTCCTCCATGCCGGGCATGGCGATGAGAAAATGTCCCTCGAGCGAGGGTTGGCTCTTGTCAGCTCGATCTTTCATCGCGTCCATGACCAAAAGATAGAGTTTCACCGGGCGGTTGTCACCGGCGCCGCACCATTGGGCGGCATCGAATGAGGCAGATCAAGGGCCGGTCGGTGCTGTCGCGCATTTTTGAGTAGCGCCGGCTACAAGGGTAGGCTAGCGGCAGCCGGGTGCTCGGCGCCCGCCCGTCCGAACGACCCGGGCGATGGCAATCGGCGAATGCCGGCACCGTCTGGAAGGAACGCATGTTCGCTGCTTTTCGACTGAAGCATCTCCCGCTGGCGTTTGCTGCCCTTGCCGGACTCGCGGCGCATGCCTCTGCGCAGGAAAGCGTGTCTGACCGTTTCGCCAGCGAAGCCGTCGTCCTGACGCTTGTGGCGGAGGAGCCGGATGCCGCCGGTGCCGTCCGCGCGGCCCTGCGCATCGATCTCGCACCGGGCTGGAAGACCTACTGGCTCGATCCCGGCGATGCCGGCATTGCGCCGATGGTGGATGTCTCGCAGAGCCAAAACGCGGTCGCCGACACGCTTTCTTTTCCCGCGCCGCGCCGATTTGGCGACGAGTCCGGCAGCTCCAACGGATATGTGCAGCCGATGGCGATCGCCATCCGGATGCACGCCCCCCTAGCCCGAGAGGAAACGGTGGTGCGGGCAAAGGTGTTCATCGGCGTCTGCCGCGACATCTGCATTCCCGTCGCGGCCGATCTCGCCACGGTCCCCCGCTCGGATGCCGGGTCGGTCGTTGCTGCCGCCTTCGACGCCTTGCCGGCCGCCGGCGATGGGCAGTCCGGTATCACGGACGCGGCGCTGTCAGCCGATGGTGCAACCCTCAGCGTCACGGCGAACTGGCGTGGAACGGACACGCCCGACCTCTTCGTCGCCGGCCCCCAGGGCTGGTCCTTCGGCACGCCGACGTCCGCCGAGCGCGTCGGCAACCGCATCGCGTTCACGCTGCCCGTCCGCTCGAAGCCCCGGCGTGCCGCAACGACCCCACCGACCCTCGACATGGTGATGACGGCCGGCGCGAGCGCGGTGGAGGCACGCGCCGTCATCCCCGGCCGGCTGCCCTAGACGCCGGGCAAAAGTGGGATCCGGCTTTCGCAAGGTCCAACGCGGCAAAGCAGGACCCAGCATTTCCGGCGATTTCGATAAATCGCCCGAAACGCTGCAGACCTCGACGTGCGCACGTTCCTGACTATCTCTCGTCTTGCAAGATTTCTCAGCGCGGCCCCGCACCGCCAGTAACCGGAACAGACCGACATGACGATTTCCATTGGCGACAAGCTTCCCAACGCCGTCCTGAAGACGCGCACGGAAGACGGCCCGACCGATATCTCGACCGCAGAGATCTTCGACGGCAAAAAGGTCGTCCTCTTCGCGGTTCCCGGCGCTTTCACCCCGACCTGCTCGATGAACCACCTGCCGGGTTTTCTCGATCTCAATGACGAGATCCGCGCCAAGGGCGTCGACACCATCGCGGTCGTCGCCGTCAACGACGTGTTCGTCATGAACGCATGGTCGAAGGCCAACGACGCCGAGGGCAAGATCCTCTTCCTCGCCGACGGCAACGCCGAATTCACGCGCGCCGTGGGCCTCGACATGGACCTGACTGTCGCCGGTCTCGGCGTTCGCTCCAAGCGCTATTCGATGATCGTCGACAACGGTGTCGTCACCGCTCTCAACGTCGAGGATTCGCCGGGCCAGGCCAACAAATCGGCCGCCGGCGCGCTGCTCGAGCAGCTCTGACAGGCAGCGCCGACATCGATGCGATAGACGGATATGAGGCCGCCTCGGGCAACCCGGGCGGCCTCTTTGTATCCGCCCCTGATGGGCCGGATCGACCCGCCTCGGGAGCGGCCGCTGGCGCCAGGTGCAGGCGACCGGAGAAGACCGGCGCGCGAAGAATCAACCGGCGGGGCTCGTCCGGGACCGCTTGAACGGCGCCATCGCCAGCCGGGCGAGTTCGTCACAGCGCTCGTTCTCGGGGTGGCCGGCATGTCCCTTCACCCAGTGGAAGGCGACGTCGTGAATCTCCCGGGCGGCGTCGAGGCGTTGCCAGAGCTCGGCGTTCTTCACGGGCTTCCTGTCGGCCGTCTTCCAGCCATTGCGCTTCCAGCCATGAATCCACTTGGTGATGCCGTCGCGCAGATATTGCGAGTCGGAATGCAGATCGACCGGCACGGGGCGCTTCAGCGAGCCCAGCGCCTCGATCGCGGCCAGCAGCTCCATGCGGTTGTTGGTGGTCAGCGCTTCGCCGCCCGAGAGTTCCTTCGTCGTCCCGTCATAGCGCAGGATCGCGCCCCAGCCGCCCGGCCCCGGATTGCCCGAACAGGCGCCATCGGTGAAGATCTCGACGCGGGGCAAGGTCATGCAGTCTCCGTTTCGATGCCGTAGTCGGCAGCGCTCGCCACGCTCCGGTGAAAGCGCAGCTTCTTCAGATACTCTTTAGGGTCCTTCTTCGTGACGAAGGAGCCTTCGGGCGTGTTCAGCCAGTCGTAGAGCCGCGTCAGCAGAAAGCGCATGGCGGCGCCGCGCGCCAGCATAGGCAGCGCCGCGATCTCCGCGTCCGACAGCTGCCGCACCGAGCGGTAGCCCTCGATCATCGCCCTCCCCTTCGTGACGTTGAAGGCGCCGTCCGGCTCGAAGCACCAGGCGCAGAGGCCGATGGCGAGATCGTAGGAGAGAATGTCGTTGCAGGCGAAATAGAAGTCGATGAGGCCCGACAGGTCGCCGGCGAGGAAGAAGACGTTGTCGGGGAAGAGGTCGGCGTGGATGACACCGGTCGGCAGGTCCGTCGGCCAGCCGGCTTCGAGCACGGCGAGCTCGGCCGCGATCTCGGCGGCAAGGCCCGGCTCGACGCGGTCTGCCGCCTCGCCGCAGGCCTCGGCAAGCGGGCGCCAGGCGTCGACGGTCAGCGCATTGGGGCGGCGCAAGGGGAAATCGGCCGCGGCCGCGTGCATCCCTGCCATGGCGACACCGACGGCGCGGCAGTGGGAGACGGCGGGTCGGCGCGTCCACATCCCTTCCAGAAAGGTGAACACCGCCGCTGGGCGACCGACAAGTTCGCCGAGACGTTCACCGTCGCTGCGCGGCACCGGCAGCGGACAGGAAAGACCGCGGCTGGCGAGGTGTTCCATCAGGCCGATGAAGAAGGGCAGGTCGCCCCGCTCGACGCGCTTTTCGTAGAGCGTGAGGATGAAGCTGCCGGCTTCGGTGTGGATCAAAAAGTTCGAGTTCTCGACGCCTTCGGCGATGCCCTTGTAGCTGAGGAGCATGCCGACGTCGTAGTCGGCGAGGAAGCGCGCCAGATCGGTTTCCGAGACATCGGTGTAGACGGCCATGGATCAGGCCCCGCCGAAGGCGACGAGGGGGCGGTTGTCGCCGTTGACGAAGGCCATGTCGGCATTGGTGAGAGGAGTGTCGCGCAGGCTTCGCATGACCGGGAAGTTCTCGTTTTCCTCGGCCGTGCGCACCAGTTCGATGCGGACGTCGAAGCGCGCGCGAAAGGCATCGATGATCTCGTCGACGACGATCTCCGGCGCCGAAGCACCCGCCGACATGGCGATCGTCGAGCCCTCGCCGATGATTGCCCAGGGGATGTCGGTCGCCCGCTGGACGAGATGGCCGGCCAGTGCACCCGCGCGCGTCGCCACCTCGACGAGGCGCATCGAGTTCGACGAGTTCGGTGCGCCGACGATGAGGAAGACGTCGGCGCCGGGCGCCGCGGCTTTCACCGCCTCCTGACGATTGGTCGTGGCGTAGCAGATCGATTCGGACGAGGGCGCGGCCATGTCGGGAAATCTCGCCATCAGCGCGTCGACGATGCCGGCGGTATCGTCGACCGACAGCGTCGTCTGCGTGACAAAGCCGAGCATCGCCGGATCGGCCGCGACCAGCCGTGCGACATCGTCCTCGCTTTCGATCAGCGTTGCCGCGCCCGGCGGCAGCTGACCCATGGTGCCGATGACTTCCGGGTGACCGCGGTGACCGATCAGGAGCACGTGACGGCCGCGCTTGACGTGCAGCATGGCTTGCTTGTGAACCTTCGACACGAGCGGACAGGTCGCATCGAGATAGAGGAGTTCGCGCTCCGTCGCCTCGGCCGGCACCGATTTCGGCACGCCATGGGCAGAGAAGACCACCGGCTGGCCGTCGGGCGGCACGTCGGAGAGTTCCTTGACGAAGACCGCGCCGAGCGTCTCCAGTCCTTCGACGACGTAACGGTTGTGGACGATCTCGTGCCGAACATAGACCGGCGCGCCGTATTTCTTCAGGGCAAGCACCACGATCTGGATCGCCCGGTCGACGCCGGCACAGAAGCCGCGCGGCTCACACAGGCGGATGGTGAGCTTCGGCAGGGATGACGGCTGGCTGGTCTGGAGCAAGGCGCTCTCCGTTCGGCGCGGGCGTCGGATGGCTGCGTCGTCGGGGCGAATGAAGGGATCAGGACCCCTCCTGTCAACCCTTGACGGGCGCCTCTTCCTCACCTTCGGGGCGCGGTCCGCGCAGAGACCGGACGATGAAGGAGACGAGCATCACGGCAAGCGTCAAGGCCAGACCGAACCAGGTGATGGCATAGGAGAGGTGGCTGTTCGGCAACTCGATGATCGTCGTCCCGCCCATGGGATAGCCGTCGGCTGCAGGACTCGGCCCGGCGTCGAGGAAGAAGGGCAGGAACGTCGCTCCGGCCGGGAGCGAAAGACCGGTCGTCATGTCGGGAAGGCTCTTCCAGAAGTAGACGTTCTGGACCGGGTCGTTGTCGGGCGCCGAGTCCGGCCTTTCGGCCGTCGGATTGCGGGCCAGACCCGTGACGCTGACAGGGCCTGAAGCCTTCTCCTCGCGCAGCGCGGGGTCCTTCAGGGCATAGGGCACGAAGCCGCGGTTGACGAAGAGCAGGCGGCCATCGGCGAGCTGCAGCGGCTCGTAGAGGTTCCAGCCGGCATTGCCCTGGAAGGTCGACAGAAAATACCGCGCCCCCTCGTGCAGGAATCTCCCCTCGACGCGCATCGGGACATATTCGACGTCGCTCGATGCGGCATAGCGTTTCTCGACCGCGCCGAGGGACTGTGGTTCGGCGTGGCGGCGGGCCTCGATGGAGGCGATCAGCGCCTCCTTCCAGACGAGGCGCTCAAGCTGCCAGGAGCCGAGCGTGCACAGCACCGCGATGCCGGCGAGGCAAGCTGCGATGGCGACCCAGAAGCGCAGGCGTCTATTCGGCCTTGCCGGCATGTCAGTTCTCGCCATCATTGCTCAGCCGCCCTTCCGCAGCGCGGTTCCGGTACTGCAGGCCGATCATCAGTCCTTTCAGGAGGCGCAGGAGCGGCAGGCAGAGGATCAGCGTCAGCGGTAGCCAGAGCAGAAAATGCACCCAGAACGGCGGGGTCCAGCTGACCTCGACCCAGAGCGCCAGTCCGACGACGATAAAACCGATGATGAGGATGACGAAGACTGCCGGTCCGTCGCCGGAATCGATGAAGGCATAGTCGAGACCGCATTCCGGGCAACCCGGGCGCAGCGAGAGATAGCCCTTGAAAAGCTTTCCTTCGCCGCAGCGCGGGCAGCGATTGCGCATCGTCATCCGGGCCGCGCTCACGGGCGCAGAGAGCGTTTCGTCTTCGGCCATGACGAGAGGTTCCTCAAATGAAGAAGGCGGCCGCAGGATGCGCCGCCTTCTTCGAAATCCTGATGTCGGTGTCGAGGGCTATTCGACGTGGATCACCGCGCCCCAGCTGCCCCAGATATAGATGGAGAAGAAGAGGAACAGCCAGACCACATCGACGAAGTGCCAGTACCAGGCGGCCGCCTCGAAGCCGAAATGCCGCTGAGGCGTGAACTGGCCCGACGCTGCGCGAATCAGACAGACCAACAGGAAGATCGTCCCGACGATGACGTGGAAGCCGTGGAAGCCGGTCGCCATGTAGAAGGTCGAGCCGTAGATCGAGCCGGCGAAGGCGAAGGGTGCGTGGGCATATTCATAATACTGGACGTAGGAGAAGATCAGGCCGAGTACGACCGTTGCGGAGAGGCCCATGATGAGCCCCCTGCGATCGTTGTGCAGAAGGGCATGGTGCGCCCAGGTGACGGTGGTGCCCGACAGAAGCAGCGTGATCGTGTTGAACAGAGGCAGGTGAAGCGGGTCGAGCGACTCGATGCCAACCGGCGGCCACTGGCCCCCCATCGCTTCCACACGCGCCGCCTGGATCGCCTCGTTCGGGTAGAGGCTGGCGTCGAAGAAGGCCCAGAACCAGGCGACGAAGAACATCACCTCGGAGGCGATGAACATGATCATGCCGTAGCGCAGGTGCATCGACACGACGCGGGTGTGGGCGCCCTCCTGCCCTTCCTTTATCGTGTCCGACCACCATGCAAACATCACGTACAGGACGAGGGCGAAGCCGATGAAGAAGATCCACGGCGTGGCGAGATCGACGCCGAAAACCAGGAACTGCTGATCGGCGTGCTGGCGCATCCAACCGACGGCGCCAAAGAACATGATCAGCGAGCCGAGCGAGGCGAGGAAAGGCCAGGGACTGGGATCGATGATGTGGTAGTCGTGCTGCTTGCCGTGAGTGGTGTCGGCCATTCGTTCTATCCCCGGTCTTCCATGCCTTCGTGACGTCTATACGGGTTCGCGCCCGAGCTCCAGCATTCTCGCCCCATCAATGTGAGGCTTTACAGTTTGTCGTTCGCCTTCACGGACGAAGGTGCCTCGGCGACCGGAGCGGGCTTGTCCTCGCGGAAGAAGGTGTAGGACAGCGTGATCGCCGGCGCGTCCTTCAATTCTTCGGTCTCCAGCATGGCAGGATCGACGAAGAACACGATCGGCATCTCGCGGCTCTCGCCGGGCTCGAGCGTCTGATCGGTGAAGCAGAAGCATGAAATCTTGTTGAAGTAGCTTCCCGCCGTGATCGGCGTCACATTGTAGGTCGCCTGCGCCGTGATGCGCTCGTTCGACAGGTTCTTGACGAAATAGCTGGTCTGCTGGACTTCGCCGAGCCGCACGACGACCTCGCGCTCCATCGGCTTGAAGGACCAGGGAACCGACGGCGAGGCATTGGCATCGAATCGCACCGCGACCTTGCGGTCGATGATGCGCGTCGGCGCCGCATCGGCGCGCTGGGTCGTTCCGCCGTAGCCTGTCACCTGGCAGAACATCTGGTAGAGCGGCACCGCTGCATAGGCTGCCCCGACCATTCCGCAGGCGAAGGCGAGGCAGGCGACGGCGATCGTGGTATCGCGGCGGCGGACCTGCGCACTGCGCAGAGGCCGAGTGTCCGGCATTGTCAGCTCCCCATCTTGGTAATGGTGACGACGTAGAAGAGGACGACGAGGGCGGCCAGAAACACGCCGATCGCAATCGACCGGTTGCGCCGGGCCCGCGCCTCGCGTTCGGTCAGCGTGATGCGCTCGTTGCTCATGTCAAAGCCCTCCGGCCGTTGTCAGGCGGGCGACAAGGCCCTCGACCAGCAGAATGCCGAAAAGCGAGAACAGATAGGCGATCGAGAAGCCGAAGAGGCGCTTGGCCGGCAGCATCTTCTCGTCGCCGTCGGCCATGCGGTAGGTCTGCCAGGCGAGATAGACGAAATAGGCGCCGAGGAGCACCGAGGCGATCCCGTAGACGGGGCCGGCAAAGCCCATCGCAAACGGCAGAAAGCCGACGGGCACGAGAATCAGGGAATAGACGAAGATCTGGAACCGCGTGGCGGTCTCGCCCGCAACGTTCGGGAGCATCGGTACGCCCGCCGCCGCATAGTCCTTCATCTTGAACATGGCGAGCGCCCAGAAATGCGGCGGCGTCCAGAGGAAAATGATGAGGAAGAGGATGGCGCTCTCCATCGAGACACCACCGGTGACGCAGGCCCAGCCGATCATTGGCGGGAAGGCGCCGGCAGCGCCGCCGATGACGATGTTCTGCGGCGTCCAGCGCTTCAGCACCATCGTGTAGACGACGGCATAGAAGAAGATGGTGAAGGCGAGGAAGGCGGCGGCGAACCAATTCAGCGCCAGGCCCAGCATGCAGACCGACAGGAGCGACATGGCAAGACCGAAGGCCAGTGCCGTCTCTGGTGCGATGCGCCCCGCCGGTACGGGCCGGGTCGCGGTGCGCCCCATGACGGCGTCGATATCGGCGTCATACCACATGTTCAGCGCGCCGGACGCGCCGGCGCCGAGTGCGATCGACAGGATGGCGATGAAGGCGAGCGCGGGATTGATCGGGCCGGGCGCGAGGACCAATCCGGTGATCGCGGTGAGAACGACCAGCGACATGACCCGCGGTTTCAACAGCGCGAAGAAGTCGCCGGGCTCGGCGAGGCTGATGCCGCTGCGGTCGCCGGAAACGTCCAATTCGGTGATGTCGACTGCGCTCACTTGAAACCTCGGGCATTCCCGCCCTGACCTCCCAAGCGCCCGTCGAGGCCGCCCGGATGGCGTAAGGCATCGGACCGACTTGGCGCCGGCCGCTTTTCAGGAAGACGATCCCGATTGCCGGGATCGTCCTTTCGTTTGGCGTCCGCTTGGCGTCGGCCTAGCGGATGCGCGGCAGCTGTTCCCACTGATGGAACGGCGGCGGCGACGACAGCTGCCACTCGAGAGTAGTCGCGCCGGTACCCCATGGGTTGCTGCCGGCGATCCGCTTTTTGGCGAAGGCTTCGTAGACGCCGAACAGGAAGATGAGAACTGCGATGCCCGACAGGTAAGACCCCATCGACGAAACGTAGTTCCAGCCCGCATACGCGTCGGGATAGTCGGCATACCGGCGTGGCATGCCCTGAGCGCCGAGGAAGTGCTGCGGAAAGAAGACGAGGTTCACGCCGACGAAGGTGACGTAGAAATGAATCTTGCCGATCGTCTCGTTGTACATGTAGCCGGTCATTTTGGGGAACCAGTAGTACCAGCCGGCAAAGATGGCGAAAACGGCGCCGAGCGACAGCACGTAGTGGAAGTGGGCGACGACGTAGTAGGTGTCGTGCAGGACGCGGTCCATGCCGGCATTGGCGAGCTTCACGCCGGTGACGCCGCCGAGCGTGAACAGGAAGATGAAGCCAATCGCCCAGAGCATCGGCGTCTTGAAGGAGATCGACCCGCCCCACATCGTCGCGATCCAGGAGAACACCTTGATGCCCGTCGGGATGGCGATGACCATGGTGGCGAAGACGAAGTAGCGCTGCGTGTTGAGCGAGATGCCCGTGGTGTACATGTGGTGCGCCCACACCACGAAGCCGACGACGCCGATGGCGACCATGGCGTAGGCCATGCCGAGATAGCCGAAGATCGGCTTCTTGGAGAAGGTCGAGATGATGTGGCTGATGATGCCGAAGCCGGGCAGGATCAGGATGTACACTTCGGGATGGCCGAAGAACCAGAAGAGGTGCTGGTAGAGGATCGGGTCGCCGCCGCCGGATGCCGTGAAGAACGTCGTCCCGAAGTTGCGGTCGGTGAGCAGCATGGTGATCGCACCGGCCAGAACCGGCAGCGACAGGAGCAGCAGGAAGGCGGTGACGAGCACCGACCAGGCAAAGAGCGGCATCTTGTGCAGCGTCATGCCGGGGGCGCGCATGTTGAGGATGGTGGTGATGAAGTTGATCGCGCCGAGGATCGAGGAAGCGCCGGCGATATGCAGTGCGAAGATGGCGAGATCGACGGCCGGGCCGGGATGCCCCGATGTCGAGAGTGGCGGATACATCGTCCAGCCGGTGCCGGCACCGTTCGAGCCCGGAGCGCCCTCGACGAACATCGAGAGGATCAGGAGCAGGAGGGCGGGAACGAGCAGCCAGAACGAGATGTTGTTGAGGCGCGGAAAGGCCATGTCCGGCGCGCCGATCATGATCGGCACCATCCAGTTGGCGAAGCCGCCGATCAGAGCGGGCATGACCGTGAAGAAGATCATGATCAGGCCGTGGCCGGTGACGAAGACGTTGTACATGGCCGGGTCGCCGAAGATCTGCATCCCCGGCTCCTGGAGCTCCATGCGCACCGCGATCGACAGGGCGCCGCCGAGAATGCCCGAGCAGATCGCGAAGATCAGGTAGAGCGTCCCGATATCCTTGTGGTTCGTCGAATAGACCCAGCGCGTCCAACCGGAGGGCCGGTGGTCGTCATGGGCGTCGTGGGCGGCCTCGTAAGCCATTGGATTCTCCTTCAAGCCTGACGATTACCGACCAGCGACCGCGACGGCGCCTGCGGACTGGATGGAAGCGACAAGCGCCTGGTTGGCGGCAGCGACGTCGGCTGCAGCAGCGGCACGCCAGGTGGCGAACTGCTCCTTCGAGACGACGCGGACGGCGATCGGCATGAACGCATGGTTGAGCCCGCACAGTTCGGAGCACTGCCCGTAGAAAAGACCCTCGCGGTTCGCCGAGAACCAGTACTCGTTGTTGCGCCCTGGGACGGCATCGACCTTCACGCCCATCGAGGGAATGGCAAAGGAGTGGATCACGTCCCCGGAGGTGGCGAGAATGCGGATCACCGTGTCGACGGGGACGACCATCTCGTTGTCGACGGCCAGAAGACGGGGATACTCGCCCATGTCTTCCTTGCCCGATCCGGGCCTGTCGGTTTCCGACAGCATGTAGGAATCAAACGTCACGGGCTCTGCCGCGGGCGCGGCCTCCGTCGCGGCGGCGGCGGCGACGGGCGGGGCTGACGGATCGACGTCGCCTTCCTGGTATTCATAGCCCCAATACCACTGGAACCCGGTGGCCTTGATCGTCAACTCGGGCGGGCTCGGCGGATTGTACTGCTCGGTCAGGAGCTGGAACGACGGAATGGCGAGGCAGAGCAGCACCAGCACCGGCGCCACGGTCCAGATCACCTCGATCGTGGTGTTGTGGCTCGTGCGCGACGCGACGGGGTTGCGCCGCTCGTTGTAGCGGTAGGCGACCCAGGCCAGCAGAGCCGCGACGAGGATGGTGATCGGGATGATGAAGGCGAGAACGTAGTTGCTGAACCAGTGGATATTGGCCTCGACCGGAGACAGCGCCTCCTGCAGATCGATGTGCCAGTCGTGCGGTTGCCCGGCACGCACCCCGTCCTGGGCAAAAGCGGCAAGGCCGCTGACGGACACGGCCGCCGCCGCGATCATGGTTCTCTTCACACTGCTCTCCCTGTCGCGGACGCACCGGCCTGCGGCAATCCAGTCGGACATTCCCGCAGCGCTGCAATGGCAACGCGCGCTTGGAATGCACCGACGTCTCTAGCCTGAACCTTGGAGGGTTCAAACCACGAAAACGCTTGTTCTGCAACATTTCCAAACTAGAGGCGGCTTGCGACATTTTCGCTATGCTCGCCGTCCTAATGTCCGTCACCGGCCGGGGGTCGCGAGGTTCTGCGGGATAGCGCTACCGGCCCAATCACCGCAACGCGATCGAATTCGTGACAGGACCCCGCGATTGTGCCACGATTTATGTCGTTTAACCATTTGTTTTCCATGTCTGCCACACAGTGGCTTCGTTCTGATTCGGGTGAGACGATGATCATGAAGACGAAGTCGGCGTTGGCCGCAGCCATTCTGGCAATTCTTGCCGGCGCGGCGACACCGGCTTTGGCCCAGTCGGGGGCGACCGGCACGGTCAAGTCGCAGCACGGTGCCTGGGCCGTCGTCTGCGACCGGCCGGCGGGAGCGCCGGGCGACCAGTGCGCCCTCCTGCAGAATGTCGTGGCGGAAGACCGGCCCGAGGTCGGGCTCTCCGTCGTGGCGCTGAAGACCGCCGACGGTAAGGCGCGGATCCTGCGGATCCTGGCGCCGCTCGGAATTCTTCTCCCCAATGGCCTCGGGCTATATGTCGACGGCAAGGACATCGGCCGGGCGCAGTTCGTGCGCTGCTTCTCGGACGGATGCTATGCCGAGGTGATCCTGGAAGAGACCTTGCTGACGACGCTGTCGACCGGCAAGAGCGCGACATTCATCGTCTTCCAGACGCCGGAAGAGGGCATCGGCATTCCCGTCGACCTGAACGGTTTTGGCGCGGGCTTCGCCGCCCTCCCTTGAACCGTCACCACCGGGGCGCGACGCCAGAACAGGGTTCTTGAAGTCTCCTGCGCATTGAGACCGGCCGCGCCAGCGCCTATGTCTGACGCTCGTCCCCTTGAGATTGGATAGCCGTCATGACCGCATCGCTGATCGAGCGCTTCGACCTTTCCCGCGCCGGCATCGACCGCATTTTGGGCGACGCGCTCTCGGGCGCCGACGACGGGGAATTGTTCCTCGAATACCGCGAGCAGGAATCGCTCACCTTCGACAATGGCCGGTTGAAGATGGGCAACTTCAACACCGAGCAGGGGTTCGGTCTCCGGGTCGTCGCCGGCGAGGCGGTGGGCTTCGCCCATGCCGGGGATCTCTCGGAGGCGGCACTGTCGCGCGCGGCCCAGGCCGTGACGGCGGTGAAGTCAGGCCATCACGGCACCTATGCCGACGCGCCGCAGCGGACCAACCAGAAGCTTTACGGCGAGGAGAACCCCATTCCCTCGCCCGGTTTCGAGGCGAAGGTGAAGCTGCTGCAGGACATCGACGCCTATCTCCGGGACAAGGGCGATTGCGTGCGCCAGGTCTCGGTGACGCTCGGCTCGCAATGGCAGAATGTCGAGATTCTGAGAGCGGACGGACAACTCGTCCGGGATATCCGCCCCCTCGTGCGAATCAATGTCTCGGTCGTCGCCGGCCGCGGCGACAGGCAGGAGTCCGGCTCCTTCGGCGCCGGGGGGCGCACCGGCTTCGGCGAGTTCTTCGTGACCGGGAACTGGAAGCAGATCGCCGACGAAGCGTTGCGGCAGGCGATGGTCAATCTCGACGCGGTCCCGGCACCGGCGGGCGCCTTCGACATCGTGCTCGGTGCCGGCTGGCCCGGCGTCATGCTGCACGAGGCGGTCGGACACGGGCTCGAAGGTGACTTCAACCGCAAGAAGACCTCGGCCTTTTCAGGTCTTCTCGGCACACAGGTCGCTGCGAAGGGCGTCACCGTCGTCGACGACGGCACGATTGCCGAAAAGCGTGGCTCGCTCACCATCGACGACGAGGGAACGGCCACGAACCGCACCGTCCTCATCGAGGACGGCAAGCTCGTCGCCTACATGCAGGATCGCCAGAATGCGCGACTGATGGGCATGGCGCCGACCGGCAACGGCCGCCGCCAATCCTACCAGCATGCCCCGATGCCACGAATGACGAACACCATGATGCTCGCCGGCGACAAGACGCCCGAGGAGATCATCGCCTCGGTCAAGGACGGGATCTACGCCGTGGCCTTCGGTGGCGGCCAGGTGGACATCACTTCGGGAAAATTCGTCTTCGGCTGCACCGAGGCCTACCGCATCCGCGACGGCAAGGTGGGCGAGGCGCTGAAAGGCGCCATGCTGATCGGCAACGGCCCCGAGGCGATGCACCGGGTGTCGATGATCGGCAACGATCTGGCGCTCGACACCGGCATCGGCATGTGCGGCAAGGCAGGCCAGGGTGTTCCGGTCGGCGTCGGCCAGCCCCACTTGCGGATGGACCAGATCACGGTCGGCGGCACCGAGGCCTGAGGCGATTTCGCTCCACTTGGCTTTTTGTCCTGGTGGGGCCAGGTGGAGCGACTATCATCCGGACCAGTGCTCCGGGCCGGTGTGTTGCTTGTCGTGCGAGACCTTGAACTTCTGGTGGCCGGTCGAATAGTCTTGGCAGGACATCAGGATCTGGCAGCGTGTGCCGCAGCGCGTCGGGCAATTGGCGGTCGGATCGCTGCCGACGCCGGCAACCCAGACCGTCTCGATCAGTGATCCCGGCGCATGATGGGTGGCGTCGTCGAAGCGCAGGATATTGGCGCGCCGCTCGGTATCCGTCGTCTCGACCAGAATCTCGTCACGCCGAGACGGGTTGGCGAAGCGGAAGAACTGGCGTTCGAAGACGCAGAGGCCGAGGGTTTGCGCAGCCCCCATCTCCTGCAGCCGCGTGGCGAAATCGGCGAGAAAGCTGGTCTGGCCCATGGCGAGGGCTGCCGCACGACGGACGGCGTCCTCCGCCGAGAACTCGACTGGCGTCCAAGCGCCATCCACCAGTGCCCAGCTGTTTGGCGCCAGCCCATCAGTCAGCGGCGAATCGGTCAGGCGGGGCGCTGTCGCCAGAACCGGTCCGCCGTCCCCCATTTCCTCCTCCTCGACCATCAGTTCGACCGGCGAAATGGGGCAGTGATTGTGCAGGAGCCGAATGCCGACGAGGTCGCCCATTCCATGGCGCACGATCACCTCGATCAGATGGTCGATCGCGGCATGCCGCCCAAGTCGGGTCACATGCGCGTCCGCATCCATGACATCGGGCAAAGCGTTGTAGAAATCAGCATGGCGCGGCGAAGGAAGAACGGTCGTCGAGGACTGCATCGGGGCCTCCTTTGAGCGTTGTCGCTGGGCGTAGTTTTCAGGAATATTCCCTAGCGTCAAGTATCTTGTTCGCGTCCTTGCTTCCCCTATTGTGAATTGGCGCACGGCGTGACTTGGTCCGCCGGCTCACCCGTTACGCCTGCCCCCGTTGCCTGACCGGTTGCGACGCAACCAGCCCGCCGCCACGGAGACCGAGATCGAGCGGCCCGCTGACGCGCCTTACGGGTAGAGCCGCCCCAACGTCCAGGCGTCGCCCTCCGCGATACGTTTGAACAAAATGCGGTCGTGCAGGCGAAACTCGCCATCCTGCCAGAACTCGATCTCGCTTGGCACGAGGCGAAAGCCGGACCAGTTCGCCGGGCGCGGGATGTCGTCCCCGGGATATTTCGCGTCGACCGCCGCCACCTTGTCGATCAAAAGGGCCCGGTCCCGGAGCGGCTGCGACTGGTCGGAGGCCCAGGCGCCGAGCCTGCTGCGGCGGGGGCGCGTCGCGTAATAGCCATCGGCCTCGGCGTCCGAAACGACTTCGGTCGTTCCGCGGATGCGGACCTGTCGACGCAGGCTCTTCCAGTGGAAGCACATCGCCGCCTTGCCACTGCCGAGGATCTGCCTGCCTTTCGCACTGCCGAAATTCGTGTAGAACACGAAGCCACGGGCGTCGAAGTCCTTCAGGAGAACCATCCGGACATCCGGGAGGCCCGAGGCATCGACGCTTGCCAGAGCCAGCGCATTCGGATCGTTGATCTCGGTTGCACCGGCTTCCTCGAGCCATTGGCCGAATTGGGCAAATGGATCATCGCCGACGGGGTTTTCACCAAGGCTTAAGCTATCGTTCGTCATAATCGGCCGGGGCTCCCTGCAAAGGTCTGCCCGAGCCGATCGAGACCTGGGCCAGCGAGACATACGACCGCGATGGATCTGATCAAAGCAACTTTCATCCTCCTGCCGATTATGTCGCTCTCGGGCTGCGTGATCTCCGGCGGCGGCATGGAGGAAATGGTCGACCGGAGCATCGTCACCAATTCCATCAAGCCAGCCGAGCCGGCCATCGCACCCGAGCAGGCTTCCGACGGCAATACCGTGCGGAACGCAGTTTCCTCGGCCAATCTTGCGGCGACGCCGGAGCAGCCGATGGCCTGGGCGAATGCCGATACGGGTGCGAGCGGGGTCATCACCGCGATCCACGAGGTCAAGGCCGGCGACATGATCTGCCGGCAGTTCCGCACCTCGCGCCAACGCTATGACGGCGTCGCCGTCTACGACGGCGAGGCCTGCACGAAAGGCCGGGGCGAGTGGACCTTGACGCATTTCAGCGAAGGCAGCTGACCCCCTCTTTGCGACTCGGCCCTTAAATTTCGCCAGGGCCGGCGCCATATCCCACGCAGACGCAAGGATGCGGCTTGCGCCGGCCAGGTTCTCAGGGAGGCACCCGACTGGGACCGAGCCCGAATGGACTCCCGGGCCTTTTGCCGTCACCTGTCTTTTTCGACAAAGCCGATCCCGTTCTTCCGACGGACACTAGGACCAAACCTCATGCGCGATCCCTACGCCATTCTCGGCGTTGCCAAGACTGCCAGCGAAAAAGAGATCAAGGGCGCCTTTCGCAAACTCGCCAAGCGCTTCCATCCCGATTCCAATACGCAGGATCCGACGGCCGCGACGCGCTTCAACGAAGCCAACCAGGCCTACGAGATCCTCGGCGACAAGGACAAACGAGCACAGTTCGACCGGGGCGAGATCGATGCCGACGGCAAGCCGAAGTTCCAGGGATTTCCGGGCGGCGGCAGTCCCTTCGGCGGCGGCCGTCCCGGCGCCAGCCCCGGCTTCGAGTTTCGGTCGGGCCCCGGTGCGGATGGCGCCGAGAGCGTGTTCTCCGACTTCTTCGAGCAGGCTTTCGGCGGGCGTGGCGTGCCGCGCGGGGGCGGTGCCGGTTTTGCCGGCGCACGCCAGGGGGCGGTCAAAGGCGAGGACATCCGGGCAACGCTGAAGGTTCGGCTCGAGGATATCGTGTCGGATGAGAAGGTCGAGGCGATCTTTCCCTCGGGCAAGCGGCTCGCAATCCGGCTTCCCGACGGCGTCGAGAACGGCCAGACGATACGGCTGCGGGGCCAGGGGCAACCCGGCGCTTCCGCCGCGGCGCCCGCGGGCGACGCGCTCGTCACCATCGACTTTGTCCCGCATCCGCGTTTTGAGATCGACGGCCGCGACCTGAAGCTCAGCCTGGCCGTACCGATCCGCACGGCCGTCCTCGGCGGCAAGATCCCGGTCGACACCCTGGACGGACGGGTATCCCTCACCCTGCCGCCCTGGTCGAATGCCGGCAAGACGCTCCGGCTCAAGGGCAAGGGTCTGACGCGGGCCGATGGTACTCGCGCCGACGTGCTCGTGGCGATCAGGATCGTCCTGCCACAGCACCGCGACGAGGCGCTTGCCGATTTCCTGCGGTCGCAGCCCGACGCAGAATGACGGGCGGCTGACGCCCCGTTCCGGCTGCAAACTTGAAGGCAGGCCCCGCCTATGCCATACCGCCGCCGCGTCTGCCGATCTGGCGCGGTGGTCTGGGAAAGTCTGAATATGACGGAATCAAACGGCGCGCCGCGCGGTCTCATGTCGGGCAAGCGCGGCCTTGTCATGGGCGTCGCCAACAACCGTTCGATCGCCTGGGGAATCGCCAAGGCACTGGCCGACCAGGGGGCCGAGGTTGCCCTGACCTACCAGGGCGATGCTCTGAAGAAGCGCGTCGAGCCCCTCGCCGCGGAACTGAACGCTTTTGTCGCCGGACATTGCGATGTCTCCGATGCCGCGACCATCGACGCGGTCTTCGATACGCTCGCGGAGAAATGGGGAAAGCTCGACTTCCTCGTCCACGCCATCGGCTTTTCCGACAAGGACGAACTGACAGGCCGCTATGTCGACACGTCCGAGGGCAATTTCTCCAAGACCATGCTGATTTCGGTCTATTCCTTCACGGCGGTCGCGCAGCGCGCCGAGAAGTTGATGACCGACGGCGGGTCGATGCTGACCCTGACCTACTACGGCGCCGAAAAGGTGATGCCGCACTACAACGTCATGGGCGTCGCCAAGGCCGCGCTCGAGGCCTCGGTGCGCTATCTCGCCGTCGACCTCGGCAAGCAGAAGATCCGCGTCAACGCGATCTCCGCCGGTCCGATCAAGACCCTTGCCGCTTCCGGCATCGGCGACTTCCGCTACATCCTCAAATGGAACGAGTACAACTCGCCGCTGAAGCGCACCGTGACCATCGACGAGGTCGGCCAGTCCGCCCTCTACCTCCTGTCCGACATGTCGACGGCGGTCACCGGCGAGATCCACCACGTCGATTCGGGCTACCACACCGTGGGCATGAAGGCTGTCGACGCGCCCGACATCTCGGTCGTCAAGGAGTGATCGGCCTGCAGTCTTTACCGCGATGACCTTGCCCCTGATCTATCTCTGCCGCCACGGACAGACCGACTGGAACGCCGAGGAGCGGTTGCAGGGCCAGGCCGAGATCAGCCTCAACGCGACCGGCCGGACACAGGCCAAACGCAATGGCCGCAAGCTTGCCGACCTGCTCGGCAGGGATGCCGGCGCCTTGCATTATCTCGCCAGCCCGATGCTGCGCACCCGCGAGACCATGGAAATCATTCGCGGCGAACTCGGTCTCGATTCCACGGCCTACGCGACGGATGCGCGACTCAAGGAGCTGCATTTCGGCGATTGGGAGGGGTCGACGCTCGACGAGATTTCAGCCCGGACCCCGGAGGCCGTGGCCGAGCGAGAGGCGGCAAAGTGGGACTATGTTCCGCCGGGGCCGACGGCGGAAAGCTATGCCATGCTGGCCGAACGCGCCCGCCCCGTTTTCGAGGCATTGACGGTGCCGACGGTCGTCGTCGCGCATGGCGGCATCGTCAGGGCTTTCCTGTGGCTCTATGGCGGGACGTCCCCGCGCGACGCCGCCTTCCTGACGATCCCCCAGGATCAGGTCCTCAGGGCCGAGGACGGAACAGTCGACTGGATCTGACGTTGCCTTGCGCCGAAGCCCGCCCTCGGCCCGTCGCACCCGGAGGGATCGCTGGCGCCGTCAGATGGCGCTGAGGTCGAAGATCACGTGGACTTCCATGCCCGGAGCGACCGCGTCGTAATCGAACTCGCCCGGCAGGACGTAGGTCGTGCCGTCGGCGAATGTCAGCAGCGAACCCTCCCTGTCGATCGCGGCGATCACGCCGCTCTTTTCCTCGGCGCGGGCTGGAATGGTCAGCGCGACACAGAGGAAGGAACTGGCGAAAAAGGCGATGATCTGTCTGGTCACGATATGGTCCTCGAATTCATGGCTGCCCACGGCAGTAGTTTCCCGCCACCTGCAGCACCGGTCCGTTTCGGGAAGGCGCCGCCCGTCCGTCCAGAGGAACGATAGTGAGGCGGATTGTGTCTTTTGCGCGCCGCCGGTCCGATTCCCCGCCCGAAAACCGCCGATGTCACATCATTTGACCCGATGCCACACACTGACATAAACCGCGAGGGGTTAGATCCCTTCGACGTCGCACGGACCCTTCAATGTCGCATAATACTTACGGACATCTTTACCGTGTCACGACCTGGGGAGAGAGCCATGGCCCGGCCATCGGCTGCGTCGTCGACGGCTTCCCCCCCGGGATCCGTTTTTCCGAAGCCGAGATCCAGTCCTTCCTCGACAAGCGGCGGCCCGGCCAGTCGCGCTTCACCACGCAGCGCCAGGAGCCCGACGCGGTCCGCGTCCTCTCCGGCGTCATGCCGGGGGACAGAGAGGGCGAGCTGATCTCCACCGGCACGCCGATCGCCCTGGAGATCCAGAACGTCGACCAGCGCTCGAAGGACTATTCCGACATCGCCCGGCGCTATCGCCCGGGCCATGCCGACATCACCTACGACATAAAATACGGCGTGCGCGACTATCGCGGCGGCGGCCGTTCCTCGGCGCGCGAGACGGCGACACGGGTCGCCGCCGGCGCGCTCGCCCGCCTCGTCGTGCCCGGGCTGAAGATCCGCGGCGCCCTGGTGCGGATCGGCGAGATCGAGATCGACCGGTCGCGCTGGGACGACGCGGCGATCGACGACAACGCCTTCTTCTGCCCGGATGCCGAGACGGCCCTGCGCTGGGAGAGCTATCTCGACAAGATCCGCAAGAGCGGCTCCTCGGTCGGCGCCGTCATCGAGATCACCGCGACGGGCGTCCCCGCGGGTCTCGGCGCGCCGATCTATGCCAAGCTCGACCAGGACATCGCTTCCAACCTGATGTCCATCAATGCGGTGAAGGGCGTCGAGATCGGCAACGGCTTTGCCGCCGCGATGCTTTCGGGCGAGGAGAATGCCGACGAGATCCGCATCGGCGCGGACGGCGAGCCGGAGTTTCTGTCGAACCATGCCGGCGGGATTCTCGGCGGCATCTCGACCGGGCAGCCGATCGTCGCACGCTTTGCCGTCAAGCCGACCTCCTCCATCCTGACGCCGAGACGCTCCGTCGACGCAGACGGCAACGAGGTCGACGTCATGACGAAGGGCCGGCACGACCCCTGCGTCGGCATCCGCGCGGTGCCGATCGGCGAGGCGATGGTCGCCTGCGCCATCGCCGACCACTACCTGCGCCATCGCGGCCAGACCGGCCGGGTCTGAGATGGCGGGACGGCTCAAATTGACCTTCGGTCGCGCGACACTAGCTGCGCGCTGATGACGACGCGCCTCTATCACCATCCGATCTTCACCGAGCACCTGACCGGCCCGGGCCATCCGGAGCGACCGGAGCGGATGCAGGCCGTGGCGTCGGCACTGGAGGCCGAGGCCTTTCAGCACCTCGACCGGCAGGAGGCGCCCGAAGGGCTTCTGGAAGCCATCATCCGGTGCCATCCCGAGCAGCATGTGCGCCGCATCGCGAAGGCGGTTCCGGCGAGCGGCATCGTGCGCATCGAAAGCGACACGGTGATCAGCCCGCGGAGCTTTTCCGCAGCCTTCCATGCCGTCGGCGCGGCCTGCGCGGCGGTCGACGATGTGGTGACCGGCGAAGCCGCCAACGTCTTCGTCGCAGGGCGCCCGCCCGGCCACCACGCCGAGCGCGAGACGGCGATGGGCTTCTGCCTGTTCAACACCGCCGCCATCGCAGCCCGGCATGCGCAGGCCGTGCACGGACTGGAGCGGGTGGCGATCATCGACTGGGATGTTCATCACGGCAACGGGACCCAGGACATCTTCCTTGCCGATCCGAGCGTCCTCTACGCCTCGACCCACCAGATGCCGCTCTATCCCGGCACCGGGGCCAAGAACGAGACGGGCGCCGGCAACATCGTCAACGCGCCGCTGTCGTCGGGCGATGGCAGCGACGCATTCCGCGAGGCCTTCACCACCCGCATCATGCCGGCCCTGCGGGCGTTCCGTCCCGATCTCGTCATCATCTCCGCCGGCTTCGACGCGCATTGGCGCGATCCGCTTGCCGGCCTGCAGCTGGTGGAAGACGATTTCGACTGGGCGACGGGAGAGCTGATGGACATTGCCGACCGCTTCGGCAACGGTCGCCTGATCAGCCTCTTGGAAGGCGGCTACGACCTTGTCGGCCTGGGATCCTCGGTCGCGGTCCACGTCAAGCGCCTGATGACCGGCTGACCGGCACAGGCTATAGGAAACGCATGGCCATCGAATCCGCAAACTCTCCCCCTGCCGACGATTCCGACATCAAGCGCATGAGCTTCGAGGAGGCGCTGAGCGCGCTGGAGAAGATCGTCTCCGATCTCGAGCATGGCGACGTCGCCCTCGACGTCTCGATCCGCATCTACGAGCGCGGCGAGAAGCTGAAGAACCATTGCGAGCGGCTCCTGTCCTCGGCGGAAGACAAGGTCGAGAAGATCAAGCTGTCACGGTCGGGCAAGCCGATCGGAACCGAACCGCTCGACCCCGCCTGATGCGCCGTCACGGTCGCGCTTGATGGTGAGCGTTTCGTCGTTCGTGCGCCGCAGGCTTGCAGATCCGGTGATGTTCCCAATCTTAGAGGCATGCGAGCCGGTCCGGAGGGGCCTGGCGAACGTGCTCTGCGGCATAATCCGTTCTTCGGACACGCCGCCAAGTCAGCCTGAAAGGTGCCGGATTTCGTGACAGACCAGCCCCAGACGCCCCTGCTCGACCTGATCGACTCGCCCGCCGATCTCCGGCAGATGCGCGAGGCCGACCTCCGGCAGGTGGCGGACGAATTGCGCACGGACCTCATCGACGCGGTGTCGCGGACCGGTGGACATCTCGGTGCGGGGCTCGGCGTCGTCGAACTGACGGTGGCGTTGCACTACGTCTTCAACACGCCCGACGACCGCATCATCTGGGACGTCGGACACCAGGCCTATCCGCACAAGATCCTGACCGGGCGGCGCAAGCGCATGCGCACCGTGCGCCAGGAAGGCGGGCTCTCGGGCTTTGCCAAGCGCACGGAAAGCGAATTCGACCCGTTCGGCGCCGGCCATTCCTCGACCTCGATCTCGGCCGGCCTCGGCATGGCGGTCGCGCGCGACCTTTCCGGCGCGAAGAACAACATCGTCGCGGTGATCGGCGACGGCGCCATGTCGGCCGGCATGGCCTACGAGGCGATGAACAATGCCGGGGCGCTCGACGCGCGTCTGATCGTCATCCTCAACGACAACGACATGTCGATCGCCCCGCCGACGGGCGCGATGAGCGCCTATCTCGCCCGCCTCGTCTCCGGCAAGACCTATCGGGGCCTGCGCGACAAGGCGAAGACCCTGACGAAGATCCTGCCCGACTTCATGCGCGAGGGCGCGCGCAAAACCGAGGAATTCACCCGCGGCTTCTTCACCGGCGGCACGCTGTTCGAAGAGCTCGGCTTCTATTATGTCGGCCCGATCGACGGCCACGATCTCGACCATCTCCTGCCCGTCCTCAAGAATGTTCGTGACGCAAAGAACGGCCCGATCCTCGTCCACGTCGTCACCCGCAAGGGCAAGGGCTACGCCCCGGCCGAAAGCTCTGCCGACAAGTATCACGGCGTCGCCAAGTTCGACGTCGTCACCGGCACGCAGGCCAAGGCAAGCTCCAAGGGCAACGCCCCGAGCTATACCGCGGTCTTCGCCGAAAGCCTGATCCAGGAGGCGCAGGACGACGACAGGATCGTCGCCATTAACGCCGCCATGCCGAGCGGCACCGGACTCGACCTCTTTGGCGAGGCCTTTCCGAGCCGCACCTTCGACGTCGGAATCGCCGAGCAGCACGCCGTGACCTTTGCCGCGGGCCTTGCCTCCGAGGGCTACAAGCCGTTCGTCGCGATCTACTCGACCTTCCTGCAGCGCGCCTACGACCAGATCGTCCACGACGTCGCGATCCAGAACCTTCCGGTGCGATTCGCCATCGACCGCGCCGGCTTCGTCGGCGCCGACGGTCCGACGCATGCGGGCTCGTTCGACACCGGCTTCCTCGTGCCGCTGCCGGGCATGGTGGTGATGGCGGCCGCCGACGAGGCGGAGCTGCGGCACATGGTCCGCACGGCCGCGCTCTACGAGGACGGTCCGATCTCCTTCCGCTATCCCCGCGGCAATGGCGTCGGCGTCGAGATGCCGGCGCGCGGGCAGGCGCTGGCCATCGGCAAGGGCCGCGTCCTCGTCGAGGGCACGAAGGTTGCGATCCTCTCCTTCGGGTCCCGTCTTTCCGACAGTCTCGCTGCGGCCGAGGAGCTGGAAACCTTCGGCCTGTCGACGACGGTCGCCGACGCGCGCTTTGCCAAGCCGCTCGACGCCGAACTGATCACGCGCCTCGCCCGCGAGCACGAAGTGCTGCTTCTCGTGGAAGAAGGCGCGACAGGTGGTTTCGCGAGCCAAGTCCTGCATCTTCTTTCCGAACGCGGCCTGATGGAGCACGGCCTGAAGGTCCGCTCGCTGCTGATGCCCGACCTCTTCGTCGACCATGCCAGCCCCGACGCCATGATCCGCGCCGCAGGTCTCGACAAGGCCGGCATCGTCGACGCCGTCTTCAAGGCACTGGGCAAGAGCGCGTCGCGGGTGATGCAGGCTTAGAGGTGTGTTGACGGCAGGGCTCAAAGGCAGGCTTCGTCATCCCGGGCTTGACCCGTGATCCATGCCGAAGCGCCTGCGCTGCCAAATCCGATCAGGAAGACCGTCCGCCGTCCTCGACTGTATCCTGCGATTTGGAATGGATCCTGGGTCAAGCCCGGGATGACGATCTTGTGAGGTTGAACCTGCAGAGACCGCTCTCCGGTCCCGTCTCTCACCGTTCCCGCTTGCCATTTGCCCGCTCTACCCGCATGACCTGCCGATGGCCGCTACCGAAGAACAACACCTGTCGCGCATCAGGCTCGACATTCTCGTCGCCGATCGCGGCCTCGCCGCCAGCCGGGCGCGGGCCCGTGACGCGATCATGCGCGGGCACGTCAAGGTCGACGGCCTCACCGTCACCAAGCCGAGCCTCAACGTGCCGCCGGAGTGCGAGATCACGCTCGACGATCCCGCCGCCGACTATGTCTCGCGCGCCGGGCTGAAGCTCGAGGCCGCCCTCGACGCCTTCGGGATCGACGTGACGGGGCGCACCGCGCTCGACGTCGGCGCCTCCACCGGCGGCTTCACCGAGGTGCTGCTGCGGCACGGCGCGGCGCATGTCGTCGCCATCGACGTCGGCCACGGCCAGATCCATCCGCGCATCGAGGCCGATCCGCGCGTCACCTCGATCGAGGGGTTGAACGCTCGCGATCTCGACGAAGAGAACCTCGCAGGCCATTCCTTCGACGTGCTGGTCTGCGACGTCAGCTTCATCTCGATGAAGCTGGCCCTGCCGCCGGCGCTGGAGCTCGCCGAGCCCGGCACCGACGGCATCTTCCTGATCAAGCCGCAGTTCGAGGCGGGTCGGCTCGCGATCGCCAAGAACGGCCTCCTGCGCGATCCGGGTTCCGCGCCCGCCGTCGCGGCCGATCTCTGCGCCTGGCTGAACGAGCAGCCGGGCTGGACGGCACGCGATCCGATCCCCTCGCCGATCGAGGGCGGGGACGGCAATCATGAATTCCTGATGGCGGGCAAGAAGGCATGAGCCTTTCCCTCACCATCGAGACGCTCGGCGCCAAAGGCGACGGCGTTGCCCGGCCGGACCATGGCGCTCCCTTGTTCGTGCCCTTCACGCTTCCCGGGGAGCGCGTGGCGGTGGAGCGTATCGGCTCGCACTATGCGCTCGAGGAGATCCTCATCGCCTCGGCCGAGCGCCAGGTGCCGCCCTGCCCGCATTTCGGCGTCTGTGGCGGCTGCGACCTGCAGCATGCGAGCGATGGGCTCTATCGCAGCTTCAAGCGCAATCTCGTCGTCGAGGCCTTTGCCCATGCGGGGCTGGAGCCCGAGGTCGCCGATCTCGTGCCCTGCGCGCCGCATTCGCGCCGCCGTGCGGTGTTCTCCGGCCTGCGAGAGGGCAACCGCGTCGTCTTCGGCTTCTTCGAGAGCCAGACGAACCGCATCGCCGACATCGACGTCTGCCTGATCGTGGTCCCGGCCATCGCGAGCCGCCTCGCCGATCTGAAGGCGCTGGCGCTGATCGTCGCCGACCGCAAGCGGCCGATGCGCATGAGCGTGACGGCGACCGATGCCGGGCTCGACATCGCACTGTCGGAGACCGCCAAGCTCACCGACAGCCTGCGCCAGTCGCTGACCGCCTTCGCACTCCGGCGCGACATCGCGCGGCTGACCCTCGACGGCGAGATCGTGCTGGAATCCCGCCATCCGACGATCCAGGTCGGCGGCATCTCGGTCGGTCCGCCGCCCGGCGCCTTTCTCCAGGCGGTCGCTTCCGCCGAGGAGGCGATGGCGGCGCTGGTGGTGGAGCATCTTGCCCCCTGCAAGGCGACGATGGACCTCTTCTCCGGCATCGGCACCTTCGCCCTGCGGCTGGCGTCGACGGGCGCGGTCCATGCCGTCGAGACGGAAGCCTCGGCGCTCGCCGCGCTCGATCTCGCACGGCGCGGCGTCAGCGGCTTGAAGCCGATCACGATGGAAAAGCGCGACCTCTTCCGCCGTCCCGTGATGGCGAAGGACTTGAGCAAATTCGCCGGCGTCGTCTTCGATCCGCCGCGCGCCGGCGCGGAGACGCAGGTGCGCGAACTGGCGGCATCGAAGGTCAAGCGCATCGCCGCCGTCTCCTGCAATCCCGCAACCCTGGCGCGCGATGCCCGCATCCTCGTCGACGGCGGCTACAAGCTCCTGTCCGTTACCCCGATCGACCAGTTCCTCTGGTCGCACCATGTCGAGGCCGTGGCACTGTTCCAGCGATAGGCTTTTGCTGCCCGTAGCGACCCCAATATTGAAGGTCTGCATGCTGGCGCAACCTGCTGGAATTGCCGAAACGGTTCGACGGCGGCGGCGAACTGGCGCCGGTCAATCCTGAACCGGACTGCATTCCCTTGTGCCGGGGCATGGATCCCCGGGGCCAAGGCCCCGAGGATGACGAGGACAATGTGAGGCTTCGTCTTGATACCGCGGACTATGGGGAATCGGTCACTTCCCCCGCATTGCGGGTCGCAGGCCGCATTGCTAGAAGGGCCGGCCGCAGTTCCTCCCGAAAGCCCCGATGCTCGACCAGATCATGACCTTTCTCGCCGATTACGGCGTCATCGTCGTGTTTCTGGGGATATTCATCGAATCATCGGGTCTGCCGGTGCCGGGGGAAAGCCTGCTCGTCGCAGCGGGCGTCCTCGCGAGCCAGGGGCGGCTGGGCTTTCTCGAGGTCTTCCTGGCGGCCTGGGCGGGCGGCGTTCTCGGCGACAATGTCGGCTATGTCGTCGGCTATCGCTACGGCCGCGGCTTCGTCTATCGCTGGGGCATGAAGATGGGCCTGTCGCGCCAGCAGATCGCGCGAATGGAGCAGCGGTTCCTCGACCGCGGCCCGCCGATCGTCCTCATCGCCCGCTTCATTCTTATCCTGCGCCAGCTCTGTGGCTTCATCGCCGGCACGACGCGCATGCCCTGGCTGAAGTTCTCGTTCTACAACGTCTTGGGCGCTGCCCTCTGGACCGGCGCCTACAGCGGCGGCGCCTATCTGCTGGGAACGGCGGTCGAACGCTATCTCTCGGCCGGACGCTGGGTGTTCGGCGCCGTGGCGCTGGTCTTCGTCATCGCCAGCGCAACGACGATTCTCGGCTTCATCCGCGAGGCCCGCCGCGACGGCGAGGGTGGCGAGGATGCAGAGCTTCCACCACGCTGATCCGTTTCAGCGCGACATGAATGCCTGGAAGGCGGCGCGCGCTTCCGCCGACGACAGCCGCTGCTTGAACTGGCGCAGTTCCGCCTCGATCCGCTCGATCACCGGCTCGCGCGGGCCGCGGACGAAGTCGCGGGCGATCGCCATTGCCTCCCGCGGCTTGGCCGCCAGGATTTTCGCCGCATTGGTCGCCGTCGCTTCCAAATCGGCGCTGTCCACGATGCGGTAGACGAGGTTGGCGGCGCGCGCCGCCTCGGCATCGAAGCTTTCCCCCATCGCCAGCAGCGCAAAGGCCCGCTGCTGCCCCATCAGCTGCGGCGCGAGCAGGCTGGATCCGGCCTCCGGCACCAGGCCGAGGTCGAGGAAGGGCGTGCGAAAGGTCGAGCCGGGCGCGGCGAAGACGAGGTCGCAATGCATCAGCAGCGTCGTGCCGATGCCGATGGCAAGGCCGTCGACGGCGGCGACGAGCGGCTTGCGCGACCCTGCCAGCGCATAGAGGAAGGATTCCACCTCGTCGCCCTCCCCGCCGCTGGCGGCAAACGCGATGAAGTCGGCGATGTCGTTGCCGGCGGAAAACGCCCCGGGGACGCCGAGGATCAGCGTCGCGCCGATCGCCTCGTCGCCGTCCGCCTGCTCTAGGGCGGCGGTCAGGGCCTTGTACATCGGCCGGTCGATGGCGTTCTTCTTCTGCGGGCGGTTCATCCTCACGGTCAGGACACCGTCGGCAATGGACGTGTCGATGAAGTCGCTCATGTCGATTGCCTTTCCCTGGAGACAGGACGTTCCGGCACGAAAGCCACCGGCAGCGGCAAAGACGCCGTCATGCCAGCACGATCCGCGCCGCGGCAAGGCTCGCAGCACCCTCGGTCACGCGGTTTCGCAGCGCCGCGCTCTCTCCCAGCAGATTTTCCGCCATGAAGCGGGCGAGCGCCATGCGGTCCTCGCGGGCGGGATCGGCGAGCGCGCCCTTGGCGAGATAGACGGCCCCGGCGGCAAGGCCGGCGAGCCGGAGATAGGGCGTCGCGCCGGCCAAGGCGGTCTCGGTGTCCTTGTCGGCGAGGGACTGCAGCAGGAAGTCGGTGGCGGCGCCGAGATCGGCGAGCGCGGCGGCGAGCGCCTCCGCGGTGCGGCCGAAGCCCGGATGGTTGGCGCCGCGCACGGCATCCACCACGTCGCTCAGCTCCGCGACATAGCGGGCCATCGCTGTCCCGCCGCCAAGCGGCAGCTTGCGCAGGACGAGGTCGATCGCCTGGATGCCGTTGGTGCCCTCGTAGATCGGCGCGATGCGCGCGTCGCGCAGAAGCTGCGCGGCGCCGGTCTCCTCGATGAAGCCCATGCCGCCATGCACCTGGATGCCGAGCGAGGCGACGTCGACGCCGACATCTGTGGCAAACGCCTTGGCGATCGGCGTCAGGAGATGCGCCCGGTCGCTCCATGAAGGCTTGGCCTCGGCGTCGGTTTCGCCATGCGCGCGGTCGATGGCGTGGCCGCAGGCGAAGGTGATGGCGCGGGCGGCACCCGTCAGGGCCTTCATGGTCAGAAGCGTGCGGGCGACATCCGGGTGCTCGACGATCGGGCTCATGCCCCGCGGCGCTTCCCCACCCTGTCCGAGCCGCGTCGCACGGCCCTGGCGGCGGTCGCGGGCATAGGCGAGCGCCTTCTGGTAGGCCGCCTCGGCGACGCCGACGCCCTGCGTGCCGACATGCAGCCGGGCGTTGTTCATCATCGTGAACATGCAGGCGAGGCCCTTGTTCTCCTCGCCGACGACCCAGCCGACGGCGCCGGCCTCGCCCGTCTCGCCGGTGCCGTCGCCATAGATCATGGTGCAGGTCGGCGAGCCGTGGATGCCGAGCTTGTGCTCGAGCGCATGGCATTTCACATCGTTGCGGAGCCCGAGGCTTCCGTCCGGTCCGACCAGGAACTTCGGCACGAGAAAGAGCGAAATGCCCTTCACCCCGGCCGGCGCGTCGGGCAAGCGGGCGAGGACGAGGTGGACGATGTTGTCGGTGAAATCGTGCTCGCCATAGGTGATGTAGATCTTGGTGCCGAAGATGCGGTAGCTGCCGTCGTCGCGGCGCTCGGCGCGGGTCGCCAGCGCCGAGAGGTCGGAGCCGGCCTGCGGCTCGGTGAGGTTCATCGTCCCCATCCAGGCACCGGAGACGAGCTTTTCGAGATAGATGCGCTTCATGGCGTCCGAACCGTGCGCAGCGATCGCCTCGACGGCGCCGACGGTCAGCATGGGGCCGAGCGCGAAAGCCATGGATGCGCCGTTCCAGATCTCGAACACCGCCGCCGACAGCGCCACCGGCAGGCCCTGGCCGCCAAAGTCGACCGGACCCGTCAACGCGTTCCAGCCACCGTCGATCCAGTTGGCATAGAGGTCGCGCCAGCCCTCCGGCGTGGTGACGACGCCCTCTCTCACGCTGGCCCCCTGGGTATCGCCGCGCGCGGAAAGCGGCGCGATCTCGTCGGTCGCAAAGCGCCCGGCCTCCGTCAGGATGGCGTCCAGGAGATCGGGAGTGAGGTCGCCGACGCGGCCCTCCCGCATCGCGTCGCCGAGGTCCGCGACGGCGGTCAGCGCAAAGGCGATGTCTTCAACCGGTGCTGCATACATTCGACCATCCTCCCCGATATCGAACCGTCCATACGCGAAGCGTACGGCAAGGACGGCTACGAGCTATTTACGTAATCGTCAATCGCGACTGGTCGAGCGGATGCATCGACGCATGAAATCTGCGCCGTGGATATGGCCACGACCGCTCCGCGTCTCCGGGATCGTCCGGCAAGCTTCCAGTATCAGGAACGATTTCAAGATCCGGGCATTTTCTGAGTATCTGTTCAGGAGGAGTTCAGCATGCGCCTGGTGCGCTTTGGTGACCGCGGCACGGAAAAGCCCGGGATTGTCGACCCGCATGGCGCGATCAGAGATCTGTCGCAGCATGTCCAGAGCCTGTCCGGCGCGGCACTCGATCCGGAGCGCCTGGCAGAATTGCTCAATCTGGATATCGACGCTTTGCCACACGCGCCGCAGGGCGCGCGTCTCTGCTCGCCCGTCGCCCGCATCAGCAAGATCATCGGCGTCGGCCCGAATTTCCAGGAAAGCGCGGCGCTTGCCGGGTTCAAGATCAATCCCGAACCGACCGTCTTCATGAAGGCCCCTTCCGCGGTCAGCGGCCCGAACGACCCGATCGAAATCCCGAGGCTTGCGACGCGCACCGATTGGGGCGTCGAGCTTGCCGTCGTCATCGGCCGCACGGCAAAGTACGTCAGGGTCGAGGATGCGATGGATCACGTCGCCGGCTTTACCCTCGCCAACGACATCACCGAGCGCGCGCTTCAGCTTCAGCGTGGCGGGCAGTGGTTCAAGGGCAAGTCCCACGACACCTTCGCGCCACTCGGTCCCTGGCTGGTGACACCGGACGAGCTCGGGAACTACGACGACCTGATGCTTTGGCTCGAGGTCAATGGCGTGCGCCAGCAGGAAGGCAGCACCGCCGAGATGATCTTCAAGGTGCCCTACCTCGTCTCCTACATCTCGCGCTTTGCCCGGCTCGAGCCGGGCGACGTCATTTTGACGGGAACGCCCGGCGGCGTCGGTCTCTCCTACGACCCGCCGCGCTTCCTTGCCGTCGGCGACCGCATGCGCGTCGGCGGCGACGGGCTCGGCGTCCAGGAATATGTCTGCGTGAACTGCTGATCCCAGCAAACGATCAGCGATGCGTTGCGGTCGCGATGCGCTTCGCCAGGCACCGAGAATCAAGCCGCTGGTCGGCGCTGGGTGCGGGCACTCTGGTCGCTCAACACGACCGGCGTTCGAACCGGCAACGACCTTGACGAGCATGTTCGCCGATAAGGCGAGCATGCTCACCGAAGATTGATGACGATCCGCGTGGAGCCGCGCAGATCTGCCCTATCCGGTTCTGCGGCTCGCGGAAACGGCCGACCCCGAACACCCTGCCCAGCTACATTCTCGCACTATTCGGCTGCGGCCGCGCGGCGCGCGTCCTCGTCCTTTTCTGCAGTCCGGGCGTGCTGGCTGGCGATCGGCGAGACGTCGGCCATCGGGAAAGCGTCGACGGCGACGACCCTTGCCACCGCTTCACGCGCACCGGCCAGTTCCTGGAACTCGGCCGGGGTGACGATTCCCTCGTCGAGCGCCTGCTGCGGCTGGCGGATCTTCGCCTCGCGCATCTTCCTGTCGATCGGCGCCACCGCGGCCACACGCTCGAAAGCCTCCTCGAGGTCGCGCACCGGATGGCCCTCCCGGCCTTCGCCGAGATAGAGGTCCGGCGTCAGCCGGTCGCGCTGGCTCGATGGCCGCATCAGGATCTCGGCAAGCTCGGTGACGATCTCGTCGGTCGGTGCCGGCAGCGGAATGCCGAAGGGGAAGCAGAGGAGGCGCACCAGAAGTGCCGCCCAGCGGGCCGGCAGGTTTTCGAGAACGCCGTTGAAGGCGACGCCCATCCGGTAGGTGCCCTTGGCGAAGATGTACTCGATGACGGGCTTGTCGGCCTCCGGCCGGCCTTCGTCCTCGAAGCGCTTCAGGGCGGCGGCGGTGAGGTAAAGCTCGGAGAGGATGTCGCCGAGCCGTGCCGACAGCATTTCGCGGCGCTTCAGCCCTCCGCCCAGCGTCAAGAGCGACAGATCGGACAGGAGTGCGAAGGCAGCGGAATAGCGCGACAGCTGTCGCCAGTGTCCGGTGAAGGCGGCGCCCGAAGGGGCCGGCGCGGCGAGCCCGCCCGTCCACCCTCGAAGGGTCGCACTCAAGGCATTCATCGCCGCATGGCCCGCATGTGCCCAGAAATGCGTGTCGAACGCCGCGAGTCCCTTTTCCGAATCCGGATCGGCGAGCGCCCGCATCTCCTTCAGCATGTAGGGATGGGCCCGGATCGCCCCCTGTCCATAGATCATCAGGTTGCGCGTCAGGATGTTCGCTCCCTCCACGGTGATGCCGATCGGCACCGACTTGTAGAGATTGGCGAGGTAGTTCTTCGGCCCGTCCATGATCGCCTTGCCGCCATGGATATCCATGGCGAGGTCGACCGATTCGCGCATACGGTAGGTCGAATGCGCCTTCATGATCGCCGAGATCACCGAGGGACGGTGGCCCTCGTCGAGCGCGGCGATCGTCAGCCGCCGCGCGGCGTCGATCTGGTAGGCGTTGGCCGCGAGTTCGGCCAGCGGCTCCTGGATACCCTCGAACATTCCGATCGGCAGGTTGAACTGCTGGCGAACCCGCGCGTAGGCGCCGGAGACGCGGGCGCAATATGCGGCTCCCGCTGCCGACTGCGAGGGCAGCGAGATCGAGCGACCGGCGGCGAGCGCCGTCATCAGCATGGTCCAGCCCTGACCGATCTGGGCCTCGCCGCCGAGGATCCAGTCCATCGGGATGAACACGTCCTCGCCGACGAGCGGACCGTTCTGGAAAGAGGAGAACGGAACATGCCGGTCGCCGACGGTGACGCCAGGCGTCGTCGTGGGAATCAGCGCCACGGTGATGCCCAGCGCCTCGCCGCGCTTCAGATGGCCCTCAGGGTCGAACAGCTTGAAGGCGAGGCCCATGACAGTGGCGACCGGCCCGAGCGTGATGTAGCGCTTGGCAAAATTCAGGCGGACACCGAGGACCTCCCTGCCCTCGTGCTCGCCATGGGCGATGACGCCGCGGTCGGTCATCGCCGCAGCGTCCGATCCCGCCTCCGCCGAGGTCAGTCCGAAACAGGGGATCTCGCGGCCGTCGGCCAGACGCGGCAACCAGTGGTCGCGTTGTGCCTGCGTGCCGAAATGCACCATCAGTTCGCCCGGCCCGAGCGAGTTCGGCACCATGACGGTGACGCCGGCGGCGACGCTCGCGGAGGAGACCTTGCGCACGACTTCGGAGTGCGCGGTGTGCGAGAAGCCGAGGCCGCCGTATTCCTTCGGGATGATCATGCCGAAGAATTTCTCCCGCCGCATGAAATCCCAGACCTCCGGCGGGAGGTCATGATCCCTGGCGGAGATCTGCCAGTCGTCGATCATGGCGCAGAGCGCGTTGACCGGGCCGTCCATGAAGGCCTGTTCGTCCGGCGACAGCCGCGCCGGCTTCATCGCGAGCAGCTTGTCCCAGTCGGGGCTGCCGGAGAACAGTTCCCCATCCCACCAGACGGTGCCGGCGCCGATCGCCTCGGACTCCGTCGACGACAGCTGCGGCAGGACGCCCTTGGCCCATTTGAAGATCGGCCGCGTCAGTTTCTCCCGGCGAAAAGACATGCGTTTTCTCCCATCCGTCCCATGGATCAGTATCTATGGCAGAAATCGGCAATGTCCTGCCACCGGCGACGGCAGGATCGTCCCCGTGCGCGCAGAAGCGGTCAGCCGTCCTCGCGGTCGATGGCGCGGCGGCCGATATCGGTGCGCCAAAAACCTTGCGGCCAGTCGATCTCCGCGGTCGCCGCGTAGGCCTTGACGGCCGCTTCGCTCACTGTGGCTCCCGAGGCGGTGACGCCGAGAACACGTCCGCCATCGGCGAGGAGCCGCGCGCCATCGCGCCGCGTTCCGGCATGGAAGACGATGGCGCGGTCGTCGTCCTCGGGCAGCGACACGATCTCGCTGCCCTTCACGTAGCTGCCGGGATAGCCTGATGTCGCGACGACGACGCAGAGGGCCGGGTCGTCGTGCCATTCCGGCCGGCAGGATGCGAGGTCGCCCTTCGCCGCCTGGAGAAGGATCGGCAGGAGATCGCTCTTCAGGCGCAGCATCAGCACCTGGCATTCCGGATCGCCGAAGCGGGCATTGTATTCGATCAGCTTCGGGCCGGTCGTCATCAGGATCAGCCCGGCGTAGAGCACGCCCTGGAAGGGAGTGCCGGCCGCGCGCATGCCGGCGAGCGTCGGTTCGATGATCTCGCGCATGGCCCGATCGATCAGTTCCCCGGTCATCACCGTCGCCGGCGAATAGGCGCCCATGCCGCCGGTATTGGGGCCGACATCCCCGTCGAAGGCCCGCTTGTGATCCTGCGCGGTGCCAAAGAAGACGGCGCGCTCGCCATCGGCGAGGCAGAAAAGGCTGGCCTCCTCGCCCTCCATGAAGGCCTCGATCACCACCTCGGTCCCGTCGGGCGCCCCGGCAAAGCAGTCGTCGACGGCGGCCAGCGCCTGCTCGACCGTCTCGGCGACCGTGACGCCCTTGCCGGCAGCAAGTCCGTCGGCCTTCACGACGATCGGAGCCCCCTCCCGGCGCACATGGTCCCGCGCCGCCTCGGCATCGGAAAATCGAGCATAGTCGGCGGTCGGAATGCCCATGCGCCGGCAAAGATCCTTGGTGAAGCCCTTGGATCCTTCGAGCTGCGCCGCTTCGGCGGAAGGGCCGAAGACGGCGATGCCTTCCGCGCGCAATGCATCGGCGATGCCGGCGACGAGGGGCGCCTCCGGTCCGACGACGACGAGGTCGATGCGCTTGTCCGCGCAGAAGGCCGCAACCGCCGCGTGGTCGGTGATGTCGAGCGCGGCGATCGTGGCATTTGTCGCGATGCCGGGATTGCCCGGCGCGGCGTAGAGCGTTCCAAGCACGGGCGACCGGGCGATCTTCCAGGCCAGTGCGTGTTCGCGGCCGCCGGAACCGATCAGGAGAACATTCGTCGTCATCGGGCGCCCGTCCATTTCCATTGCCGTCGCGCTTAAGGGGACCGGAGGGAGAAGGTCAAGGGCGACAGCCCGCAATGCCGGCGGAATCATCTTGACGGCGCCGGCTTTCGCGTCAACTTGGCAGCATGTCGAATTCGAGAGACAGCCTTGCCGGCGCCCCCCCCGAGGGCCGCGTTTCGGATGCCCCATCCGACAACTGGGTCTACAGGATCCTGCCCGCGCGGCTGTGGCCGCATGCACAGCTGGCGCGCTGGGACCGGCCGATCGGCTGGCAGCTGCTGCTCTGGCCCTGCTGGTGGTCGGCTGCGCTGGCGCCCCAGGCCATGTTTCCGGGTGCGGCGACCACAAGCCTGCCGAACCTCTGGCACCTCGTCCTGTTCCTCGTCGGCGCCGTGGCGATGCGCGGTGCCGGCTGCACCTACAACGACCTCGTCGACGAGAGGATCGACGCGAAGGTGACCCGCACGCGCTCGCGGCCGCTGCCCTCCGGGCGCATCGGCCGAAAGAGCGCCTGGCTGTTCCTCGTCGTGCAGGCGCTTGTCGGTCTGCTGGTGCTTGTCCAGTTCAACGTCTTCGCGATCGTGCTCGGCATGGCCTCGCTCGGCGTCGTCGTCGTCTACCCCTTCCTGAAGCGGGTCACCGACTGGCCGCAGCTCGGCCTCGGCTTCGCCTTCTCCTGGGGGGCGCTGATGGGCTGGGCCGCGCACTGGGGGTCGCTGGCGCTGGCGCCCGTGCTTCTCTACGCCGGCAGCGTGCTCTGGACGATCGGCTACGACACGATCTACGCGCATCAGGACAAGGACGACGACGCGCTGGTCGGGGTCCGCTCGACCGCGCGCCTGTTCGGCCGGCGCACGAAGCCGGCGCTTGTCGTCCTCTATGGCGCGGCGCTCGTCTGCTTCGCCCTCGCCTATCACAGTACCGGCACCGTCACCGGCCCGCATTGGCCGGCCTATCTCGGGCTCGCCATCGGCGCGGCCCACATGCTCTGGCAGATCGTCGTCCTCGACATCGACGATCCCGACCAGTGCCTGTCGCTTTTCAAGTCGAACAACCTGTTCGGCTGGATCCTGTTCTTCGGGCTGGTCTTTTCCGGCCTCTGGTCGCTGATGTTCCCGATCGCGGCCTGACCGCCAAGGACCGGTGGCCCGCCAGCATCAATCAGTTGCGAGCGATGATCTCGGTGCCCGAAATCACCATGCGCACGCCGAGGCCACCCGGCTTGCGGCGGGCGAGGAAGCGCGGGCGGCGTGCCCGGTGGGCGCTGGCGTTCGCCCGGCGCGGCGCGGTGCGCGCAGCGCGGAGCTGGCCGAGCGTCTCTTCCAGCGGCCTGACCGCACCATCGGCCTCGACCATCAGCATCGGCAGGTTGAAGAGCTCGGCCCAGCCGCGCCAGTCGGCGGCGACGTCGAAGAGGTCGGAGGCGACGAGCAGCGGCACGCAGAGTTTGGCGTCCTCGTGGAACAGCTCGAGCGTGACGGTCACCTCGCCGGCGCCATCCTCCATCGCCCGGGCGGCGATGCCCTTGAACGCGCGGGGCGGCAGCGCGATCGACATCGGCAGGCCCGACTTGTGCAGAACCCGTGAAATCACGGCGCCGCGGCGATCGACACGGTAGCTGACGCGCTCGCCGGCCTCGACCAGCTCGAAGCTCTGCTTGCGGTCCGCCGCTGCCGGATCGAGGCGGATCGGCATCGTGGCCCATTCTGGCCGGGAAGAAACGGTCTTCGTTGCGGTGTTCATGATGGACGCCTCTGTGTGCCTGTCGCGACCGGAACCGGGTCGCCGTGGCCGGTGTCTCCCGGCCTTTGATAAGCTGACACTAGCGAGCCGTTCTTGCAGGCAGGCTAAGAAAGGCAGTTAAGTGAATCTCACTATTCTCAGGGTTATTGAAAGCAGAATTGAATAGATCTTTAAACGACTTTTCCGGGATTGAGAATCTGGTAAGGATCCAGCGTCTGCTTGATGCTGCGCATCAAAGCCATCTCCGCCGCGTTCTTGGTGCGGGCGAGTTCGAGCCGCTTCAACTGGCCGATCCCGTGTTCGGCGGAGAAGGTGCCGTCCATGGCGTCGACGATGCCGTGGACGATGGCGTTGACCTCGGTCCAGCGGTCGAGAAAGCCGGCCTTGTCGGCGCCGACGGGCTGGGAGACGTTGTAGTGGATGTTGCCGTCGCCGAGATGGCCGAAGGCGACGATCCGCGCATCCGGAATGGCGGCAAGGACGGCCTTGTCGGCCGCGGCGATGAACTCGGCGACCCGGGCGACGGGAACGGCGACGTCGTGCTTGATCGAGCCGCCTTCCGGCTTCTGCGCCCAGCTCATCGCCTCGCGCATCTTCCAGAAGGTCGCGGCATCGCCGAGCGACTGGGCGATCGCCGCGTCCTCGATCACATCGTCCTCGAGCGCCGAGCCGAGGATCGCCTCCAGGGTCTCGCGGGCATCCTCGGCCGAGCGCTGCGAGGAGATCTCGACGAGCAGATACCAGGCGTGGGCGGCGGCAAGCGGATCGCGTGCGCCCTCGGTATGGCGGAGGGTGAATTCCATGCCGCGCCGGCCCATCAGCTCGAAGGCCGTCAGCTGGCGCCCGGCACGTGCCTCGGCACGGCCGAGAAGGCGCAGTGCCTTTTCGGGTGAAGCCAGTCCGACATAGGCGACCTCCCGCCCGGCGGGCTTTGGAAACAGTTTCAGCACCGCCGCGGTGATGACGGCGAGCGTGCCCTCGGCGCCGATCAGGAGATCCTTCCAGTCATAGCCGCGGTTGTCCTTCTTCAGGCGCCGGAGGCCGGGAAGGATCTCGCCCGAGGGCAACACCGCCTCGAGCCCGAGGCAGAGATCGCGGGCATTGCCGTAGGCCAGCACCGCCGTGCCGCCGGCATTGGAAGAGAGATTGCCGCCGATCTCGCAGGAACCTTCCGAGCCGAGCGACAGCGGAAAGAAGAGGCCGGCACCGTCCGCCGCAGCCTGGACATTGGCGAGGATGACCCCCGCCTCCACGACCATGGTCCGACCGACGGGGTCGACGTCGCGAACCCGGTTCATGCGCGACAGCGACAGCACGACTTCCGCCTCGGAGCGCGGCGACTGGCCGCCGACGAGCCCGGTATTGCCGCCCTGCGGCACGATCGGCGTGCGGGTTTCGGTGGCGAGCCGCATGATCGCGGCGACCTCGGCCGTCGAGCCCGGCCGCAGCACGAGCCGCGTGCGCCCCTTGTAGAGGTCGCGCGGCTCGGTGAGGTAGGGGGCGAGGAGATCTGGCGACCGCAGGGCATTGCCCTCGCCCACGAGGGCGGCGAAGCGCGCGATGGTGGCGTCCGAAATGGCGGGAGGCTGGTTCATGGTCATGCGCCGAGGATAGTCCCGGCGCCCGGCGCCGTCGAGACGATGCTTCAGCCGCGCGGCGCTGCAGCCCGGCGCAGGCGATCGTTGATCGCTTCGCCAAGGCCCGTCATGGGGATCGGCATCACGGCGATCGCGGCGACATCAGGCCGATCGAGCTCCGTCAGCGCCGCGAAGAGTTTCGAGGCCGTTTCACGCAGATCGCCCCGCGGGCTGAGGTCGATCACGCCGGCGGCGCGGTCCTCGCCCGCGACGGGAAGGCTTCCGAACCTCAGGAGCCATTCGCCGGGAAGGACCGAAAGCGCATCGAGGCGGACCGTCCCGTGCGGGGCATAGTGGGAGACGAGCTGGCCGGGCGACTGGACGGGAGCGCCGTCCGCCGGGCGAACGACCCGCAGGCCGGTCGCGGTCTCGATGTCGGCGGCCGTTATCCCGCCGGCGCGTAGGAGCACGATCTCTCCTTCCCGCGGCATGACGATCGTCGACTCCAGCCCGAGAATCGCCGGTCCCGCATCGAGGATGAGGTCGATCCGGTCGCCGAGGCTTCGCTCGACATGGGCCGACGTCGTCGGGCTGACCTTGCCGGAGCGGTTGGCGCTGGGAGCGGCGATCGGCCGGCCGACGCCGGCGATGACGTCGCGGGCGATCCCTTGCGGCATGCGCAGGGCGACGGTCGACAGGCCACCGAGCGTCAGAGGATGGACGTCCGCCCCATCGGCAAGCGGCAGGACGACGGTGAGGGGCCCCGGCCAGAAGGCATCGACCAACCGTCGCCCGGTGTCGTCGAAGATGCCGGTCTCCTCGGCCATGGGTCTGTCGGAGACGTGGCAGATCAGCGGATTGAAGCGCGGCCGGCCCTTCGCTTCGAAAATGCCCGCAACAGCCGCGCCATTGGCCGCGTCGGCGCCCAGACCGTAGACGGTTTCGGTCGGAAGCGCCGCCAGCCCTCCGGCCAGAAGGACGGCGACTGTCTCGCGAACGGCATCGGGATCGGTCGAAAGGATATGTCTGGCCATGGCGCCTTGTGCCGCGATATCAGCGCAAAAGCAAAAAGAGCAGCGGCTCGAGGGGGCGGCCGCTGCTCTCTATGATGTCACGTCCAGAGGGGGAGCCGGACGTTCCTGGCGACGCCAGCGCACAAGGGATCCGAGGGGGCAGATCGCAGGTGCGGCACTGAATGCTTGGCGTTCATCGAGAAAACAGTGACCAGACGCTTTGGTTCCGACATCCGACGAAAAAAGTTTCACCTCTTTGGTTGCGGATCAACGGGTCGACAGAAAGGCCGTGGCGATCCGCTGTTCGAGAGCCGGCGCGACGGCGGCAAGGTCGCGCAGCGAGGCGGACAGGCGCGGGCCACGGCCGCCAGTGTCGACCGACGTCGCCTCGTCCTTTTCCGGGAGCGACGCTTTCAGATCGTCATTGGCCTGGCGGAGCCAGAGGCGAAACCGCGACTTTTCGGCCTCGCCGAGCGCCGATGCGGCCGAGGCGGGAAGCATGACCGCCGCACTGCCTGCCTTCGGTACGATCGCGGCTACCTTTTCCATATCGCCGGCCAGTTCCCCGAACACACCGAGAGCAGCTTTCTGTCCGGGCAGGCCAGGAGCGATGGTGCGAAGCGCCGCCTTGCCGGACTTGGCCTGACCCGGTGCAGGATCGGGATGACGGACGAGATCGGTCAGGAGTTGCAGCGGGTCGATCCGGGCGGAATGACGGTCGGCCGGGCCGTAGGCGGCCAGAAACGTCGCATCGTTCGACGCCGTCGCAGAGGACGCGGCCGTCGGTGAAACCGGGGCGGGCATGCTCGCGGTCTGGACCGGGAGAGCATCGTCCTTCGCCGTCGGCGCGGTGGGAACGGGAGCCGCCACCTTGACCGTGCGCTCCTCGCCGATCAGCGCGAGATCGCCGACGATGGAGCCGATGGCCTTGCCGGCCTTCTGCTTGAGATCGGCCAGAAGCGTCGGCGCCTCCGGCTCGTCCATGGGCCTCACCAGCGTGTCGAACGGCCAGGCGGCGCGCAGGCTGGGGACGTCCATCGAGGCGACGTTCACGTCGATATCGGTCTTGGCGCCCTTGACCCGGTAGGGGCATTCGGATTTCGAGCAATTGTGCATCGAGGAGAACTGCCAGAGCGCGTAGGTCGGCCAGGTGGTCTCGGGGAAGAGGCCGGTGATGTCCTCGCGGTAGCGGGCGTACCAGAGCGGCAGACGCGAGAGCAGCGGGTAGGTCTCCTTATAGTCGGAGATCCATTTCGCGGTGGAGCCGTTGGTGTAGAGAACGGGATAGCGCCCGGTGCGGATGAAGATCTGGTTGGAGAAGATCTCCGCGTCCGACAGCGACATCCACTCCTCGGTGTTGTCCTCGATGTCGATGGCGATCAGATCGTCGGCTTCCGGCTCGGCGAAATCGATAAAATGGTCGGCCTGCTGGCGCGGATTGCCGGGACGGGCCAGGTGATAGGCGCCCCATTTCAGGCCGAGCGTCTTCGCCATGGCGCGGCGGGTGAGGTAGAGCTCCTTGGTGACGGAGTATTTCCACCAGCGGTTCTTGCAGAGGAGTTCCTCGTCGCCCGACTTGCCGCTGCAGTTCCATTCCGGCGGCATGCCGTCCGATGCCTTGTTGATGAAGCCGGCGATGCGCTTGTCGGAGGTCAGTTCCTTCCAGTCGATCGGATTGAACTCGTAGGCGTCGATGACGAGGGCCCGGTTCTCGTCGGTCCACGGCTTGTCCCAGGCGGCCTGCGCCGGATTGGCCGAGACCAGCCCGGCGGTCATCGCACAGGCAAGAGTGATGGCTGCCGCAAAGGCGGCGCGCATGGCCTGCATTCGGAACTTCCCCTCGTCGCTATCGTCTGGCGGGCTTTGCAACCCGTTACCCCTTGGCGGCTGGAGACTTCATGACGGCGCAATCGGGCAGGTTCCGGGCAGAGCCGATCACATCACGTAACAATTCGATATATTACGTGATAAATCGATCGATCCATTGGTTAATTTACTGAAACGACTGCCCGTTTTCGACCTTGCGTGAAACTGTCCCGCCGCCCGCAAAACATTTGGCTGGGCATATTTCGCGGGCTGGCCGCGCCGCATCAGCGGATCTTTGCCGAATTGGGGCAGAAAGTCGGCGGAGCGGCCGGCATCCAGGGACCGAGGCGGACCCGCCACCGCCGCCCGGAGCGTCTCGGCCGGCTGAAGTCAGCCGGCGATCTTGGAAAAATCGGCCACCTGACGGGTCGCGGCGCGGATCCGGGCCAGCAGCGCCAGCCGGTTGGCGCGCACCGCCGCATCCTCGGCATTGACCAGCACCTTTTCGAAGAAGGCGTCGACCGGGATGCGCAAGGTCGCGAGCGCAGCCATTGCCTGCCCGTAGTGCTCGGCCCGAAGCGCTGCCGCCAGTTCCATCTCGGCGCGGTCGATGGCGCCGGCCAGAAGCTTCTCCTCCGGCTCGGCGAGCAGCGCGAGGTCGACGGTGTCGGCGATGCGCGTGCCCTTCTTCTCCTCGGCGGCGAGAATGTTCGCGGCGCGGCGCGTGCCGGCGAGGAGGTTGGTGCCATCTTCCGTCGCCAGAAAGCTGCCGAGGGCTTCGACGCGGCGAGTGATGTCGAAGAGGTCGTCGTTGAGGCCATCAGACTGGCCGATCTCCCCCCTTGAGGGGGAGATGGTCGGCAGACCAGAGGGGGGTGTCTTGGCATCGAGCATCGCGGAAGAGACGGGAGCGCCACCCCCCCCCTCTGCCTTGCCAGGCATCTCCCCCTCAAGGGGGGAGATCGATGCATTACCGTCCTGCGCGCTCGACAGCACCGCATCGACAAGATCGTGCCGCGCGCCCTGGTCGCGGAGCTGTCCCTTCAGGCGGTCGTGGAAGAAGCCGATGAGGTCGGCATCAGCGCCAACACGGTGAAGCGGCAGCTCGAGCCCCCGCTCCAGCACGATCCGGATCACGCCCAAGGCCGCCCGCCGCAGCGCGTAGGGATCCTTCGAGCCGGTCGGCTTCTCGTCGATCGCCCAGAAGCCAACCAGCGTATCGAGCTTGTCGGCAAGCGCCACCGTGATCGCCACCGGATCGGTCGGCACGGCGTCGCCCGGGCCCTGAGGGCGATAGTGCTCCTCGATCGCGGCCTGCACCGAGGGATGCTCGCCCTGCAGCGCCGCGTAGTAACGGCCCATCAGGCCCTGCAATTCGGGAAACTCGCCGACGGCCTCGCTGGTGAGGTCGGCCTTGGCCAGCAGCGCGGCGCGCTTTGCCAGCGCCGGGTCGGCGCCGACCATCGGCGCGATCGTCTCGGCCAAGGCGGCGATGCGCTGAACGCGCGCGCCTTGCGTGCCGAGCTTGGCGTGGAAGGTCACGCCGAGGGCGTCGAGCTTGGCCATGCGCTGGTCGAGCGGCTTCGACAGGTCGAGGCCGAGCTTGTCCGCGGAGGCCTGCAGGCCGGCGAGATCGGGCAGGTCCGCCTGGTCGGTCTGCCAGAAATACAGCGCGTCGGAGAGGCGGGCGCGCACCACTTTGCCATTGCCGCGGGCGATCTCGGCGCCGCCGTCGGAGGCCTCGATATTGGCCACGAGCACGAACCTGTTCGACAGGCCGGCGGCGCCGGGCGCGCGGGTGACGAAGCATTTCTGGTTGGTCTTGATGGTGAGGCGCACGACTTCCGGCGGGATGGCGAGAAAGGCTTCCTCGAACGTCCCCATCAGGGTCACCGGCCATTCGACGAGGCCGGAGACCTCCTCCAGCAGGGCCTCGTCGGGAACCACTTCCAGCCCCTGCGCGAAGGCGAGGTGCTCGGCATCGGTGCGGATGATGTCCTTGCGGCGATCGGCGTCGAGGACGACGAAAGCGCGCTCGAGGCTCGTGACATAGTCGTCGAAGCGCCGGACCTTGATGGCGTCCGGGGCATGGAATCGGTGGCCGTAGGTGAGGTTGCCCGAGCGGATGCCGCCGACCTCGAAATCGACGACGACGGGCTCGGACGTCTCCGGTCCGAAAGTGCAGAGGATCGACTGCAGCGGGCGCACCCAGCGAAGGGATCCCGGCTCGCGCGAGGCCTTGCCCCAGCGCATGGATTTCGGCCAGGGAAACTCGCGGATGATTTTCGGCATCAGTTCGGCGACGATGTCCTCGGCCGCCTGCCCGGGCTTGCGCAAATGCGCGACGTAGAAATCGCCCTTCTTCGGGTCGGAATGGACATGGGCCTCCTCGATCGAAGAGAGGCCCGCGCCCTTCAGGAACCCTTCGATGGCTTTCGCCGGCGCGTCGGTGCGCGGTCCCTTGCGGTCCTCGACCTGGTCCTTCGAACGGGCATCGACGCCGCGGATGTCGAGCGCGAGACGGCGCGGCGTCCAGTATTCTCGCGCGCCCTCATAGGTGAGTCCGGCCGCCACAAGGCCGTCGGTGACGAGCTTCTTCAGGTCGCCTGCCGCCTTGCGCTGCATGCGGGCGGGGATCTCCTCGGAGCGAAGTTCGATCAGAAGGTCGGGCATCTGGCAATCTCCCCCCTTCCCGGGGGAAGGGCTGGCGCCGGAGCGCCGTGTCGGTCACATCGTGGCCCGCTGGGCCTCACCCCGGACGCGGGCGCGGCTTGCCCTGGACAGGTGGAGAGAGACGCTGCGGATCGGCTGGCGGCAATGTCCGCCGCTCTTCGACCACGCGACTGATGCTGTCAAGAACCGCGGCGGGATCGGCGCGGACCTCTCGGTTCCAGAACCGCAGGACCCTGTAGCCCTCGCCGGCAAGCCAAGCATCGCGCACGGAGTCTTTCCGGCGCTTGTCGGCAAAACCATGCTGGTCGCCGTCGATTTCGACGATGAGGCGCAGCCGGTGCGAGACGAAGTCTGTGAGATAGGGGCCGAGGGTCTGCTGCCGTAGGAAATGCCGCCCCTCGTCGGGGAGAAGTCGCAGGCCCTGCCAGACAACGGCCTCCTCCGCTGTGCCTTCGGCCTCTACCCGCCGGCGCGCTGAGGTTTCAGCGCGCTGGCGTCGTGTCATCGGCTTGTGGGCCATGGCGCTGTGAGCTCAGATCTGGCCTTTCGACGTATCGCAGGCGGCGACATTGCCTTCTTCGTAGCCGCGTCTGAACCAGGTCTGGCGCTGCGCGGCGGTGCCGTGGTTGAAGCTGTCCGGGACGACATAGCCCTGGCTCTGCTTCTGCAGCGTGTCGTCGCCGATCTGCTGGGCAGCGTTCAGGGCCTCGTCAATGTCGCCCGGCTCGACATAGCCGGCAGCCTGCGTGTCGTGCGCCCAGATGCCGGCATAGCAGTCGGCCTGGAGTTCGATGCGCACCGACATGGCGTTCGCCTCGCTCTCGCTGACGCCGCGACGCGCCTGATCGAAGGCCGGCAGGACACCGGTGATGTTCTGGATGTGGTGGCCGACCTCGTGCGCCACGACATAGGCCTGTGCGAAATCGCCGCCGGCATTCAACTGTTCCTTCAGCTGCCGGAAGAACGACAGGTCGATGTAGAGCTTCTGGTCGGAGGGGCAGTAGAAGGGACCGCTCGCGGAACTGGCATTGCCGCAGGCCGAGGCAATCGAATTGTTGAACAGGACCAGCGTCGGCGCCGGATACTGCTGGCCGGCATCGGCGAAGCGCTTTGTCCAGACGTCCTCGGTGTCGGCCAAAACGGTCGCGACGAAATCGTCGGTCGAGTCGGAGGTTCCCTGCACGCCCGGGCCGTTCGCGGTCTGCGTCTGCTGGGTCTGGCTGCCGCCATCCATGCCGAAGAGAAACATCGGGTTGACGCCGAAGCCGAACCAAAGGACCGCGCCGACGATGACGAGGCCGATAAGACCCATGCCGCCGCCGCGTCCCGCCCGGATGGGGACACGCATGCCGCCGCCGCCAAGCCCGCCACCACCGCCGCGGCGATCCTCGATATTGTTGCTCTGCCGCCGACCTGTCCAACGCATGAATGCGTGCTCCTCATAGTGTCCCGCACGGCAACGCTGCAGCGCGGTTTTCGTGCCGTCACGGCAGGAATAAGCGCGAGGTGCCGCGTCAGGCCGCCTGCACGGGCGCCATGCGGTAATTGAAGCCGCCGCCTTCCGTGACGAGGAACGCCTCGCCGCAGGCCTTGGCCAACGTCCTCACGCGAAATATGTAGCTCTGGCGCTCGGTGACCGAGATGACGCCGCGCGCGTCGAGCAGGTTGAAGACGTGGCTCGCCTTGATCGCCTGGTCGTAGGCAGGCTGCGCCATCAGGTGACGCCCCTCTCTCGCGTCGGGCTTGGCCGCGCCGGCGGCGAGCAGCGCCCGGCATTCGGCCTCGGCCTCGTCGAAATGGCGCAGCAGCACGACCGCGTCTGCATGCTCGAAATTATAGCGGGAATATTCCTGCTCGGCCTGCAGGAAGACGTCGCCATAGGTGACCTTCTCCTCGCCCTCGCGGCCGTTGAAATTGAGGTCGTAGATGGAATCGACGTTCTGGACATACATTGCCAGGCGCTCGAGGCCGTAGGTCAGCTCGCCCGCGACCGGGGCGCATTCGATGCCGCAGATCTGCTGGAAATAGGTGAACTGCGAGACTTCCATGCCGTCGCACCAGCACTCCCAGCCCAGGCCCCAGGCGCCGAGCGTCGGGCTTTCCCAGTCGTCCTCGACGAAGCGGATGTCGTGCAGCGCGGTGTCGATGCCGATCGCCTTCAGCGAGCCGAGATAGAGTTCCTGCAGATTGGGCGGGTTCGGCTTCAGGATCACCTGGTACTGGTAGTAGTGCTGCAGGCGGTTCGGGTTCTCGCCATAGCGCCCGTCCTTGGGGCGGCGCGAGGGCTGGGCATAGGCGGCGTTCCAGGGCTTTGGCCCGAGCGCGCGCAGCGTCGTGCCGGGATGGAAGGTGCCGGCGCCGACCTCCATGTCGTAGGGCTGCAGGATGATGCAGCCATAATCGGCCCAGTAGCGGTGCAATGTCAGGATCAGTGCCTGGAAGGAGCGCTCCGGGCGCATATGCGGCGGCAGATCGGACATGTCAGGGCTCTCGGTGCGGGCGCCGGCCGGCGCGACGGATGAAGGCGAGGTGCCATGCCGGGCCTGAAGCGTCAAGCCGCGTGGCAGCGGCCGATTCAGGACTGCCGGTACCCTGGCCTCAGTCCTTCTGCAGCCGGTAGATGCCGTCATCGCCGCGCACGAGTGTCCCCTGCGCGCCCGTCCGCTGCTCGGCCTCGGCGCGGCGCGAGCGCTCGGAGAGGCGAAGCGCGTCGCCCTTCAGTCGCTTGAAGCCATAATAGGCGGCGGCCCCGACAAGACCGAGAAGAAAGAATTGAGGCATCAGATCGACCATCGTGACGGGTTGCACTCATAGGAGCCGGGAGACACGGAGAGTAAAGCACGGGCTGCGTCTCCTTGATACGCCGGGCGGGTGCGTCGGTTCCCGGCGCGACGTCGTGTCAACGGCTCCGGAACAGCGTGCACCCACCGGCGGCTTGCGGGCAAGCCGCCGGTTGCGTCGGCGGCCATCGGCCGACGGATCAAAGACCGTAGCGGGCCCAGACGAGCCTGTCCTCGGCCATGACGGCGAGTTGCTCGGCAGCGCCGGCGCCGAGCCTTGCGGGATCGGCCATGCCGATGCCGGTCGCGGGCCGCCGCCCCAGCAGGCCGCGGCTCGACTGGATGAGGACCAGCTTGACCTTCTGGCCAAAACGCTCGCGGAGAACCGAGCGCAGGTCGCCGAGGCTGTCGACGAGGCCGAGCGTCAGGCCGCGCTTGCCCGACCAGAACTGGCCGGTGAAGAGATCGGGATCGTCGGCAAGGCGCGTCCCGCGGCTCTCCTTGACGAGGTCGATGAAGGTCGCGTGGACCTCCGCCTGCAAGGCGAGGAGATGGGCGATGTCCTCCGGCCGCTCCGGCTGGAAGGGATCCAGCCGCGCCTTGTTCTCGCCGGTCGAATGCACGCGGCGTTCGATGCCGAGCTTGTGGATCATGTCGACGAAGCCGAAACCGCCGGAAACGACGCCGATCGAGCCGACGATCGAGGAGGGGTCGGCGATGATCTCGTCGCCGGCGCAGGCGATCATATAGCCGCCGGATGCCGCGACATCCTCGACGAAGACGAGGACGGTCTTCTTCTTCTCGGCGGCGAGATCGCGGATGCGCTGGTGGATCAGGCGCGACTGCACCGGCGAGCCGCCCGGCGAGTTGACGAGGATGGCCACCGCCGGCGCCTTCTTCATCGCGAAGGCCTTGTCCAGGACCCCGGCGACGCCGGCGAGCGAGAGGCTCTGCCGCAGCGGGCCAGACGACGCCATGATCGTGCCGCTCAGCCGCACGACGGGAACGACGATCGCATCCGAACGGAAGCGTTTTGGAAGGTATTTCTGCAGCGGGAATGACAAGCGGTCGGCCTTTTCGTCAGAGATCAGGGCTTGCATGTAGGATGCCGCGATCGCCGGGAAAAGCCGCGGGCCGCTTCGATCTCGCTGCTGGCGCCTGCCTGTCCTGTTCCATCGGGACGATCGAGGCGATGAGCCGCAGGCCGAGCCCTGCAGCGCTCCTTTCATGCGGCTGGACGGTGGCGGGGCTCGGAAGACGGACAGTCGCCGCTTCTCTTTCCGGTCAGCGCAGGCCGAGATCGAGCGTCGCTTCGCCCGTGCCGATGCCCTGGCCGAGATCTGTGAGGCCGCCGCCGGAATGATGCAGCACGATGCCCGGCAACAGCGACAGCGGCGCCCGCGAGCCCTTGCGGGCATGGACGAGAATGCGCATTGCCGGCATTCCGGCATGGGAATGGACGGGCAGTATCCGGATATCGCCGAGCCGCCGGTCCGTCGCGACGAGGATCTCCTCCAGACTGTCCGGCCGGGCGATCATCGCAAAGAGGCCGCCTTTGCCCAGAAGCGCGGCGCCGGACCGGATCCAGCGGCCGAGGAAATCCGCGTCGGTCGTCGCCCGCGCCGCATGGCGCAGCGGGTCGGGAGAGGCCCTGCCGCCGGCAGGGTGAAACGGCGGATTGGTCATGACGGTCTGAAAGGCGCCATCGGCAAGGCCAGCCGCCTCCCGCTCGGCGCGCCGTCCGAGAACGTTTGCCTCGACGACGCCGATCCTCGGCGCCAGGGCCGCGTTCTCGGCGAGCGCCAGAGAGTGGCGGGCAAAGCCGGCCATCACTTTGTCGTTCTCGACGAGGGTCACGTGCAGCACCTCGCACCGGGCAGCAACCGCGAATGCGACGGCGCCGGCGCCCGATCCCAGATCCAGAGCAGTACCGCTGCGATGGGCGGGTAGGCTTGCGGCGAGGAGAAGGGCATCGAGACCGGCGCGAAAACCCCGCCCCTTCGGCTGCGCCAGATGAAACCGCCCCCCCTGGAAGCTGTCGATCGACGTCTCCGTCATCCACGGCTCGATCATGGCGTCGGGCGCCCCCGGCGTACCTGGCTCCCCGCCGAGCGCTACAGCGGGAGCATGACCCGGATCGCCCGTCGACGGGTCCGTCTCGTCCATGCCCGCGCCTAGCGCGACAGTTCGTGGCCGAGCTCGGCGTCGCGCAGAAGGCGCCGCGCCTGGTCGAGCCGCTCGGCGTCGACCATGATCCGGCGCGGCAGGACGCCGATCGAGCCGTCGAGAATGCTCATATGCGCATCCGCGACAAAGTGGACGATGTCCGCGTCCTTCAAGAGGGAGTCGACGAAGGAGATCAACACCGCGTCATTCGAGCGCATCAGTTCGATCATCGGGCATCACCTTTTGCGTCTACCGCCCGGAGCGCCAGACGGCACGGCCGGTGACGGCGCGCAGGGACGCGCCGCTCTGCCGCGATCATCGCACCCCGGCATGTGCTGCAGCAATCCCCGCGGCGTTCGCGACTTGGCAGATCCGGCGCGGCAGGGGTCCCCTTCGCCCGGCGATGGGTCGTCCAGGCCTTCCACTCGTCGCCTGCCGCGCCATCTTCCGGCTTGCCGCCCACGCGTCCCCGTGTTTAGTCCCGACCATTGAACGGAGTGAATCTCGTGAGTGTTGCCAGTCCCGTCCGGGAGACTTCCTCGAAGGCGTCGGTCGAAGCCATCGTCGCACTGACGGCGCCCGCCATGGGCGAAGTCAATGCGATGATCATGGCGATGGCCGGATCGAACGTGGCGCTGATCCCGGAGATCGCCGAGCACCTCATCTCCTCGGGTGGCAAACGTCTGAGGCCGATGCTCACGATCGCCTCGGCGCTGGCCCACGGCTATTCGGGCAGCGACCATGTGACCCTCGCCGCCAGCGTCGAATTCATGCACACCGCCACGCTCCTCCACGACGACGTCGTCGACGAGAGCGATCTGAGGCGCGGCAAGCAGTCGGCCCGGATGATCTGGGGCAACCAGGCGAGCGTCCTCGTCGGCGATTTCCTGCTCGGCCAGGCCTTCAAGATGATGGTCGACGTCGGGTCGCTCCCGGCCCTGCGGGTGCTGTCGACGGCATCGGTCGTCATCGCCGAGGGCGAGGTCTGGCAGCTTTCGGCGGCCAAGCACATGACGACGACCGAGGCGGACTATCTCAAGGTGGTCGAGGCGAAGACCGCCGCGCTCTTCGCCGCGGCGACGGAGGTCGGGCCGATCATCGCCGACGCCGGACCAGAGGCGCGGGCACAGATGCGCGCCTATGGCCTCAATCTCGGCCTCGCCTTCCAGCTCGTCGACGACGTCCTCGACTATCGTGGAACCGCCGAGGCGCTCGGCAAGAACACCGGCGATGATTTTCGCGAGGGCAAGATCACTCTCCCGATCATCCTGGCGAACCATCGCGGCACCGAGGCCGAGAAAGCCTTCTGGCGCTCGGCGCTCGAGGGCGGCGAGAACGACGAGGCGGCGCTTGCCGAGGCCAAGCGCCTTCTCGAGCGGCATGGTGCGCTGGAGGCGACGGTCGCCAGGGCGCGCGCCTTCGGCGACAAGGCCTTCACGGCGGCAAGCACCCTTCCCGCCTCGCAGGGCCGCAAGGCGCTTCTCGACGTCGTCGCCTTCTGCATCGACAGGGTGAACTGACGCCAGCGCCAGGGTGCGGGCCGCCATCTGGCGCGGCGGTCGCATTGTGGTCATTCTGGCAAGACATTGAGACGCAAGGGGCGACGCCGCTCGCGGCAGCCCGCCGCCACCACCGTCGGGAAGCCCCCACTATCCTGCGGACCAATCCCAGGACAGGCACGGCGGCCGCAGAGAAGAGGATTTCATCGTGCAGACCCAGCGAATTTTCCGATTGGCGTTTCTCCTGGCGATGTCCAGCGTCGCGGTCATGCCCGTCGATGCCTTCGCAGCTGGCGAGACTGCCACGCCGCCGTCGGTGCCGCCGTTGATCCAGTCCCTGTCGGGTGCCTATCTCGCCGCCAAGTCCGCGCAGCTCGACGGCGACCTGAAGGCCTCGACCAGCTATTTCAGCCAGGCGCTCGACATCGATCCGACCTCGGAAATGCTGCAGCAGGAGGCAATGTTCGCCTATCTGGCGGCGGGTCGTTTCACCGAGGGCGTCGAGCTTGCCGCCAAGCTTCGGGACTCGTCCGATTCCGGCAAGGTGGCGCGCATCGCGCTTGGGATCGACATGATGCGCGCGGGTCGCTTCGAGCCGGCGATCGCCGAATTCGATATCGTCAATCCGAGCGATCTCGACGGACTTCTGCTTTCGCATCTCTCCGCCTGGGCCGATGCGGGCGACAAGAAGGTCGACGACGCCCTGTCGCGGATCGCCGAGCTTGACGGGGCCGAATGGTACCCGATCTTCAACAACCTGCAGGCCGGCCTCATCGCCGGCTTTGCAGGCCGAACCGACACAGCGCGCGGTTTCTTCGCCAATATTCTCGCCGACAAGGCCAACGCCCAGACGTCGCCCGATGCCTATCTCGCTGCATCCGAGGCGCTCGCGCGCCTGGAATCGCAGGCCGGCAAGAAGGAGGCTGCCCTTGCAGCCCTGGCCACCGGCCTCGATCTCGCCGCCAACTACGATCCGCTGACCTTCCTGAAAGCGAAGATCGAAAAGGGCGAAACGCTGACGCCCGCGATCACGGACGTGCGCGAGGGCGCGGCGGAGACGCTCTACATCCTCGGCCAGGCGATCAACCGCGGCGAGGGGCAGCAGGTGGCCATGCTGTATTTCCAGCTGGCGCGGGCGCTCGCCCCCAAGGATCCGAGCCTTCTGACCGCGCTTGCCGGCATTGCCGAGCGCAACAAGCGGCTCGACGATGCCATCGCCTACTACCGGCAGATCCCCGAGGATTCCGCCCTCAGGCGCAGCGCCGACCTGCAGATCGGTCTCGATCTCTGGTATTCCGAGCAGAAGGACGAGGCCAAGCGCCACCTGCGCCGGGCCGTCGCCGAGCGCCCGGACGACCTGCAGTCCTACCTTGCGCTCGCGGACGTCCTGTCGGCGGACAAGGATTACGCCGAAGCTGCCAAGGCACTCGACCGGGCCGTCGAGATCGCCGTGCCCGCGAAGCAGGAGACCTGGAACCTCTACTATCAGCGTGGCATCGCGCATGAGCGGCTGAAGCAGTGGGACAAGGCCGAACCCGACTTCAACCGCGCGCTGGCGCTTTCGCCCAACCAGCCGCAGGTCCTCAACTATCTCGGCTATTCCTGGGTCGACATGAATCGGAACCTCGAAAAGGGTCTCGACATGATCAAGACGGCGGTCGAACTCCGGCCGAACGACGGCTACATCATCGACTCGCTCGGCTGGGCCTATTATCGCCTGGCGCGCTACGATGACGCCGTCGAGCAGCTGGAGCGGGCGGTTCTGATCAATCCCGTCGATCCGACGATCAACGACCATCTCGGCGACGCCTACTGGCGTGTCGGCCGCACCCGCGAGGCCGAATTCCAGTGGAGCCGTGCGCTGGTGGGCATCCCGAAGCCGGAGGCCGCCGAAATCACGAAGATCGAGGCGAAGCTGAAGGACGGACTGCCGGCCGACGACCGGAAGGTCGAGATGGACGGCGAGCCGACAAAGGCCGGGGCCGTCGGAACAGCCTCGGCCGGCAACGACATGCCGGCATCGCCGGCCGCCGCCCCGGCCGTCACCCCGAACTGACGATGACGGGTGCCCGGGGAAGCGTTCCGGTCGCACGGCCGGAATGGCGGGAGCCAGCGCCGGCCAAGGTCAATCTCGCGCTGCACGTGACCGGGCAGCGCGCCGACGGCTACCACACGCTGTCGAGCCTCGTCGCCTTCACCGAAATGGGCGACAGCCTCACCGCGTCGCCATCCACGGAAGATCGCCTGACCCTGTCGGGCCCGTTCGCGGCGGCGCTGGGTGCAGGCCCGGTCGAGGGCAACATTCTCGTCAAGGCGCTTTGCGCTGCGCGTTCCGTGCTCTCGGGAGGAGGCAGCGAGCTTCCCCCGCTCGCGCTGGCGTTGGACAAGCGCCTGCCGGTCGCGTCGGGCATCGGAGGCGGCTCGGCGGACGCGGCGGCGCTCCTGCGGATCGTCGCCCAGATGTTTCCGGCACGCGCCGCGGCATTGCGCGAGGCGGCACTCACGCTCGGCGCCGATGTCCCGATGTGCTTCGACGGCGTGCCGGCGCAGGTCGAGGGTCTCGGCGAGATCGCCGCGCCGCTCGCCCGCTTTCCCTCCGTCGCCTGCCTTCTCGTCAATCCCGGCATGGAAGTCTCGACGCCGGCGGTCTTCCGCCAGCTCGCCAGCCGCAGTAATCCGCCGATGCCGTCGATCCCGTCGGCGGGCTTTGCCTCACTCACGGACCTTGTCGGCTATCTCAGCGACACCCGTAACGACCTGGCCGCTCCAGCGGGGCTCCTCGCCCCGGAGATCGCGAGGCTCGAGGCATCGCTCCGACAGGCCGGGGCCGCCTTCGCGCGGATGTCGGGTTCGGGCGCGACGGTCTTCGCGCTGTTCGATTCGCCCGCCGCGGCGAATGACGCCGCCCGGACCCTTGCCCGCCATTATCCCAGCTACTGGATATTCCCGACCCGGCTGATGCCCAGCCCGCACCGCCAACCGTTGGACAGGACGAATTGAGATGACCGACCGCGCCTTCATCCCCCTGTCGATCGCGGTGCTGACCGTCTCCGACACCCGGACTCCCGCCGACGACAAGTCGGGCGACACGCTCGCCGAGCGGCTGACCGCGGCAGGCCACAGCCTCGCCGACCGGGCGATCGTCCCCGACGAGATCGAGGCCATTCGTGCGCAGGTTGTCGCCTGGGCGCAGGATCGCGCAATCGACGTGGTGATCACGACCGGCGGCACCGGCTTCACCGGCCGCGACGTGACGCCCGAGGCGCTCGAGCCGATCTTCGACAAGCGCATGGACGGGTTCTCCGCGGTCTTCCATCGCGTGTCCTTCGACAAGATCGGGGTCTCGACGATCCAGTCGCGGGCGACCGGCGGCGTCATCAACGCCACCTTCGTCTTCGTCCTGCCGGGCTCGCCCGGGGCCTGCCGCGATGGCTGGGACCTCATCCTTTCGGCACAGCTCGACTACCGCCACCGCCCCTGCAATTTCGTCGAGATCATGCCGCGGCTGGACGAGCACCTGCGGCGCGGCGGCAAACCGGTCTGAGCAGGATCAGCGGCGGGAGGGTGCGAGCCGCGGCCGCAGCGAGGCCACCAGCCGCGTCGTCGCGACGCCGCGGCCCATCGCCTCCAGCGTCGCCGCCCGCTTCGCCAGCCCGATCGCCTGGGGTTTAGGCACGAGCAGGCCTTCGACGAGGGCCGTCCGTCGCCCCGTGAGGCGCGCCAGAAGACCGGGACGGTCGCGCTTGGCACGCGAGAAGCGCGCGGCGCGGGGCGTCAGCCCCCGCTTCTCGACATCGCCGATATGGGTCGCCACCGCCTCGACCCAGTCGAGCGACAGCCGTGCGCCGGCTTCCAGCAGCAGCACCCAGTCGCCGCGCGACGCCGAGACGGTGCCGGCAAGGTCGCTACCGGGCACGATCCGGCAGCCGGCATGATCGGCAATCTCGCGCGTCGCGGCGTCGAGGCCCCGGTCGATCACGACGACCTCCCGCACCATGCCCTCGACGGCGCCCGCAACCAGCGTCGACAGGCTCGCCGCCAGCGCATGCGGGTCTTCCCCAGCTTCGATCATCACCGACACCATGGTCTGGCTCTAGCCGATACCGGCCGATACCGCCAGTGCAACCAAAGTTCCGCCCTATTTGTTCTTGTAATGTTCTCTTCTCGGTATTAGGTTTTCATTCACACACGGATCACCGGGATCGGAAGGGATTGCCATGCAGGACGTCAGAGTCGCCGACCGGGCAGCGTTTTCCGGACCCAACGGCATCGACATTGCCCAGCACGTCATCGCCGAGTCGGGCCTGCGCATCGGTTTCGAGCGGCGGCGCGGCCGCGGCTCGGGTGTGAACCCGACGGGACGGTTCGAGCCGTTTGCGCGCAGCGCCTATGACGACGGCTGGAACTCGCTCGACGAGCTGCCGGCGTTCACGACGGACGTGCAGGTCGAGAAGCCGAAGACGATCATCTCGCGCAATACCTCGCCCGACATCTCCTTCGACCGCTCGGTCAATCCCTATCGCGGCTGCGAGCACGGCTGCGTCTACTGCTTCGCCCGTCCGAGCCATGCCTATATGGGAATGTCGCCGGGCCTCGACTTCGAGACCAAGCTCTTCGCCAAGCCCAACGCCGCCGAGCTTCTCGAACGCGAGCTGTCGAAGCCCGGCTATGTCCCGAAATCGATCGCCATCGGCACGAACACCGATCCCTACCAGCCGATCGAAAAGAGCTGGCGGATCATGCGCGAAGTGCTGGAAGTGCTGGAGGCGGCGAACCATCCGGTGGGAATCGTCACCAAGTCGGCGCTGGTCACGCGTGACATCGACATTCTCTCGCGCATGGCGGCCAAGGGTCTGGCCAAGGTGGCGCTGTCGGTGACGACGCTCGACCGGACGCTGGCGCGGGCGATGGAGCCCCGTGCGGCAACGCCGGCAAAACGCCTCGACGCGGTGAAGGCGCTCAGCGAGGCCGGCATCCCGACCATGGTGATGACGGCGCCGATCATCCCGGGTCTCACCGACCACGAGATCGAGCGACTGCTCGATGCGGCGCATGCCGCCGGGGCTCGCGAGGCCGGATGGGTGCTCTTGCGCCTGCCGCTGGAGGTCAGCCCGATCTTCAAGGAATGGCTGCTCCGGCATTATCCTGGCCGCTACCGCCACGTCCTGTCGCTCCTGCGCTCGATGCGCGACGGCAAGGACTACGACGCCGAATGGGGGAAGCGCATGCGCGGCACGGGCCCCTATGCCTTTCAGATCCGCAAGCGTTTCGAGCTGGCGGCCAAGCGCCTCGGGCTGAACACCGAGAGGGCCGTGCTGCGCACCGACCTGTTCACGCCTCCCCGGCAGGAGGGGGTGCAGCTTTCGCTCCTCTGAGCGGTATCCGAGGCTCCGGATCGCACGGCCTGAGGTCGGCGGCAAAATTTCGATCGCCGGCTCTGCCCAGCAGCCCGGCGTGGCGCGTCTCTCCTCCCCCGGGATGGGACGCGCCTTGTGGAGAATCGGAGAATGCGCGAGTCTGGCCGCACCATGGCTCGTCATTCCTCCGATTCTCCGTCTTCTCTCCCGCCTGCAGCAGCAGAGGCAAGCATCGTCTCCGTGCCGGACTTCCGCATCGAGACCGAGCGCTTCGCACGCGGGGCGCTTCTTGTCGCGGGGATCGACGAGGCCGGGCGTGGCCCCCTGGCCGGCCCCGTCGTGGCGGCCGCGGTGATTCTCGATCCCGCCTGCATCCCGGACGGGCTGAATGATTCCAAGAAGCTGACCCCCGAAGATCGCGAGCGGTTGTTCCTGGAGATCCTGGCCTTCGCCACGGTTTCGCTCGCATCCGCCAGTGCTGCCGAGATCGACCGGATCAATATCCGCCAGGCGACACTGCTGGCCATGCGCCGGGCCGCACACGGACTATCCCATCCCCCTTGTCACCTCCTGATCGACGGCAACGACGTCCCGCCCCTTCTCCGCGACCGGGCGACCGCCGTGGTGCAGGGCGACGCGCGCTCGCTGTCGATCGCCGCGGCGTCGATCGTCGCCAAGGTGACGCGCGACCGGATGATGACGCGGCTCTGCCAGGTCCACCCGCATTACGGCTTCAGCCAGCACATGGGCTATGCGACGCGCCGGCATCTGGCCGCCATCACGCAGCACGGCCCCTGCCCCCATCACCGCCTGAGTTTCAGTCCCCTGCGCCAGGGCGAACTGCTGTTCGCCTGAGCCGGGCGACCACAGCCGGTCGCGGACCTTGTGTTTCAGGACACAGATAATTGCAGGACAGGGTGGCCACAGGGCCACGGCGCCGGGAGGACCGTGCAATAAAAAACGCCGCCTCGTTTCCGGGCGGCGTCCTTTATCGTTTGGTCGAAGCGGATCAGTTCAGCAGCTTGCGCACTTCGGTGATGGACTGGTCGACGAGTCCGGCATTGGCACCGGCCGCATTGCGCTCACCCAGGATTTTGGCAGCGGCGGCGACGGCGATATCGACCGCCGAGGACCGCACCGCGGCGATCGCGTCGTTTTCGGCCTGAGCGATCTTCTGCTCGGCCATGGCGGTGCGCCGGGCGACGTATTCCTCGCTCTTGAGCTTCGCTTCCTGGAGGAGCGAGGCCGCCTCGCGTTCGGCGCCGGCGACGATGTCCCTCGCCTCGACCTCGGCCTCGCGGCGGCGGCGCTGGTACTCGGCCAGCTGCCGCTTGGCCTCGTCCTTCAGCGCGCGCGCCTCTTCGATCTCCTGGCGGATCCGCGCGCTCCGGGCGTCGAGCGCCTTGTTGATCATCGCCGGCACCTTGAAATAGGCGACGACGGCAAAGAAGATCAGAAGGCCGACAAGAGCCCAGAATGTATTGTCCATGGCGGTCGTCCTCAGCTGCGCACGGCGCGCACGGCGCCGGCGATTTTCTCGCCCGGAAGATCGAGCCCGGCGACGGCGGACAGCATCTCGGCGGTCGCGGCCTCCGCGATCTGGCCGACATCGGCAAGAGCTGCCTGCTTGATGGTGGCGATGCGCGCCTGCGCCGCCTCGAGATTGCGATCGAGTTCGGCCTCGACCTCGGCGCGCTCGGCGTCGGCATCGGCCTTGGCGGCGTCGCGCGCGTCGGCGGCGATCTGGTGCGAGCGCGCGCGGGCGGCCGCAAGGTCCTGCTCGTAGGCGGCCAGCGCCTCGTCGGCGTCACTCTTCATGCGCTCGGCCGCATCGAGGTCCAGCGCGACACGATCGCGACGGTTCTCGAGGATCCCGCCGATGCGCGGCAGGATAACCTTCTGCAGAACGAGGTAGAAGACGCCGAAACTGATCGCCAGCCACAGGAGCTGCGAGGGGAAAAACTGGGTATCCATCGGCGGGAAGACGCCGGAATGGCTTTCGCCGGGGGCGCCGACGGCGGTGCCGTGGGCGGCTTCGCCGTTTACGGGTGCATGCTCGCCCGCAACCGGGGCCACGTCCGTTGCCGGGGTCTCGGTCTGGGCATGGGCTTCAGTGACGAACATCGCTCTCTCCGGCAGAAGGAACCGGCCGCCCTCGAGCGAGGGCGACCGGCGACAGGATCATCGACGCAGGTCTTAGACCGCGAAGAGGAGGAGCAGCGCGACGAGCAGCGAGAAGATGCCGAGCGCTTCCGTGACGGCGAAGCCGAAGATCAGGCGGCCGAACTGGCCGTCGGCAGCCGAGGGATTGCGCAGCGCGCCCGAGAGGTAGGCGGCGAACATGTTGCCGAGACCGAGGGCCGTTCCGGCCATGCCGAAGCATGCGAGGCCGGCACCGATGTACTTTGCAGCTTCCGCGTCCATGGTAATCTCCTTTGGTGGAACGTGCGGTGGGAACTCACGACCCCTGGGGGACGCGACGTCGTGGGGGTTCAATGATGGGGATGGACCGCATCGTTGAGATACATGCAGGTCAAGACCGCGAAGACGTAGGCCTGCAGGAAGGCGACCAGGAATTCAAGCCCGGTCAGGGCGACGGTCATGATCAGCGGCAGGATCGCGCCGCCGATGCCGATGGCGCCAAGGGCGCTCAGCGACACGACGAAGCCCGAAAAGACCTTCAGCGTGATATGGCCGGCCAGCATGTTGGCGAAGAGACGCACCGACAGCGAGATCGGCCGCGACAGGAACGAGATCACCTCGATCAACACCACGAAGGGCAGGATGACCATCGGCACGCCCGTCGGCACGAACAGCTTGAACCAGGACAGGCCGTGCTTGGAAATGCCGTAGATGACCACGGTCGCGATGACGACGATGGCCAGCGCGAAGGTGACGATGATGTGGCTCGTCACGGTGAAGAAGTAGGGGAACATGCCGAGAAGGTTGGCGACCAGCACGAACATGAAGAGCGAGAACACGAGCGGAAAGAAGCGCATGCCGCTCGTTCCGGCCGAATCGCGCAACATGTTCGCGATGAACTCGTAGGACATCTCCGAGACCGACTGCAGGCGCCCCGGCACCAGGCTGCGCGAGCTCGTCGTCCAGTACAGGAAGGCCGACGCGACCGCGACCGTCAGCAGCATGAAGGCCGCCGAATTGGTGAAATCGAAATGCAGCCCGCCGACCTGGATCGGGACCAGCGGCTGGATTACGAATTGGTGCAGCGGATCGTTCGCCAAACTCTGAAGCCCTTCAACATCCCATGCCCCTTTTGTTGAGGCCGCTTTGCCATAGCGGCTGGAAATGCGGATCGCAACAGCTGTTCGATCAATCCGGGGGCGGATTCTTGCTCATTGCGGCTTCTTTTGGTGGCTGGGTGGCCGCAGACCCGGTCTTGCCGACAGAACGGAGCACGTTGAGGACGCCCGCGACGAAGCCGAGAATGAGGAAGACGATGAGACCGAAGGGGCTGGTGCCGACGATGCGGTCGAAGAGGTAGCCGATTCCGGCGCCGGCAAGGATGCCTGCGACAAATTCGCTGGCAAGCTTCATGCCGTCGGCAGCGCCCTTCATGCCACCGGCCGAACTGCCGGCGGCCACGGCCGGACCGGACCGTGCACGCTGCGCCGCCAGCTTTTCGGCCAGTTGCTCGCGGCGACGCTGCCATTCCTCGGGGGCGCCGGATGCGTCTGCTTCGCGCTCCTCCTGCCGGTCCATATCCGCCATGCCCACTCCCCGCGTTCGCTTCGGCGCATCAAGAGCCGATGTGCATCCGGGTTGCAACAAGATGGCGAGGGAGAGGCGCGCCGGACCCTTAGTTCCAGCCGCCGCCGAACGTGCGGTAGAAGATGTGGCGGCCGATCTTGTCGACCTTCTTCATCGCGTTCGCCCAGCGCGGCGCAACGTAGGTCGCGTGATAATGCGTCGACGAGCCCACCTCGGCTATCCAGGTATCGCCCCGCGTCACCTCGCCGGCGATCCGCAGCGCCTCGGAATAGGAACGCTTGTTGGTGATCTTGTCCTTGATGCCGTCGCAGGCGAAGGAGAACTGGCAGCGGTTGCGCCAGTGCTTGTTCTGGTAGACGACGCCGCAGATCGACTTGGGATAGCTCGGATTACGCACGCGGTTGAGCATGACCTGGGCCACGGCCGCCTGGCCGAGCTCCGATTCGCCGCGGGCCTCGAAATAGATGCCATTGGCGAGGCAGGTCTGTTCTTTGGCCGAATAGGCCGAGATCGGCAGCGGCGTCGCCGCCCAGGCATGATCGCCCTCGCCGAGCGGCGGGATGAAGCTCTTCGGGACGGATTTCAGGATCTTCCCGAACAGCGTCGCTGCGCGGCTCTCGATGCCGCTCTGCGCCGGCGCGTAGCCGAGGGCCGTCGACGGGGGCGCACTGGGCGGCGCAAGCGATGCCATCATGACGCCCGGGGTCGGCGCGACGTCGAGGATATCGGGCCGCTTCGGGGCAAACAGCATCGCCACTTCGATCGACTTTTCCGGCGCTGCCTGGCGCGCGAAGGCCGAGCGAACGTCGGCGCCGCCGATATTGGCGCCCGGCCGCAGAAGGCTTTGGCGTTCGAGGATCGAGCCGGCGCTGAACGCCTTGGGCGGCGCCTGCGGCGCGACGGCGATGACGCGACCGCCCTTCTGGCCGCGGGTCACGCGTGCCTCGTCCGGGCTGTCGACGAGCGGGCGGGCGGTGTCCATGGTGTAGACCGTGCCGTCGCCGCCGTGCAGGCCGGCGCCGCGCGGCATCCTCGACCGGTCGGCCTCGTTGCCGAAGGCAAGCCCGGCCTTTTCGATCGCGCCGGCCGGCGACGGGATGAAGAAGGCCTGCCAGCGCGCCCCGGCGCGGCCGCCTTCGATGAGGCTGGTCATGTCCTGGAAGGCGGCCTGCGTCGACAGCGCGGGCACCAGGCAGAGGCCAGTGAGACAGACGAGCGACAGGTGCCGAAACCGACTGCGTGATGTGGCCTTCGCGGCGCCGCGTCTCGTCCTTCCGGTCATACTCGATACCCGCCTCGATTACTGATGAGACGGATCATCGATCATTAACCTTGTTTCTTGGTTAACGAGCCTTGAATCCATTCACCAATTCGGGCGAAGAGCGCAAACTGCCGGCAGGACCGGCCTGTCGCCGGCAATGTCAGGTGTATTTCTTGGCCCGGCCGGCGAAGGGATTATCGGTCTTGCGCAGGTTCAGCCGGATCGGGACGCCGCCGAGCTTGAAGGCTTCGCGCAGGCCGTTGGTGAGGTAGCGGGTGTAGGAGGCGCCAAGCGCCTCGGGGCGCGAGACCGACAGGACGAAGGTCGGCGGTCGGCTCTTCACCTGCGTCATGTATTTGATGTTGACGCGGCGGCCGGCGACGGCCGGCGGCGGATGGTGCCCGGTGACCTTCTCCAGCCACTGATTCAGCTTGGCGGTCGAGATGCGCTTGTTCCAGATCTCGTGCGTCTCGGTGATCGCCTGCATCAGCCGGTCGAGGCCGTCGCCGGTCTCGCCGGATACCGGCACGGCGCGGATGCCGCGGGCCTGCGGCAGGAGCCGCTCGGTCTTCTCGCGCAGATCGGCGAGCACAGCCTGCCGGTCCTCGATGAGATCCCACTTGTTGAAGGCGATCACCGGCGCGCGGCCCTCGCGCATGATGAGGTCGGCAAGCGACAGATCCTGGCGCTCGAAGGGAATGGTCGAATCGAAGACCACGACGACGACTTCGGCAAAGCGGATGGCGCGCAGCGCGTCGGCGACCGACAGGCGCTCGAGCTTCTCCTGCACCTTGGCCTTGCGGCGCATGCCGGCGGTGTCGAACATCTTGATGCGACGGCCGCGCCATTCCCATTCGACCGAGATGGAATCGCGCGTGATGCCCGCTTCGGGCCCGGTGAGGAGGCGTTCCTCGCCGAGAAATCGGTTGATGAGGGTCGACTTGCCGGCATTCGGCCGGCCGACGATGGCGATGCGCAGCGGCTTGGTGTCGTCGTAGACCTCGATCGGCTCCTCCTCGTCGCCCTCGCCCGGCGCCAGAATGGTGACGTCGGGATCGCGTTCGGGCGCCACCGCCGCGTCCTCGTCCGGATCGGCGAAGGCGGCCTCGCCAAGGGCGGCGACGATGGCGTCACGCAGGTCTCCCATGCCCTCGCCATGCTCGGCCGAGATCGGCACGGGTTCGCCGAGGCCGAGCGTGTAGGCGTCGTAGAAGCCGGCCGACGAGTTCTTCGCCTCGGCCTTGTTGGAGACGAGCACGACCGGCTTGTTCTTGCGCCGGAGAACCTCGCAGAAGAAGCTGTCCTGCGGCGTCAGGCCGGATTTGGCGTCGACCATGAACAGCGACAGGTCGGCCTCGTCGATCGCCGTCTCGGTCTGCTGGCGCATGCGCCCTTCCAGACTGTCGGCCGCGGCCTCCTCGAGGCCGGCGGTATCGATGATCTCGAACTCGATGTCGAGGAGGCGCGCGTCGCCGTTGCGGCGGTCGCGGGTGACGCCCGGGCGATCGTCGACGAGGGCGAGCTTCTTGCCGACCAGCCTGTTGAACAGCGTCGACTTGCCGACATTGGGGCGGCCGATGATGGCGATGGTGACCATGGAAACGAAAATCCGGTCCGGACTTGAAATGACAAGGCCTTCGGACCGGCGCCGAAGGCTCTACGCCGTCATCATACGGCATTTTTCGCTGCAAACCGACACCCTCTCCGTCGGCTGGGTCGCCGACGGAGAGGGCATGATCAGTTCGCGGGGGCGGTTGTCCCGGGCGCGGCAGGCGCCGTCGGCGTCGCCGCTTCCGGGGCGGCTTCGGTTGCGGGAGCCGCCGGATTGGTTTCCCCGGCAACCGGCGCCGCCGGCTCGGCGGGCGCGGCTGCTGGCTCCGCCGGAGGAGCCGGCGCGAGGTCGGCAGCCGGAGGAGAGGTCTCGGCGGCCGGCGCGGCTGGTGCGGCCGGGGCGGAAGGTACAACGGGCGTCGGTGAAGCCGCAGGCGCGCCGATTTCCGCAGGCGCGGTGGTTTCCGCAGGCGCGCCGGCAGCCGGCGCAGCCGGTTCAACGGGTGCAGCAGCTGCAGGGGCTTCGGGCGCGCTCGCCGCCGCGTCGACAGCCACCGGACGGGTGCCTGCCGCAATCAGTTCCAACAACAGGCGGGTGCGGACGGCGATGCCGCTTGGCGTACCCTGGTCGTCGCGCAGCTGCTCGAAATAGCGCTTGGCATCGTCGAAGTTGCCGGCCTTCCAGGCGGCGAGGCCAAGGGCCTCGCGCGCGGGGTAGCGCAGGGGCTGGTCCTCGCCGGACAGTTGCACGACGCGCTGGCTGACATCGTCGAGGCTGCCCGCATCGACCAGGATGTAGGCGGCGCGGATTGCGGCCATGTCGCGGATCGGCTTGGGCGCAGCGGCGTCGCCGGCGACGGCGTCGAAGGCCGCGACGGCGTCGGCGTCGGCGCCCTGGCTCTCCTTCAGCGTCGCCGCCCGCATGCGGGCGAGATCGCGATAGGCGCCATAGCCGTCCTCGGAGAGCTGATCGAGCGCCGCCGACGCTTCCGTCGGATCGCCCGTCGCGGCAAGGTCGAGAGCGGCGAGATAACGGTCGCCGGACTCATTGGCCTGACCGATGGAATATTCCCGCCAGGCGACGTAACCGGCGGTGACGAGGACGGCGAGGACGGCGAGCGCCATGATGACGCGGCCATAGCGCGCCCAGATCTGCCGGGTGCGATCCTGGCGGATCTCTTCGTTCACTTCACGAAAGAAACTCTCGTCACTCATCCCTGGCATCACCTTGGCGTGCGATCGGGCGCTCAAGGGCAGGCACCTTCGCAAAAACAGCTGTGGTGTCGCGTTCTAACGATTTTTGCCGGAAGCGAAAGGCCCCGGCCCGAAAGCCGGAGTTCGTGCGCAGGGCTCAGCCGAGCGGCGTGACGCCGATCAGCCAGAGATGCAGCCTCCAGATGAAGACGAGCGCCGCGCCGAGGCCGACGGTGATGGCGAGGATGTCGCCCCGGGCGCCAAGGCTGCGGCGGACCGTTCCCATGCGCCGGTCGCGGGCGAGCGAGGCGGCATAGTCGAACGCTGCCCAGACGAGGAAGGCACCGAACAGGACGACATTGGCGGTTTCGCCATTGGCCAGGAGATGCCCCAGCGCCCACAGCCCGATGCCGAGCACCATGGGATGGCCGACGAAGGCCTTGATCCGGCCGGTCGGAACATAGGCCGCCACCACCAGCACGAAGGCCGCGGGAACCAGCAGCAGCGAGAGATGCCGCGTCGCCGCCGGCGGGTCCCAAACCATGCCGCCATCGGCCAGAGCCTCGCCGTAGCCCTGGCCGACCAAAACGAGGCCGGCGAGCGACACGAGCGAATAGACCGCCTTGTAGGCCGTCTCGCCAAACCGGGCGATGGAAGCGGTCCGCAGGCCTTCGCCGAAGATGCGGACCGAATGCAGGCCGAGGAACAGAAGCAATCCCGCGATCATCACCGTCATGGCAGGCATCCCCTTCGCCTCGACCTTGGCAGCATGCAGATCGATGGCGCCTGCAGGCTATCGCAGGCGCCGAGGGAAATCTTGTTCTTTGCGGCCCGTTCGTGGTTCCCTGGCGCAATCGCGATCCGTATCGCCCGGTCACCAAGGACACCCTCATGACATCTCCTGCGATCGCCGCCGTCGCGCTCTATGCCGGGCTGAATGCGCTCGTTCTGTTCTGGCTGATGGTCGAGACGGGTCGAACGCGGATGCGCGAAAAGGTGCCGATGGGCGACGGCGGCAATCTCCGGCTGATCCGGGTGATGCGCGGCCATGCCAACGCCATCGAGATCGTGCCGGTGGCGCTGATCCTTCTCCTGACGCTGGCCCTCCTCGGCACGCCGGCCTGGGCGATCCACGGCCTCGGCCTGATCCTGACGCTCGGGCGCCTGTTTCACGCCATGCACTTCATCGCCGCGGACGCGCCGCGCTGGCAGCGCGCGGCCGGCGCCCTGTCCTCGGCTATCCTCCTGGTCGCCGGCGGGGCCTGGGCGATCGTCGCGGGATTTGCGCAGGCTTTCTGAGGCAAGCGCAAGGGTGCCGGCTGTGCTGCGAAGCGGCCGCAACGAAAGTCCGCTCAGCCAAGGATCACGGTCCGCGCCGCGCGATGCGGGACACGCGGCCGAAGGGTAGGACTTGACTTTAGGTCAAGTTAATGTTCTTTATTTGTTCTGGTATCTGACGTTGCGGACCGCTGGGCCCGATCAGTGTCGGATGCCAAAGGTCATGCTGAATCAGGGAGACTGCGATGTTCTTCCGGTTATCCGATGAGCGTCTGGCGCGTGTATGGCTGGTTCGTCTGCTGATCGTTCTGCTGGCGTTCTTGCCGCCCGCAGGACTGTCTTCGCCCTTTTCAGGTACAGCGACGGCTGCGGAAAAGCCCGTCCTCAGTCGGCGCATCGAGGCGGCGCTGACCGAGGTCGGCAGCACTTTACGGCCGGGCCATGCCGGGTATGCGACGATTTTCTACGGCAATGCCTATGTCCAGTGCCGAAGACTGGGCGCCGGCGAACTCGGTTGTGAAGCGGCAGGGTCGGCGATGCAGCCGTCGCTGGCGCGGGTCCTGACGCCGGAGCGGCGCAGCGAGCTTGCCGCCCGGGGCTGGACCGTCGACCCGAGCTTCGGCAACTATGTCCACACCTTCGAGCGCAGTGCGCCAATCGCTTGGATCGCGGCGGAGATTCTCGGCGTTCTCAAGGCATCTTACGCTGCAGAGCCGTGGCGGATAGAAATCAGCACGGAATGGGTCGCGGAGACGCCCTGCCCACCACGCAACGGCTTCTCACAAAATCTTGCCGGTCGAGTCAGCGAGGCGATGTCGATGCAGGCGACCGCTGTGGTCGAGTGCTCATTCACGCCGCCACCGCCGTCACCGTCGCTGGCGACGTCGGCCAGCGATCTGGTAGCAACCTATGGCGCTGAGGTCGCAGCCGAGATCCGCCGTCTTCGGTCCAGCAGGGATGGCGAGGTCTTCGCCGCGTTCTGCGCGGGAATCGGCTATGTCCAATGCCAGCCGGAATCGCCCGACGCGCTGTATTGCGAGGCCCAGTCGGAGGAAAGCTGGCCCGCCCTGATCGCGCTGCTGACACCCGATCGCATCGCCCGGCTGCACGCCGCGGGCTACGCAAATCCCGGATATTCCGCGAACTATTCGCGCAGCTACCCTTCCAACACCTTCGACGATAACCAAGTCGCCGCCGCGATCCTGACTGTACTCCATGAAAGCTACAATTACACCGGAGTTCCGGAACTCGAGATCGCGACCGACCAATAGCCGCGCTCGCGCCGTTCTTTCCAGGAAGGCGCCCTCAGGCTAAAATCATTCCCACTCGATCGTGCCTGGTGGCTTCGACGTCACGTCGTAGACGACCCGGTTGATGCCGCGGACCTCGTTGATGATGCGGGTCGCGGTGTTGCCGAGGAATTCCATATCATAGGGGTAGAAATCGGCGGTCATGCCGTCGACGGAGGTGACGGCGCGCAGGGCGCAGACGAATTCGTAGGTGCGCCCGTCGCCCATGACGCCGACGGTCTGGACCGGCAGGAGTACGGCGAAGGCCTGCCAGATGGCGTCGTAGAGGCCGGCCTTGCGGATCTCGTCAAGATAGACCGCGTCGGCCTGGCGCAGGATTTCGAGCTTCTCGCGGGTGACGCCGCCGGGGCACCGGATGGCAAGACCTGGCCCCGGGAAGGGGTGGCGGCCGACGAAGTGGTCGGGCAGACCAAGCTCGCGGCCGAGAACACGGACCTCATCCTTGAACAGCTCGCGCAGCGGCTCGACCAGCTGCATGTTCATGCGCTCGGGCAGGCCCCCGACATTGTGGTGCGACTTGATCGTCACCGAGGGACCGCCGGAAAAGGAGACCGATTCGATCACGTCGGGATAGAGCGTCCCTTGCGCCAGGAAATCGGCGCCGCCGAGCTTCTTGGCCTCGGCCTCGAAGGTCTCGATGAACAGGCGGCCGATGGTCTTGCGCTTGACCTCCGGGTCGATCTCGCCCTCGAGCGCGTCGATGAAGAGGTCCTGCGCCTCCACATGGACGAGTGGGATGTTGTAGTGGTCGCGGAACATCGAGACGACCTGCTCGGCCTCGTTCAGCCGGAGGAGGCCGTGGTCGACGAAGATGCAGGTCAGCTGCTCGCCGATCGCCTCGTGGATGAGGACGGCCGCGACCGAGGAATCGACGCCGCCGGAGAGGCCGCAGATGACGCGGCCGTCACCGACCTTGGCGCGGATCTCGGCGATCGCCTTCTCGCGGAAGGCGGCCATGGTCCAGTCGCCGCCCAGACCCGCGACCTTGTGGACGAAATTGTGGATCAGCCGCGCGCCGTCCGTGGTGTGGACGACTTCGGGGTGGAACATCAGGCCGTAGAAATTGCGGGCGATGTCGCCGAAGACGGCGTAGGGCGCGCCCGGGGATTTGGCGAAGATCTCGAAACCGGGCGGCATGTCCATGACGCGGTCGCCATGGCTCATCCAGACCTGATGGCGGGTGCCTTCGGACCAGACGCCTGAAAACAGCGGGCAATCCTTCTGGATCTCGACGAAGGCACGGCCGAACTCGCGGTGCGAAGAACTTTCCGCCCGGCCGCCGAGCTGCACGCACATCGTCATCTGGCCGTAGCAGATGCCGAGAACCGGGATGCCGGCGTCAAACACCGCCTGCGGGGCGCGGGGCGAATCGATGTCGCCGGTCGAGGCGGGCGAACCCGAGAGGATCACCGCCTTCGGCTTCAGCCGCTGGAACCCCTCCTCGGCCAGCTGGAAGGGGACGATCTCGGAATAGACGCCGGCCTCGCGCACGCGGCGCGCGATCAGCTGCGTCACCTGGGAGCCGAAGTCGATGATGAGGACAGTATCGGGATGTGCGGTCATTGCGAGGCTTTAAGCAAGCGCAGCGCCGAAGGCAAGATGATTGACGCACCGCACAGAGCGCGCCGTTTGAATCGCCGCCTCGCGCCGCCCGCAACCCGCCGATCGTCGCCGCGCAGAACGCGACGGGATGCGCCGGCTTGCGGCAAAGGTTCAGATCAGGCCGGCTTCCATGGCGATGGCCAGCCGGTCGACGGCGTCGGCGAGATTTTCGTCGACGACATGGAGGAGGCTCGTCCAGTCATCGTAATGGTGGAGGTCGGCGGCGCCGTCGGAAATGCCGCGCAGGCCGATCAAGGGCAGATCGAACCGCTGGCAGGCGCGCAGGATGGCAAAGGTCTCCATGTCGACCATGTCGGCATCGATCCGGTCATAGGCCGCGCCCGAGACGATGTCGGCACCGCTCGACAGGCGGACGGCGGGAAGGCTCGGAATCGGCGTCGGCAGCGGCGTGTCGACAGGGTGGTCGAGATAGGGCGTCACGCCCTTCGTGAAGCCGAGCGGCGAGGCATCGATGTCGCGCCAGGAGACCGATGACGCTTGGTAGACGCTCCCCTGCTCCAGCGTCCGCGAGCCGGCCGAGCCGAGCGAGACGACGAGATCGGGCGGATGGCCGGCATGATCGAGCACCTGCAGTGCGATGGCCGTCGCGACCCCCGCCTCGATCGGCCCGACGCCGGTCATCAAAGGCCGGATCCGGCGGCGCAGATGCGGTCCGTATTCCGGCAGCGCCGCAATGATGAAGAGCACGCGCCGGCCGGCGATGAGATTGGTCGAGAGGTCGGCTCTCGTCGGATCGAAATCGGTCATCACGCTCTCTCGGCACGGGTCGCGACCGCGACAACGGCATGGCCTCCGGCTTTTCGTCTGCCGGGCCCCTGTGTCAGTTCAACCACCATATCGCGCCATTGAGAAGTCCGGCAAAGCTGACCCAGGCGGCATAGGGCAGGAACAGGAGCGCCGCCGGACGGTCGCCGCGCCAGGTCACGGTGATGAAGGCGAGGATCGCCGCCAGCATGCCGATGAGGACGAGCAATCCGGCGAGGATGAAATGCAAGCCGAAGAACACGAGCGACCAGGAGAGATTGAACGCCATCTGAAGCGTCCATAGAAGCAGTGCCGGCTTGAGGCCGGCCCGCCACACACGCCACCCGGCAAAGCCGATGCAGACGTAGAGGATCGTCCAGGCTGGCCCGAACAGCCAGTTCGGCGGCTGGAACCAGGGCTGGTTCAGCCCGGCGTACCAGGCGCCCGGCGGGTTCGAGATGCCCATGAAGAATCCCCCGCCGATCGATACGGCGAGGAACAGGGCGAGCACCGCGACGTTTTTCACTGGCGCACGAGCTTGGCGAAAAAGAAGCCGTCGGTGCCGGTGAGGCGCGGCGTCAGCGTCAGCGCCGTTCCCCAGCCGACGGTCTCGGCCCGATAGGATTTCGGCGCATCGGGCAGGGCTTCGGCCCAGGCTGCCGGGCTGTCGCCCACGGAAAAGTCGCGGTGGCGCATCAGGAAGGCCTCGATGCGGTCGACATTTTCCGCCCTCAGGAGCGAACAGGTGATGTAGGCGAGCGTGCCGCCCGGCTTGACGAAGCGGGCGGCGGCGTCGAGCGCCGCATCCTGCTCGGCCGTGCGTTTGTCGACCGCCGAGGCCGACAGCCGCCATTTGGCGTCGGGGCGGCGGCGCCAGGTGCCGGTCCCGGTGCAGGGCGCATCGACGACGACGTGGTCCATCGCGGCGTCAAGCTCGAACAGGTCCTCTCGTGGCCCATGCACGGTGACGTTCGACGCTTCCGCCCGTTTCACCCGCTCGTAGATCGGCGCCAGGCGCTGCTTGTCGGCGTCGTAGGCATGGACCATGCCCTCGCCCGCCATGCCGGCGGCGAGTGCCAGCGTCTTGCCGCCGGCACCGGCGCAGAAATCGAGTACTTTTTCGCCGGGCTTGGCGCCGACAAGAGCTGCGGCGATCTGCGAGCCCTCGTCCTGAATCTCGAACCAGCCCTTCTGGAAGGCGCCCTCGGCCTGGACATTGGGATGGCGCCCACCGCCGACGATCGGCGCAATGCGCAGGCCTTGCGGCGACAGCGCCGCCGGCGTCGCGTGGTAGGGCGATAGCGCCTCGGCGACCTGATCGCGCGTCGACAACTGCGTGTTGACGCGCATGTCGAGCGGCGGGCGGGCGGACAGGGCCTCCGCCTCGGCGATCCAGTCCTCGCCGAACGACGTCTCGAAGGCTTTCGCCAGCCAATCCGGCAAGTCGGCGCGGACGGCGGCGGGAGCCGCGGTGATGTCGCTCGAAGCGAAGCGCTGCAGATCGGCGGCCGACGGCATTTCCGGCGCGAAGCGATCGCCCTCGAGAGCGGCCAGCATCGCCTCGGCATCGAGGTTTTCGCTGTCCATGAGCGCTGCGAAGACGAGCGCGCGCGGGCTGTCATTGCCCATGCGCCAGCCATAGGAGCGGCGGCGGCGCAGGACGTCGTAGACGATATTGCCGATGGCGGCGCGGTCGCCGGAGCCGGCGAAGCGGTGCGCGAGTCCCCAGTCCTTCAGCGCGTCGGCCACGGGACGACGGCGCGTGGCGGTATCGGTCAGAATTTCAATCGCTGCAGCGATGCGTCCACCGAGCCTCATGCGGAAACACTCCCGGTCAAGGTCGGCGTCGTCAGATCAAAGGTCAAGAGAATCACGTTTCGTAAGGGTTCGGAAGCTTCGCGCCGGTCGGCTCGAAGTGACGGGTGTTGCGCGTGACGACGATGAGGTCGTGCTCCAGCGCGGTCGCGGCAATGAGGAGATCCATGTCACGCCGCTTCAATAGCACAAGAAGCCGGCCCCATCGCAAAGCGATCTCGGTCGTGATGAAAAAGGTCCTGTGGCGGAACTCTTCGCGCAGATCGACCGCCCAGCGCTCGAGGCGTGTGGAGAAACCGGATCGAAGAGGCGCTTCTTTTCGATCCCCGCCGCGACCTCTCGCCGCATGATGACTCCCACATGCAACAAGACAGGATCGGTCACATCCAGCCACGCTCGGATCATAGGCTCCGGCCGCCGCTTTCCCGTCTCGGAGAGGACCATCGTGTCGAGCGGAAACATCGTTTACTCGTCGAAATCAATCTCGCGAATATCCATCAAAAAGGGTTCGGTCTTGTCGAACATGTCCTGCGAGTCCTCCGGCAGTTTCGGAAAATCCAGGATGTGTTCGACGAGCGTCTTCGGGCGTTTCGACAGGCGGTCGTAGTCGGCGGCCGAGACGACGACGACCGCGCCGTCGCCCGGCATGGTCACACGCTGCGGATCACCGGCCTTCGCGGCCTCGGCGATCGTCACGAATTCGGTTTCTGCGTCCTTCAGCGTCCAGTTCGATCCCATCGGCGGTCTCCGTCGTCGGCGCGCCGATCATACGTCCAGACAGTCGGCGCGACAATCGCTGCGCAAACGACGAAGGCCGGGATCGCTCCCGGCCTTCGCTCACTCTGTCAATTGCAGGTAAAGCCTATTCGGCGGCCTGCTGCGGCGTCTGTGGGGTGACCGAGATCGCCGGCTCGCGGCCGGTCATGGTCTGGCGCGCCATGCGCACGCCGGCGCCATAGGCCGGATCGACCTTGTCGAAATGCGCCAGCTGGCGGTCGGCGATCTCCTGCGGAATGCCGGACATGGCCGCGGCGATGTTGGCGAAGAGACGCGCCTTCTGGCCATCGTCGAACAGATTGAACAGGGCCGTCACCTGGCTGTAATCGTCATTGCCGATGCGGTGGTTGTAGCGGTCGGCGTCGCCATGGATGCGTAGCGGCGGCTCCTTGGCCGAGGGCTGCTCGACCGGGCCGTTCATCGAGTTCGGCTCGTAATAGGCGTCCGGATTGCCGGTCTTGATGCCGCCATAGACGTTCATCTGGCCGTCGCGGTGATAGTGGTGCACCTCGTTCTTCGGCCGGTTGATCGGGATCGACTCATAGTGCGTGCCGAGCCGGTGGCGGTGCGCGTCGGCATAGGCGAAGACGCGGGCCTGCAGCATCTTGTCCGGCG